>NZ_JBDGON010000045.1:0-305 GCF_057751355.1 Salmonella sp. FC25216 | reverse complement strand
CGGGCACAGGGTACTCCATCACCTCCTGTGGTGCTTTCCCACTCAGGGCGCACCACGGCGTGGTGGCATCGGTGATATGAATCCCGCCATGCCACATCCCGTTACTGCCAACGAGCCAGTGTCCGGTAGGCTCTCCCTGAAGATGAGCCAGAATATCGTCAATGTTGCTGAACGCGTGCCCCCGGTTATTTTTGGGGACCGGAAAGGCCCGGATAAAGGGACGTGGTGGTGTACTGACGGCAGCACCGGTAGTACTGGCTGAGGTGTTTCCCATGAATCTCTGTTCCCTGACACCATGATAAAAG
>NZ_JBDGON010000044.1:0-313 GCF_057751355.1 Salmonella sp. FC25216 | reverse complement strand
GCTGGGGACCGGCGTGAGGCAGGTCTGGCTCGCGGAGCAAACGCTGAAACAACGCTGGGATATACCGGCAGGAGTACCGCTACCTGATGCGGTAAGAATAAGGATGCCGGACGTCAATCCGGACATCAATCAACCGATTGCTTTGGTAAAAGCCGGGGCAGGTAACGCATCGGATTTACGCTGACAGCGCGTTCAGGTTATACCCCGCAGTATTCAGAATCATTCTGTTACGTTCTGAGTAATTTATTTTACGCCAAAGAAATATGGCATTCATCGTTGTCTGGAAATACAGCGGAACGTGTGTCGTTAATGA
>NZ_JBDGON010000043.1:0-330 GCF_057751355.1 Salmonella sp. FC25216 | reverse complement strand
TACTCCTGACTGACCGATAGTGAACCAGTACCGTGAGGGAAAGGCGAAAAGAACCCCGGCGAGGGGAGTGAAACAGAACCTGAAACCGTGTACGTACAAGCAGTGGGAGCCTCTCTTTATGGGGGGTGACTGCGTACCTTTTGTATAATGGGTCAGCGACTTATATTCTGTAGCAAGGTTAACCGCATAGGGGAGCCGAAGGGAAACCGAGTCTTAATTGGGCGTTAAGTTGCAGGGTATAGACCCGAAACCCGGTGATCTAGCCATGGGCAGGTTGAAGGTTGGGTAACACTAACTGGAGGACCGAACCGACTAATGTTGAAAAATTAG
>NZ_JBDGON010000042.1:0-354 GCF_057751355.1 Salmonella sp. FC25216 | reverse complement strand
AGCGCGGTGGTCCCACCTGACCCCATGCCGAACTCAGAAGTGAAACGCCGTAGCGCCGATGGTAGTGTGGGGTCTCCCCATGCGAGAGTAGGGAACTGCCAGGCATCAAATTTAGTGTGCTGATATGGCTCAGTTGGTAGAGCGCACCCTTGGTAAGGGTGAGGTCCCCAGTTCGACTCTGGGTATCAGCACCACTTAATACGGTTAAAGTTCGGTATTTAAAAAAGAATTTGTCTGGCGGCAGTAGCGCGGTGGTCCCACCTGACCCCATGCCGAACTCAGAAGTGAAACGCCGTAGCGCCGATGGTAGTGTGGGGTCTCCCCATGCGAGAGTAGGGAACTGCCAGACATCAA
>NZ_JBDGON010000041.1:0-372 GCF_057751355.1 Salmonella sp. FC25216 | reverse complement strand
TCTTCCTCATTCAGCGGCTGCGCCGCCGGGTCCAGCGCCCTGTCCAGCAGCCCGGGCGCCTGCGCCGTCGCCTGCTGCCAGGCCCTCACCTGCGGATAACTGCCGGTCAGGACGTAGCCGCCGGCGCTGACCGCCAGCGCGATGACGGCCCCCGGCACGTAAACGCCCCACCCGGCGCGCGCGCCGGGTGCCGGGGTGTCCGCCGGCAGCGGCTCCCGGCGCAGGCGCACCCGCCGGCGCGTGCGGGCGACGATTATCCAGCCGCCCGCCACGATGGCGGCCAGCGGCAGCACCCACAGCAGCACCGTCAGCGGGGTCAGCGGCGGGTCGTAGGTGACGAAGTTGCCGTAGCGCGCCACCATGTAATCGATG
>NZ_JBDGON010000040.1:0-410 GCF_057751355.1 Salmonella sp. FC25216 | reverse complement strand
TGCATATCAGTACGTCAGGACCTGGTACAGGCCGAACAGCGCTGCGACAGTGAATACCGTCAGCAGGATCAAAAATATTTTTGCTCCCGTGCTGTACCGGTACTTACCGGTACGCCCCCGTCTGGTGGACATTCCTGCATATTCTTGCGTCATCAGATTGTTCTCCTCAGGCTATTGCCAGCCCGGCAATGCGCCAGCAGCAGCAACAGCTTCGAATTGTGGAAACAAAATGTCCGCACCCTTTCGTGGGCCGGGAGCCATTCCATATCTGTATAAAAAATGACGTCTGGCCCCAGCCCGAACACAGCACTCTGACATCCTGCCCGGATTTGCTTTTCGGCTGCACAGGCCGTCAGCATCCCTGGCAATAAATTCCTCTGCCGCAGGGTAATTGCACCCTGAGCGGAGTA
>NZ_JBDGON010000039.1:0-419 GCF_057751355.1 Salmonella sp. FC25216 | reverse complement strand
GCTGCTGTTCTTTGTGCGCTCCAGCGAACTGCGCTTTGCCCGCTGGAGTGAGATCGACTGGCAGCAGAAGCTCTGGATAATCCCGGTAGAACGGGAGCAGATCGAAAACGTGCGCTTCTCTCATCGTGGTACAAAGATGAAAACGCAGCACATTGTTCCATTGTCTGAGCAGGCGATGGCGATCCTGAAACAAACTGAAGCGCTCTCCGGGCATCTGGCGTTTATTTTCCCCGGCGAATACGACCAGGACAAGTGCATGAGCGACAACACCATCAACAAAGCATTGCGCGTGATGGGCTACGACACCAGAAAAGAGATCTGCGGTCACGGCTTCCGGGCGATGGCGTGCAGTGCGCTGAGTGAGTCGGGACGGTGGAGCAAAGAAGCGATTGAAAAGCAAATGAGCCATCAGGAAAGGA
>NZ_JBDGON010000038.1:0-469 GCF_057751355.1 Salmonella sp. FC25216 | reverse complement strand
AAGCGCCGGTAAGGTGATATGAACCGTTATAACCGGCGATGTCCGAATGGGGAAACCCAGTGTGACTCGTCACACTATCATTAACTGAATCCATAGGTTAATGAGGCGAACCGGGGGAACTGAAACATCTAAGTACCCCGAGGAAAAGAAATCAACCGAGATTCCCCCAGTAGCGGCGAGCGAACGGGGAGGAGCCCAGAGCCTGAATCAGCATGTGTGTTAGTGGAAGCGTCTGGAAAGGCGCGCGATACAGGGTGAGAGCCCCGTACACAAAAGCGCATATGCTGTGAGCTCGATGAGTAGGGCGGGACACGTGGTATCCTGTCTGAATATGGGGGGACCATCCTCCAAGGCTAAATACTCCTGACTGACCGATAGTGAACCAGTACCGTGAGGGAAAGGCGAAAAGAACCCCGGCGAGGGGAGTGAAACAGAACCTGAAACCGTGTACGTACAAGCAGTGGGAGCC
>NZ_JBDGON010000037.1:0-512 GCF_057751355.1 Salmonella sp. FC25216 | reverse complement strand
ATGCTTGAAGCCAGAGAACTGCACTGCGAGCGGGACGAGAGGACGCTGTTTCGCGGGCTGTCGTTCACCGTGGATGCCGGGGAGTGGGTGCAGGTCACCGGCGGCAACGGCGCGGGAAAAACCACCCTGCTGCGCCTGCTGACCGGGCTGGCGCGCCCGGACGGCGGGGAGGTGTACTGGCAGGGTAAACCCCTGCGCCGCGTGCGCGACAGCTTCCATCAGAGCCTGCTGTGGCTCGGGCACCAGCCGGGGATAAAAACCCGCCTGACGGCCCGGGAGAACCTGCATTTCTTCCACCCCGGCGACGGCGCACGCCTCCCGGAGGCGCTGGCGCAGGCCGGGCTGGCGGGATTTGAGGACGTGCCGGTCGCTCAGCTCTCGGCCGGGCAGCAGCGCCGGGTGGCGCTGGCCCGCCTGTGGCTGACCCGCGCCGCGCTGTGGGTGCTCGACGAACCGTTCACCGCCATTGACGTTAACGGCGTGGCGCGCCTCACCCGGCGGATGGCGGAGCA
>NZ_JBDGON010000036.1:0-523 GCF_057751355.1 Salmonella sp. FC25216 | reverse complement strand
GATATTGATCTTGCAGGGAGACAGCTTTATATCCGGCGCCTCAAAAATGGCTTTTCAACGTGTCACCCCCTCCTTCCTGATGAGTATAACGTACTGAAAAGCTGGCTCAGGGCCAGGAAGTATCTTGAGAAAGGAGCTGACGGAGACTGGCTGTTCCTGTCGCTGCGGCGGCATCCGCTCAGCAGGCAACAATTTTTTTACATACTCCGTGAGGCAGGGCGGCTGGCCGAATTAACGATAGCGCCACATCCTCATATGCTGCGACATGCCTGCGGCTACGCCCTTGCTGACAAAGGGATTGATACACGACTCATACAGGACTATCTGGGACACAGGAATATCCAGCACACCGTAAGATACACCGCAAGTAACGCCGGACGCTTTCATGGAATATGGCGAAAAAAACGCCGGGTATGACCGTACGTTCTGATTCAAAAAGTTAAGTCCTCTCCGCGCTTTCATCATCCTCTCAGATTTACCCCTTCCACACAAGAGTAATGGAATCGTAATCTATTGCTTATTA
>NZ_JBDGON010000035.1:0-634 GCF_057751355.1 Salmonella sp. FC25216 | reverse complement strand
TGACTGGGGTGAAGTCGTAACAAGGTAACCGTAGGGGAACCTGCGGTTGGATCACCTCCTTACCTGAAAGAAGCGTACTTTGCAGTGCTCACACAGATTGTCTGATGAAAAGTGAAAAGCAAGGCGTCTTGCGATTGAGACTTCAGTGTCCCCTTCGTCTAGAGGCCCAGGACACCGCCCTTTCACGGCGGTAACAGGGGTTCGAATCCCCTAGGGGACGCCAGCGTTCAACTGATGAGGTCAAACTCCCAGGGGACGCCACTTGCTGGTTTGTGAGTGAAAGTCACCTGCCTTAGTATCTCAAAACTGGCTTACGAGTCATGTTTGAGATATTTGCTCTTTAAAAATCTGGATCAAGCTGAAAATTGAAACAAGAACAATTCCGATTGTTCATGAGTCTCTCAAATTTTCGCGACACGATGATGTTTTACGAAACATCTTCGGGTTGTGAGGTTAAGCGACCAAGCGTACACGGTGGATGCCCTGGCAGTCAGAGGCGATGAAGGACGTGCTAATCTGCGAAAAGCGCCGGTAAGGTGATATGAACCGTTATAACCGGCGATGTCCGAATGGGGAAACCCAGTGTGACTCGTCACACTATCATTAACTGAATCCATAGGTTAATGAGGCGAAC
>NZ_JBDGON010000034.1:0-649 GCF_057751355.1 Salmonella sp. FC25216 | reverse complement strand
ACGATACCCTGCAATGGACCGCCACCACACTGAAGCCCGGTACCCGCGTGAACTGGAATAAATCAGACCCGGCAGCACAGATGACCGCTCGCGGGCGACGGTATGCGCACGTGTCACTGGTGGAAGGTATCACCGATAAAATGAACCTGAACGCCGGGGACCTGCTCTGGGTGGTGTGCGATAACGGCAATCTGTTGCCGGACCATAACGGGCCGGAGCGCCCGGCATGGTGGAGTAATCTGCTGCCTCCGGCAAAAGAGACGATGCAGTTTGATACCGTGGTCTGCCCGACGCCGTACCCGATACGGTCCGGGGATGCTATCGGGCATCTGGGGTATTATCAGGCACCGAAGGATGGCGGTTATAACGGGCGCTATCAGGTGCATATTGAGTGCGTTACCACTGATGACTTGCCGCGCTTTCTGAGTAATTCTGAACATGTGGAGCGGGATAAACCCGCGTTTGGCAAATACCCGGCGGGTATACCGCTCTATATGAAGAACAGCGTAAATGCGATATATCAAAGCCAGTTGACTACCCATCAGGACGGTATTTTTCCCCTGAATGGCAGCCAGCACACAGAAGACAATCAGGTGACTTACTGGCAGGCTGGCGCATCGCGGGGCTATCTTGCAGAATCCGACCTGAA
>NZ_JBDGON010000033.1:0-774 GCF_057751355.1 Salmonella sp. FC25216 | reverse complement strand
TCCGGCATCCTTATTCTTACCGCATCAGGTAGCGGTACTCCTGCCGGTATATCCCAGCGTTGTTTCAGCGTTTGCTCCGCGAGCCAGACCTGCCTCACGCCGGTCCCCAGCATACGGGCCGTCATTTCCGGGCTACAGCCTGATAACAGTAATCCCAGCACCCGCCGCCCCTGTTTTGGCAGACGCTCTGACAGTAACCGGACCAGAGTGCGGCTGTTTATTTCCATCACCAGTTCCGGCACGCTCAACACGTTCTTCATCTCCTCCTCGTAAGGCGATGTCTGTACTGATGACCACATGGCCAGCTCAGCCATTCTGGCCAGAACCCTTACCGGCATGGCGCATTTAATCAGCCTCAGATGGCGGAAGTAACCTTCCACACTGACGTCAACCGGTAAAAACGCGTTACTGCTGCAAAAAACCACTGTCCGCGGATAACGCTGAAAAACCTGTTGCCACAGTAAAAGCTGGGTTGATGGTCGTCCGGCGGATATCACCATCGCGCCTGGCCACCGGCGCAACCGATCCAGCAGCCCTTCTGGTGTCCTGAGACGAACGCTGTCTTCCACGCAAAGACCGCCGGTATCCGGAAACTGCGCAGGATTTTCTCCTGACTGACAAAACATAATCAGCCGGAGAGGCGGCAGTACCCTGGTTAACGTCTGCATATCAGTACGTCAGGACCTGGTACAGGCCGAACAGCGCTGCGACAGTGAATACCGTCAGCAGGATCAAAAATATTTTTGCTCCCGTGCTGTACCGGTACTTACCGGT
>NZ_JBDGON010000032.1:0-810 GCF_057751355.1 Salmonella sp. FC25216 | reverse complement strand
TATGACCGTACGTTCTGATTCAAAAAGTTAAGTCCTCTCCGCGCTTTCATCATCCTCTCAGATTTACCCCTTCCACACAAGAGTAATGGAATCGTAATCTATTGCTTATTAAGGATTTATTCCTATAACAATAAAAAAACTAAGGGAAAATATATCTGGTCCAACCAGCACTGTTCTGTATTCATCTTTGCCCTGTCTGCACAAAATGTTAATTTTAAGTGTTAAAAAAACGCATTAAATAATATTTACTACTGTTTGGTTTTAATTATTAAGCATTAAATCCTTTACTTAACTTTTTGAATCATATTGTTAAATCAAAGAGAGGTCTGTTCAGGGACGAACTGAATTACAGAATAAATATATTAATCAACTGATTGCTATGTTTTTCACTGGTCTTTTCGTACTCCGCTCAGGGTGCAATTACCCTGCGGCAGAGGAATTTATTGCCAGGGATGCTGACGGCCTGTGCAGCCGAAAAGCAAATCCGGGCAGGATGTCAGAGTGCTGTGTTCAGGCTGGGGCCAGACGTCATTTTTTATACAGATATGGAATGGCTCCCGGCCCACGAAAGGGTGCGGACATTTTGTTTCCACAATTCGAAGCTGTTGCTGTTGCTGCGCATTGCCGGGCTGGCAATAGCCTGAGGAGAACAATCTGATGACGCAAGAATATGCAGGAATGTCCACCAGACGGGGGCGCACCGGTAAGTACCGGTACAGCACGGGAGCAAAAATATTTTTGATCCTGCTGACGGTATTCACTGTCGCAGCGCTGTTCGGCCTGTACCAGGTCCTGACGTACTGATATGCA
>NZ_JBDGON010000031.1:0-886 GCF_057751355.1 Salmonella sp. FC25216 | reverse complement strand
GTTCGCCTCATTAACCTATGGATTCAGTTAATGATAGTGTGACGAGTCACACTGGGTTTCCCCATTCGGACATCGCCGGTTATAACGGTTCATATCACCTTACCGGCGCTTATCGCAGATTAGCACGTCCTTCATCGCCTCTGACTGCCAGGGCATCCACCGTGTACGCTTGGTCGCTTAACCTCACAACCCGAAGATGTCTTGTTCTGTCCGGTTTGTTGCGCGTTGTGAATACTGCGTTGTTCCGTACTCGCGATGCTCATGGACATCAAGTCCACTGCGCTCGCTGCGTGCGGTACGCCTTGTCTTCACTTCGCTCACTTCACCTTTTACAGGTCATCTTCATGATTGCGAAAATTTGAGAGACTCATGAACAATCGGAATTGTTCTTGTTTCAATTTTCAGCTTGATCCAGATTTTTAAAGAGCAAAACTTCGCAGTGAACCCTTGCAGGTACACTCTGAAGTATTTTTTCGTAATACACTCACGAGATGGTGGAGCTATGCGGGATCGAACCGCAGACCTCCTGCGTGCAAAGCAGGCGCTCTCCCAGCTGAGCTATAGCCCCATCGTGTAGTCAGAACCTCTCACCTTTGATTCGTTTCCGGGCGCGGCGTGGTGAAGCGAAGCATACTTAAAGTATGCGAGCTTTGCCACAACAAAGCACGGGAGCGAATCTGGTAGGCCTGAGTGGACTTGAACCACCGACCTCACCCTTATCAGGGGTGCGCTCTAACCACCTGAGCTACAAGCCTGTAGAGGTTTTACTGCTCGTTTTTCATCAGACAATCTGTGTGAGCACTGCAAAGTACGCTTCTTTCAGGTAAGGAGGTGATCCAACCGCAGGTTCCCCTACGGTTACCTTGTTACGACTTCACCCCAGTCA
>NZ_JBDGON010000029.1:0-1067 GCF_057751355.1 Salmonella sp. FC25216 | reverse complement strand
ATTTACTTCGCCACGTTCCACCTTGGCGTGGACGGCGGTATTGAAGTGACCGCCAGCCATAACCCGATGGACTACAACGGCATGAAGCTGGTGCGCGAGGGCGCGCGCCCGATAAGCGGTGACACCGGTCTGCGCGATGTTCAGCGCCTGGCGGAAGCTAACGACTTCCCGCCGGTCAACGACGCCGCGCGCGGCAGCTACAGACAAATCACCCTGCGCGACGCCTACATCGACCACCTGCTCGGCTACATCAGTGTTAAAAATCTCACCCCGCTGAAGCTGGTGGTGAATTCCGGTAACGGCGCGGCGGGGCCGGTCATCGACGCCATCGAAGCGCGCCTGAAGGCGCTGGGCGCGCCGGTGGAGTTCATCAAAATCCACAATACCCCGGACGGCACCTTCCCGAACGGCATTCCCAACCCGTTGCTGCCGGAGTGTCGCGACGACACCCGAAACGCCGTTATTGAACACGGGGCGGACATGGGCATCGCCTTTGACGGCGACTTCGACCGCTGCTTCCTGTTTGATGAGAAAGGGCAGTTCATTGAGGGATATTACATCGTCGGCCTGCTGGCGGAAGCGTTTCTGGAAAAACATCCGGGGGCGAAGATTATCCACGACCCGCGCCTGACCTGGAATACCGAGGCGGTGGTGACGGCGGCGGGCGGGACGCCGGTGATGTCAAAAACCGGGCACGCCTTTATCAAGGAGCGGATGCGTCTTGAGGATGCGGTGTACGGCGGGGAGATGAGCGCGCATCACTATTTCCGCGATTTTGCTTACTGCGACAGCGGGATGATCCCGTGGCTGCTGGTGGCGGAGCTGGTGTGCCTGAAAGGACAGTCGCTGGGCGGACTGGTGGCGGACCGGATGGCGGCGTTCCCGGCGAGCGGGGAAATCAACAGCAGGCTGGCGGAGCCGGCGGCGGCAATTGCCCGGGTGGAGCGGCATTTTGCGGATGAGGCGCAGGCGGTGGATCGTACTGACGGCATCAGTATGTCGTTTGCCGACTGGCGTTTCAACCTGCGCTCGTCGAACACCGAACCGGTGGTGCGCCTGAATGTGGA
>NZ_JBDGON010000028.1:0-1089 GCF_057751355.1 Salmonella sp. FC25216 | reverse complement strand
GGGCGTTAAGTTGCAGGGTATAGACCCGAAACCCGGTGATCTAGCCATGGGCAGGTTGAAGGTTGGGTAACACTAACTGGAGGACCGAACCGACTAATGTTGAAAAATTAGCGGATGACCTGTGGCTGGGGGTGAAAGGCCAATCAAACCGGGAGATAGCTGGTTCTCCCCGAAAGCTATTTAGGTAGCGCCTCGTGAATTCATCTCCGGGGGTAGAGCACTGTTTCGGCTAGGGGGCCATCCCGGCTTACCAACCCGATGCAAACTGCGAATACCGGAGAATGTTATCACGGGAGACACACGGCGGGTGCTAACGTCCGTCGTGAAGAGGGAAACAACCCAGACCGCCAGCTAAGGTCCCAAAGTCATGGTTAAGTGGGAAACGATGTGGGAAGGCCCAGACAGCCAGGATGTTGGCTTAGAAGCAGCCATCATTTAAAGAAAGCGTAATAGCTCACTGGTCGAGTCGGCCTGCGCGGAAGATGTAACGGGGCTAAACCATGCACCGAAGCTGCGGCAGCGACACTTTAGTGTTGTTGGGTAGGGGAGCGTTCTGTAAGCCGTTGAAGGTGTCCTGTGAGGGGTGCTGGAGGTATCAGAAGTGCGAATGCTGACATAAGTAACGATAAAGCGGGTGAAAAGCCCGCTCGCCGGAAGACCAAGGGTTCCTGTCCAACGTTAATCGGGGCAGGGTGAGTCGACCCCTAAGGCGAGGCCGAAAGGCGTAGTCGATGGGAAACGGGTTAATATTCCCGTACTTGGTGTTACTGCGAAGGGGGGACGGAGAAGGCTATGTTGGCCGGGCGACGGTAGTCCCGGTTTAAGCGTGTAGGCTGGTTTTCCAGGCAAATCCGGAAAATCAAGGCTGAGGCGTGATGACGAGGCACCACGGTGCTGAAGCAACAAATGCCCTGCTTCCAGGAAAAGCCTCTAAGCATCAGGTAACATCAAATCGTACCCCAAACCGACACAGGTGGTCAGGTAGAGAATACCAAGGCGCTTGAGAGAACTCGGGTGAAGGAACTAGGCAAAATGGTGCCGTAACTTCGGGAGAAGGCACGCTGACACGTAGGTGAAGTGATTTACTCA
>NZ_JBDGON010000027.1:0-1437 GCF_057751355.1 Salmonella sp. FC25216 | reverse complement strand
GATGGATCAGGTACCGGACATGTCGCGAACGCCATGGCATATGCACCCGCTGGTGTTTCTGGATGCCATCAGCACGTCGAAAAAACGCGGCTGGGCGCACAGTCCGTTTGCAGACCTGCTGGGCTGCGTGGAGTCAAAGAACGATTACACGGCTTACAACCAGATATTTCATAGTCCGGAAAGGTCGGTGGCACATTACGATACTAATCTGACCTCTATGACACTTCAGCAGGTAATGGATGCACAAGCTAACCCGGGAGTAATGTTTGCGACAGGGCGTTTTCAACTAATACCCTCTACATTACAAGCAGCAGTACATCAATTACATCTGGATTCTACAGCGTTATATGATTCATCTATGCAGGATAGGATCTTCAACGATTATTTAATTAAAATTAAACGCCCGGAGTTTATCAACTATCTGGAGGGTGACGGGAATGTTGAGGACGCAATTTATGCTTGGGCGAAAGAATTTGCATCTGCTGGAGTTCGAAAAGGTAAGCAAATCAGTAAGGGACGAATTAGCGCGAATGATGGGCATGGTTATTATGATGGCGATGGTTTAAACAAAGCTTCACTTCTACCTGACGATATGGTTAGAGCACTAGAGGAGTCAAAATAATGCAACGGAAATCTATATTGCTAGCCTGTATCAGCCTGTGGGTGTGCGCAACTGCAACAATTCAGGCTGAAGATAAAATGTTCCCTGAATTTTCTCATTATCCAGCAACAGTCACTTCGGGGCCTTTTTCTCAGACGCTGGTTTTAACAAACGAGCAGAGTAAATACTCTGCGCATTGGAAAAAAACGATGCAGCAGCAATTAGTAAAACCCGTTAATTTCGCGGGGCATTATCGCTTCTTTGCAACAGATGCGTACCAAGGCGATGAATGTCAACATGGTATTTGTGGCTGGGTATTAGATAAATCGACAGGGAACGTTGTCTCGAACCTTCCTGAATTTAATGGCAGTGACTCATATGGTGCAGTAGGTGATAATGGTACACCTGTTGGCGAACCGTTTGAAACAAAAACACAAAGTGATAGTTTGTTATTAATACTTACCGGCCAAGCAATACCTAAAGAGTTAAAGCATGATAAAGATGGCGTTCCAATAACCAATCCATGCGAAACAAATTACTATAAATTTGAGAATAACAAATTTATTAGAATTTTCGAAGATAGAAATGGCTGTAATGTTGATTAATTGATTATAGATAGCCTCATTCATGAGGCTATCATTTTTAGAAGTAAACCAATGAAATACTGACAGGCTCATACTGATAGGTAAAAATGGTGTAAGTTCTCTCCTGTCCAGGTATTATTTTATGACGCTTCCCTCTGATATCCCGCATACTGATAAGGCGATACATATCGCTCAGTATTTTTATCAAGATAATCCGCCCACCACTGCATCATAGCGATCCGCTCCTCCAGA
>NZ_JBDGON010000026.1:0-1515 GCF_057751355.1 Salmonella sp. FC25216 | reverse complement strand
AAGCAGCTTGCTGCTTTGCTGACGAGTGGCGGACGGGTGAGTAATGTCTGGGAAACTGCCTGATGGAGGGGGATAACTACTGGAAACGGTGGCTAATACCGCATAACGTCGCAAGACCAAAGAGGGGGACCTTCGGGCCTCTTGCCATCAGATGTGCCCAGATGGGATTAGCTTGTTGGTGAGGTAACGGCTCACCAAGGCGACGATCCCTAGCTGGTCTGAGAGGATGACCAGCCACACTGGAACTGAGACACGGTCCAGACTCCTACGGGAGGCAGCAGTGGGGAATATTGCACAATGGGCGCAAGCCTGATGCAGCCATGCCGCGTGTATGAAGAAGGCCTTCGGGTTGTAAAGTACTTTCAGCGGGGAGGAAGGTGTTGTGGTTAATAACCGCAGCAATTGACGTTACCCGCAGAAGAAGCACCGGCTAACTCCGTGCCAGCAGCCGCGGTAATACGGAGGGTGCAAGCGTTAATCGGAATTACTGGGCGTAAAGCGCACGCAGGCGGTCTGTCAAGTCGGATGTGAAATCCCCGGGCTCAACCTGGGAACTGCATTCGAAACTGGCAGGCTTGAGTCTTGTAGAGGGGGGTAGAATTCCAGGTGTAGCGGTGAAATGCGTAGAGATCTGGAGGAATACCGGTGGCGAAGGCGGCCCCCTGGACAAAGACTGACGCTCAGGTGCGAAAGCGTGGGGAGCAAACAGGATTAGATACCCTGGTAGTCCACGCCGTAAACGATGTCTACTTGGAGGCTGTGCCCTTGAGGCGTGGCTTCCGGAGCTAACGCGTTAAGTAGACCGCCTGGGGAGTACGGCCGCAAGGTTAAAACTCAAATGAATTGACGGGGGCCCGCACAAGCGGTGGAGCATGTGGTTTAATTCGATGCAACGCGAAGAACCTTACCTGGTCTTGACATCCACAGAAGTTTGCAGAGATGCGAATGTGCCTTCGGGAACTGTGAGACAGGTGCTGCATGGCTGTCGTCAGCTCGTGTTGTGAAATGTTGGGTTAAGTCCCGCAACGAGCGCAACCCTTATCCTTTGTTGCCAGCGGTTAGGCCGGGAACTCAAAGGAGACTGCCAGTGATAAACTGGAGGAAGGTGGGGATGACGTCAAGTCATCATGGCCCTTACGACCAGGGCTACACACGTGCTACAATGGCGCATACAAAGAGAAGCGACCTCGCGAGAGCAAGCGGACCTCATAAAGTGCGTCGTAGTCCGGATTGGAGTCTGCAACTCGACTCCATGAAGTCGGAATCGCTAGTAATCGTGGATCAGAATGCCACGGTGAATACGTTCCCGGGCCTTGTACACACCGCCCGTCACACCATGGGAGTGGGTTGCAAAAGAAGTAGGTAGCTTAACCTTCGGGAGGGCGCTTACCACTTTGTGATTCATGACTGGGGTGAAGTCGTAACAAGGTAACCGTAGGGGAACCTGCGGTTGGATCACCTCCTTACCTGAAAGAAGCGTACTTTGCAGTGCTCACACAGATTGTCTGATGAAAA
>NZ_JBDGON010000025.1:0-1672 GCF_057751355.1 Salmonella sp. FC25216 | reverse complement strand
GTATTACTACGGATACCGTTATTACCAGCCGTGGGCGGGACGCTGGCTGGGCGCAGACCCGGCGGGGACGGCGGACGGGCTGAACCTGTTCAGGATGGTACGGAATAATCCTGTATCCATGAAGGATAACGATGGGCGTGTTACAGAATGGCTTGACCTGGCATATCCACACAAGTCATTTAACGTTGTAGCGCTTATGTATAAAAATAATCCTATGCTAAAGTTATATCATCGAATCTTTACGCAAGAAACAAAGAAAATACTTGACGAAGCTGAAATAAATGAATCCAGCCTTAAAAAACTAAAACCTAATAAAAGACAAAAAACATCGAGAGACATGAAATATACTAAAACAAAATTAAAGAACTATGCAGCACATGCCGGATTTTTAAATGTACCCAGCGGCAGCGGTGAAACTCCGAGATTTAAATCTGGATTTGTAAATTTACCCGGAAGCCTGAGCAATAAAAACACATTCCCGGGAGTCCGTCTGATAGATGAAAAAGTCAAAAGAAGGTTTAAGGATTACTCTCCAGAAAAGCTAAAAGAATCAACAAAATGGAGACCTGAAACGAGCCTTGGTTATTATCATGTGGAAAATGTTGACATTTTCATTTCTGAAATCAAGAAATTATATGCAGCGTCAGGTTCGGAGCTTCATGAGGTTGTTGAACGTAGGATCAGAAATCATCTGGCGAGCAATAATAATATATTACCAAGAATGGCTGGGATTGCAGGGCTGCACGCTGAGGTACAGGCGCTGAACCATATCATATCCATGACTGATACTGAGGCTAGAGTAGCTAGTAAACTCAGTTCCAGTTACATATATACCCAACGTCTGGTTGGAGCCAGAAATGAGGATTTCCCTGCATGCCATAACTGCTCAGGAATTATTAATGGGCTTGAAAACATCATGACAGGGAGAGTTGAAGGTCACACAAGATTAATAAGAAGGAAATCCATCTGACTTCCTGCGCCCGGGTGATGCGCTGATGGTGACGCGGGTAGATCGTCTGGCGCGCAGCATCCGGGATTTGCAGGATACCGTTTACAGCCTGAATCAGCGGGGGATCACCCTCAGGGCCACAGAGCAGCCGGTGGATACCAGGAGTGCTGCCGGCAAGGCTTTCCTCGATATGCTGGGGGGGCGCTGAATTTGAAACCAACCTGCGCCGTGAACCGTCAGATGGAAGGCATCGTTGCTTTTACAAAACGAGCGGAGGGCGCGAAAGTTAAAGGCATAAAAAAGATCTCAAGAAGATCCTTTTGTTTCATCAGGCAGCCCCCTGTAAGTCTGAGGAATCCCCAGAAAAAAAGACAGGCATAGAGTTTTGTGATCTACTGATTGCGCTAACAAATTCAATGAGATCACCTCTATGCCTGCCCGAACATTTTATCGCTGTCGACTGGAGCGGTTACCCGTCCCAGGAATATCACATCCTTCGTGCCAGTCTTATCTGTGATGGGCGTTCAATCCCTCTGCTTAGTCGGCTTGTATCTTCAGCAAAGCAAAATAATTTGCTGATACAAAAAGAATTTCTCGATGAACTTCACCGGCGCGTAAATCCCAAAGCAAAAGTCATACTTATTACAGATGCGGGGTTTCAGAGTGCATGGTTTCGGCACATAAAATCACTGGGGTGGGACTTTATTGGCCGCATAAGGGGAA
>NZ_JBDGON010000024.1:0-2085 GCF_057751355.1 Salmonella sp. FC25216 | reverse complement strand
CCAGTCAGTCTGACTGGCAGCATAACCTAAACAGGAAAATACCATGAGCACTTCGTTGTTCAGTAACACCCCGACGGTCACGGTCCTCGACAACCGCGGACTGACCGTGCGCGACAACGCGTATTACCGCCACCCCGACTCCCCGCATGTGACCAGTGAGCGCATCACCCGCCATCAGTACGACGCCCGCGGCTTTCTGACGCAGAGCGCCGACCCGCGCCTGAATGAGGCCGGGCTGGTAAACTTCAGTTTCCTCACGGACCTGGCCGGCAACGTCCTGCGCACGCACGGGGTGGATAACGGCATCACTGTGGCGCTGAACGACGCCGCAGGCCGGCCGTTTATGACCGTCAGTAATATCGGCACTGCTGACGACGGCACGGAAGACGCCAGTCAGGCAATGACCCGCACCTGGCAGTATGAAGGTGTCTCCCTGCCGGGCCGCCCGGTGGGCATTACGGAGCAGGTCTCCGGCGAAGCCGCGCGTATCACGGAGCGCTTCGTCTGGGCCGGCAACTCTCCTGAGGAGAAGGCGCTGAATCTGGCGGGCCAGTGTGTCAGCCATTACGATACCGCAGGCCTGATGCAGACTGACAGCGTGGCCCTGACCGGCGTACCGCTCTCCGTCACCCGCCGTCTGCTGAAGGATGCGGACAACCCCGATATCGTGGCCGACTGGCAGGGTACGGATGCCTCCGTCCGGAACACGCTGCCCGGTGACGGGGGGTTCACCACCCTGACCACCACTGACGCCACCGGGGCGGTGCTGACCACGACGGATGCACAGGGTAACAGGCAGCGGGTGGCATACGATGTGGCAGGCCTGCTCTCGGGCAGATGGCTGACGCTGAAGGATGGTACGGAACAGGTTATCGTGAAGTCCCTGACGTATTCCGCCGCCGGGCAGAAGCTGCGCGGGGAGCACGGCAACGGCGTGGTGACCACGTACGAATACGAGCCACAGACGCAGCGCCTGGTCGGGATTAAAACGGAACGTCCGGCCGGCCACGCCGCAGGCGCAAAGGTACTGCAGGACCTGCGCTACGAGTACGACCCGGTGGGCAACGTGCTGAAAATCAGCAACGACGCGGAAGAGACCCGCTTCTGGCGCAACCAGAAAGTGGTGCCGGAGAACAGGTATACCTGTGACAGCCTGTACCGGCTGGTCAGCGCCACCGGGCGCGAAATGGCAAACGCCGGTCGGCAGGGCTGTAATCTCCCCTCAGCCACCATTCCCCTTCCCGCAGACAGTTCCGCATACACAAACTACACCCGTACCTATACCTACGACAGCGCCGGAAATCTGACGCAGATAAGCCACAGCGCCCCGGCCACGGGCAACAATTACACCACGGACATCACGGTGAGCGACCGCAGCAACCGGGGCGTGCTGAGCACGCTGACGGAAAATCCGTCAGGGGTGGACGCGCTGTTCACTGCGGGGGGACAACAGAAGCAGCTCCAGCCGGGGCAGAACCTGGTCTGGACGCCGCGCAACGAGCTGCTGAAGGTGACGCCGGTGGTGCGTGACGGCAGTACGGATGACCGGGAGAGCTACCGGTATGACGGTGGCAGCCAGCGCTGCCTGAAGGTGAGTGTGCAGAACACCGGCAGCAGCACGCAGACGCAGCGTACGCTGTACCTGCCCGGGCTGGAGCTGCGGACCACAGTCAGCGGCGGTAAGGAAACGGAGAGTCTGGAGGTAATCACGGTGGGCGAGGCAGGATGTGCGCAGGTGCGGGTACTGCACTGGACAGCAGGCAGGCCGGCGGAACTCACCGGCGACCAGACCAGATACAGCTATGACAACCTGACCGGGAGCAGCGGTCTGGAGCTGGACGGCGACGGGAATATCATCAGCATGGAAGAGTATTATCCGTACGGCGGTACGGCCGTTCTGACGGCGCGCAGCCAGACCGGGGCGGATTACAAAACCGTGCGTTACTCGGGCAAGGAGCGTGACGCGACGGGGCTGTATTACTACGGATACCGTTATTACCAGCCGTGGGCGGGACGCTGGCTGGGCGCAGACCCGGCGGGGACGGCGGACGGGCTGAACCTGTTCAGGATGGTACGGAATAATCC
>NZ_JBDGON010000023.1:0-3233 GCF_057751355.1 Salmonella sp. FC25216 | reverse complement strand
TCGGTTTAGGAGAAACGGTAGATCAGGCCGCTGGCGCCATGCAAAAATTGCAGAACGGCGGTGATATTCCGGACAGGGGATTATTTGCACAGAATATCAGTGCGGCGCTGGCGTTCAGTGGCGGGGTTGCTGTCGGCGGTGATGCTAATCCGTGGACTACGGCGGAGTTTATCGCCTGGCTGGAGAGTTGCGGCGCATTCAATCATCCTTACTGGATGTGTAAAGGGTCATGGGATTATGCTGGCAACAAAGTCATCACAGATACAGGGTGCGGTAATATCTGTCTCGCTGGCGCGGTGATTGAGGTGATGGGAACCCGTGGCGCAATGACAATACGCATAACCACACCCACCACAACGTCAGGAGACGGAGTACCCAGCGCCCAGTTCACCTATATCAATCACGGCGATGGATACGCACCGGGCTGGCGACGAGAGTTTAGCCGTACTGGCGACGAGATGACCGGCAACCTCTACCTTAAAAATGATGGCCGTGTGAATTTCTGCATTATGAATGAAGACGGAACGCCCCGCATGTGGATCTTCAAGGATAAAGGCAGCGACGGTATTCATATCAACAATGGTAATGATGGCGGCGGGGATTTTATTTTCGGTAAAGACGGCAATTTTCGCGCAGGAGCCGCCATCTACGCCAATAACGGAGACGCATTCGGCACCGCGTGGGGTGGAGGTAATGCCGCCTGGTTGAGCAGCTACCTCTACTTGAATATGGTCAAAGCGATCAGACTTGGCCCCGTGGCGCTTTCTGGCGGTCTGTGGCGTGATTTTCAGCTCGGCGGCGGACAGGTAGTGACGGGGTTCCATACTGACGGTGACTGGGAAATGCAGGGCGGCGACGACAAAGTCTATTATCGCCCGATTCAGTATCTTATTGGTACTCAGTGGGTAACTGCGCCAAGTGTGTAAGGGGATAAAAATGCAGGACATTAAAAACTTTACGCCGTACAAACCGGAATCACCTGTTATTTCCGGGGCGGCACATCTTAAATCAGAAGACGGACATGACTGGTATGAATGCCAGAAAATGTTTTCCCCTGACACAATAAAAGTGGAGTACGACAATAACGGCGTTATTACGTGTATTTCACGGGATGTTTCTGGTTTCTGGCCCGTTGGGAAAAGTGTCGCGGAAGTACCGGACACGGAAGAAAACCGCCGTGCGGATATTTCAGGTCGTTGGGGTTTTGATGGAACAGATATTATCGACCTCATGACCCCGGACAAAGCGCGCGAACAGAAAGCCTGCGAAATTGATGTCTGGCGCAACAAACAGGAAAACGGCAGTGTTACTTTTACCTGGAATAATCATTCATGGGATGCCAGCAAGGCATCGCAAGACCGGTTAGCGCCGGTTCTGATTGTGGCAAAATCCAGCCAGCTTCCACCGGGCTTTTTCTGGACAGATGCCAGTAATGAAGATGTTCCCGTTACCGTTGACGACCTGACGGCTATTGATGCAGGTATGACACAAGCGATGGTTGTTCAGGGGTTTAAAATCCATGAGCGCCAGCGCCAGATGAAAAAGGATATTTCGGAATTAACTAAGGTCAGTGATATTTTAAATTATCCCGTAGGCTGGTCTGATAATAGCGGTAATTAAATAAAACAATGCCCGGATTACCGGGCATTATTATATCGGAGTTATTTTGTTGGGATATCCGGCCAACCGATTTTGTAATCCAGAATTGCTTTTACATCAGTCAGCTTGTCGATTTCCTCTTTCATTTCCCGTTGTCGCATGTGGATTTTTAGCCCCATAGTAAACATCGCCTGGTCGATTGCGTCACTGAGGTTGAGCAGTTCGCCCGCCGTCATAGGGACGTCATTATTATCGGCGTCCGTCCAGATAAAACCCGCTGGTAGTTTGTTGGCTTTTGCCATCTGTACCGATAGCGTAAGGCGCTCCTGCGTCGCTTTGCCGTAGTCCCAGTTGTGGTTATCAAACGTGAATGTGTAACTCGCGTTTTCCTGCGTATTGCGCCAGCGGTTAATCTCAGCGTGTTTTTGACTACGGGCGTCTTCAATATCCGGTAACGGGACATCCACCCAACAGGGCAGGTTGTCACTACCGGCTGCGCGCTGCTTGCCTTCGGGCGGGTGATTACCGGCGAACTCCAGCCAGACATCATCACTGACTTCAACAGTATCATCCGGGAAGGTTCCGGCATCGATATAAACCTGTTTCAGTTCGTCAGGGTAAAACGTGTTTTGTGTGGGGCTGTAGTGATACATATTAATGTCCTATCGCTATCCAGGCTGTACTCCACCAGTGATCCGTTGTAACTGTTAGCTGGGAATTGTTTAACAGACTGGCGGAGTTTGACCAGTCATCGTTCCCCATATCCAGCGTACCGGATACCCAACCCAGCGACCAAAGACCCGCGTTCGGGAATGGGATAGGAAGGTTAACGACGGCTTTATTCAGGTTCCCGGCAGCTATCCCCCACTGAATAATCAGTCCGGTAGACGCATCCTTAAACCAGCCGTTGGTTGCGAGGCTGGCGGTATTTTTTCGGCTGAGATTGTTATTAAGCCAGTCATTCAGCCAGCCGCCCCATACCGAACCGTTAACATTACCGTCGCTGGAGAACGTAGCGTCGCCCACATTCAGTTTACGGTTAGCCATAATATCGCCATTAACCGTAAACAGAATTGAACCGTCAGTATTTCGCTGGCTGTACAGGTGCCAGCCCTGGTCATCGTCCAGTTCAATCACTGTGGGCCTGTTAGCGCTGCCCCATAAATTGAACATTGCGCTCAGTGTTGAATTGTCATTGGCCTGAACAGCAAGTTTCTTACTACCGCCTGCACGGACTGCGAATGGTGCGTAAAAACTGCCGTCTTTGTGGAAAAGGTATTCTGTGGAGGCGTCATTACCATTGTTGAGGTGAACACCATCACCGCCTTTATCCTTGTAGATAAACATACGGGGCGTTCCGTCTGCATTCTGGATAATGATGTGTTCCCGTGCGTCGTTTTGCAGGACAACGTTACCGTTAGTAGCAATGCCCGCGAGCATGTGCAGCCCGGCGTTATCGATATAACCCACTTTGGCGTTATTACAGTAAACATCCAGTACGCCATCCGCACTGCCGATAAATCCGCTGTCACTGTCGCCGATATTGATGCTCGGTGTGCTGCCGTCAAAAGCACCGGTTCCTATGTTACCGATACTGACGCGTTTTGTCGGATTGAGGGTTTCTTTTAAACCGA
>NZ_JBDGON010000022.1:0-5112 GCF_057751355.1 Salmonella sp. FC25216 | reverse complement strand
CCGCCCGCCACGATGGCGGCCAGCGGCAGCACCCACAGCAGCACCGTCAGCGGGGTCAGCGGCGGGTCGTAGGTGACGAAGTTGCCGTAGCGCGCCACCATGTAATCGATGATTTCCTGCCTGCTCTTCCCCTCCTGCATCAGGTCATACACCTTCCGGCGCATGTCGGTGGCTATCATCGCGTTCGAGTCCGCAATGCTGTTGTTCTGGCATTTCGGGCAGCGCAGCTGCTCCGTGAGCTGGCGGAACTGCTGCTCCTGCGCCTCGTTTCTGAACGGCATCACGTCGGTGGTCGCCCGCGCCGGCGCGGCCATCACCAGCACCAGCATCAGCACCAGCATCAGCATGCCCGGTAAAAATCTCATTGCGCCGCCTCCCGGCTGTATTTATCCCACAGCGGTTTCAGTTCACTTTCCCACACCCGGGCGTTCAAATCGCCCGCATGGCGGTAGCGGATAATCCCGTTACCGTCGATGAGGAAGGTTTCCGGCGCGCCGTACACGCCCAGGTCCAGCCCCAGCATCCCGTCGCTGTCCGATAAACTCAGCGCATACGGGTTGCCCAGCGTGTTTAACCAGGCCACCGCCTTCGCCCGGTCGTCCTTATAGTTCAGTCCCACCACCCGGATACCCTGCGCGGCAAGCCGGTTCAGGTACTGATGCTCGGCGCGGCAGGTCGGGCACCAGGTGGCCCAGACGTTAAGCAGCACCGGTTTCCCCTGCGTCAGCGCCCCGGCCCCGTAATACTGCCCCGGCCGGTCCAGCGACTCCAGGCGGAACGCCGGCACCGGCTTCCCGGTCAGCGCCGACTCAAGGGCCGTCGGGTCATCGCCCTGCGCATTGCGCGCCAGTTGCCACAGCAGCGCCGCGGCAATCAGCAGAAAAATCAGTAACGGTAATAACAGTACGTTGCGTTTCATACGGCCTCCGGCGACGGGCGGCGCGGGCGGCGGTAGCGCGGGTCCGCCAGACTCAGCAGCCCCCCCAGCGCCATCAGCAGCCCCCCGGCCCATATCCAGCGGACAAATGGCTTGTAGTACAGGCGCACGGCCCACGCGCCGTTGTCCAGCTCCTCCCCGAGCGCGGCGTACAGGTCGCGGGTCAGCCCGCCGTCAATCGCCGCCTCGGTCATCACCATCCGGCTGGTGTTGTAGAGCCGTTTCTCCGCGTGCAGCACCGCCTCCGGCGCCCCGTTGCGCGTCACCCCGATGATGGCCACCCCGCCGCGGTAGTTGGGTCCGGTGATGTCCCTCACCTCCCGGAAGGTGAAGCGGTAGTCGTGAATGGTCACGCTGTCGCCCGCCCGCATCCGCACGTCACGCTCCACGCTGTAATTCTGGCTGAAGGCGATGCCGGTAATCGTCACCGCCAGCCCGAGGTGCGCCGCCACCATCCCCTGGTAGCTGAGGGAAATCCTGGCGCCGCGGGACACGCGCTGTACGGCTTCGGCCACCGCCAGCACCCCAATCCAGCAGGCCATCGCCATCCCGGCCACCGTCATGGCGGCGATGCGGTCCTGAAACAGCCACGGCAGCAGTACCGACAGCGCCAGGGTGGAGACCAGGGCGGTGAGCAGCAGCGTTCTGATTTTACGCGGCCGGTCCCGGCCCCAGCGCACCAGCGGCCCCACCCCCAGCAGCAGGGCAAAGGGAACCATCAGCCCGCTGAACATGGTGTTAAAGAACGGCTCCCCCACCGAAATACTGCCCAGCCCCAGCTGCTTGTGCACCAGCGGCAGCAGCGTGCCCAGCAGCACCACCAGCATGGCAGCCATCAGCAGGACGTTGTTGCCGAGCAGCAGCGACTCGCGCGACCACAGCGCGTTGTTCACCCGCGAACGCACCCTGTGCCCGCGCACGGCGAACAGCAGCAGCGAACCGCCGGTGACCAGCACCATAAAGGCGAGGATAAACATTCCGCGCGCCGGGTCGGAGGCGAAGGCATGCACCGACACCAGCACCCCGGAGCGCACCAGGAAGGTGCCCAGCAGGCACAGCGAGAAGGCGCAGATGGACAGCAGCAGCGTCCACGCCTTAAAGCCGGCGCGCTGTTCGGTGACCGCCAGCGAGTGCAGCAGGGCGGTGCCCGCCAGCCACGGCATAAAGGAGGCGTTCTCCACCGGGTCCCAGAACCACCAGCCGCCCCAGCCCAGCTCGTAGTAGGCCCACGCGGAGCCGAGCACGATACCCAGCGTCAGGAACACCCACGCCGCCAGCGTCCACGGGCGGGCAAAACGGGCGAACGCGCTGTCCAGACGCCCGCCCAGCAGCGCGGCGATGGCGAAGGCGAAGGCCACCGAGAAGCCGACATAGCCCATGTACAGCAGCGGCGGGTGGAAAATCAGTCCGGGGTCCTGCAGCAGCGGGTTCAGGTCGCGCCCCTCCACCGGGAAGGCCGGCAGCGTGCGGGCGAACGGATTCGAGGTGAACAGGATGAACACCAGAAAACCGGCGCTGACCATCCCCATCACCGCCAGCACCCGGGCCACGATATCCGCCGGCACCGGCCGGCTGAACACCGCCACCGCCAGGGTCCAGCCGCTCATCAGCAGCACCCACAGCAGCAGCGAGCCCTCGTGCGCCCCCCAGGTGGCGGCCACCCGGTACCACACCGGCAACTGCGTGTTCGAGTTGCCGGCGACATAGGCCACGGTGAAGTCGTTGACCACAAAGGCGTGCACCAGCACGAAAAACGCACCCGCCACGCAGATAAACAGCAGCCAGGCGAACACCCCGGCCGACGCCATCATCCGCGCGTCGCCGCGCGCCGCGCCCCACAGCGGGTAAACGGACAGCAGCAGCGCCACGCCGAGCGCCAGGCACAGCAGCGCGTTGCCGTATTCAGGCATCATGATGAGGTGTCCTTATTGATACTTTGCGGACGACGGTGGTTTTCCTGCATCGCCTTTTCCACTTCCGGCGGGGTGTAATTCTCGTCATGTTTGGCCAGCACCTCCTGCGCCAGGACGTGGTTGCGCGTATCCAGCTCCCCCTGGACCACCACACCCTGCCCCTCGCGGAACAGGTCCGGCAGTATCCCCTCATAGCTCACCGCCACCGAACCTTCAGCGTCGTAGAGGCTGAAGTTCACCTTCAGCGAGTCCGGGTCGCGCCTGACGCTGCCGGGCATCACCATCCCGCCGACGCGCAGGCGCTGGCCCACTTCCGGCAGCTGCTGCGTCTCGCGCTTGCCGTAGAGAATTTCGCCGGGGGTATAGAACAGGTCGATATTCGCACGCAGTGCGTACAGGACCAGAGCGGTGGTCAGCGCCAGGCCCGCCAGCACCGCGCAGGCCACCCATAACCGGTTTCTGCGTCGCTGGTTCACGCGGCCTCCTGTTGTGCCTGTGCGGCACGCATCCGCGCCTCGCGCGCCCGCTGCTGCGCCACGCCGCGCAGAATGGCCCGGCGCTGCAGCACCGTGTGCAGCGCCAGCGCCGCCAGCGGCACCACGGTCATCGCCACCGCCAGCCAGACAAAAAAGGCGTACCCGCCCATGGCGAAAAAATCGCTCCACGATGAAAATGCCGTTCTCACCGGCGCCCCCTTTTCAGTATCAGTTCGCCCACCCACGGGCGGCGTTTTTCCATGAGTAAAATCAGGTTGCGCATCCGCATCAGCGAAAGCGTCATAAAGAGCAGCAGGTAGCCGGTGATGGCCCAGCGCAGCGGCGAGCGCATCGCCGGGTCGATACTCTGCTGCATCCGCGTCGAGCCCTGGTGCAGGGTGTTCCACCACTCGACGGAATAGTGGATAACCGGCAGGTTCACCACGCCGACCAGCACCAGAATGCCCGCCGCGCGCCCGGCCATTCTGCGGTCGTCAAAGGCGTGCCACAGGGCGATGACCCCGGCGTAGAGAAACAGCAGCACCAGCTCCGAGGTCAGGCGCGCGTCCCACACCCACCAGGTGCCCCACATCGGTTTACCCCACGCCGAGCCGGTGACCAGCGCGATGAAGGTGTACACCGCCCCCACCGGCGCCATCGCCGCGACGGCAAGGCTGGCCATTTTCATCTGCCAGACCAGCCCGGTAAACGCCGCCACCGCCATCGCCGCATAGATACCCATCGACCAGATGGCCGCCGGGACATGCAGATACATAATGCGGTAGCTCTCCCCCTGCTGGTAGTCCGCCGGGGCGAAGCCAAAGCCCCGGACCCAGCCCGTGGCCAGCGCGATGATACCGGCCACCGCCAGCCACGGCACGAGCCTGCCGCAAATCTGATACAGCCGGGGCGGCACTGCCAGCTGATGAAGGGTTTTCCACATAGTCGTCACCTGACCTCCTGAAACCAGTAAAATGTCCGTGGTGCCGGACGGCGGCCGGCGCCTTATCCGGCCTGCAAATGCGCTACTGCACGCTGATACGCAGCGCCGCCGCGGTGGCGAACGGGCTTAACGTCGCGCTGCCCGCCAGCAGCGCCCCCAGAACCGCCAGATAGCCGTCAACGGGTAAATGCATCGACGCCGCGTCCATCGCCGCGGTGGCAAAAATCAGCACCGGGATGGCCAGCGGCAGCACCAGTATGCCCAGCAGGACGCCGCCGCGCCGCAGCCCGGCCGTCAGCCCGACGCCCGGCGCGGCGAGAAACCCCAGCGCCGGCGTGCCCAGCAGCAGCGTCAGCGCCATGATTTTCCAGCCGTACACGTCCATCCCCAGCAGCAGCGCCACCAGCGGGGAGAGAATAATCAGCGGCAGGCCGGTCACCGTCCAGTGGGCCAGCACCTTCGCCAGCACCACCGCCGGCAGCGGCACCGGCAGCAGCATCAACTGCTCCAGGCTGCCGTCCTGCAGGTCGTCGCGAAACAACCGCTCCAGCGCCAGCAGCGAGGCCAGCAGCGCCGCCACCTGGATGATGCCCGGCGCGATACGCGCCAGTAGCTGCGGCTGCGGCCCGATGCTTAACGGAAACAGGGTGATGACCATCAGGAAGAACCACAGCGGGCTGGCGATGTCCGCGCAGTGGCGAAACGCGACGCGCAGCTCAAGACAGAAGACACGCCACATCACAGCCCTGCCCCCCCGCCGGTCAGCGCAAGGCGGCGGATGGTGTCCGCGGCCCCCGGCAGCGGCTGGTGGGTGGTGAGAATGACCATCCCGCCCTGCGCCGT
>NZ_JBDGON010000021.1:0-15285 GCF_057751355.1 Salmonella sp. FC25216 | reverse complement strand
GGATGAGGCGCAGGCGGTGGATCGTACTGACGGCATCAGTATGTCGTTTGCCGACTGGCGTTTCAACCTGCGCTCGTCGAACACCGAACCGGTGGTGCGCCTGAATGTGGAATCACGCGGCGATATACCGCTGATGGAAGCGCGAACACGGACTCTGCTGGCGCTGCTGAATCAGTAACGTCAGATCTCCCCTTACTGCCTGCGGGTAAGGGGCCAATCACAGGAACAACGATGACAAATCTAAAAAAGCGTGAACGAGCCAAAACCAATGCATCGTTAATCTCTATGGTGCAACGCTTTTCAGATATCACCATTATGTTTGGCGGGCTGTGGTTCATCTGTGAAGTCAGTGGACTGCCATTCCTGTACATGCACCTGTTGGTGGCGCTGATTACGCTGGTTGTTTTTCAAATGCTGGGCGGGATGACTGATTTTTATCGCTCCTGGCGCGGCGTCAAAATATCGACAGAGTTAACGCTGTTACTGCAAAACTGGACGCTGAGCCTGATCTTCAGCGCCGGTCTGCTGGCGTTTAATAACGACTTCGACAACCGCCTCGTCACCTGGCTGGCCTGGTATGCGCTGTCCAGTCTGGGCTTAGTGTTATGCCGTTCATTTATCCGTTTCGGCGCGGGTTGGCTACGCAATCGTGGTTATAACACTCGCCGGGTCGCCGTCGCCGGAGATTTGCCTGCGGGTCAGGCGCTGCTGGATAGCTTCCGTAATGAGCCGTGGCTGGGCTTTGAGGTGGTGGGCGTCTATCACGATCCCAAACCGGGTGGCGTCTCTGCTGATTGGGCTGGAAACTTCGAGCAGTTAATTGACGATGCGAAAGGCTCGCAGATTCACAATGTTTATATCGCTATGTCGATGAGCGACGGCGCCATGGTGAAAAAACTGGTGCGCGAGCTGGCCGACACCACCTGCTCGGTGATCCTTATTCCCGATGTGTTCACCTTTACTATTCTTCACTCGCGCGTGGAGGAGATGAGCGGCGTTCCGGTCGTTCCGCTGTATGACACGCCGCTGTCAGGGATTAACCGTCTGCTTAAACGGGCAGAGGATATCGTGCTGGCGTCGCTGATTCTGCTGCTCATTTCACCTGTACTGTGCTGCATTGCGCTGGCGGTCAAACTGAGCTCGCCCGGACCGGTGATTTTCCGTCAGACGCGCTACGGGATGGACGGCAAGCCGATCAAGGTCTGGAAGTTCCGCTCAATGAAGGTGATGGAGAACGATAAGGTCGTTACCCAGGCGACGCAAAACGATCCGCGCGTCACCCGGGTAGGTAACTTTTTGCGTCGTACCTCGCTGGATGAATTGCCGCAGTTTATCAACGTATTAACTGGCGGGATGTCCATCGTCGGTCCACGCCCTCACGCGGTGGCGCATAACGAACAGTATCGTCAGTTGATTGAAGGTTACATGTTGCGTCACAAGATGAAGCCGGGCATCACCGGCTGGGCGCAAATTAATGGCTGGCGCGGTGAGACCGATACGCTGGAGAAAATGGAAAAACGCGTGGAATTCGACCTGGAATACATCCGCGAATGGAGTATCTGGTTCGATATCAAAATCGTGTTTCTGACTATTTTCAAAGGGTTTGTGAATAAAGCAGCGTATTAAGAACCTGACCCATCAGGCTATTTTACTTGCCATATTGCACCTGGGCAGTGCGCAATCTGGCTGCGCCAATGACGCCTTGTGAACAGGTTCTGGAGAAAAGAATGAACTTACGACAAAAAACGATCAGCGGCGCGAAATGGTCGGCTATCGCCACGATAGTGATTATCGGTCTGGGGTTGATTCAGATGACGGTGCTGGCGCGGATCATTGATAACCACCAGTTTGGCCTGTTGACCGTCTCGCTGGTGATTATCGCGCTGGCCGACACGATCTCAGACTTTGGTATCGCGAACTCGATTATCCAGCGTAAAACGATTGGGCATCTGGAGCTGACCACGCTCTACTGGCTAAACGTTGGGCTTGGGATTGTGGTATTTGCGGTGGTTTTTTGGCTGAGTGATGCGATTGCCCATGTTTTGCATAACCCGGATCTTGCGCCGTTAATCAAAACGTTGTCGCTGGCGTTTATCGTGATCCCCCACGGGCAGCAGTTCCGCGCGCTGATGCAAAAAGAGCTGGAGTTCAATAAGATCGGCATGATCGAAACGACCTCCGTGCTGGCGGGATTCACCTTTACGGTGATTAGCGCCCATTACTGGCCGCTGGCGTTAACCGCGATTCTCGGCTATCTGGTGAACAGCGCGGTGCGAACGCTGCTGTTCGGTTACTTTGGCCGCAAGATTTACCGTCCGGGGCTGCATTTTTCGCTGGTATCGGTGTCCACGAACCTGCGTTTTGGCGCGTGGCTGACGGCGGACAGTATCGTCAATTACATCAACACGAATTTATCGACGCTGGTGCTGGCACGAATTCTCGGCGCAGGCGTTGCCGGGGGATATAACCTCGCGTACAACGTGGCGGTTGTGCCGCCGATGAAGCTTAACCCGATCATTACCCGCGTGCTGTTTCCGGCATTCGCCAAAATCCAGGACGATACCGAAAAGCTGCGCGTCAACTTCTACAAGCTGCTTTCCGTGGTGGGAATTATCAATTTTCCCGCGCTGCTGGGCCTGATGGTGGTCGCCAATAATTTTGTGCCGCTGGTGTTTGGCGAGAAGTGGCGCAGCATTATCCCGATCCTGCAACTGCTGTGCGTGGTGGGGCTGCTGCGCTCGGTTGGCAACCCGATTGGTTCGCTGCTGATGGCGAAAGCGCGCGTGGATATCAGCTTTAAGTTCAACGTCTTTAAAACGTTTCTGTTTATCCCGGCGATTCTTATTGGCGGCCATCTGGCGGGGGCGATTGGCGTGACGCTGGGGTTCCTGGTGGTGCAAATCATCAACACCATTCTGAGCTACTTCGTGATGATTAAGCCGGTACTCGGTTCCAGCTATCGTCAGTATATTCTCAGCCTGTGGCTGCCGTTTTATCTCTCCTTGCCAACATTTATTACCAGCTACGGCGCAGGAAAGCTGGTCGACGGTTATTTACCGCTGTCAGGGGTATTCGCGCTACAGGTTATGATCGGTATTTTGAGTTTTATTTTAATGATTATTTTTTCACGCAATGCGCTGGTGATGGAAATTAAAAAACAGCTTTTTGGCAGTGCAAAAATGAAAAAGTTATTACGTGTCGGATGACGGGGATATAAGAGGCTATTTATGAAATTATTAGTTTTAGGCAACCACACATGCGGCAACCGTGGTGATAGCGCCATTATGCGCGGTTTGCTTGATGCCATCCGTCAACAGGCGCCAGAGGCGGAGATGGATGTGATGAGCCGTTTCCCGGTGAGTTCCGCCTGGTTGCAGGGGCGTCCGATTATTGCCGACCCGCTGTATCAATTAAGCCAGAAACAGCAGGCGGCGGCTGGACTTAATGGTCGGGTGAAAAAAGTATTACGCCGTCGTTTTCAGCACAAAATTTTATTGTCTAAAGTCGCCCAGGAAGGATCGCTGCGTAATTTTGCTATCGCGCCGGAATTTGCCGAATTCGCGCAATTTATTGCGCAGTATGACGCCGTTATTCAGGTGGGCGGTTCAAACTATGTCGACTTATACGGTTTGACTCACTTTGAATATCCGCTGTGCGCGTTTATGGCGAACAAACCGATTTATATGGTGGGGCATAGCGTCGGCCCTTTCCAGAACCCCGACTTTAACCAGCTCGCCAATTATGTTTTTGGGCGCACCAGTGCGCTGATCCTGCGTGAAACCGTCAGCCGCGATCTGATGACCGCCGCGCAGATCGATACCCGAAAAGTGGAGCAGGGGGTGGATACCGCCTGGTTAGTCGAACGCCGTCACGACGAGTTTGTCGCCAGTTATGCCGTGCAGCACTGGCTGGACGTCACCGCGCGCCGCAAAACCGTCGCGATTACGTTGCGCGATCTGGAACCGTTTGATAAACGCCTGGGAACCACTCAGCAGGCCTATGAGCAGGCATTTGCCCAGGTCGTGAATCGCCTGATTGTGGACGGTTATCAGGTACTGGTGCTGTCGACCTGCACCAGTATCGATCGCTATAACCGCGATGACCGGATGGTTGCGTTGCGGATGGCGAAGTATGTGAACGGCTCAGAGCATTTCCATATCGCGATGGACGAACTCAATGACGTGGAAATCGGAAAGGTCCTCGCATCCTGCGTACTTACCATCGGGACGCGCCTGCATTCCGCCATTATCTCCATGAATTTTGGCACGCCCGCTATCGCCATTAATTATGAACATAAATCCGCCGGCATTATGCAGCAGCTAGGCCTGGCGGAATTGGCTATCGATATCCGTCACTTGCTGAACGGTTCATTACAAAGCGTAGTGGCCGATACGCTCAATCAATTGCCTGCGCTAAAGGCAAAAGTGGCTAACGCCGTCACCGAGGAGCGGGCGAAAGGATTCACGATGATCAAATCCGTTCTCGACAGAATTCGGGAGGAGCAATGAAAGTCAGCTTTTTTCTGCTGAAATTTCCACTCTCATCGGAAACCTTTGTGCTGAATCAGATTACTGCGTTTATTGATATGGGGCATGAGGTGAAGATTGTCGCGTTACAAAAAGGCGATACCCAACATACTCACGCCGCCTGGGAGAAGTATGGTCTGGCGGCGAAAACCCGCTGGTTACAGGATGAGCCCCAGGGACGGCTGGCGAAACTGCGCTACCGGGCATGTAAAACGCTGCCGGGGCTGCATCGGGCGGCGACCTGGAAAGCGCTCAATTTTACCCGCTATGGCGATGAATCACGCAATTTGATCCTTTCTGCGATTTGCGCGCAGGCGGACCAGCCTTTGGTGGCGGATGTGTTCATCGCTCACTTTGGTCCGGCGGGCGTGACGGCGGCCAAACTACGCGAACTGGGCGTACTTCGCGGCAAGATCGCGACTATTTTCCACGGGATTGATATTTCCAGCCGCGAGGTGCTCAGCCATTACACGCCGGAGTATCAGCAGTTGTTTCGTCGTGGCGATCTGATGCTGCCCATCAGCGATCTGTGGGCCGGTCGCCTGAAAAGTATGGGCTGCCCGCCGGAGAAGATTGCCGTTTCGCGCATGGGCGTCGACATGACGCGTTTTACCCATCGTCCGGTGAAAGCGCCAGGGATGCCGCTGGAGATTATCTCCGTCGCGCGCCTGACCGAGAAAAAAGGCCTGCATGTGGCGATTGAAGCCTGTCGGCAACTGAAAGCGCAGGGCGTGGTGTTTCGCTACCGCATTCTGGGGATTGGCCCGTGGGAACGTCGGCTGCGCACGCTCATCGAGCAGTACCAGTTAGAGGATGTCATTGAGATGCCGGGTTTTAAACCGAGCCATGAAGTGAAGGCGATGCTGGATGACGCCGACGTTTTTTTGCTGCCGTCGATTACCGGTACGGATGGCGATATGGAAGGTATTCCGGTGGCGCTGATGGAGGCGATGGCGGTGGGGATTCCCGTGGTGTCTACTGTGCATAGCGGCATTCCGGAACTGGTGGAGGCCGGCAAATCCGGCTGGCTGGTGCCGGAAAACGATGCGCAGGCGCTGGCGGCCCGCCTCGCTGAGTTCAGCCGGATTGACCACGACACGCTGGAGCCGGTGATCACGCGCGCCCGTGAAAAAGTGGCGCAAGATTTTAACCAGCAGGTGATTAATCGCCAGTTAGCCAGCCTGCTACAAACGATGTAAACGAGGTTGTATGCCCGCGAATAAATTCTCCCGACGTACCCTCCTGACGGCAGGTTCCGCGCTTGCTGTTATTCCTTTTCTGCGCGCCTTGCCGGTACAGGCGCGTGAACCTCGCCAGACCGTCGATATTAAGGATTATCCGGCGGTGGATGGTATCGCCTCGTTCAAACAGGCCTTCGCCGACGGACAGACCGTGGTCGTGCCGCCAGGATGGGTGTGTGAAAATATCAATGCGGCGATAACGATTCCGGCGGGAAAAACGCTGCGGGTACAGGGCGCTGTGCGTGGGAATGGCCGGGGACGGTTTATTTTGCAGGACGGGTGTCAGGTGGTGGGAGAGCAGGGCGGCAGTCTGCACAATGTGACGCTGGATATTCGCGGGTCGGACTGTGTGATTAAAGGCGTGACGATGAGCGGCTTTGGTCCCGTCGCGCAAATTTTCATTGGCGGTAAGGAACCGCAGGTGATGCGTAATCTGATTATCGATGACATCACCGTTACCCACGCCAACTACGCCATTCTTCGCCAGGGATTTCATAACCAAATGGACGGAGCGCGGATTACGCATAGCCGTTTTAGCGATTTACAGGGAGACGCCATTGAGTGGAATGTCGCGATTAACGACCGCAACATCCTGATTTCCGATCACATCATCGAACGCATTGATTGTACCAATGGCAAAATCAACTGGGGGATCGGCATCGGACTGGCGGGCAGCACCTATGACAATAGTTATCCTGAAGACCAGGCGGTAAAAAACTTTGTGGTGGCCAATATTACCGGATCTGATTGCCGACAACTGGTGCACGTAGAAAATGGCAAACATTTTGTCATTCGCAACGTAAAAGCCAAAAATATCACGCCCGATTTCAGTAAAAATGCGGGGATCGATAACGCAACGATCGCAATTTATGGCTGTGATAATTTCATTATTGATAATATTGATATGACGAATAGTGCCGGGATGCTCATCGGCTATGGCGTCGTTAAAGGAAAATACCTGTCAATTCCGCAAAACTTTAAATTAAACACCATTCGGTTGGATAATCGTCAGGTTGCTTATAAATTACGCGGCATTCAAATCTCCTCCGGTAATTCCCCCTCTTTTGTCGCCATCACCAACGTACGGATGACGCGTGCTACGCTGGAACTGCATAATCAACCGCAGCACCTGTTTCTGCGTAATATCAACGTGATGCAAACCTCAGCGATTGGCCCGGCGTTAAAAATACACTTCGATTTGCGTAAAGATGTCCGCGGGCAATTTATGGCCCGCCAGGACACGCTGCTTTCCCTCGCTAATGTTCATGCCATCAATGAAAACGGGCAGAGTTCCGTGGACATCGACAGGATTAATCACCAAACCGTGAATGTTGAAGCAGTGAATTTTCTGCTGCCGAAGCGGGGAAGGTAAAATCCAGGCACCATAATCTTACTGGATATCATCAATCAAAAGATTATAATCACCCGATACCGTTAAAGCTGGGACTGAGCAGCGTTGACTACTCAGGGAAGATACTCATCTTTATCTCGTTTTCTTGTATTTCAACCAGACTAAGTGATTTATGAACGATAACGTTTTGCTCATTGGTGCTTCCGGATTCGTAGGAACCCGACTCCTTGAAACGGCAGTGGATGATTTTAATATCAAGAACCTGGATAAACAGCAAAGCCATTTCTACCCAGAGATTACACACATTGGCGATGTTCGTGACCAACAAATCCTTGACCAGACGTTGGTGGGTTTTGACACCGTAGTACTATTGGCTGCGGAGCATCGTGATGATGTCAGTCCTACCTCGCTTTATTATGATGTCAACGTCCAGGGAACTCGTAATGTACTGGCGGCGATGGAAAAAAATGGTGTAAAAAATATCATTTTTACCAGTTCCGTTGCAGTTTATGGGCTCAACAAGAAAAATCCTGACGAAACACACCCTCACGATCCCTTTAATCATTACGGAAAAAGTAAATGGCAAGCAGAAGAAGTTCTGCGTGAGTGGCATGCTAAAGCGCCGAATGAGCGTTCTTTGACCATAATTCGTCCTACCGTTATTTTCGGGGAGCGTAACCGCGGTAATGTATACAATCTCTTGAAACAGATCGCTGGTGGTAAATTTGCGATGGTTGGTCCAGGAAAAAACTATAAATCAATGGCTTATGTTGGAAATATTGTTGAGTTCATCAAATTCAAACTCAAGAACGTTACAGCGGGCTATGAAGTTTATAACTATGTTGATAAACCTGATCTGAATATGAATCAACTGGTTGCCGAGGTAGAACAGAGTCTGGGGAAAAAAATCCCATCGATGCACCTTCCCTATCCACTAGGCATGCTGGGGGGCTACTGTTTCGATATACTGAGCAAAGTCACGGGCAAGAAGTACGCTGTAAGTTCGGTTCGTGTTAAAAAATTCTGCGCGACAACACAGTTTGATGCGACGAAAGTGCATTCTTCCGGTTTTACTGCGCCATATACCTTATCTCAGGGGCTGGATCGTACGCTGCAATATGAGTTTGTTCATGCGAAGAAAGATGACATTACATTTGTTTCAGAGTAATGCCCTGGCGTTGTAATGATGCTCTATTTGCCAATGAAGTATCGGGTGCCATGCTTGGGTATATCAATGCACTCAATTCCGAGTAATCTGAATACCCGCAGTGCTGATGAAGTGTAGTGTTAGTAAAGGCTTTTCCGCAACATAACTGCTGTTATTACAGTAGGTTGAAGTTAGATTTATATAAAGTGGCTAACGCGTGGCGAGAGTCTATACTTTATCAGCCAATTAGAGGTAGGAGAGATAATGACTAATTTGAAAGCAGTTATACCGGTAGCTGGTTTGGGTATGCACATGTTGCCTGCCACCAAGGCAATCCCAAAAGAGATGCTACCGATCGTCGACAAACCGATGATTCAGTATATTGTCGATGAGATTGTGGCTGCAGGGATCAAAGAAATCGTGCTGGTGACTCACGCGTCTAAAAATGCTGTTGAGAACCACTTCGACACCTCTTATGAACTTGAATCACTTCTTGAACAGCGCGTTAAGCGCCAGCTTCTGGCGGAAGTGCAATCTATCTGTCCTCCGGGCGTAACCATTATGAATGTTCGTCAAGCGCAGCCATTAGGGCTAGGGCACTCTATTCTGTGCGCGCGTCCGGTGGTGGGTGATAATCCTTTCATCGTAGTACTTCCGGATATTATTATTGATGATGCTACCGCCGATCCGCTGCGCTATAACCTTGCGGCGATGGTGGCGCGTTTCAATGATACGGGTCGTAGCCAGGTGCTGGCGAAGCGCATGAAAGGTGATTTATCGGAGTATTCCGTTATCCAGACGAAAGAACCTCTGGATAATGAAGGCAAAGTCAGCCGGATTGTGGAATTTATCGAAAAACCGGACCAGCCGCAGACGCTGGACTCCGATTTGATGGCAGTAGGCCGTTATGTGCTTTCAGCCGACATCTGGGCGGAATTGGAAAGAACCGAACCGGGCGCCTGGGGCCGCATCCAGCTCACGGATGCCATTGCTGAGCTGGCGAAAAAACAGTCGGTTGACGCAATGCTGATGACGGGCGACAGCTATGACTGCGGTAAAAAAATGGGCTACATGCAGGCATTTGTGAAATACGGGCTGCGTAACCTGAAAGAAGGGGCGAAGTTCCGTAAGAGCATAGAGCAGCTATTGCATGAATAAGTATTAACAACTGTGATAAATGGTTGATTATAAAAATAATAACGGCGGTGAACATTCTAAGCAGCATGATTGCTGAAAAGAGTGTTGACTGCCGTTTTAGTTTTGGATAAAGGGCTTTAGTAACAAGGGGTTATCTGGAGCATTTTAATGCTGATTTTATAAGATTTATCCTTGTTTCCAAAGGCAATTAATAAGACAATTAGCGTTTAAGTTTTAGTGAGCTTTGCCTGGAGTGGCGAGGGTTGTGACAAATCGATATGTACGCAGTGCACTGGTAGCTGATGAGCCAGGGGCGGTAGCGTACTAATTATAGAAAAATTAATTTGTATTTCTTTTAATAAATTTTTATGCGTTGATATTATGTCGAATTTATATTTTTCAGGATGTTGTAATATATGATTAAAATTTTGCACATACATCTTAGCAGTGAAATTAGTGGTGCTCAGCGTGTATCTTTGGATGAAATGAAAACACTTAGTAAACAATTCCAGCAATCTATGGTTTGTTCTAAGGCTGGCAATTTTACAGCTCAGGCTAATGAAGTGGGTGTACAAACTTTTGTTATAAGAACTCTAGTACGGAAAATTTCTTTTTATAAAGATCTTAAATCCTTTATTGAATTATATAGACTAATTAAAAAGGAAAAATATGATATTATCCATACCCACTCATCGAAAACTGGTTTTTTAGGACGACTTGCAGCAAAACTAGCCGGAACAAAAAAAATAGTTCACACGGTTCATGGTTTCGCTTTCCCATCTACAAAAAATAAAATTTTTAAAGCTATATATTTTCTTATGGAATATATAGCTTCGCTATGCACATCTGTTATCATTGTTATGAATAAAAATGATGAAACAATTGCAAGGAAATATTTTTGTGCAAATGCAAAAACGAAATTAATATTATTGAATAATGCTATAGATATTAGTAGGTTTGATAAGTTGGTTACAAATGGTTCATCAATGAATAGTAAAAAAAGAACTAAAAATAAATTTAAACTTGTTATGGTTGGAAGGTTATGTGAACAAAAAAACCCATTATTGGTTCTCGAGGCAATAAAGAAACTTAATAATGATTTTTCCATAGATTTTATAGGCGATGGGCCTTTAAAAGAAGAAGTACAAAATAAAATAATAGAATATGGTATAGCTGAAAGAGTTAAATTATTAGGGTGGTGTGTTTCGGTAGAGGATATTTTATATAAATATGATCTTTTTGTTTTGCCATCAAAATGGGAAGGAATGCCTTTGGCTATTTTAGAAGCAATGGCAGCAAAGATCCCTGTTTTATGTTCTGATATCGACGCCAATCGCTATCTCTTAGGTAAGACATCTGGTTTTTTATTTAAAAGCGAAGATAGTGACGATTTTGCTAATAAAATTAAATTTCTTTATGAAAATGATGAAATTCGTCAGACTGCTGTTCAAGAAGCATATTCTTTAGTAGTCAATGATTTTGATTTATGTAAACGAACTAAGATCTTGGAATCAATATATACACATAATTAATTTAATAAAAGTAGGCTTCTTATGAATAAAATTGCACTTATTACTGGCGTAACCGGACAGGATGGGTCTTACCTGGCAGAATTTCTGCTGGAAAAAGGGTATGAGGTACACGGTATCAAGCGCCGCGCGTCATCGTTTAATACCGAGCGCGTGGACCATATTTATCAGGACCCGCACAGCAGCAACCCGAAATTTCATCTGCATTATGGCGACCTGACCGACGCCTCCAACCTGACCCGCATTTTACAGGAAGTGCAGCCGGATGAGGTTTACAACCTGGGCGCGATGAGCCACGTGGCGGTGTCGTTTGAGTCGCCGGAATATACCGCCGATGTGGATGCGATGGGCACGCTGCGCCTGCTGGAGGCGATCCGCTTCCTCGGTCTTGAAAAGAAAACGCGTTTCTACCAGGCTTCCACCTCTGAACTGTACGGTCTGGTGCAGGAGATCCCGCAGAAAGAGACCACGCCGTTCTACCCGCGTTCCCCCTATGCGGTGGCGAAACTGTACGCCTACTGGATCACTGTCAACTACCGTGAATCCTACGGTATTTACGCCTGTAACGGCATTCTGTTTAACCACGAATCTCCGCGTCGCGGCGAAACCTTCGTCACCCGTAAGATCACCCGCGCCATCGCCAATATCGCGCAGGGACTGGAGTCCTGTCTGTATCTCGGCAACATGGACTCGCTGCGCGACTGGGGCCATGCGAAAGATTACGTGCGGATGCAGTGGATGATGTTACAGCAGGAGCAACCGGAAGATTTCGTGATTGCCACCGGCGTGCAGTATTCCGTACGCCAGTTTGTGGAGCTGGCGGCGGCGCAACTGGGGATAAAACTGCGCTTTGAAGGCGAAGGCATTGATGAGAAAGGGATCGTGGTATCCGTTATCGGACACGATGCGCCGGGCGTGAAACCGGGCGATGTGATTGTGGCCGTTGATCCGCGTTATTTCCGTCCGGCGGAAGTGGAAACCCTGCTGGGCGACCCGTCCAAAGCGCATGAGAAACTGGGCTGGAAACCGGAAATCACCCTGTCGGAGATGGTCTCCGAGATGGTGGCGAACGATCTGGAGGCCGCGAAAAAACACTCACTGCTGAAATCTCATGGATTCGATGTAAATTTATCTTTGGAATAACCATGAACAAGCAACGAATTTTTGTGGCGGGCCATCGCGGGATGGTGGGTTTTGCCATTGTACGGCAGCTTGCGTAGCGCGGTGACGTGGAGCAGCGGACCCGCGATGAGTTGAATCTGCTTGACGGGCGCGCGGTACAGGCATTTTTTGCCGGGCGCGTATAGACTAAGTTTATCCGGCGGATTTTATTTATCAAAACATGATGATTGAGAGCAATGTAATTTATGCAGCACATTGCAATAACGTGAACAAGCTGCTGTTCCTCGGTTCTTCCTGCATTTATCCCCAGTTGGCAATGCAACCGATGGCGGAGAGTGAGCTGCTGCAAGGGGGGCTTGGACCCACTAACGAGCCGTATGCGATCGCCAAAATTGCCGGTATCAAGTTGTGTGAATCGTGTAATCGCCAGTACGGTCGCGACTACCGTTCGGTGATGCCGACCAGCCTGTACGGCCCGTATGACAATTTCCATCCGGACAATTCACATGTGATCCCGGCGCTGCTGCGTCGCTTTCATGAGGCCGCGCAGAGCCACGCGCCGGAGGTGGTGGTGTGGGGCAGCGGAACGCCGATGCGCGAATTTCTGCACGTTGATGATATGGCGGCGACCAGCATTCACGTGATGGAGCTGGCGCGCGAAGTGTGGCAGGAGAACACCGACCCGATGCTGTCACACATTAACGTCGGCACCGGTGTGGACTGCACTATCCGCGAGCTGGCGCAGACCATCGCGAAGGTGGTGGGTTACAAAGGCCGGGTGGTGTTCGACGCCGCGAAGCCGGACGGCACGCCGCGTAAATTGCTCGACGTCACGCGCCTGCACCAGCTTGGCTGGTATCACGAAATTTCACTGGAGGCAGGGCTTGCCGGTACTTACCAGTGGTTCCTTGATAATCAGCAGCGGTTCCGGGGGTGACAATGTTTTTACGCAAGGAAGATTTCGCCGCAGTGGTGCGTACCACGCCCCTTATTGCCCTCGATTTCATCGTGGAAAACGACCAGGGGAAAATCCTGCTGGGCCAGCGTCTCAACCGTCCGGCGCAGGGCTACTGGTTTGTGCCGGGGGGACGGGTGTGCAAAGACGAAACGCTGGAGGCTGCCTTCGAACGCCTGACGCAGGCGGAACTGGGCGTGCGTCTGCCGCTGGCGGCAGGGACGTTTTATGGCGTGTGGCAACACTTCTATGACGACAACTTTTCCGGAGAGGATTTTTCAACTCACTACATCGTGCTCGGCTTTCGTCTGCGCATGGCGGAGAGCGATTTACACCTGCCTGACGACCAGCATGGCGGTTACCGCTGGCTGACGCCGGAACAGCTTCTGGCAGGCGACAATGTTCATGATAACAGTAGGGCTTATTTTCAAAAAGCACCCTATTCTGTCATTGGTTTAGACAAAAAGGACGTCAAGTATGTCTGATGTGCCCTTAATTGCTGTAGTAATGGCTGGTGGTACGGGGAGCCGTCTTTGGCCTCTATCTCGGGAACTCTACCCAAAACAATTTTTACAATTTTCTGGAGAGAATTCCTTATTACAGACAACCCTGCTTCGGCTGTCGGCACTTGCATGTAAAGATCCATTAGTCATAACAAACGAGCAGCACCGTTTTATTGTTGCGGAACAGTTACGGCAAATAGATCAACTTCACGATAACATTATTCTTGAGCCGTGTGGGAGAAATACGGCTCCAGCGATTGCGCTTGCTGCATTTTCGGCGCTTAAACGTAATGAGCAGGAGGATCCTTTACTTTTGGTTCTTGCAGCTGATCATGTTATCGCTAAAGAAAATGTTTTTTGCAACGCTATTAAGAAAGCAGTGCCAATTGCCGAAAATGGTAATATTGTTACATTTGGTATCATACCTGAGTATGCAGAAACTGGTTATGGTTATATAGAGCGTGGTGCACTGTTCTCGGTAAACGGAAATTCAACTGAAACAGGTTTTTATCATGTGAAAAATTTTGTTGAAAAGCCGGATCGATTGACAGCAGAAAAATATATCTCTACAGGGAACTATTTCTGGAATAGTGGCATGTTTATGTTTAAGGCCAGTATTTATCTGAATGAGTTAAAAAAATTTAGACCGGATATTTATAGTGTTTGTGAACAGGTGGTTTCTGCCTCATATCGTGATCTTGATTTTATTCGTATTCCTGAAGCTTTGTTTAAAGATTGTCCTGCAGAATCTATTGATTTTGCTGTTATGGAAAAAACGGAACATTGCATTCTTTGTCCAATTGATATCGGTTGGAGTGATGTTGGTTCCTGGCAGTCTCTGTGGGATATCAGCGAAAAAACCGATGAGGGAGATGTTTGTAAAGGTGATATCCTGACATATAACACTAAAAATAATTATATATACTCAGAGTCAGCATTGGTTGCTGCTGTAGGTGTTGAGGATATTGTTATTGTACAAACAAAAGATGCCATACTGGTTTCTAAAAAATCTGACGTCCAGGATGTAAAAAAAATCGTTGAAATGCTAAAGGCGCGAGATCGTACAGAATATATTTCTCATCATGAGGTTTTTCGCCCCTGGGGTAAATTTGACTCAATAGATCAGGGCGAGCGATATAAGGTCAAGAAGATTATCGTAAAACCTGGAGAAGGGCTTTCTTTACGTATGCATCATCATCGTTCAGAACACTGGATTGTACTTTCTGGTACAGCTAAAGTTACCCTGGATGATAAAACGATACTAATTACCGCAAATGAATCGATTTATATCCCACTGGGTGCAACTTACAGTCTGGAGAATCCAGGAGTTATTCCTCTTAATCTCATCGAAGTTAGTTCAGGAGATTATTTAGGAGAAGATGATATCGTTCGGCAGAAAGAACGTTACAGAAAAGATAATTAATATATGGATAAATTAACCTGTTTCAAGGCCTACGATATTCGCGGCAGGCTGGGCGAAGAGCTCAATGAAGATATCGCGTGGCGGATTGGCCGCGCCTACGGCGAATATTTAAAACCGCAAACCATCGTGCTGGGCGGCGACGTGCGGCTGACCAGTGAGTCCCTGAAGCTGGCGCTGGCGAAAGGGTTACAGGATGCGGGCGTCGACGTGCTGGATATCGGGATGTCCGGGACCGAAGAAATTTACTTCGCCACGTTCCACCTTGGCGTGGACGGCGGTATTGAAGTGACCGCCAGCCATAACCCGATGGACTACAACGGCATGAAGCTGGTGCGCGAGGGCGCGCGCCCG
>NZ_JBDGON010000020.1:0-35768 GCF_057751355.1 Salmonella sp. FC25216 | reverse complement strand
ACTCAGAAGTGAAACGCCGTAGCGCCGATGGTAGTGTGGGGTCTCCCCATGCGAGAGTAGGGAACTGCCAGGCATCAAATAAAACGAAGGGCCCTGTCGCAAGACAGGGCCCTTCGTTTTATCTGCAGTCTGTCGGTGAGCGCTCTCCTGAGGAGGACAAATCCGCCGGGAGCGGATTTGCACGTTGCGCAGCAACGGCCCGGAGGGTGGCGGGCAGGACGCCCGCCATAAACTGCCAGGCATCGAATAGTGAAGAAGCCCATCCTGACGGATGGGCTTTTTTGCGTCTGTGGCCGGGTATGCACTGCCGGATGGCGGCTCCGCCTTATCCAGCCTACAGGGACGTACAGATCCACCCTCGATATAACCGCAAGCCTTCCCAACACAGATACGGTAAACTATTGCCGATTGAGTATCAGGAAAGCAGCCATGACCCATTCCCTAAAACCCTGGAATACCTTCGGCATTGATCATTGTGCAAAGAACATCGTATGCGCTGAAAACGAACAACAACTACTGAGCGCCTGGCAGCAAGCAACTCGTGAGGGACTGCCGGTTATGATCCTGGGTGAAGGAAGCAACGTCCTGTTTCTGGAAAATTACGCCGGCACCGTGATCCTTAACCGCCTGAAAGGTATTGAGGTAAAGGAAACGGCAGAGGCGTGGCATCTGTATGTTGGCGCCGGAGAGAACTGGCATCAACTCGTTCGCTACGCGCTGGACAACAACATGCCCGGCCTGGAGAATCTGGCGCTCATCCCTGGCTGCGTTGGTTCCTCGCCTATACAGAATATTGGCGCGTATGGTGTAGAACTACAGCGCGTCTGCGACTACGTTGACTGCGTTGAACTGGAAACGGGAAAACGTCTGCGTTTGTCCGCGGCGGAATGCCGTTTCGGCTATCGTGACAGTATCTTCAAACATGAATATCAGGATAGCGTTGCGATCGTCGCGGTGGGTCTGCGTCTGTCAAAACAATGGCAGCCGGTGTTGACCTATGGCGATCTTACTTGTCTGGACCCGAAAACGGTCACCGCGCAACAGGTGTTTGATGCTGTATGCCATATGCGCACCACAAAATTGCCGGACCCTAAAGTGAATGGCAATGCGGGCAGCTTTTTTAAAAATCCCGCTGTCGCAGCCGATATCGCCATGGAACTGTTGGAACGATTTCCCAACGCGCCGCATTACCCTCAGGCAGACGGCTCAGTGAAGCTGGCGGCAGGCTGGCTGATTGACCAATGCCAGTTGAAAGGCGTCACCATTGGCGGCGCTGCGGTGCATCGCCAACAGGCGCTGGTACTGATTAATGCTAATGATGCGACAAGTAAAGACGTGGTGGCGCTGGCGCATCATGTCCGGCAAAAAGTGGGGGAAAAATTTAATGTCTGGCTGGAGCCTGAGGTTCGCTTTATTGGTCAGTCCGGAGAGGTGAACGCTGTGGAGAGCATTGCATGAAAGATACTACCGTTCCCCTGACGCTGATCTCGCTACTTGCCGACGGAGAGTTTCACTCAGGCGAGCAGTTGGGTGAATGGCTGGGAATGAGCCGCGCGGCAATTAATAAACATATCCAGACATTACGCGACTGGGGGGTAGATGTATTTACCGTTCCCGGGAAAGGATATAGCTTACCGGAACCCATCCAGTTACTGGATGCTGACCGTATTCATAGCCAACTGGATAGCGGAAACGTGGCGGTATTGCCTGTTATCGATTCAACGAATCAGTATTTACTTGATCGAATTAGCGAGCTGCGCTCAGGCGATGCCTGTGTAGCAGAATACCAACAGGCGGGGCGTGGTCGTCGTGGGCGTAAATGGTTCTCACCGTTTGGCGCGAATCTATATCTCTCAATGTATTGGCGTCTGGAGCAGGGACCTGCAGCGGCAATAGGCCTGAGTCTGGTCATTGGAATTGTGATGGCGGAAGTGCTGCGTGAACTGGGCGCTGACAAAGTTCGCGTGAAGTGGCCTAACGACCTCTACCTGCTGGATCGCAAATTGGCTGGTATTTTGGTCGAGTTAACCGGTAAAACGGGCGATGCCGCACAAATAGTGATTGGCGCTGGTATTAACATGGCAATGCGTCATGTAGAAGAGGACGTGATAAATCAGGGATGGATCACGTTGCAGGAGGCCGGAATTACGCTCGATCGCAATATGCTGGCTGCAAAGCTGATTTATAAGCTACGCGCTGCGCTTGAACTTTTTGAGCAAGAAGGTCTTTCGCCTTATCTTTCGCGCTGGAAAAAACTGGATAATTTTATTGATCGTCCGGTAAAACTGATTATTGGCGACAAAGAAATATTTGGTATTTCTCGCGGCATTGATACTCAGGGCGCATTATTGCTTGAACAGGATGGCGTGATTAAACCCTGGATGGGGGGAGAAATATCTCTGCGGAGCGCCGAATAGTAAAAAGGGGAGTCGTTGCTCCCCTTTCTTCTATTATTTTCGTAATCTTACCTGTTCTACCGCATGGTTGGCGCTCTTGGTCATAATAAGGCTGGCACGTTCTCGCGTGGGTAAGATATTTTGTTTTAAATTCAACCAGTTAATTTCTTTCCAAAGCGAAGCAGCTATATTAACTGCTTCTTCTTTAGATAATTTTGCATAATTGTGGAAATAAGAGTCAGGATCGGTAAATGCCCCTTCACGGAATTTCAGGAAGCGATTGATATACCATGTCTGAAGAAGTTCTTCTGGCGCATCAACGTAAATAGAGAAATCAACGAAATCAGAGACAAATACATGGTGCGGATCGTGAGGATAATCCATACCGCTTTGTAAAACATTTAAACCTTCAAGAATCAATATATCAGGCTGAGCGACGGTTTTATCCCCTTCAGGAATAACATCGTAAATTAAATGAGAATAGACTGGCGCCGTCACGTTCGGTACGCCCGACTTGAGGTCAGAAACGAATTTCACCAGTCGGTGCATATCATACGATTCGGGAAACCCCTTTTTCTTCATTAACCCGCGTTCTTTCAACACCTGGTTTGGGTGGAGGAAGCCGTCTGTAGTAATCAATTCAACACGGCGGTGTTCCGGCCAGCGGCTCAGCAACGCTTGCAGAACGCGCGCTGTCGTGCTTTTACCCACTGCGACGCTGCCCGCGATACTGATGATATAAGGGATTCGTTGGCCGTTAGTGCCCAGAAACTGTTCCAGGACAGCCTGACGACGCAGATTTGAACTGATATAAAAATTTAGCAAACGGGAGAGGGGTAAATATATTTCTGCAACTTCTTCCAGCGATAAATCTTCATTAATGCCTTTTAACTGCGCGATCTCATCCTCGGTCAGAGTCATCGGCACAGAATCGCGAAGCGCAGCCCACTGGCTGCGATCAAACTGTAGGTAAGGCGTCATTAACGATTGCTCTTTTATACTCATAAGCATGTTTCTGGCTGCTATTGCTACATCAGTTTAGCGATGAACGAGAGCCATCCCTGACATGCAACGGCACGTCACATTTAAGTTAATTTGGACAATGGGCAGGAGGGTAACACCAGATGGGGAGGAATAATAAGAAAAAATCTCGCTGTGAAAGCTATCGCTGAGAAGCAATGTGACGAATATACCAGATACAGAAGATTGCTTTTTATCGACGGCGCGTTGAAATACCGTGTCGTATCCTGGTTAGACGGTCAGTAAAATGCCGAAAATTTATGCTCTCTTGTTTGAAATTAGAGCATTTTTGTCTCTTATAGCGCAAAATGTGAGCGATAGAACATTTTATGCAATTTTTTAGTTGCATGAGCACGCAGGTCTCCATAGAATGCGCGCTACTTGATGCCGACTTAGCTCAGTAGGTAGAGCAACTGACTTGTAATCAGTAGGTCACCAGTTCGATTCCGGTAGTCGGCACCATCAAGTCCGGTGGGGTTCCCGAGCGGCCAAAGGGAGCAGACTGTAAATCTGCCGTCACAGACTTCGAAGGTTCGAATCCTTCCCCCACCACCATTTTCGGCCACGCGATGGCGTAGCCCGAGACGATAAGTTCGCTTACCGGCTCGAATAAAGAGAGTTTCTCTCGATATTCAGTGCAGAATGAAAATCAGGTAGCCGAGTTCCAGGATGCGGGCATCGTATAATGGCTATTACCTCAGCCTTCCAAGCTGATGATGCGGGTTCGATTCCCGCTGCCCGCTCCAAGATGTGCTGATATAGCTCAGTTGGTAGAGCGCACCCTTGGTAAGGGTGAGGTCGGCAGTTCGAATCTGCCTATCAGCACCACTTCTTTTCTCCTTCCTGTTTTTCTCTTCTGTTTATTAGCATTCAACAAGTCGGGCGTGTTGCCTGGTTGATGTGGTGATATCACCGATTTATCCGTGTCTTAGAGGGACAATCGATGTCTAAAGAAAAGTTTGAACGTACAAAACCGCACGTTAACGTCGGTACTATCGGCCACGTTGACCATGGTAAAACAACGCTGACCGCTGCCATCACTACCGTACTGGCTAAAACCTACGGCGGTGCCGCTCGCGCATTCGACCAGATCGATAACGCGCCGGAAGAAAAAGCGCGTGGTATCACCATCAACACTTCTCACGTTGAATACGATACCCCGACCCGCCACTACGCACACGTAGACTGCCCGGGCCACGCCGACTATGTTAAAAACATGATCACCGGTGCTGCGCAGATGGACGGCGCGATCCTGGTTGTTGCTGCGACTGACGGCCCGATGCCGCAGACCCGTGAGCACATCCTGCTGGGTCGTCAGGTAGGCGTTCCGTACATCATCGTGTTCCTGAACAAATGCGACATGGTTGATGACGAAGAGCTGCTGGAACTGGTAGAAATGGAAGTTCGTGAACTTCTGTCTCAGTACGACTTCCCGGGCGACGACACGCCAATCGTTCGTGGTTCTGCTCTGAAAGCGCTGGAAGGCGACGCAGAGTGGGAAGCGAAAATCATCGAACTGGCTGGCTTCCTGGATTCTTACATCCCGGAACCAGAGCGTGCGATTGACAAGCCGTTCCTGCTGCCGATCGAAGACGTATTCTCCATCTCCGGTCGTGGTACCGTTGTTACCGGTCGTGTAGAGCGCGGTATCATCAAAGTGGGCGAAGAAGTTGAAATCGTTGGTATCAAAGAGACTCAGAAGTCTACCTGTACTGGCGTTGAAATGTTCCGCAAACTGCTGGACGAAGGCCGTGCAGGTGAGAACGTAGGTGTTCTGCTGCGTGGTATCAAACGTGAAGAAATCGAACGTGGTCAGGTACTGGCTAAGCCGGGCACCATCAAGCCGCACACCAAGTTCGAATCTGAAGTGTATATTCTGTCCAAAGATGAAGGCGGCCGTCATACTCCGTTCTTCAAAGGCTACCGTCCGCAGTTCTACTTCCGTACCACTGACGTGACTGGCACCATCGAACTGCCGGAAGGCGTGGAGATGGTAATGCCGGGCGACAACATCAAAATGGTTGTTACCCTGATCCACCCGATCGCGATGGACGACGGTCTGCGTTTCGCAATCCGTGAAGGCGGCCGTACCGTTGGCGCGGGCGTTGTTGCTAAAGTTCTCGGCTAATCGCTGATAACATTTGACGCAATGCGCAATAAAAGGGCATCATTTGATGCCCTTTTTGCACGCTTTCACACCAGAACCTGGCTCATCAGTGATTTTATTTGTCATAATCATTGCTGAGACAGGCTCTGTAGAGGGCGTATAATCCGAAAGGCGAATAAGCGTTTCGATTTGGATTGCCTCGCGATTGCGGGGTGAAAATGTTTGTAGAATACTTCTGACAGGTTGGTTTATGAGTGCGAATACCGAAGCTCAAGGGAGCGGGCGCGGCCTGGAAGCGATGAAGTGGATAGTTGTTGCCATATTGCTGATCGTCGCAATCGTCGGCAACTACCTCTATCGCGACATGATGCTGCCGCTGCGTGCGCTGGCCGTAGTAATTCTGATTGCTGCAGCGGGTGGTGTCGCGCTGTTGACGACAAAAGGTAAAGCAACCGTTGCTTTTGCCCGTGAAGCGAGAACCGAAGTCCGTAAGGTCATTTGGCCGACTCGCCAGGAAACGCTACACACCACGCTGATCGTCGCTGCGGTTACCGCAGTTATGTCACTGATCCTGTGGGGACTGGATGGTATTCTGGTTCGCCTGGTATCCTTTATCACTGGCCTGAGGTTCTGAGATGTCTGAAGCACCTAAAAAGCGCTGGTACGTCGTTCAGGCGTTTTCCGGTTTTGAAGGCCGCGTAGCCACATCGCTGCGCGAGCATATCAAATTACACAACATGGAAGAGCTGTTTGGCGAAGTCATGGTCCCGACTGAAGAAGTCGTTGAGATACGTGGCGGCCAGCGTCGCAAAAGCGAACGCAAATTCTTCCCGGGGTACGTTCTGGTCCAGATGGTCATGAACGACGCAAGCTGGCACCTGGTGCGCAGCGTGCCGCGTGTGATGGGCTTTATCGGCGGTACGTCTGACCGTCCGGCGCCGATCAGCGACAAAGAAGTCGATGCGATCATGAACCGCCTGCAGCAGGTTGGCGATAAGCCGCGGCCGAAAACTCTGTTTGAACCGGGTGAAATGGTTCGTGTTAACGACGGTCCGTTCGCAGACTTTAACGGCGTTGTCGAAGAAGTTGATTATGAGAAGTCTCGCCTGAAAGTGTCTGTTTCTATCTTCGGTCGTGCGACCCCGGTAGAGCTGGACTTCAGCCAGGTTGAGAAAGCGTAAGGCTGCGATCAAAAAAGCAGCGATCTAATCGTTGCATAGGGCGCGAAATTGACATACAATTTCGCGCCTTTTGTTTTTATGGGCCTTATGCCCATAAAGCGATATTTATCACGGGGAGCTTCTCTGAAGCGATACTACCCAATTCGAGGAATTTAGAATGGCTAAGAAAGTACAAGCCTACGTCAAGCTGCAGGTTGCAGCTGGTATGGCGAACCCGAGTCCGCCGGTTGGTCCAGCACTGGGTCAGCAGGGTGTGAACATCATGGAATTCTGCAAAGCGTTCAACGCAAAAACGGATTCCATCGAAAAAGGTCTGCCGATTCCGGTTGTTATTACCGTTTACGCTGACCGTTCTTTCACCTTCGTTACCAAAACGCCTCCGGCAGCTGTTCTGCTGAAAAAAGCGGCTGGTATCAAGTCTGGTTCCGGCAAGCCGAACAAAGACAAAGTAGGTAAAATTTCCCGCGCTCAGCTGCAGGAAATCGCGCAGACCAAAGCTGCCGACATGACCGGTGCCGACATTGAAGCGATGACTCGCTCCATCGAAGGTACTGCACGTTCCATGGGCCTGGTAGTGGAGGACTAAGAAATGGCTAAACTGACCAAGCGTATGCGCGTGATCCGTGAGAAAGTTGATGCGACCAAACAGTACGACATCAACGAAGCTATTGCCCTGCTGAAAGAGCTGGCCACTGCTAAATTCAACGAAAGCGTTGACGTTGCCGTTAACCTCGGCATCGACGCTCGTAAATCTGACCAGAACGTTCGTGGCGCGACTGTACTGCCGCACGGTACTGGCCGTTCTGTTCGCGTTGCCGTATTTACCCAGGGTCCGAACGCTGAAGCAGCTAAAGCTGCTGGCGCTGAGCTGGTAGGTATGGAAGATCTGGCTGACCAGATCAAGAAAGGCGAAATGAACTTTGACGTTGTTATTGCTTCTCCGGATGCAATGCGCGTTGTTGGCCAGCTGGGCCAGGTTCTGGGTCCGCGCGGCCTGATGCCAAACCCGAAAGTCGGTACTGTTACCCCTAACGTTGCTGAAGCGGTTAAGAACGCTAAAGCAGGTCAGGTTCGTTACCGTAACGACAAAAACGGCATCATCCACACCACCATCGGTAAAGTGGACTTTGACGCTGACAAACTGAAAGAAAACCTGGAAGCTCTGCTGGTTGCGCTGAAAAAAGCAAAACCGAGCCAGGCGAAAGGTGTGTACATCAAGAAAGTTAGCATCTCCACCACCATGGGTGCTGGCGTTGCCGTTGATCAGGCTGGTCTGAGCGCATCTGCGAACTAAGATTAGTCTTTACGTGGGCGGTGATTTTGTCTACAATCCTACCCCCACGATTCTGTTGAAATATAACAGAGCACTATGCGAGTCATTTGAATTGCAGCAAGGCAGCAAGTGAGTGAATCGCCAGGAGCATAGTTAACTATGTGACTGGTGTGAACGAGCGCAGCTAACACAGCTACGGTTCAAAGGACGAAGTCATAGAAAGAATTTGTTCGTTGGAGCCTGGCCTATCCAGGCCTCCGTCGAAGACCGCAGGCGTCTCGCAAGAGGCTTAATCCCCTGCGTAGACGGTGACAGAACGCTAAGATTATTTTTTGATACTCTGGCTTGTTTCTGCTCACCGTATTAAGACGCTCTTCTCGTTGAGATGAGTGAAGTGAGTTCCGGAACATGAGTTCCGGCAAACATCCAGGAGCAAAGCTAATGGCTTTAAATCTTCAAGACAAACAAGCGATTGTTGCTGAAGTCAGCGAAGTAGCCAAAGGCGCGCTGTCTGCAGTAGTTGCGGATTCCCGTGGCGTAACTGTAGATAAAATGACTGAACTGCGTAAAGCAGGTCGTGAAGCTGGCGTATACATGCGTGTTGTTCGTAACACCCTGCTGCGCCGCGTCGTTGAAGGTACTCAGTTCGAGTGCCTGAAAGACACGTTTGTTGGTCCGACCCTGATTGCATACTCTATGGAACACCCGGGCGCTGCTGCTCGTCTGTTCAAAGAGTTCGCGAAAGCGAATGCAAAATTTGAGGTCAAAGCTGCAGCCTTTGAAGGTGAGCTGATCCCGGCGTCTCAGATCGACCGCCTGGCAACTCTGCCGACCTACGAAGAAGCAATTGCACGCCTGATGGCAACCATGAAAGAAGCTTCGGCTGGCAAACTGGTTCGCACACTGGCTGCTGTACGCGATGCAAAAGAAGCTGCGTAATCGCAGTTGTCTTTATCAAGCATTTGCTTACGTATAAACTTATTCTGATATTCAGGAACAATTTAAATGTCTATCACTAAAGATCAAATCATTGAAGCAGTTGCAGCTATGTCCGTAATGGACGTTGTAGAACTGATCTCTGCAATGGAAGAAAAATTCGGTGTTTCCGCTGCTGCTGCTGTCGCTGTAGCTGCTGGTCCGGTTGAAGCTGCTGAAGAAAAAACTGAATTCGACGTAATTCTGAAAGCTGCTGGCGCTAACAAAGTTGCTGTTATCAAAGCAGTACGTGGCGCAACTGGTCTGGGCCTGAAAGAAGCTAAAGACCTGGTAGAATCTGCTCCGGCCGCTCTGAAAGAAGGCGTGAGCAAAGATGACGCTGAAGCACTGAAAAAATCTCTGGAAGAAGCTGGCGCTGAAGTTGAAGTTAAATAAGCCAACCCTTCCGGTTGCAGCCTGAGAAATCAGGCTGATGGCTGGTGACTTTTTAGTCACCAGCCTTTTTGCGCTGTAAGGCGCCAGTAGCGTTTCACACTGTTTGACTACTGCTGTGCCTTTCAATGCTTGTTTCTATCGACGACTTAATATACTGCGACAGAGCGTACGTTCTGTGTAAATCGCAATGAAATGGTTTAAGCGTGATAGCAACAGGCATTGCGGAAAGTATCCATTTTCCGGTCAACAAAATAGTGTTGCACAAACTGTCCCCCGCAGGACAGATGGGTCGACTTGTCAGCGAGCTGAGGAACCCTATGGTTTACTCCTATACCGAGAAAAAACGTATTCGTAAGGATTTTGGTAAACGTCCACAAGTTCTGGATGTACCTTATCTCCTTTCTATCCAGCTTGACTCGTTTCAGAAGTTTATCGAGCAAGATCCTGAAGGGCAGTACGGCCTGGAAGCAGCTTTCCGTTCCGTGTTCCCGATTCAGAGCTACAGCGGTAATTCCGAGCTGCAGTACGTCAGCTACCGCCTTGGCGAACCGGTGTTTGACGTTCAGGAATGTCAGATCCGTGGTGTGACCTATTCCGCACCGCTGCGCGTAAAACTGCGTCTGGTGATCTACGAGCGCGAAGCGCCGGAAGGCACCGTTAAAGACATTAAAGAACAAGAAGTCTACATGGGCGAAATTCCGCTCATGACCGACAACGGTACCTTTGTTATCAACGGTACTGAGCGTGTTATCGTTTCTCAGTTGCACCGTAGTCCGGGCGTCTTCTTTGACTCCGACAAAGGTAAAACCCACTCTTCGGGTAAAGTGCTGTATAACGCGCGCATCATTCCTTACCGTGGTTCCTGGCTGGACTTCGAATTCGATCCGAAGGACAACCTGTTCGTGCGTATCGACCGTCGTCGCAAACTGCCTGCGACTATCATTCTGCGCGCGCTGAACTATACCACTGAGCAGATTCTGGATCTGTTCTTTGAAAAAGTGGTCTTTGAGATCCGCGACAACAAGCTGCAGATGGAACTGGTGCCGGAACGCCTGCGCGGCGAAACCGCTTCCTTTGACATTGAAGCTAACGGCAAAGTGTACGTTGAGAAAGGCCGCCGTATTACTGCGCGCCATATCCGTCAGTTGGAAAAAGACGATATCAAGCATATCGAAGTTCCGGTTGAGTACATTGCGGGCAAAGTCGTCTCTAAAGACTACGTTGACGAATCTACCGGCGAGTTGATCTGCGCGGCGAACATGGAGCTGAGCCTGGATCTGCTGGCTAAGCTGAGCCAGTCTGGTCACAAGCGTATCGAAACGCTGTTTACCAACGATCTGGACCACGGCCCGTACATTTCTGAAACGGTACGCGTCGACCCAACCAACGATCGCCTGAGCGCGCTGGTAGAAATCTACCGTATGATGCGTCCTGGCGAGCCGCCGACACGCGAAGCGGCTGAAAGCCTGTTCGAGAACCTGTTCTTCTCCGAAGACCGCTATGACCTGTCTGCGGTGGGTCGTATGAAGTTCAACCGTTCTCTGCTGCGCGAAGAAATCGAAGGTTCCGGTATCCTGAGCAAAGACGACATCATTGATGTGATGAAGAAGCTCATCGATATCCGTAACGGCAAAGGCGAAGTAGATGATATCGACCACCTCGGCAACCGTCGTATCCGCTCCGTAGGCGAAATGGCGGAAAACCAGTTCCGCGTTGGCCTGGTGCGTGTAGAGCGTGCGGTGAAAGAGCGTCTGTCTCTGGGCGATCTGGATACCCTGATGCCTCAGGATATGATCAACGCCAAGCCGATTTCCGCAGCAGTGAAAGAGTTCTTTGGTTCCAGCCAGCTGTCTCAGTTTATGGACCAGAACAACCCGCTGTCTGAGATTACGCACAAACGTCGTATCTCCGCACTCGGCCCAGGCGGTCTGACCCGCGAACGCGCAGGCTTTGAAGTTCGAGACGTACACCCGACGCACTACGGTCGCGTATGTCCTATCGAAACGCCTGAAGGTCCGAACATCGGCCTGATCAACTCCCTGTCCGTGTACGCACAGACTAACGAATATGGCTTCCTTGAGACGCCGTACCGTCGTGTGGTTGATGGCGTGGTCACTGACGAAATTCATTACCTGTCTGCTATCGAAGAAGGCAATTACGTTATCGCTCAGGCGAACTCCAACCTGGATGACGAAGGCCACTTTGTAGAAGACCTGGTAACGTGCCGTAGCAAAGGCGAATCCAGCTTGTTCAGCCGTGATCAGGTTGACTACATGGACGTTTCCACCCAGCAGGTGGTCTCCGTCGGTGCGTCCCTGATTCCATTCCTGGAACACGATGACGCCAACCGTGCATTGATGGGTGCGAACATGCAACGTCAGGCGGTTCCGACGCTGCGCGCTGATAAGCCGCTGGTAGGCACCGGTATGGAACGTGCTGTCGCCGTCGACTCCGGTGTTACTGCAGTGGCTAAACGTGGCGGTACTGTTCAGTACGTGGATGCTTCCCGTATCGTTATCAAAGTTAACGAAGACGAGATGTACCCGGGCGAAGCGGGTATCGACATCTATAACCTGACCAAATACACCCGTTCTAACCAGAACACCTGTATCAACCAGATGCCATGTGTGTCTCTGGGCGAGCCGGTTGAACGCGGCGACGTGCTGGCAGACGGTCCGTCCACCGACCTCGGTGAACTGGCGCTCGGTCAGAACATGCGCGTGGCGTTCATGCCGTGGAACGGCTACAACTTCGAAGACTCCATCCTCGTTTCCGAGCGTGTTGTTCAGGAAGACCGTTTCACCACCATCCACATTCAGGAACTGGCGTGTGTGTCCCGTGACACCAAGCTGGGGCCGGAAGAGATCACTGCTGATATCCCGAACGTAGGTGAAGCTGCGCTCTCCAAACTGGATGAATCCGGTATCGTTTACATCGGCGCGGAAGTGACCGGCGGCGACATTCTGGTCGGTAAGGTGACGCCGAAAGGTGAAACCCAGCTGACGCCGGAAGAGAAACTGCTGCGTGCTATCTTCGGTGAGAAAGCGTCTGACGTTAAAGACTCTTCTCTGCGCGTACCTAACGGTGTCTCCGGTACGGTTATCGACGTTCAGGTCTTTACTCGCGATGGCGTAGAAAAAGACAAACGTGCTCTGGAAATCGAAGAGATGCAGCTCAAGCAGGCGAAAAAAGACCTGTCTGAAGAACTGCAAATCCTCGAGGCGGGCCTGTTTAGCCGTATCCGTGCGGTGCTGGTTGCTGGCGGCGTTGAAGCTGAGAAGCTCGACAAACTGCCGCGCGATCGCTGGCTGGAACTCGGTCTGACCGACGAAGAGAAACAAAATCAGCTGGAACAACTGGCTGAGCAATATGACGAACTGAAACACGAGTTCGAGAAAAAACTCGAAGCGAAACGCCGTAAAATCACCCAGGGCGACGATCTGGCGCCGGGCGTGCTGAAGATCGTGAAGGTCTATCTGGCTGTTAAACGCCGTATCCAGCCGGGTGATAAGATGGCAGGTCGTCACGGTAACAAGGGTGTTATCTCTAAGATCAACCCGATCGAAGACATGCCTTACGATGAAAACGGCACGCCGGTAGACATCGTACTGAACCCGCTGGGCGTACCGTCTCGTATGAACATCGGTCAGATTCTGGAAACCCACCTGGGTATGGCTGCGAAAGGTATTGGCGATAAGATTAACGCCATGCTGAAACAGCAGCAGGAAGTCGCGAAACTGCGCGAGTTCATCCAGCGTGCCTACGATCTGGGCGCTGACGTTCGTCAGAAAGTCGACCTGAGCACCTTCAGCGATGATGAAGTGCTGCGTCTGGCAGAAAACCTGCGCAAAGGTATGCCGATTGCCACACCAGTGTTCGACGGTGCGAAAGAAGCGGAAATCAAAGAGCTGCTGAAACTGGGCGACCTGCCGACCTCCGGTCAGATCACCCTGTTCGATGGTCGTACGGGTGAACAGTTCGAGCGTCCGGTAACCGTCGGTTACATGTACATGCTGAAACTGAACCACCTGGTTGATGACAAGATGCATGCGCGTTCTACCGGTTCTTACAGCCTGGTTACTCAGCAGCCGCTGGGTGGTAAGGCGCAGTTCGGTGGTCAGCGCTTCGGGGAGATGGAAGTGTGGGCGCTGGAAGCTTACGGCGCCGCCTACACCCTGCAAGAAATGCTCACCGTTAAGTCTGATGACGTCAACGGTCGTACCAAGATGTATAAGAACATCGTGGACGGCAACCATCAGATGGAACCGGGTATGCCGGAATCCTTCAACGTTCTGTTGAAAGAGATCCGCTCGCTGGGCATCAACATCGAACTGGAAGACGAGTAATTCTCGCTCAAACAGGTCACTGGTGTCGGGGTAAAACCCGACACCAGATTGTGCTAACTCCGACGGGAGCAAATCCGTGAAAGATTTATTAAAGTTTCTGAAAGCGCAGACTAAAACCGAAGAGTTTGATGCGATCAAAATTGCTCTGGCTTCGCCAGACATGATCCGTTCATGGTCTTTCGGTGAAGTTAAAAAGCCGGAAACCATCAACTACCGTACGTTCAAACCTGAGCGTGACGGCCTTTTCTGCGCCCGTATCTTTGGGCCGGTAAAAGACTACGAGTGCCTGTGCGGTAAGTACAAGCGCCTGAAACACCGCGGTGTGATCTGTGAGAAGTGCGGCGTTGAAGTGACCCAGACCAAAGTACGCCGTGAGCGTATGGGCCACATCGAGCTGGCGTCTCCGACTGCGCATATCTGGTTCCTGAAATCTCTGCCGTCCCGTATCGGCCTGCTGCTCGATATGCCGCTGCGCGATATCGAACGCGTGCTGTACTTCGAATCCTATGTGGTTATCGAAGGCGGTATGACCAACCTGGAACGCCAGCAGATCCTGACTGAAGAACAGTATCTGGACGCGCTGGAAGAGTTCGGTGACGAATTCGATGCCAAGATGGGTGCGGAAGCTATCCAGGCCCTGCTGAAGAGCATGGATCTGGAGCAAGAGTGCGAAACTCTGCGCGAAGAGCTGAACGAAACCAACTCCGAGACCAAACGTAAGAAGCTGACCAAGCGTATCAAACTGCTGGAAGCCTTCGTACAGTCTGGCAACAAGCCGGAGTGGATGATCCTGACCGTTCTGCCGGTACTGCCACCAGATCTGCGTCCGCTGGTTCCGCTGGACGGCGGTCGTTTCGCAACGTCGGATCTGAACGATCTGTATCGTCGCGTGATTAACCGTAACAACCGTCTGAAGCGTCTGCTGGATCTGGCTGCGCCGGACATCATCGTACGCAACGAAAAACGTATGCTACAGGAAGCGGTAGACGCCCTGCTGGATAACGGTCGTCGTGGTCGTGCGATCACCGGTTCCAACAAACGTCCTCTGAAATCTTTGGCCGACATGATCAAAGGTAAACAGGGTCGTTTCCGTCAGAACCTGCTCGGTAAGCGTGTTGACTACTCCGGTCGTTCTGTTATCACCGTAGGGCCATACCTGCGTCTGCATCAGTGCGGTCTGCCGAAGAAAATGGCGCTGGAGCTGTTCAAACCGTTCATCTACGGCAAGCTGGAACTGCGTGGCCTCGCCACCACCATCAAAGCCGCGAAGAAAATGGTTGAGCGCGAAGAAGCTGTCGTCTGGGATATCCTGGACGAAGTGATCCGCGAGCACCCGGTACTGCTGAACCGTGCGCCGACATTGCACCGTCTGGGTATCCAGGCGTTTGAACCAGTCCTGATCGAAGGTAAAGCTATCCAGCTACACCCGCTGGTGTGTGCGGCATACAACGCCGACTTCGATGGTGACCAGATGGCTGTTCACGTACCGCTGACGCTGGAAGCCCAGCTCGAAGCGCGTGCGCTGATGATGTCGACCAACAACATCCTGTCCCCGGCGAACGGCGAACCTATCATCGTTCCGTCTCAGGACGTGGTATTGGGTCTGTACTATATGACCCGTGACTGTGTTAACGCCAAAGGCGAAGGCATGGTGCTGACGGGCCCGAAAGAAGCTGAGCGTATTTATCGCGCTGGCCTGGCCTCTCTGCATGCGCGCGTTAAAGTGCGTATCACCGAATACGAAAAAGATGAAAACGGCGAATTCGTCGCGACCACCAGCCTGAAAGACACGACCGTTGGCCGTGCGATTCTGTGGATGATCGTACCGAAAGGTCTGCCTTTCTCCATCGTCAACCAGGCGCTGGGTAAGAAAGCGATCTCCAAAATGCTGAACACCTGTTACCGTATTCTGGGCCTGAAACCGACCGTTATTTTTGCGGACCAGACGATGTACACCGGCTTTGCTTATGCAGCGCGTTCAGGTGCGTCCGTTGGTATTGATGACATGGTCATCCCGGAGAAAAAACACGAGATCATCTCTGAGGCGGAAGCCGAAGTTGCCGAGATCCAGGAACAGTTCCAGTCCGGTCTGGTGACCGCTGGCGAACGCTATAACAAAGTTATCGATATCTGGGCTGCGGCGAACGATCGTGTATCCAAGGCGATGATGGATAACCTGCAAACTGAAACCGTGATTAACCGTGACGGCCAGGAAGAGCAGCAGGTTTCCTTCAACAGCATCTACATGATGGCCGACTCCGGTGCGCGTGGTTCTGCGGCACAGATTCGTCAGCTTGCGGGTATGCGTGGTCTGATGGCGAAGCCAGATGGCTCGATCATCGAAACGCCGATCACCGCGAACTTCCGTGAAGGTCTGAACGTACTCCAGTACTTCATCTCCACGCACGGTGCGCGTAAAGGTCTGGCGGATACCGCACTGAAAACCGCGAACTCCGGTTATCTGACCCGTCGTCTGGTTGACGTCGCGCAGGATCTGGTGGTGACCGAAGATGACTGTGGTACGCACGAAGGTATCCTGATGACCCCGGTTATCGAGGGTGGCGATGTTAAAGAGCCGCTGCGCGATCGCGTATTGGGTCGTGTGACTGCGGAAGATGTGCTGAAGCCGGGCACGGCGGACATTCTGGTTCCACGTAACACGCTGCTGCACGAACAGTGGTGTGACCTGCTGGAAGCGAACTCCGTTGACGCCGTTAAAGTGCGTTCCGTTGTATCCTGCGATACCGACTTTGGTGTATGTGCGCACTGCTACGGTCGTGACCTGGCGCGTGGCCACATCATCAACAAAGGTGAAGCTATCGGCGTTATCGCGGCACAGTCCATCGGTGAACCGGGTACACAGCTGACGATGCGTACTTTCCACATCGGTGGTGCGGCATCTCGTGCGGCTGCTGAATCCAGCATCCAGGTGAAAAACAAAGGTAGCATCAAGCTCAGCAACGTGAAGTCGGTGGTGAACTCCAGCGGTAAACTGGTTATCACTTCCCGTAATACCGAACTGAAGCTGATCGACGAATTCGGTCGTACCAAAGAGAGCTATAAAGTGCCTTATGGCGCTGTCATGGCGAAAGGTGATGGCGAGCAGGTTGCCGGCGGCGAAACCGTTGCAAACTGGGACCCGCACACCATGCCGGTTATCACCGAAGTAAGTGGTTTCATCCGCTTCACTGACATGATCGACGGCCAGACCATTACGCGTCAGACCGATGAACTGACCGGTTTGTCTTCGCTGGTGGTTCTGGATTCGGCTGAACGTACTACCGGTGGTAAAGATCTACGTCCGGCGCTGAAAATCGTTGATGCTCAGGGTAACGACGTTCTGATCCCGGGTACCGATATGCCTGCGCAGTACTTCTTACCGGGTAAAGCGATTGTACAGCTGGAAGATGGCGTACAGATCAGTTCTGGTGACACCCTGGCGCGTATTCCGCAGGAATCCGGCGGTACCAAGGATATCACCGGTGGTCTGCCGCGCGTTGCGGATCTGTTCGAAGCGCGTCGTCCGAAAGAGCCGGCCATTCTGGCGGAAATCGCAGGTATCGTTTCCTTCGGTAAAGAAACCAAAGGCAAACGTCGTCTGGTGATTACGCCGGTTGATGGTAGTGACCCGTACGAAGAGATGATTCCGAAATGGCGTCAGCTCAACGTGTTCGAAGGGGAACGTGTAGAACGTGGTGATGTGATTTCCGATGGCCCGGAAGCGCCGCACGACATTCTGCGTCTGCGTGGCGTTCATGCTGTGACGCGTTACATTGTTAACGAAGTCCAGGATGTATACCGTCTGCAGGGCGTTAAGATTAACGATAAACACATCGAAGTTATCGTTCGTCAGATGCTGCGTAAAGCTACCATCGAAAGCGCAGGCAGCTCCGACTTCCTGGAAGGCGAGCAGGTTGAATATTCCCGCGTCAAGATCGCTAACCGCGAGCTGGAAGCGAACGGCAAAGTGGGGGCTACCTTCTCCCGCGATTTGCTGGGTATCACCAAAGCGTCTCTGGCAACCGAATCGTTCATCTCTGCCGCATCGTTCCAGGAGACCACGCGTGTCCTGACCGAAGCAGCCGTTGCGGGTAAACGCGATGAACTGCGCGGCCTGAAAGAGAACGTTATCGTGGGTCGTCTGATCCCGGCCGGTACCGGTTATGCGTACCACCAGGATCGTATGCGCCGTCGCGCCGCGGGCGAGCAGCCGGCAACACCGCAGGTCACTGCGGAAGATGCATCTGCAAGCCTGGCAGAGCTGCTGAATGCAGGACTGGGCGGTTCTGACAACGAGTAATCGTTAAGTGCCCGGTGGCGCAAGCTTACCGGGCCTGGAGGAACCGTAGGTCGGGTAAGCGTAGCGACTCCCGACAGTAAAACCCGCTTCGGCGGGTTTTTTTACGCCTGATGAATACGTTTGTCATTTGTAAACCGCTATCCGGCAGCTAAGGCCTGTGCCGCTGGCAAGCTTGTAAGGGCAGGGCGAAAATGAGGAAGAAGCCTTTCGCCCTGGTCAGCTTCCGTTGCTGACCATGACACCATAAAAAAACGGGAGACTGGTAACAATCTCCCGTTTTGGCTTTTACGTCGCGTCACGAAAAAAAATAACGTGATTACAGGTTCCTGCAAGTTGCCTGCGAGCCACGTCCCAAAAAGCTCTCCCAGTCTTTCCACACGGGCTGTAACCCTTGCGCCGTTAGCGCGTCGGCAACGGCCTCGGGTCGGCGATCGTCATGCGGCGCAAATTGCTCAAGTTCAGGATGGTTATCCGCATATCCCCCCGGCTGCGTTTTCGAAAAGGCGCTGACGTTATTGATCGCCAGTGGTATGACATGGTCGCGGAACCTCGGAGACTCGCGGGTGGAGAGTGATAATTCAATTTCCGGCGCCAGTAGCCGGAAAGCGCAAATCGTTTGCACCAGTTGCTTTTCATCCATCAAAGACGCGGGTTCCACACCGCCAGTACACGGGCGCAGACGCGGGAAGGAAACAGAATAGCGACTCTGCCAGTAGTGTTTCTGCATCCACAGCACATGTTCAGCTAGCATATAGCAATCCACCCGCCAGTTGTCCGACAGACCAATTAGCGCGCCAAGACCGATTTTGTCGATACCTGCCCGGCCTAACCGATCCGGCGTTTCCAGCCGCCAGAAAAAGTCCTGTTTCTTTCCCTTCAGGTGATGCTGTGCATAGATTGCCTCATGATAAGTCTCCTGATAAACCATCACGCCATCGATCCCCAGCGTTTTGAGCTCCGCGTAGTTTTCTTGCGACAAGGGCTGAACTTCCATCTGTAACGATGAAAACTGGCGGCGAATAGCCGGTAAATGACGGCGAAAATAGTCCATTCCTACTTTGGCCTGATGTTCCCCGGTCACCAGTAGAAGGTGCTCAAAGCCCAGTTTACGGATAGCGTCGCACTCCCTTTGAATATCTGGCTCATCCAGCGTTTTACGCTTAATGCGATTGCTCATCGAAAAACCGCAGTAGGTACAGTCATTGGCGCACAGGTTCGAGAGATAGAGCGGAACATAAAAGCTGACGGTATTGCCGAAACGCTGGCGGGTAAGCTTTTGCGCGCGCTGCGCCAGCGGCTCCAGGTAATCAGCGGCGGCGGGGGAGAGTAACGCCATCATATCCTCGCGGTTGAGGTGTGAAGCATTCAACGCCCGCGCCACATCGGCGGCAGTTTTGCTGTTGATGCGTAGCCGGATATCGTCCCATTCCAGTTGTCGCCAGCGGTCGGTGAACGATTTCATACCGACGCCTCCAGGAAGCCGGTGAGCGGGCTGGTGGCGCTGGCATAGATGCTGCGATTACCCGGTACAGCCAGGCGAGCCAGTACGCCTGCTTCTACCGCCAGACGGAAAGCATTGGCCATCATTACCGGGTCATCCGCCACGGCAATCGCCGTGTTGACCAGCACCGCATCTGCGCCTATTTCCAGCGCCTGCGTGGCATGGCTGGGTACGCCGATACCCGCGTCCACGACCACCGGGACAGTAGCCTGCTGGATAATAATCTCCAGCATCGCGCGGGTTTCCAGCCCCTGATTGGAGCCAATCGGCGCGCCAAGCGGCATCACTGCCGCGCAGCCAACTTCTTCCAGCCGTTTACACAATACCGGGTCTGCGCCGCAGTAGGGCAACACCACGAACCCCTGTTTTACCAGCTCCCCGGCGGCTTTCAGAGTTTCAATCGGGTCTGGCAACAGCCAGCGGGCATCGGGATGAATCTCCAGCTTTAGCCAGTGCGTCCCCAGCGCTTCGCGCGCCAGTTGGGCAGCGAAGATCGCCTCTTCGGCGGTTTTCGCCCCTGAAGTATTGGGTAACAGCGTCACACCAGCCTCGAGAAGCGGCGCCAGGATGGCATCATTTGGCTTACGTAAATCGACGCGCTTCATTGCCAGCGTCACCAGTTGGCTGCCGGAGGCGCGGATGGCGTCGACCATTAGCTGTGCAGAAGCAAATTTCCCGGTGCCGGTGAACAGATGCGAATCAAACGTTTTATCGGCAATACGTAACATCTCAACCTCCTGCTATAACGTGAAAAAGCAGGATCTGGTCGCCTTCCTGCACGATATGTTGCCGCCACCGCTCGCGTGGCAGAATCTGTTGATTTAGCGCCAGCGCTGCGCCCGGTTTAAGCTGATTGAGTTGCGTGAGCAGCTCACTGACGGTTTGTCCCTCTGCGCACTGCATCGGTTCATCATTGAACTGAATCTGCATGTTGCCCTCCACAGACCGGGCAGTCGCTGGCGCGATGCAGCGCCAGGCTTCGCCACTGGCTGGTTTTACCGTCAAACAGGCGCAGCTCGCCGCTCGGCGTTTCCATCCCACTGAGGAATTTGATTGCCTCCAGCGCCTGCAAGGCGCCCATGACGCCAACGACGGGACCGACGATACCTGCGGTACGGCAGTTGCGCTCTGGCTCCACATCGTCTGACCACAGGCAACGGTAACAGCCTTGCTCCCACGGTGGCGTCAGTACCATCAACTGGCCGCCAAAGCCGACGGCGCTGGCGGTAATTAATGGTGTATTCAGTGCCACGCAGGCGACGTTGATCTCCTGACGGGTCGCCATGTTGTCGGTACAGTCGAGCACGACGTCGGCACGCGCTACCGCGTTCTTCAGCACATCGCCAGTCAGACGCTGCTTCAGTACGATCAGCTCGCTGTCGGGGTTGAGCTGCGCCAGCCGTAGCTTTGCCGCCAGCGCCTTCGGGCGGGCGATATCGTCGGTGGTGAACAGAATTTGCCGCTGGAGATTGCTCAAGTGAACATCGTCATCGTCCGCCAGCGTCAGCGTGCCAACGCCTGCGCCCGCCAGATAGAGTGCCGCAGGCGAACCCAATCCGCCTAAGCCGACCATCAATACATGACTATTGAGCAACTTTTGCTGGCCTTCAATCGCAATATCGCCGAGCAGGATCTGGCGGCTATAGCGCATAAAATCATGGTCATTCATCGCCGACTCCTGCGATTGCAAGTAACTGTTGCGTAGCGGCGCGCCAGTCGGCGGCCTGGGTGATGGCGCTGACCACGGCAATACTGCCGACGCCGGTCGCCAGCACCGCAGGGGCGCGTTCCACACTGATACCGCCAATCGCCACGGTGGGGTAATCCGCCAGACGTTCAATATGCCGCGCCAACTGTTTCAGTCCCTGCGGGGCGGAAGGCATCTGCTTGGTTTGCGTCGGGAAGACGTGGCCGAGGGCGATGTAGGAAGGACGAGCGGCGAGCGCTATGTCGATTTCCATATCATCATGCGTTGAGACGCCCAGGCGTAAACCGGCGGCCCGAATGGCGCTCAGGTCGGTGATCTCCAGGTCTTCCTGACCCAGATGCACGCCCCAGGCGTTGTGCTTAATCGCCAGACGCCAGTAATCGTTGATAAACAGACGGGCATTGTAACGACGCCCAAGCGCAATGGCCGCGACCACATCCGCTTCGACGTCGTCATCGCGCTTGTCTTTGATGCGAAGCTGGATGGTGCGTACGCCCGCCGCCAGCAGGCGCTCAACCCACGTTACACTATCGACCACCGGATAGAGACCTAAGCGGAAAGGGACGGGGGGAAAGTTAGGCTGGTACATTACGCTTCCTCCCGCTCCAGATAGATTTCGCCGCCTTTAGCGCGGAAGCTCTCCGACATATCGGCCATTCCCACTTCGATAGTTTGCGCGGCGGCATAGTCGCGCACTTCCTGGCTGATTTTCATTGAACAGAATTTTGGCCCGCACATCGAGCAGAAGTGCGCCACTTTGCCGGATTCTTGCGGCAGGGTTTCGTCGTGCCAGGCGCGGGCGGTGAACGGGTCGAGCGCCAGGTTAAACTGATCTTCCCAGCGGAATTCAAAACGCGCTTTCGACATCGCGTTATCGCGGATCTGCGCGCCTGGGTGGCCTTTCGCCAGGTCAGCGGCGTGGGCGGCAATCTTATAGGCGATCAGCCCCTGCTTAACGTCTTCTTTGTTCGGCAGACCGAGGTGCTCTTTCGGTGTGACGTAGCACAACATCGCGCAGCCAAACCAGCCGATCATCGCCGCGCCAATGCCGGAGGTGAAGTGGTCATAACCCGGCGCGATATCGGTGGTCAGCGGCCCTAAGGTATAAAACGGCGCTTCATGGCAGTGCTCCAGCTCTTCGGTCATATTGCGGCGGATCATCTGCATCGGAACATGTCCCGGGCCTTCAATCATTACCTGTACGTCGTATTCCCAGGCGATTTTGGTCAGCTCGCCCAGCGTATGCAGTTCGGCAAACTGCGCGTCGTCATTGGCGTCCTGAATGGAACCCGGTCGCAGCCCGTCGCCCAGCGAGAGTGAGACGTCATAGGCGGCGCAGATTTCACAAATCTCGCGGAAGTGCTCATACAAGAAGTTCTCTCTGTGATGAGAAAGACACCACTTCGCCATGATCGAGCCGCCGCGCGAGACAATGCCGGTCAGGCGTCTGGCGGTCATCGGCACGTAGCGCAGCAGTACACCGGCGTGAATAGTGAAATAGTCTACCCCTTGTTCCGCCTGTTCCAGCAGAGTATCGCGGAAGGCTTCCCAGGTAAGATCCTCGGCGATCCCGTTGACCTTCTCCAGCGCCTGGTAGATCGGCACGGTGCCGATTGGCACCGGGCTATTACGCAGGAGCCACTCACGGGTTTCGTGTATATAGCGCCCGGTGGAGAGATCCATCACCGTATCCGCCCCCCAGCGTGTCGACCACACCAGTTTTTCGACCTCTTCTTCGATGGAGGAGGTCACCGCCGAGTTGCCGATATTGGCGTTGACCTTCACCAGGAAGTTGCGGCCAATAATCATCGGTTCCGATTCCGGATGATTGATGTTAGCGGGGATGATGGCGCGTCCGGCGGCGACTTCATCGCGCACAAACTCCGGGGTGATGTTTTCCGGCAGGCGCGCGCCGAAGCTTTCTCCGGGATGCTGGTGGCGCAGCACTTCACTGCGGATACGCTCCCGGCCCATGTTTTCACGGATGGCGATAAACGCCATTTCCGGCGTCACGATCCCGTTACGGGCATAATGAAGTTGCGTCACGCGGTGTCCGGCTTTGGCGCGTTTTGGCGTTAACAGACCGGTAAAGCGCAATGCGTCAAGCCCTTCATCCGTCAGACGTTCGCGGGTATAGGCAGAACTGCGGTCAGAAAGCGTTTCTACATCAGCCCGCGCTTCAATCCACGGCTGGCGTAGCTTTGCCAGACCCTGCTGGATGTTGATGGCGATATCCGGATCACCGTACGGGCCGGAGGTGTCATACACTGGAATCGCTTCATTTTCTTCATACTGCGGGTGGTCTTTCGTTCCGCTAATCAATGTCGGGCTAAGCTGAATTTCGCGCATCGGTACGCGAATATCATGCTGCGAACCGGTAACGTAGATGCGTTTCGAGTTGGGAAACGCGGTGCCTTCCAGCGTATCGATAAAATGCTGGGCTTTAGCGCGCTGCTCGCGGCGGGTTAATTTTGTTGTAGACATAGCTCATTCCAAAAAATTAAGGACGTGGCTTGTCAGACGACGGATGGAGTAATGGATGTGCGCCGCCCGTAAAGGCAGCAGCATAAAGCAGAATTACTCTTGTTCCCTTCGCAGGTATTAACCTGATCAGGTTCCGCGGATCCCGAATTAACGGTCTCAGCCTTTTCCACTTCATCCTTCGCGCTGCCTCTTCGTTGGCTTCGTCCGCTCACTCCAGTCACTTACTTATGTAAGCTCCTGGAGATTCACTGACTTGCCGCCTTGACGCATCACGAATGCTTTTGTGGAAACCAGGCACTCCGACAAGATGATCTCCCCTCCTGAGAGGGGAATGTTTGTAAATTACGCGTTAATCGTGCGGAACTCAAGCGGGACGTTTTACTCTGGCGCCGTCGTGCATTGCGTCAAATACCAGCATAATCAGCTTGTCTTCCAGCACAAAGCGGGCTTCCAGCGCCTCGCCGATATCTGACAGAGCCTGTTGAAATTCGAGACAATTATCGTGATCGATGGCAGTTTCCAGGCTGGAATCGTAATAATCCATAATGCGCTGCGTATTATCTTCCAGCAGCGGCCAGATTTTTGCCGCATGTAAAAGCTGACCGTTTCCTTCCAATTTATGGAGAATACGTTCATAAATACTGAAGTGCCCGGCGGAAAGGTAATCGACCAGGCTCTGACAAAAATCATCCAGCGCTTTTTCATTCAGCCGCATGTACGATTCTTTGCCAGGCTTAATGCCAACCAGATTGTAGTAAGCCACGAGCAGGTGCTTACGTACATGTAGCCAGCGATCGACCAGTTTGTTGCTTCCGCCAACGCGCTCCGTCAGGTTTTCCAGCTGGTTTAGCATGATTGTCTCCGCAAGTTAGATAAAGGCTGTGCGCCATAAATGTAAAAATAATGTTAACAACATGCCAGTGAAGCAAAGGTAGTGCAAGAGCTATGGATCGTATAATTGAAAAATTAGAGAGTGGCTGGTGGATCGTCAGCCATGAACAAAAATTATGGTTGCCGTATGGGGAATTACCACACGGGCTGGCGGCAAATTTCGATCTTGTGGGGCAGCGCGCACTCCGGATAGGTGAATGGCAAGGCGAGCCCGTCTGGCTGGTGTTACAGCATCGGCGTCATGATATGGGATCGGTACGCCAGGTTATCGATCAGGATGCAGGGCTGTTCCAACTGGCGGGACGCGGCGTACAGCTGGCGGAGTTTTATCGCTCGCATAAATTTTGCGGCTATTGCGGGCACCCTATGCACCCCAGTAAAACCGAATGGGCGATGCTGTGCAGCCATTGCCGCGAGCGTTACTACCCGCAAATCGCCCCCTGCATTATTGTTGCCATTCGCCGTGAGGATTCTATTCTGCTTGCCCGGCATGTTCGCCACCGTAACGGCGTGCATACGGTACTGGCCGGGTTTGTTGAAGTAGGCGAAACCTTAGAACAGGCGGTAGCGCGCGAGGTGATGGAGGAGAGCGGGATTAAGGTGAAAAATCTGCGCTATGTGACTTCCCAGCCGTGGCCTTTTCCGCAGTCGCTGATGACCGCTTTCATGGCGGAGTATGACAGCGGCGAGATTGTCATCGACCCGAAAGAGCTGTTGGAAGCAAATTGGTACCGTTATGACGATCTTCCTTTACTGCCGCCGCCGGGCACCGTCGCACGCCGTTTAATCGAAGATACGGTGGCAATGTGTCGGGCTGAATACGACTGACATGTTACACTGGGCGCATCAACGCTAAAGGAATGTAAAAATGACCGAACTCAAAAACGATCGTTATCTACGTGCGCTGCTGCGCCAGCCCGTTGATGTTACGCCAGTGTGGATGATGCGCCAGGCAGGCCGTTATCTACCGGAGTATAAAGCCACTCGCGCGCAGGCGGGCGATTTTATGTCGCTGTGCAAAAATGCCGAACTGGCCTGCGAGGTCACTTTACAGCCGCTGCGCCGTTATCCGCTTGATGCGGCGATCCTTTTCTCGGATATCCTGACGATTCCGGACGCAATGGGACTGGGGCTCTATTTTGAAGCCGGGGAAGGCCCGCGCTTTACGGCTCCTGTCACCTGTAAAACCGATGTCGATAAGCTGCCCATTCCCGATCCGGAGGATGAACTGGGCTACGTGATGAATGCGGTACGCACGATTCGCCGCGAACTAAAAGGCGAGGTTCCGCTGATCGGCTTTTCCGGCAGTCCGTGGACGCTGGCGACCTATATGGTGGAAGGCGGCAGCAGCAAAGCCTTCACGGTGATTAAAAAGATGATGTACGCTGACCCGCAGGCGTTGCATCTGCTGCTGGATAAGTTGGCGAAAAGCGTCACGCTGTACCTCAACGCGCAAATCAAAGCTGGCGCGCAGTCGGTGATGATTTTCGATACCTGGGGCGGCGTGCTAACCGGCCACGATTACCAGCAATTCTCCCTGTACTACATGCATAAAATCGTGGATGGCCTGCTGCGTGAAAACGACGGGCGTCGGGTACCGGTGACGCTGTTCACCAAAGGCGGCGGTCAATGGCTGGAAGCGATGGCGGAAACCGGCTGCGACGCGCTGGGCCTTGACTGGACAACCGATATTGCCGATGCGCGTCGCCGTGTGGGTCATAAGGTCGCTCTGCAAGGCAATATGGACCCCTCAATGCTTTATGCGCCGCCAGCCCGTATCGAAGACGAAGTCGCGACTATACTTTCTGGTTTCGGTCAGGGAGAAGGGCACGTCTTTAACCTCGGACATGGCATCCATCAGGATGTGCCGCCAGAACATGCTGGCGCATTTGTGGAGGCGGTGCACCGACTTTCTGCGCAGTATCACAACTAAGGAGTTAGTATGGATCTCGCGTCGCTACGCGCTCAACAGATAGAACTTGCTTCATCGGTTTGCCGCGAGGATCGGTTGGACAAAGATCCGCCGGCGTTTATCGGCGGGGCGGACGTCGGTTTTGAGCAGGGCGGCGAGGTGACGCGGGCGGCGATGGTATTGCTGAAATACCCGTCGCTTGAGCTGGTAGAGTACAAGGTGGCGCGTATCGCCACCACCATGCCGTATATCCCCGGCTTTCTCTCTTTTCGTGAATATCCTGCGCTGCTGGCAGCGTGGGAACAACTCTCGCAAAAGCCCGATTTGCTGTTTGTAGATGGTCACGGTATTTCGCATCCGCGTCGGCTTGGCGTCGCCAGCCATTTTGGACTGTTGGTGGACGTGCCAACTATCGGCGTGGCGAAAAAACGGCTATGCGGTAAATTTGAACCGCTTTCCGCTGAACCTGGCGCGCTTAGCGCCTTAATGGATAAAGGCGAGCAACTGGCATGGGTATGGCGCAGCAAGGCGCGCTGTAATCCGCTGTTTATCGCGACAGGGCACCGGGTCAGTACTGACAGCGCGCTGGCGTGGGTACAACGCTGTATGAAAGGGTATCGCCTGCCGGAGCCGACGCGTTGGGCGGATGCCGTCGCTTCCGGGCGTCCGGCGTTTGTTCGTTGGCAAGAAATTCAGCGCTGATTCAGGTAAACTGCCGCTAATTTCCGATTCGAGATTCCATCATGTTACAAAACCCGATTCATTTGCGTCTGGAGCGGCTGGAAAGCTGGCAGCACGTTACTTTTATGGCCTGCTTGTGCGAGCGCATGTACCCGAACTACGCCATGTTTTGCAAGCAGACGGAATTCGGCGACGGACAGATCTACCGTCGCATTCTGGATCTGATCTGGGAAACCCTGACGGTGAAAGATGCGAAGGTCAATTTCGACAGCCAACTGGAGAAGTTTGAGGAGGCAATTCCGGCGGCTGACGACTATGATCTGTACGGCGTTTACCCGGCGATTGATGCCTGCGTCGCATTAAGCGAATTAATGCATTCTCGTCTTAGCGGCGAAACGCTGGAACACGCTATTGAGGTTAGTAAGACTTCCATTACTACGGTAGCGATGTTGGAAATGACTCAGGCTGGTCGGGAAATGACCGATGAGGAGCTCAAAACGAACTCTGCCGTTGAACAGGAATGGGATATTCAGTGGGAAATATTCCGACTTTTAGCCGACTGCGAAGAACGCGATATTGAACTGATAAAAGGGCTCAGGGCAGACCTGCGCGAGGCTGGCGAGAGCAATATCGGTATAAATTTTCAGCAATGACACCAGAAAACGTGATTTAACGCCTGATTTGTCGTGCCATAAGGCTTCCCTTCTGCCCCCCGTCTGGTCTACATTTGGGAGGCGAAAAAAAGTGGCTATCGGTGCGTGTATGCAGGAGAGTGCTTTTCTGGCATTTCCGTCGCACTCGATGCTTAGCAAGCGATAAACACATTGTAAGGATAACTTATGAACAAGACTCAACTGATTGATGTAATTGCAGACAAAGCAGAACTGTCTAAAACCCAGGCTAAAGCTGCTCTGGAATCCACTCTGGCTGCTATTACTGAGTCTCTGAAAGAAGGCGATGCTGTACAACTGGTTGGTTTCGGTACCTTCAAAGTGAACCACCGTGCTGAGCGCACTGGCCGCAACCCGCAGACCGGTAAAGAAATCAAAATCGCCGCCGCTAACGTACCGGCATTTGTTTCTGGTAAAGCACTGAAAGACGCAGTTAAGTAAGACGCGTAGCTGTGAACAGTTTTATCGAAGGGGCTCGTCAGCCCCTTTTGTCTGTCTGGCGTCGTGCGCTTCTGTTTTCGGGCGCGCTGTTGCTGACTGCCTGCAGTCATAACGCTTCACCGCCTCCGTTTACTGCCAGCGGCTTTGCCGGCGATCAGGGTGCGGTACGTATCTGGCGTAAAGATACGAACGATGAAGTCCATCTGCTTTCTGTTTTTAGCCCGTGGCATAGCGGCAGCACGAGGACCAGCGAATATCGCTGGCAGGGTGATACGCTTTCGCTTATTGAACTCAATATTTACAGCAAACCGCCAGAACACATTCGCGCGCGTTTCGACGCTCGTGGCGAACTCAGTTTTATGCAGCGTGAAGTCGGGGGGCAGAAGCAGCAGCTTTCCAACGATCAGATTGCCCTGTATCGCTATCGCGCCGAACAAATCCGTCAGACCAGCGACGCATTGCGTCTGGGGCGCGTCATACTACGCCAGGGACGGTGGCACGCCGACCATACGGTAACCACTTGTGAAGGTGAAACGCTGAAACCGGATCTGGATTCCTGGGCAATAAGCCACATTGAGCGCCGCCAGAACCACTCATCGGTAGAGGTGAGCGTAGCATGGCTGGAGGCGCCGGAAGGATCGCAACTTTTGTTGGTGGCGAATTCAGATTTCTGTCACTGGCAGCCGCAAGCGAAAACCTTTTGATGGAATGCCGGATGGCGAAGCCGCCATTCGGCAAAAATGCTTTACCAGTTTCCCATACCCATGTGGCCGCCGCCGCGATGATAACCGCCGCCATAGCCGCCGCAACCGCCATAGCCCATTCCTGCGCCGCGTGGTACGCCAGCCTGCGCCATCGCGACATCCCGTTTCACGCGTTGCTCATCTAACTTCTGGCCTAATGATTCCATCTCTTTGGCAACCGCATTAATTTTCGCAGTATCCGGCGAACTGGCGGTCAGCAGCGCGTTGTATTCATAACGTTTGGATATCAGTTGCTGGCGCAGCGCGCTGGTCTGCGTATAGTAATCATCATAAATTTTCTGCGCCGTCGCCTGCTGTTCCGTTGTTAACGGGCTACCTCCCTGTTGCCACATACCGTCATTGTTACCCCAGTGATGCCCGGCGAAGGCGGCGCCGGAGCTTAGGGCCAAAAGCGAGAGGGCGATTAGCGCGATAGCTGATTTATTGTTCCGTTTCATTTTGCGTTCTCCAGTTGCTCATCTTATCCTCTCTCTTGCATCTTCCGTGCCAGGTAACTATTCCTTGTCGGGCAGCGAGTTAACCCGCTTCAGGCGGCAAAAAGCGAGTAAAAATGACTCGTATGGCCTGCCTGGCGAGTCATTTTTACCCGCTTATCCGGAAGGGTGTGCGACAACGCGCGGTTATGCGGAGCGAAGAATGGCATGATCTCTGCTTAAAGTAAGGAAAATAAAAACGAGCCGGGGAAGCCTGTGAGTTTTATGCGATTACATAAAGATGCCGCTGCAACGTGGTTGAGTCGGCTGTTACCTGCGGCGATCTTCATTCTGGTGGGGCTATTTTCCATTATGGTCATTCGCGACTATGGCCGTGAGAGCGTTGCCGCCAGGCAGACGCTGCTGGAAAAGGGAAATGTACTCATTCGCGCTCTGGAATCCGGCACGCGAGTTGGTATGGGAATGCGGATGCATCACGCGCAGCAGCAGACATTACTGGAAGAGATGGCGGGTCAGCCAGGCGTGTTGTGGTTCGCCGTAACGGATGCGCAGGGGGTAATCATCACTCATAGCAACCCAGGCATGGTGGGCAAATCGCTCTATTCCGCATCTGAAATGCATCAGCTAAACCCCGGGCCGCAGGAGCGCTGGCGGCGCGTCGACGTTGCTGATAGCGGCGAGACGGTGCCTGCGCTGGAAATTTACCGCCAGTTCCAGCCGCTTTTCGGTATGAGAGGTCACGGTATGGCGCGTTGCGCCAATGACGATGAACCTGCGAAACAAACTATTTTTATTGCCTTTGACGCCAGCGAGCTGGCCGCGACCCAGGCAAGGGAGTGGCGTAATACGCTGATTGTGTTGTCTGCTTTAGCGGCGGTGCTGTTGGCAACGTTACTGGCCTTTTTTTGGCATCAGCGTTATCAACGCTCGCACAGAGAACTGCTTGATGCAATGAAGCGTAAAGAAAAGCTGGTGGCGATGGGGCATCTGGCGGCGGGCGTCGCGCACGAAATTCGTAACCCGCTCTCGTCCATCAAAGGACTGGCGAAATACTTTGCCGAGCGCACGCCTGCCGGCGGCGAGTCGCATGAACTGGCGCAGGTGATGGCCAAAGAGGCCGACCGTTTGAACCGGGTGGTAAGCGAATTGCTCGAACTGGTAAAGCCCGCGCATCTGACGCTCCAGGCGGTTAACCTCAATGATATTATTACCCACTCCCTGAATCTGGTCAGTCAGGATGCCCAAAGCAGAGAGATTCAGTTGAGATTCACGGCGAATGAGACGCTTATGCGTATTCAGGCTGACCCGGACAGGCTGACTCAGGTGCTGTTGAATTTGTACCTGAACGCTATTCATGCGATTGGCTGCCAGGGAACGATTACCGTAGAGGCGAAAGAAAGTGGGACCGACCGCGTTATCATTACTGTTACCGATAGCGGGAAAGGGATCGCCCCGGATCAGCTGGAGGCGATTTTTACGCCTTATTTTACGACGAAAGCTGACGGAACAGGCCTGGGGCTGGCGGTGGTGCAAAATATCATCGAACAGCATGGCGGTGCGATTAAGGTGAAAAGTATTGAGGGTAAAGGCGCGGTCTTTACTATCTGGTTGCCAGTGATAGCGAGACAACAGGATTAACAAGGATGATACGCGGAAAAATCGATATTCTGGTTGTGGATGATGATGTCAGCCACTGCACGATTTTACAGGCGCTGCTTCGGGGCTGGGGCTATAAGGTCGCTCTGGCCTACAGTGGGCATGATGCGTTGGCTCAGGTGCGTGAGAAAGTCTTTGATCTGGTACTGTGCGATGTTCGTATGGCGGAGATGGACGGTATCGCCACGCTGAAAGAGATTAAAGCGCTCAACCCCGCCATTCCGATTTTGATTATGACGGCATTCTCCAGCGTAGAAACGGCGGTAGAGGCGTTGAAAGCTGGAGCGCTCGACTACTTAATTAAACCGCTGGATTTTGACCATCTGCAGGAGACGCTGGAAAACGCGCTGGCGCATACGCGGGATGCCACCGCCGAGTCACCTTCTGTGCCTGCCGCGCAGTTTGGCATGATTGGGGAAAGTCCGGCGATGCAACATTTACTGAATGAAATCGCGATGGTCGCGCCATCAGACGCCACGGTATTGATTCACGGAGACTCCGGTACCGGCAAGGAGCTGGTGGCGCGGGCGCTACACGCCTGTAGCGCCCGGAGTGATAAACCGCTGGTCACGCTCAACTGCGCGGCGCTTAATGAATCGCTGCTGGAGTCCGAGCTGTTCGGACACGAAAAAGGCGCGTTTACCGGCGCGGATAAACGTCGGGAGGGACGCTTTGTCGAAGCTGACGGTGGGACATTGTTTCTTGATGAAATCGGCGATATCTCGCCGTTAATGCAGGTACGTTTGCTGCGTGCGATTCAGGAGCGTGAAGTGCAACGCGTGGGAAGCAACCAGACGATCTCTGTGGATGTTCGGTTGATTGCCGCCACCCATCGCGACCTGGCGGAAGAGGTGAACGCCGGTCGCTTTCGCCAGGATCTCTATTATCGCCTGAATGTGGTGACGATTGAAATGCCTTCTTTGCGCCAGCGTCGGGAGGATATTCCGTTACTGGCGGACCATTTTCTGCGGTGTTTTGCCAGACGTAACCGTAAAGCGGTAAAAGGTTTCACGCCACAGGCGATGGATCTGTTAATTCACTACGACTGGCCGGGTAATATACGCGAGCTGGAAAACGCTATCGAACGGGCGGTGGTGTTGCTGACGGGAGAATACATTTCTGAACGCGAACTTCCTCTCGCTATTGCAGCGACGCCGATAAAAACGGAAAACAGCGCCGAGATCCAACCGTTGGTCGATGTGGAAAAAGAGGTCATTCTGGCGGCGCTCGAAAAAACGGGTGGCAACAAAACGGAAGCCGCCCGTCAGTTAGGGATCACGCGTAAGACGCTGCTGGCGAAATTATCGCGTTAGTTCTGCTCGCGTTCGATGGCGCGCCAGCCGATATCGTTACGATAGAAGCAATCGTCCCAGTGGATATCGGTCATTAAGGCGTAAGCGCGTTTCTGCGCGTCGGCCACGGTCTCACCCAGCGCGGTGGCGCACAATACGCGACCGCCGCTGGTTAGCACACGATCGTCATCGGTGAGTTTAGTGCCGGCATGGAATACTTTGCCGTCCGCAACCTCTTCCAGTGGCAGGCCGTGGATAACATCGCCGGTGCGATAGTCGCCAGGATAACCGCCGGCCGCCATCACCACACCCAGCGAGGCGCGGTCGTCCCACTCGGAAGTTTTCTCATCCAGCTTACCGTCGCAGGCGGCGAGGCAAAGATCCACCAGATCCGATTTCATGCGCAGCATGATCGGCTGCGTTTCCGGATCGCCAAAGCGACAGTTGAACTCGATCACTTTTGGGTTGCCTTGCTTGTCGATCATCAGGCCTGCATACAGAAAACCGGTGTAGGTGTTCCCTTCCGCCGCCATGCCTTTCACGGTAGGCCAGATGATCCGTTCCATGGTGCGCTGGTGGACTTCATTAGTGACCACGGGAGCAGGAGAGTAAGCGCCCATACCGCCGGTGTTAGGACCGGTGTCTTTATCTCCCACACGTTTGTGATCCTGACTGGTCGCCATCGGCAGCACGTGCTCGCCATCGACCATCACGATAAAGCTCGCTTCTTCGCCGTCGAGGAACTCTTCAATCACGATGCGGTGGCCCGCATCGCCAAAGGCATTGCCGGCCAGCATATCCTGCACCGCGGCTTCCGCTTCTTCGAGCGTCATCGCTACGATCACACCCTTACCGGCAGCCAGACCGTCAGCTTTGATCACAATTGGCGCGCCTTTCTCACGCAGATACGCCAGCGCTGGTTCCACTTCGGTAAAGTTCTGGTACTCCGCCGTCGGGATGTTATGACGGGCGAGGAAATCTTTGGTGAAGGCCTTAGAACCTTCCAGTTGCGCTGCGCCTTCGGTCGGGCCGAAGATTTTCAGGCCCGCAGCACGAAAAGCGTCAACCACACCGATTACCAGCGGCGCTTCCGGGCCGACGATAGTCAGGTCAATCTTCTCGTTTTGGGCAAAACTTAGCAGTGCCGGGATATCGGTCACGCTGATAGCGACGTTTTGCAGCGTGGGTTCCAGCGCAGTACCGGCGTTACCCGGAGCGACGAACACGGTTTTTACTTTTGGCGACTGTGCCGCTTTCCACGCCAGCGCGTGCTCGCGCCCGCCGTTGCCAATCACTAATACTTTCATGTTTCGCTCCATTAATGGCGGAAGTGGCGCATGTCGGTGAAGATCATCGCAATACCGTGTTCATCGGCAGCGGCAATCACTTCATCATCACGGATAGAGCCGCCAGGCTGGATCACGCAGCTCACACCCACGGCTGCAGCGGCATCAATACCGTCGCGGAACGGGAAGAAGGCGTCAGAGGCCATGGCGGAACCTTTCACTTCCAGCCCTTCGTCACTGGCTTTAATCCCGGCGATTTTCGCGGAGTAGACGCGGCTCATCTGACCGGCGCCGATGCCGATAGTCATGTTCTCTTTGGCGTAGACGATGGCGTTGGATTTGACGAACTTCGCCACCTTCCAGCAGAACAGCGCATCGCGCAGCTCCTGTTCGGTTGGCTGGCGTTTAGTGACAACGCGCAGGTCTTTTTCGCTCACCATGCCCAGGTCACGCTCCTGCACCAACAGGCCGCCGTTCACGCGTTTGAAATCGAGACCTGGCACGCGTACCGCCCACTGGCCGCAAACCAGCACGCGTACGTTCTGTTTGGCGGCGGTGATTTTCAGCGCTTCTTCGCTGGCGGATGGGGCGATGATCACTTCGACAAACTGGCGAGAGATGATCGCCTGCGCGGTTTCAGCATCCAGTTCGCGGTTGAAGGCGATGATGCCGCCGAATGCGGAAGTCGGATCGGTTTTGTACGCGCGGTCATAAGCGTCGAGAATAGAAGTGCTGACCGCCACGCCGCATGGGTTGGCGTGTTTAACAATGACGCAGGCCGGTTCGCTGAACGCTTTCACGCACTCCAGCGCTGCGTCGGTATCGGCAATGTTGTTATAAGAGAGGGCTTTGCCCTGAACCTGCTGAGCGGTAGCGACAGAGGCTTCTTTTACCTCTTCTTCTATATAGAAGGCCGCCTGCTGGTGGCTGTTCTCGCCGTAGCGCATATCCTGCTTCTTAATGAAGTTCAGGTTCAGGGTGCGCGGGAAGCGACCAGCGGCTTCTTTGCTTTCACCGTGGTAGGCCGGAACCATGCTGCCAAAGTAGTTGGCAATCATGCTGTCGTAGGCGGCGGTGTGCTCAAAAGCTTTGATGGCGAGATCGAAGCGGGTTGCAAGCAGAAGGGAACCGTCGTTGGCGTCCATCTCTTTAATAATAGCGTCGTAGTCGCTGCTCTTCACCACGATAGCCACGTCTTTATGGTTCTTGGCAGCAGAGCGCACCATGGTCGGGCCGCCGATATCAATGTTCTCTACCGCATCTTCCAGCGAGCACCCTTCACGGGCCACGGTCTCGGCGAACGGATACAGATTAACGACAACCATATCGATAGGGGCGATGTGATGCTGTTCCATGATCGCATCGTCCTGGCCGCGACGACCGAGGATGCCGCCGTGGACTTTTGGATGCAGGGTCTTCACGCGTCCATCCATCATTTCCGGGAAACCGGTGTAATCGGAAACTTCGGTCACTGGCAGACCCTTTTCTGCTAACAGGCGAGCGGTGCCCCCTGTTGACAGCAGCTCCACACCGCGTGCGGAAAGTGCCTGGGCGAATTCGATGATACCGGCCTTGTCAGAAACACTGAGCAAAGCGCGGCGGACTGGACGACGTTGTTGCATGGTAAATCCCCTGGATTTGACGATTACAGAGAGCGTTAGCTGAATTTTTCGTGAAAAACTCAGCTAACGCCCCTTACGGGGCATCCTCATTTTGCGGCGATATTGTAACGAAAACGTTTGCGCAACGCTCGCGAATTTTTCTTTTTAAATTCTGGCCCCGCTTTTATCTCTGAAAGATCGTTTGCAGAGTGAGAAGATCCAAGAAATGAACGCGCATTTTGTGGATAAGTCTGTGCGTAAATGGGTATAACCAGGGGTTTTGCTGGGGAATGCAGCAAACAGTCATTTTTCTGCAATTTTTCTATTGCGGTCAGCAGAGAACTCCCTATAATGCGCCTCCATCGACACGGCGGATGTGAATCACTTCACACAAACAACCGGTCGGTTGAAGAGAAAAATCCTGACATTCAGGGTTGACTCTGAAAGAGGAA
>NZ_JBDGON010000019.1:0-55667 GCF_057751355.1 Salmonella sp. FC25216 | reverse complement strand
CCAGCGCCGCACTGATATTCTGTGCAAATAATCCCCTGTCCGGAATATCACCGCCGTTCTGCAATTTTTGCATGGCGCCAGCGGCCTGATCTACCGTTTCTCCTAAACCGAGGTTTTTGATAAAGCCTGGTTTGTCCGGGATATCTGCGCCGTTCTGGTCTTTTTGCATTGCGCCAGTGATGCGGCTGTCGTCTCCTGCGGCCACTGTTCCTGGCGTGGTGCCAACATTGCGGGTAGCGCTGTTGCCGAGGCCTACATGCTCGCGAGCGGCAGATTGTGCCTGTTCGCCTTTGTCGGCGATTTCTTTCAGGTTCCCGTTGCGGGTCAGGTATTCCCCATCAAGGCGGTCATTTAATGGCTTGCGGGTTTTTCGTATATCGGTAATTTCGCCACTGGCTGATATTGTGGCGACGGGTTCAACGTAGTGTGCAAATCCCAGACTGTCGATATAGTCGGCTGATTTCTGACTCGTCAGACTGAATGTGGCCTTATTTTCCCCGGTCAGTGTGCCGGTTAATGCCGCGTCAATATAAACAGTTTGTAAAATTCCGGTGGAGTATGTCAAAGTGCCTGGTACACCCAGTTCCACACGTAATCCGCGCAGATAGGCAATACCCGGCGCAAAAGTTGCCTGTCCGGTAGCCTGCGCGGTGAGTTTAAATGCATCATCCAGGAACAGGCCCGGCCCGTAGATATCCAGTGCCGCTTTGCGGGTGGCTTCATCCATGCCGTGAAGGCGTGCCGTAAAATCGATCTGCCAGGTGCTTACCGGGGTGGTAATACCGGTTGCGGCACTGGCTCCGGCGTACTCCATGATTTCAGAATAAATCAGGGTATTACCCTGTTTACCATTTGCGGTTTTTATTTTTTCCTGGGGGTGCAGGTATACCGCCATACAAAGTGTATTGGTGGCGCTGCTCACCAGTCCCAGCCAGTTAAAAGTAAAATCACCTGTGGACTCCGGCAGGGTAACGGAGTAGGCAACGGTATTCTCGTTTACCACCCCGTTACGATCAACGGCCTGACGGTGAACTATCTGCCCATCGGGGGGTAATGGCTCGCTTTCCGGTGGCGTATCGGTAACGTTCAGACCGGGAATATTTGCAAAAACAAACTGGTCAATGATGATGCGATTGCCACCTGCGGCCTCCTGCGCTTTCAGGTGCTCAAATGCTGAAGTGATAACGCTCTGGGCCATTTTTCATCTCCGATGCGTAAAAATAGTGGTAGCTGCCATGCCAGTATCCGTGACCGATAACAAAACTTGTGGTCGTGATTATCTGGAGATGGTAACGGCGGCAGGTGCGGCCATACTGGCGGATTATCTGATTCAGTAACGCCGTATTTTCTGAGATCTGGTTGTCTGTCAGGCGCAAAAGAACGATATCCCAGTCGGTATCCGGCTGGCGTTCCTGGATCTCTACGTAGCCGATCCCCAGCCGTTCAAAAATCGCTTTGAATCCCGCCACGCTACCCGCGTCCTGCGCGTTGATAAACGCGTATTTAACGCGCTTTCGGTACAGCGTCAGCGGTTCGCCGTCAAAACGGGCAATGTCATATTGCCAGGCTATCAGGTTCAGGATGGACTCTGCGCATGTCAGCGGATCGGTCTGCGTCAGGGGCCACGTTACCCAGCCATGTACCTTTCCCCAGAAGCGGATAAAGGTATTTTTCAGGCGAACCACATCGCCGCGATCCAGCCATGATGGCAGTTTAATGACAGGGAATTTATCAGGCATTTTGCACCTCAACCGTCAGCGTGTTCAGGCGGGGAATCGTTAAATCGCTTTTAATATCTGCCAAAGAAAATGTGACTGAATCCACCAGGGCGAATGCGTTATGTAGCTCGCGGCCCAGTTGTGAGAATGAAAAGCGGCTGTACGGCCATGTGCGGGTTACGTCATAGTTATTGTTCTCGCGAAACGCACAGCGGATCATATTTTCAACGCCGGATTTCAGGGCGGTGATATCGTCGCTACTGATATTGGAAAGGTTTTCAACATACACTGTGACCGCCAGCGTGTGACGGGTTTCCGGCATGGGGAAACAGCGCATATCGTCGCCGTGGCCGTGATGGCCCTGGTCGGTAATGTACTGGTTTACGCTGTCAACGTAAGGCTGCGAAATAACGCCGGTATCGAGCAACAGATAGGCGTTAGCCGTACCCGGCCCGCGCGGCGCGTCATGTAAAAAGAAGATCCGATCGATAGTTAACCCCGCCTGCGCTGCAATAAGGCTGCGGTAAACCGCGTCAGTGTGATAACTGCCTGCAAGGTTAAACTGGTTGCGGCAACGGTCTTTCAGTTCATCGTCACTCTCACGGTCTGCGCCTGGAGTGGTCAGCCAGTCATCGCCGTTACGTACAGACGCTATCCCGTCTATCGCTTTGGGGAGTATCTGGTAGTAGCCCGGCGCCAGATTAAACGCCGCGCCGCTGTCGGTGGCGGTCACATCGATAAGAGCGCTTTGCGTGCCAGCCGGGATAATGACCTGTTCACTGGTCGCTACGGTGTAAATAATGCCGTTAATGCGTTCTGTCTGGATCAGCGTTCCGGCCGGTACGGTCACGCTGTTATCCGGGTTGTTTTTGGTGAAGGTGATTTTACCGACTGCGCGGGTGGCTTCCTTGCGGGTAAGTTTGAGGGCGGCGGCGAACAGGTCAACGAACGGGCCAACGGCAGTCATCAGGAACAGGTTACGCAGCACATTGTTAATCAGCGTGTCAACTATCCACATGTACGGCCTGATAACCTGCAACTGGATAAGACGCCAGAACGGCGACATACGTGACGTGTTGGTGACGAGTTTTTCATCATCCGCCGCCTGTTGCAGGGTGTCCCTTACCGTCTGTTCATCAACCGGCATTCCGCTTTCACGCAGTATTTTTTTAAAGTCGATATTATTCTGCATAGCTTATCTCCCGGCTTAACGGGCCGAAATCGTAAGTGTCGGCGGTGACGAGCAAATGCCCGCGCCGTTCTTCATCAATAAACACGGTGCCGGGTATCAGGCGCTCGTCCTCTTCCAGCAAAATCACCATCTGTGTAAACAGGTCGGCCCTGAGCGTGGGGCTGTTCTCCGCAATCAGGCGGTAGGGCAGACCGCTTTCAATCAGGGCGTGGATCATGTCCTGGCCGATGCTCTGACGGTTGTCACACAAGACCGGCTCACTGGCGGAGTTGAGCGTAAGATCGCCGTCAGTCACGAGAAGGTCGATATAGAGTGATTTAGCGTTCATCCGTTACCCCGCCGCCAGTTCGTTATATTCGGCCAGTTGTCCCGGCGTCGGCAGGGTGTCAACGTGCATCGTGATATCCTGCTTAACATTGTTATTGGTGACTTTATCGCCCCGGTTGTTGCTTATCTGGTGACTGACCGGCCCGCCCTGGATGGCGGCGCTACGGTTGCCGGTGATAAGATCCGGGGCAGGTGTCGGGGCGACGGTCTGTTGTACGGTGCTGATATTGACGCCGGGGATTTTGTTCAGCTTCTCTACTATCCAGTTCCACGTTCCGGTAAAAGTGCTCTTAATGGATTTCCAGATACCGTCAAACAGCTTGCCGATCCCGGCTGTGATGTTGCCGAACGTGTCGGCCAGCGAGAAGTTTTTAAACCAGTTGGTCAGCTTGTCCCATCCGGCCTTAATACTGCTCCAGGCGTCATCAAACCAGCCCACCACGGCGTTAATGACTTTTTGCAGGACATGAAACGCTTCCGTGTCCATGATGGCGGCTTTAATGTTGTCCCAGTATTTGATGGCGAAATAGATCCCCACGGCCAGCGCGGCAATGGCGAGCAGAATTAAACCAATCGGAGAGAGTAAAAAGCCCAGCCCCATACCTGCAAACCTGGCGGCAATACCAAACAGACGCATGGCAACGGTACAGGTGCGTAACACCACGTTCCAGGCGGCGATCGCCACTTTGCAGATCCCCGCCCAAAGGGCGACCAGTTTTGACCATACCCAGACGGCCTTTTCCTGAATCCATAGCCCCATCAGGCCAAGACGGGTTGAAAGCAGTGAAGGGCGTAATAAATCCAGGGTGAAGATGAGTCCTTTCCATGCGCCTTTCAGTACGCCAGCAATCCCGCTAAGTCCGGTCATGATGAAGCCAAACAGACCCATTACTACGTTAGTTATTGCCCCGGCTGCGGCGATACCCAGCAGGCTTACCGATATATAGCCAATCCAGCGGGCAAGGTTGGGGAAAGTCTGAAGCCAGTTAACAAACTCTTTGCCGCAATCTACCAGCATGTCAAAGAACGGCCCGAATGTCGGTAGCATTCGCAGGCTGATTTCAGCGCGTATCGCCTCCAGAATGGCGCTGAATTGTTCCCACGGTACGACGGTCTTTTTTGCCTGGTCTTCGACGGCCTTTAACCCCGGATTTTTACCCAGCGCGTTAATGCTCTGGCTCAGTCCGTCCGTATTGTTCCACAGCGCCCGGATAACCGCCGCTCCCTTGCCAAAGGCTTTTTCCATTGCGGCCTGTACGCGGGCGTTGCCGTCGATATTCTCTCCGTATTTGGCTTTGAGCTTGTCCAGGATGGACATGATCGGCAGTATCTGCCCCTGAGCATCACGGAAGTTGATCCCGGTGGCTTTGGTGGCGTCACCGCTGCCGAGATGGCGCAATAACTGATCGTAGCCTGCGCTGGCTCCGCTTCCTAACACCTGGCTTGCTGTTCCCATCGTGCCGAGCTGCTCGGCCAGCGACACGCCAAATGCGGCCCCTGTGCCTTTCGACTGCTCAATCATGGTGCTGATATCGCTGAGAGAACTGTTGAAGCTGTTTTTCATCTGGGTGGCCAGTCCGGCCATCGCGCCCGCAAAATCGACGCTACCCATTTTTTTGACCATCTGCGGCATGAGGTTAGTCATGTGCGACAGATAGTTAACGGCGTCTTCTGTGCCGGTGCGCATGGCAACGCCGAGCACGCTTGCGGCGTGGGTGTAGGCGGGCAGGTCGTTATCGGTAATACCGCCAATGCTGCGGCGGATAATGGTGCTGTTTTTGACGAACTCCAGCGACGAGCGGCCATAGTCGATAGCGAAATCATTTGCGGCTTTTCTGAGTTTATTCAGGCCTGCGGCGGCGAAGCCTGAACCGACCGAATCATCTAAGGCATCCTGCAAATCGTAGGCGGGGCGCATCATGCCCATCAGCGCCTTGTTGACACCCCAAAGGGCAATCGCACCCCCGCCGATGCGTTTAAAGCTGGCCTCTGTTTTATCAGCAAAGCCGGTTAAGGCCGACTGCGCCTGTTTTAAGGGCTTTGTCAGCTTATCAACCAGGCTTAATGTGAAATCAAGTTCAGCGGCCACTTACTCACCTTTTAAAACGCTTTCGCAATACCGTTATAGATAGCGATGCTCATGTTTTCCCAGTACCGGTTATCCAGCCAGATCGCGGCGGCGATATCTTCCGGGGTGTCCTCACCTTCCGGGAGATAGTGGCGGCGCAATATCAGGTATTGCGCGTAGCCGTTGCGTTCAGTGCCGGACAGTGCCGATTTTATTTTTTTACGGTGATATCCAGATCGACGGCAAAATCTTCATTGAGTTTTGCGGCAATCTGAAGCGCTGCGCCGGGGCGGTGGATCAGCTTTTCCAGCGCTTCCTTGTCTTCCGGGTGTACGCAGCGCATCAGGTAGTTCTTGGCAGGTGCGACCTTGTTATCCATCGCCATTTCGTTCACGAACTTGTTGTAGATGGCTTCGGTCGGGATGAAACGAATATCAGCGCCCGCAATGGTCAGGGTGATGGTGGTGGCGTTTTCGTTTTTCATGTCATTTTCCTTATTGAGTAGGATCATTTTGTTAATGGCATTGTTCATTTATGTACTGTTGCAGGTCGTTTACTTGTGCTGTAACGGATCTGGCTTCGGTTCTGAGACGCTGATAATCCCGTTCAGCGTCTGGAGTAAGTCGGGCGGCGGTTGCATCAGTTGTGCCGGTGGCGGCGGTATTACCCGCGGTGGCGGGCATACAGACGGCGTGGAGCTGCAACCGGCGACGGCCAGAAGTAAGATCAGCGCGTAACTTTTCGGATTCGGCTTTTGCATCGGCGATTTCCTGTGTGTATTTCGCGTCCAGGGCGGCGTTCTGGCGCTGGCGCTGCGTCATATCACTGATAGTCTCGTTTGCCAGATTCAGGCTATGAGTGGCGGTATCGCGCTGGCTTTTGTACTTCACGGCGTTATCGTGATAGCGACTGGTAGTCCATGCCAGCGCTGCGGCTACTATCAGCAACGAGATTATTACGCCAGTCGTTACGCGGTTCATGCGGTCTTACCCCTGACCAAGAAACATCGCCCGCTCACGTCCACGACGCGGGGCAAGAATGGTCGGGTTACTGCCTGCGCGGCTCCATTTCAGGAAAGCGTCAGCGGCGGCGGTGTAGTTACCGGCATTCAGATAGCGACGAACGCTGGAACCAATAAAGGCGTTAGCGCCGATATTAAAAATCAGGCTACACAGCGCGTCATGCTGGTTCTGGTTCAGGGGAACCGTTACCCGTTCGGCGATGCAGCGCTCCACCCATGACAGATCGTCGCGTAGCAGTCTGTCGGCGGTGTCCTGAGTGATGATCATGCCCTTGTGAACCGCCACGCCATCAACCCTTCCTGTGTGACCTGTACCGATAGTCCAGACACCGCGCGAGTCTGGGTAGGCGGTCAGTTTGCAGCCTTCTTCGCGTTTAAGTGCGGCAAGGCCGCTGTCTGAAATTTTCATTCGTCATTTTTCCCTGCAAATTTCTTTGTAATGATCACGCCGAGCGCCCTGATATGCTCAACGCCGATAAGGCCGATGGCGGCGCCAATCCCGACGCGCCAGTCTTCTGATAACCAGGAGACGGGGATCGGTTTGATAATGGTGAAGGCGGCGACCGCGAGCAGGCAGCACAACGGCACTTCCAGCAGAAGACGACGCCAGCTACGTCCGGTATAAAACACCCTGAGCGCGGCAATAGCGGCAGTCATCATCAGACTGTCCAGCGGAATATCACCATGTAGCCAGCTTTTCACCATCAGCCACCAGTCTGCCCAGGTGTGCGCCTCGCCGTTCATTTTACTGTTCCATCAGATCGCGAACGTCACGCGGTGACAGAACAGGGATGCCGTCAATTTTCACAAAGTCCGGCGACGTCACCATGAACTTGATTTTGTGGCTCATGGTGTCGCCGCCTTTGGTGTCCAGGTTAAGCAGGTTACTGATCACCAGTTTGCAGCCGAAGGCTTCGATTTTGAGTTCACTCTTTGCAGCCTGCGCAAAGAAGAGAAAATCGGCGGCTTCGATATCGCGCCAGCTTCCCGCTTCGCGGGCGGCTTCTTCCAGTAACTGAAAGTTGACGGTATCGACCTCAATTTCTCCGCTGGCCTCCACGTCGCCACGTACCCAGCCGTTAGGTACACCGCGTTCCTGAATGGCCTTTGTGTTGTCGGTAATATCCAGGGTGGCGGTCTTGACGTGAACAATCCGGCCATTGAATGACACGTCAAAGCTCATGCCGCTAATGCGTTCTCCGCTCATGGGTTACTCTCCGCTTTCGTCCAGCATGATGCTGATAGTGATTTCTTTTGGGCAGTTGTACGGGCGAACCACGATCGCAATCTGCACCTTGTCTTTTTCCGGCCATGAAATTTTTACGTCGCCGTCGCGCGGTGACATGCAAAGACCGGGGAATACCGTGCCGTTGATTTTCAGGCTCTTTGCGCCGTCGCGCATGGGTCTCGCGAAAAGCTGTTGGTGCGCGGCCACGCTTGCCGGAGTGGAGTTCAGCGAGCGGTCGGCAATTTTGGGGATAGCCATCAGACGTACCTGGCGGGCCATTTCGTCGGCAACGCGCAAATACTCAATAGCCTGATAGTCGCCGCCGTCAACATCGAGCGTGACGCCATCGGCCCAGTAGTAACCCTCGTAGTCCGGATACCAGGTTGGTACGCTGAAGCGCGCCCGGTTCAGGGCCTTAATGGTGGCAATGTCCAGTTCTCGCTTGTCGCTGTCCTGCGGTTTATCGCTGCGGCCCATGTTGACCAGTGCGCCGGTGGCAACGCGGGCGGGGGAGTCGGCAATCGTTACTGACGGATTGCAAAGGCGACCGGCCAGAATCCCCGGCTCGTTGCCGAACAGCATCGGCGCAAGCTGCACCGCGTATGCGGCAATGCCTTTCTGTAGTGTGGTCATGGTGGTGACGTATTCGGCCCATTTCTCACCTGTACCGCACCCACGAACGGCCAGAATGAACCACGTCCAGCGCTGATAGTTGTTGTTGAGTTCCTCACGCAACTGTTGGGCGCGATTGATATCGTCGGCGGTGGCATCAGGGCGAACCACAACAACGCCTTCCGCTGAAACGGTGCTTTGTGCGTCCATGACCACATCGGCCCACGTTTTAGTCTGGCCTGCGGGCTGCGGTGTCTGTACGGTTGCCAGCCAGATCATGGCGTTCTGCCCGGCGTTATCTAAAAACGCCTGAAGGTTACTGCGTAACGGTGAGTCTTTAGCCCCTAACAGGGCGTCAAGGTCGGTCTGTGCGGTAACCGGCGTAGGCGCAATAGCTTTGGTATGTTCGCCCACCATCAGCAGGGTGCGGGCAATATCGCGCTTGCCGCCGCTGCGGGTATTGAGCTGGTTAATCGTGACCTGTGGAAATGTCATAGGTTATTTCCTCTTAATGTCCTGGGGTTTTGTCTGCCAGCCAAAGTTAATGCCCTGTAACTGGCGGGCCAGTATTTGCGCAAATTCCTCGTTACTGACGCCGAGAAACTGACGGGGCGGAATGGTGATCGTCCAGTTGCTTTTTGACGGCCTGCCTTCCATGCTGCGGATAATTAATCCCGCCTGGCCTTTTTGTAGTGAGGTCTGAATCTCCGCTGTTGATGGTTTGCGGCGGGTTCCTGTTTTTTTGCCTCTGATCGTGTAGCCCAGTTTGCGCAGCTTTATCGCCTGGCGGCGGGTGCATGGCTCCTTGTTGGCCTTCATCATGGCGTTCGTTTTTAACTGCGACGCGTTCACCGTGAACGTGACGCCGTGGCTCTGGATATAACCTACCGCGCCCACGCTGATTTCCTTGTGGCTGTAAGGCTGGCGGTAGCTTTTGCCCGATGCATATATGCGCACCGACGCGATGGACGGCATGTCATGCACCTTAAGGAACTTAGGGATGCCTTTAAGCAGGGGCTTTTTGCCATAGCGTCGCTTTGCAAAACCGCTACCGTCTGTGTTCTTTTGTTCGCGAACGTGGCGCTTTGCTGCCGGAATGACGCCGCGTTTTGCGATACGCTGCAACAGGCGCTGGCGTTTTGCCGGGGGTAATTCGCCTGCGGTCATCATGTCGCGTAGCTGCTTAAACTGCGTTTTGTTGAGTTCACCGTGCAGGGATATATCCATTGCTTATCCCTCTCTTCTGACGGCTGAAACGGTAATATCCTCTGCCATCCATATTTCGGGCTTATCCAGGCGATAACGGTTGCCGTTCATGGTGACAGGGCCGGACTCGTCCGGGATCAGGATGATGGCGTCGGCAAGCGGCATACTGATCGTTACTTCGGCGACGTTGTCATCCGTGGGTTCGACACTGATATCCGGCGCGTCAAGTTCAAGCTGTCTGTAGAGGTCATTAGCCTGTTCGTCGCGCCAGATAAGCAGTGCGCATAACAACAAATCCGGGTCAATCTGACGCCACGGCCAGCGCTGCCAGTCAAATACGGCGTTGTACTGGCGAATGCCCATTAGCATCTGTCCAAGCCCCATGTTTTTCATGGCGGGAATAAGGCGGATATCGCTCATCCAGGTGTCGAAATACGTGTTATCAAACACGGAAGCGTCAAACACCTGACGCAGATATGCATAAAGGCTGTCAAACTGGCTCATAAGATGTACACCCCCACGCGGCCCGCGCCCTGAATAGCACGCAGCACAAAGGCCGCTTCGGCAAGCAGGGTTTCGCGGGTGTCATTACTGTCGATATTGCTGTCGGCGTGGCGGGTGTTCACCGCCGTAAACTCACCGAGAAGGTCAGCTTTGGCGCGGGCATATACCGCTTTTTTGTACTGTGCGCAAAGGGCCTTCTCGCCGTTAAGCTGAGGGCCTTCCACGTCTGCCGCCTGCGTAATACCCTGCATCACGTAGCGGGATTTCACCCCGGCCAGTGCGGCGTTTACCTCATAGACGGCAGACAACAACGCCTGTTCTGCCAGCGACGCGGGGATATCCAGCGGAATAGTGCGGCTTTTGCGAAAATCAGCCATGACCAGATCCGGCCAGAAGCCGTCATTGGTCAGTGCGCCGGTGGTGGCGTCTGTGTCCTGGTCTGCGTTGTAGCCTGGTTTCAGGTTCATGGCTGATTCTCTGTACAGGTCAGGTCGGGCGAACGGTTCCGCGGCATGATTGACGCTTGCGCGTGTCATCCTCACCGTGCCCGCCTGAAGCCGTGGGGCTTTCGTTTATGCCGCATGTAATGCACGTAAACGGGCGGCTATCTTGTTTCGTATGGCGCGTACACCTGCTTTGGGCGTGGCGCTTTGTGCGCGGGACATCCATTCGTCGGCGGCGCGTAATCTTTTCACGTCGCGGAGAGTGGCCGGGCTGGTCGGCTTGCCGTCGCTGTCCCGTAGCAGGTTCAGCCCGGCGAACTTGTACCATTTGGCAACAATCCCTTCGTGCAGCGTCCAGTCTTCGCCGATATGCCCCAGCACGCGGCTGAAATACGGCTCGACGGAGAGGCCTTCATCAAACTGAATCTGTGCCCACTGCATGACCTCATCGACAACGAACGTTGGCAAATCACGGTCAAAGCGTGGCGGCATGAGCTGATTTTGCTTAATGGCGATATCAGCCCAGTCCAGGGCTTTATCCATTTCGCCGGTATCAAACAGCCAGACAATGCACCAGACGAACGGGGTGTATTTGTACACCTCGCCGTTCTGAAGCCAGGCTTCAATCGTTGGCGTCCAGCGTGGTAACAGGGTTTCACGCTTTAACGCCACGCGATCGGCGTTGGTGGCGCAACTGCTCACGGCCTTACAGTCGATTTCCAGTTGTGCCAGTTGCAGATGCAGGCTACCGCCGTCAGGTAGCGCGTCCCGGCGCTCCATCGCCTGTTGTGCGGCTATCCTTGCCCTGAATCGTTGCGCCGGGGTCTGCATACGTCAGTCCGTTACGCTGCCGGTTGCGGCTGGGTATGTTCCGGTGATGGCAATCCCGCCAGTTCGATGTTATCGAACGATCCGTAGAGTTCGTCATACTCCACGGCGCAACCCTGCATACGCAGCCAGTTATTTTCGAAGCGCTTGCGGTCATCAATCCACTCGGCGCGGCGTTGCTGAGTTCCTCGCTGGAAGTACATATGCAGATTCCAAAGCGTGGTAACAATCAGGCGGTTATCCGGCATAAACGGCGGGCTGAATGACTTGCGGCCGGCAATCTCACGATTGATGAGCTGGGCGGCGACTTTTTCACTTGGGCGGTCGATGCGGTTAAGCATACTGACCGTATCCGCCGCGATAACGTTCTGCGATACCAGTACAACCAGATCCGGGTGTTTACGGAACTCGGGCGGAATACAGGTATTGATTGCATCGGCGGCAATAGCATCAACAGATGTGAAATCAGCCCCGGTGCCGATACGGTTCAATACAACCTTGTCGGTGATAATCTGTTTTGGTGTACGTTCTTTGACGATCTGGTGCCATCCGGGGTGGATGTCTTCCCCGTTCGGGCAGGCGACAGGATTGGTTTCATCCGCAGCATGTGTACCGTTCAGGGCCACGCGTAACAGGTCGTTGGTGATTGACTTGTAAAAGAAGGCCTGAAGACGGTTATAGAACTCGTTTTCGGTGCCTGCGTTTGCCCAGTTGGTCAGGGTGGTATAGTCCAGAAATGAACCTGAATCCACTTCGTAAAGCTTGTACTCGTTGCCTTCAATGCCCAGCGCTTTATTGAAGCGTCCGTCTTTCTTGCGCCCGGTATACAGCCCCGGAATCCCGGTGCTCACGACCTGGCCGACAAGCTGTTCGACCAGCATGACGGTAATTTGCCCCATGAACGGGTCGGCATTCTCAATCAGGGCATCGCGTAGCAGGGTTTCACGCGGTGGGCTGATGGTGAAAAACTGTTGCGCCGTAAATACGCCGTTCGCTTTTGCCATCGAAAGAGCGTAATTACGCAGAAACTTTTGCGCCTGTGGTGATAACATCTGTGCGGCCATCGGTTTTTTCTCCGGTTGGTGTGCCTGTTTTTTCTCAATGGCCGCTTACAGCGGCTCAAACTGCGCGGGTTGACCGCTGGGTGCGGCGCCCGGCGTCTGCGTGCGCTGGCCTTCAATGACCGAAAAGCGCTGACTGAGGTTTTCGATCGCGCTGGTAAGCGTTGTCAGTGTGGTGGCGTCGGCCTCATCATCTTTTGCGGTCGTCTGGGCGCTGAAATTCGGCGCTGCGGCTGGCGCTGGCTGCTGTCCACCATTGCGGGCGGCGATACGCGCCTGAAGTTTTGCGGTTTCGGCGTCCTGCGGCTGCACGGCAAAGGTGTTAAGCGCGGTCTGTAGCTCCGTCACGGCGGCGGTGTAGTTCTGGCGTGCCGTGGCGTCTTCCGGGTTAGCGGCGAGTGCGTCAGTGGCAGCGGAAAGCTTTTCGCCCAGATCGGCAACGTGGTTAGCGTGAGCGCTGAAATCCTGGGTTGCTGATTGTGCGCCTGCTGCTGCGGATGTAGTGGCCTGTGCCGGTGCGGGTTGTTGTGCCTGTGGTTGCGTGTTCGCCTGTGCGTCAATTTTCGCCGTCAGGGTGACAATCTGGGCTAACAACTGGTTCGCCTGTTCTTTGGTCATGGATTCTTCCTCATGATGATTTGTTGTGGTGTCAGCGACCGGCGCCAGACGCCCAAGACTGAACATTTCAATATTCCCGGCCGCGGCATACTGCGGACGTGAGCCTGGTGTACTGGTTTGCGCTGATTTGATTTCCATGCGCTGGGTTCCCAGACTTGCCGGGCTGTCGGTTGCCGCCAGTCCGTACAGATACGTTTTTCCGGTGTTGGCGTAGTTCTCCCAGAACTCGCACGAGGTAAAGAGCTTCTGGCCGCGCTCGTTGAGATTAACCAGTGCCTGGTTAGGCTCCAGCTTCGCCATAAGACGCAGCCTTCCGGCGTCTTCTTTCGCCGCCAGATCGGAAACAAGCCCCAGATTGAAAGTAAATTCGCGTTCCTGGAGGCTGTGTACAGGGTGATTAGGCCAGATCATCGCCGTGTATTCGGCGGTGCTGTAGCTGTCAGCGGCCTGCTGGATCATTTCGCGGGTAATGGGGCGACCGTCGATGGCGTAACCCTCGGTTGCCACACATATCCAGTCAGTGGTGTATTTCTGCTTTGCCATTTCATTACCGCTTTTTGATGTGTCTGGCGGCATTATTACGGCAGTTTTTACGGGTTTCATCTGGCGGAGTTCGGGGCTTTTCGTACATGACGCCATGTACGAAAATCATCGAAATTTAGCCATATTTCGGGCGATTCCGGCTCTTTATTATGGGCGCATGAAATACGCCGAAGAAGTCAGGGACGCCGCGCGCGCCCTTTACCTGAAATTCAACACGCCAAAAGAGATAGCGGCCTCGCTGGGCCTTCCTGTGCGTACCGTTTACAACTGGGCTATCCGGGGTAAATGGAACGAAATGTTGCCCGCCGAGTCGGTGGAAGTGGCTATTGCCCGGCGCGTTGAGCGACTGACCAACAAGGACGGTAAAAATGAGCTGGAGCTTGAAGAACTGCGTTTTCTGGTATCCCAGCATGTCAAGCTGATGGCGCAGAAGAACAAGCACGCCGAACGGATGGAAGAGATCCGGGCGATGGTGAATACAGGCGGGGCGGCAAATGACGGCTGGCAGGGTGGTGGCGAAGAGGGTGACGGCGAAGGCGGTAAAAAAAGGAAGCGACCGCGTAAAAATGACGTCAGCGAACTGACGAAAGAGATTTTCGACGAAAAAGCAGCCGGGCATCTGTTCGAATATCAGCAATATGTGCGTGAACACAGCGACGAGCTGTTCCGTTTCATTCTGAAAGGACGACAGGAAGGGTTTACCTACTATTTCGCATGGGAGGGGTTTGAAAAGGCCGTTCTCACGGGTAAAAACCAGATCTTCTTTTCCGCCAGTAAACCCCAGGCGGAAGTCTTCCGCTTTTATATCCTCAGCATTGCGCAACAATTCTTCGGTATTGAGCTGAAAGGAAACCCGATACGCCTCAGCAACGGCGCAATACTGCGTTTTCTGGCAACTAACCCCAACACGGCGCAGTCCTACAGTGGCGACCTGTACGGGGATGAAGTTTTCTGGATACCGAAATTCGCCAGGCTGCACGAAGTGGCGTCAGCGATGGCGACGCATGACGAGTTTCGCATCACCTATTTCTCTACGCCCAGCGCCAAAACGCACCAGGCCTACAAGCTGTGGACGGGTGACGAATGGAAAGGCGACGATCCGAAACGTAAGGCGGCGGAGTTCCCGACCAACAAAGAGTTGCGTAAAGGCGGGCAGGTCTGCCCGGATGGGATCTGGCGCTATGTCATCACGATGGAAGATGCGTGCGCTAAGGGACTCAGTGCCAAAGTCAACATTGAGAAGCTGCGTAACCGCTACAGCGCCACGGCGTTTGCCATGCTGTACATGTGCGAGTTTACCGACTCCCGTGACGCGGTGTTCAAATTTTCCGACCTTGAAAAATGTGAAGTTGAGTTCGGTATCTGGCAGGACTTCGACCCGACCGCGTTACGGCCATTTGGCAATCGTGAGGTGTGGGGCGGCTTCGACCCGTCACGAACGGGCGACAACTCAACGTTTGTTATCGTGGCCCCGCCTGTTGACCCTAAAGAAAAATTCCGCGTGCTGGCCGTGTATCAGTGGGTGGGGCTTAACTTCACCTGGCAGGTGAAGCAGATAGAAGAGTTAATGAAGCGCTACCGGTTCACGCATATCGGTATCGATATAACGGGTATTGGTCGGGGCGTACATGATCAACTGATACGCTCCGCGCCGCGTGAGGTGATGGGGATTAACTACAGCGTGGATAACAAAAATAAACTGGTGCTTAAGATGATTGACCTTGTTGAACGGCGGCGCATCCAGTGGGTGAAAGACGCCGTTGATGAGGTGGCAAAAGAGCGCGTTGATATCCCGCTGGCGTTTATGGCCATCCGTCGCGTGATGACGGCCAGCCAGAATGCGATGACGTTCGCCGCCGAGCGCAGCGAAACGACCGGCCACGCAGACGTATTTTTTGCCATATCGCACGCGGTCTGTAATGAACCGCTGGACTATGAATATGATCGCCCTTCAGTGTGGGGATTCAGTGAGGCCGCATGAGTAAACATAAAGGCGCGCGCCTGCGTAAAAAGGCGCAGACAGAAAATTTTACCCCCGGACGCGGGAACATTATCACCTTCGGGGAGCCGGAACCGGTACTGACGACCGGCACGGAGTATATCAACGTCTGGTATAATGGCAGCTATGACTACTGGATGTTGCCAATAGACCGGCTGGCGCTCGCGCAGTTGCCAAACCTCAACGCCCAGCATGGCGGCGTACTGTATGCACGTAAAAATATGGTGTGCGCCGGATACCAGGGCGGCGGATTGACGACCGATCAGATGGAAATGGCCGTTTTTGATTACCTGTTGTTTGGCGACGTGGCTTTCCTGAAGGTGCGTAACGGATGGGGGCGGGTGGTGGCGCTGGCTCCGCTGCCGTCTTTATATCTGCGACGCAATAAGCAGCTTGATTTTATTGTGTTGCAGGAGGGTGATCCGCTGGTCTATAAGCCGTCAGATGTGGTGTTTTTACGTATGCACGACCCGCGCCAACAGATTTACGGGCTGCCGGACTATATCGGTGGTATTCATTCGGCGCTGCTGAACAGTGAGGCGACGATCTTCAGGCGCCGCTATTACCATAACGGGGGGCATCTGGGCTTTATTCTGTATGCCTCTGACCCGAATATGTCGGTTGAAGCTGAAGAAGCGATCCGTAAAAAAGTGGAAAGCGGGAACGGGCTGGGGAACTTCAAAAACCTGTTCGTCAGTATCCCGAAAGGGACGCCGGAAGGCATTAAAATCATTCCGGTCGGTGATATTCAGCAAAAGGATGAGTTTTCGAACGTGAAGAATATCAGTGCGCAGGATGTTCTCACGGCGCACCGCTTCCCGGCTGGCCTTGCGGGCATTATCCCACAAAACGCAACGGGACTTGGCGACCCCGACAAGGCACGGACTATCTATGGACGGGATGAAGTGACGCCTGTACGCCGTAAAATCATGCAAGCCGTGAACAGCGACCCCGAAATACCGCGAGCGCTACACCTTAATTTTACGCTGGAAGATGGGGAAAATGCGGCGTCTGTGCCGTCTGATGAAAAATAGCGCGAAAAAGACTATATTACTCCCGTAAACAGCCAGATTGCGGGGGTTTTATGGCGGGTGTAATGAAAATTGAATGTCCGGCGTGTCATTGCCGATCAGCGATACGCAAAACGGCATGGCAGGACGACGCAAAGACGCTGGCGGTAGTCTATTGCACCTGCACTAATCACGACTGCAATATGCGGTTTACGCTCAATCTTTCCGATCTTCGCGTGACTTCACCAAGCGACCTGCAAACTGACGGCGTCGTTAAAGCATTGCTTCAGCGCCTCAAGCCGGACGAAAAGCAAATGGCGCTGGATATTCTCCTTAGCGACGGTGCGTAAGTGCCGTTCTGTCAGTCCTCAGTAATTCCGCTTCCTCGCCCTGACAGACTCGCCGCCGTGCGGCTCCCTAATCAGGGCTTGCGGCGAGCGGGTTTATCTTTTTCTCAAAAAAAACTCTTGCCCTAATTTCTAGGACGCAATATACTGTTCTCACAGTAAGGGGATGGCCCTGCTGATAGCTGAAAGGAGCTTCACCATGAACAAGTCAACGCTTTTTATCACCGCCTGGAACATATCCCGCGACGCAGCCGCTAAATTCGGTGGCTCAGTAAAATCTTATTTCGCTGAATCCCTGAAACTGGCTTACTCCCGTACACGTGTGGTCACGCCTGAAGCCTGCCTGAAAATTGGCGGCAAACTTTGGGAAAAAAACGGGATGTGTCGCGTTTATTTTAACAGTGATGTTGTTGCCGCTGCCGTTGGTTTTGAATACGACACGTACAAAACCGGCAACATCAAATGGGCCTGCCTGGGTGGTAATTCCCTGGCGAACGGGAGAGCTAACAGCGTTCGCACGATGATTTGTTTCGGTAAATTCTGGTTCGATACGGCGGATAATAAAATTCATGCACGTGGCGACGAGTGCCGCGACCTTAGCCTGATTAGCGTTGTTCGTGCACTGAAAGCCGCCGCCCTGGCTGCATAATAATTCCGCCCCGCTGCGGCGGGGCTTTCTGGAGATAAAATATGAACAACACCGAAAAATTGATGGCTGTCGGAAAACTTGTATACGGCGATAACTGGCAGTCCCCGATCTCCCGCGATATTGGCGTGGACAGCCGCACCATCCGCTATGCCCTGAAAGGGGAGCGAGAAATCAACCATCTTTCTTCGCGCCTGAAGGAAGCACTGGAGCAAAAAACAGAAAAACTTAAATCAGCTATTGAGATTATAAATAGCGACAAAATGAGCGGTGATGATGTTGACGTCGATATTATCAGCAATATCATTGACGGGTATGAATACTCCGACGAGCAATATAAAAAGGCCGCTTTTGACGAAATTAACAACGCTGTTTGCGCCGATACCTGGCTGTCAGATCTGGATTCAATCGCCCGCAAGTGGAGTAAATATTAATAAAAATTAACGGTCTGATTAAAGTATCGGGGGTATATAAAATGACGCAATTTTATATCGTGAACGGCGAGAGGATGAACACAAGCAAGGCGGCTTTAATGCTGGGGTATAAAAATTCTACAGGGCTGATGTACAGAATAAAATCTAATGGTATTCCTGAAGGTGGTGATATTTCTCATTTACATACGTGCAGGAGTAAAATATTTATTGTGAACGGGCAGGAAGTAAACATCACTGCCGCCGCCCATATTCTCGGTTATGACCAGTCAACGCTTTCAAGAAAAATAGCCTCTCTTTCCCTTCCTGAAGGCAGTGATATTTCCCATCTGGGTAAAGCTTTTTACATCGTTAATGGCGAAAAAATGGATATTCCCCGCGCCGCCGATGTGCTTGGGTACGATCGCTACTGGTTGTCTAAAAAATTAAAACGTTGCTCAGTTCCTCCCGGTAGCGACATCTCCCACATGTCGCCAGGAAAACGCCGCCAGTAATCAGCCTTTTTTATTGCTCAGGTATAGTTCCGCTATCCTCGCCTTTGAAGCGAGGCGCTGGCGGGCTTTGTCCAGCTTCGCTCGCTCTTTTTCCGCTTCCAGTTCCCTGTAGATGTTCATGACCTGGCGCAAAGGGCAAATCACGGGCGGTGTTTCCTGCTTCACCTCCTGAACTTCCGGCACTGGCGGTGGTGACGGCGGCATGTTCACGCGGGGATTTTCCCGCGCCCGGCGTTCCGCGCGTACCATTGTCCTGTATAACTGCCCGTCAAAGCGCTCTTCGCCCGGACGGTAGGCGGTGTATTTTCTCATTTTAACCCCCTCAGTTTGTTCACTCGCGACAAAATGCTGTCGCGTTTCTGCTGTTGTTGTTTTTGCTGCTCAGTGACCTGTTGTTTGCGGCGTTCTGCCACCCGGTCAGGATCGGAATGTGCCAGGCAACGGGCCTCGTCGCCGTAGCGCAGGTCTTCTTCATTCAGTGGGTTGTGACATTCGCGGTGTCCGCACCAGCGCTGGCGCTTAATGATCACGATGTTGCCGTGTCTGACCTGCAGGCAGGCGTCAGGGCCGTAGCTGATCATCCGGCCTTTCAGCACGTGCCCGATCTCGTCGTCGCTGTCGATACCGCGCGTGCGCAGCTCGGTAATGAGGCGCAGAACCGCGTTTTTATCGTCGGCGACGGGTTTTTGTTCGTGTTTGCGCGGCGGAATAACCCGCAAAAGGGAAAGGTGATCCGCGCTGCGACTGTCTGGCGCGGCGTTCTGGTCTGGTTCCTGGTCTCTGGCCAGCGTACTGATTATTTGCTGGTCAATTGTCTGCTGAATTGGCTCGGTGTTACTGTTCGATTTATCGCCGTTTGTTGGTTGTTTTTTGTACAAAGTACAGTTATTGACACGAGTCCTAGCGGTCGCGGACGCGACCGTAAGGTCAAAAGATGAACACCCTGTTAGCTCCGACGCCGTATCCGGCGTCGGCTGTTTTTTGACCATTTTCCACTGTTTGACGTGGGTGATGATGGGGAACTCTTTTGGCTCATGCTGGAGATATACCCCTTTAATAATCGGGGTTTCCCTTCCGTATTTGTCGGCTTTTTTCGACATGCCGTAGTAAGGGCGCAGGATCAGATCCTTACGGGCAACCAGGGGGCCACCCTGTAATGTGATGTAGGCTCCCCAGTCCCCATCCACGGATGCGGCCTGGTGCATTTCGGCAAAGGTGGTGCCAAATTTCGCCGCCAGTTCCTCGTCGCGCATACGGCGCAGCTCGCGCCAGACCGAAACGGGCGCACCGCCCACAAACTGAAATTGCCGGATACCCCACAATGAGGCCCACGCGGTGGCGTGTTTGGCGGTCAGTTTGCAGGGCTTGCCGGATTCGTCGTCTACTTCGTCATCCAGCGCGTAACCATCGATATTTTTGGAAATGTATTTGGCGATGTACGCGACGGCGTCGCCTTTTTCCGCGTCGATATCGATCACGTCAAAGCGGGGTTTGATGCCCTCTTTGGTGTTGAGTTCGTCGCGGTCTTCACGGATGGCGTAGGTTTCCAGGGTATTAGTGAGCGCGTCCACCTGTTCAGGGCGTACAAATAACATCATGTGCAAGTGCGGGGTGCCGTCGTGGTGTGGTTCCGCCACGCGCAGACCGAAAACCTGTATGCCATCGCGGGCAAGGTCGGCGCGGATCAGCTTCCAGATGTTGTTGAGGTAGTCCTGGGTCTGTTTCGGGCTGGCGTGGTTCCATTTGCTGTTACGCGGGCCGTAGTTATGGCGGGCGTGGTACTTTGACGGCGCGGTAATTGTATAGAAACGGGCTTCAAATCCCGCGTCTCTGGCAATATCACGGAATCCCCTGATACGGGTCATAAGTTCAACACGACGCAGGGCCGGGTTAGAAACGGAAGCGTCGATAGTGTCAGCGAGCGATATGCGATCGCCGCTGTCCTCGTCTTCCAGCTCCAGATTGCTCATGATGAGACGGTTACGGCGGCGCTGTTCTTCCCAAAGGCTGATTTGCTTTTTGCTGCAATACACTGACGCCGCGCGGCCCACGTCGCCGTAGGTGATTTGCAGGTGCTCCCGCCAGCGGTAGGCCAGGCGCTTTAAGCGGCGTTTCCAGATTTTTTCATCCATCATCTTCTGAACCGTGACAGACGTATCCAGAAGATCGAGTTTGTAGCGCCGGAATTTTTCAGCGTTGGCCGGGGGCATGTTGAAGCGTTCCGCCACATTCAGGGCGCACGTGTATAACTGGCGGGCGCAGGTCATATCGTCCAGATCGGCGGTTGCGTCGACCATATCGGCGATTTCGCCCCGGATGTATATAGCAATGTCTTGCGCCAACAACTCTATATCTTCTTCGGTGTATTCCGGCAGGCGGTTAAACCGTTCCGTTAACCCCTGGAGATCGGCGAAGTGGTGGGCGGTTGTGGTGCTACTTTCCAGCCATGACCAGACGGGCGGCATGGGCTTATCGATTTCGATGCGGTATTTATTGTTTACCGCGTTGAGTAACGGCAGTTCGCGGCGAACGAAATCACGGAATTTAAGACCGGCGATGTAAACGCCTTTTTGCTGGCAGTGTTCATCAATGCGGGCCTCGATACGCATACGCATGAACAGCGGCAGGGGGTGAGTTGCCCGCCTGATACTCTCGTCGAGTTTTTCGCGGGCTTCCTTCTCGCGTGCTGCTGCCGCGATATCTTCTAATGACGAACGGTCAACGCCGATTGCCTCGCGGGGTTTATTCCACGGATACGGGTAATCGGTCGTGTCCGGGGCTTTGCCCGGATACGGCGGCGGGGGTGTGGGTGCGTAGCGTCCGTGGGAGGTGGTCATTGTGTGACCGCCTCCATGTATGCCCTTATGAACGCTTCCGCGACCGGCGCAACGATGGCGTTGCCGTAGGCGCGCAACTGGCCCACTCGTCCGGGAGTCCCATTAACCAGCGGCTTAAGTCCGGGTTTAACTGGCCTCCACTTTCCATCCCGGCAGAACAGCCAGTCAGCATCTCGCCAGTAGCCGTTAACCGGACTGGAGAAGACAGCCTCGCCGCACCTCCCAGGGTTGTTCCTCTTGATGGGTGATTTGCTGCTGCTCCCACCCCTGCAACCTGATTGTTGTCTATCGTTGTTGGCGTAGGCCACCCAGAAGAGGCGCTGTCGGATGTGCGGCGCACCGAAGCCCGCAGCGCAAAGATCGACAACTGCGACGGCGTATTCCGCCTTTTCCAGGTCAAATTGTACAGCGTCGAACCATGTGAGGCCGTCCTTGCTTGCAACTTGTTCACCAAAGATAACGTGAGGGCGGCACTGCGATACAAGGTAAAACCATGCGGGCCACAGGTGGCGGGGGTCGTTGAATCCCCGGCGTTTTCCCGACTGGCTGAACGGCTGGCAGGGGCAGGAACCCGTCCAGACGGGGCGGCTGTCAGGCCATCCGGCACGTCGCAGGGCGTAAGACCAGACGCCGATCCCGGCGAAGAAATGGCATTGCGTGAAGCCTTTAAGGTCATTGGCGGTAACTTCCTCAATTGAGCGCGTATCAATGACGCCGGGAGCAACACAACCAGCGTCAATAAGGTTTTGCAGCCAGGCGGCGGCAAAGGGATCGATTTCGTTGTAGTAGGCGGTGGCGGTCATCGCGGCAGGTACTCCCTTGCGATGGCGTCAATTGCGGTATGGCGGTGGTAATACAGCCATCTGGTTGTGTCTTTATCGATGGCAAACTTTCCGCCAATCTCCCGGAATGTCAGATCGGAGCTGTCACGTAACCCGCGGATGAGTTCAACATCTTCGTCCTCGTACTTGGTATGAGGGGAATTATCACCGCATTTATAGAGACTGATACCCAGACGTCTTGCTCTGTGCATTACTGAGCTTATCGTCCGTCGTGGTGTCAGTTGATTGCCAATTTCTTCTGCGGTCATCGTGTGGCAATTTTTGCGGATGAAGTTGTCTTGTTCTTGTGTATATCGGGGTCTCATGTAACCGATTTGATCCGGAAAACGCTCACGTAAAAATTGAAGCTTGTGTGCAACAGCGTCGGCTGATCTGCCTGGTGCTGGCAGAAGCGCGGCGATTTCTGTCAGGCTTTTTTTCCTGTACAGACTTAGCACCAACTCTTCTTCTTCCGGTGCCCATGCTCGTTCATGTGCCGGGCATTTCCCCGGCGTTCCCATAGGTTTCAGAATCATGATGCGGCCTCCATTGCGGCGGCGAATGCCTTTCCCTCCTGGCGTGGTGCGCTTACATACCTTTCCCGGCCATCCAGCACGCCGATCACTTCAGGGGCTTTTTTGCGGCCTTCGGTGCTGGCACTGACAGACCGTTTAACGTCCAGTTTGTGGAGCCTGAACGGCGAATAGATCGCGCGGGTCGCTTCGGTGTCGCTGTTGGAAATAACGGACTTAACGCCGTAAAGCCGTTCGACCTCTATCAGGTGCGCGACAAGCGCCCGGTGGTCGTTTTCGGTAAACGATTTGCCGTTGTAGTGGGTGAAGCTGTCTTTATCGCTGAGTGGCAGATAGGGCGGATCGCAGTAAATAACCGCATCGCTTACTTTATTGGCATGGAATGAGATATCGGGACAGATACCCGTAAGCGCTCTAATCGTTGTGCGGAAATCCGAACAAACAAAGCGGGTTCCGGTATCGCGGGCTTTTTCGGCAAACAGGCGCATTTCCACATAGGGGAAGTACGGCTGATCGTACTTGCCGAACGGGACGTTAAATTCACCCTTCAGATTGGTACGGTACACGCCGTTGAAGCCGTGGCGGTTCAGGTACAGGAACAGCGCCGCCCAAACCAGCGAGGTACGGCGTGATCTGTTATAGGCAGTGGATATCGTGTTAAACGCCTGGCGGTTGCGCTTGTAGGCTTCCTGGTTTCCGTCATCCTTGAAGAGTTTCCACGCGAGATCGATTAACGCCGCCGTGTTATACGTCATGTGCCGGTAGAAATTCATCAGCGCGGCGTTGCTGTCACACAATACGTAGCGGTCATAGTCCGTATTCATGAACACGGAACCGCCGCCAACGAACGGCTCAATCAGGCACTTCGCTTTGGGTAAATGCTTGCGCAGCTCCGGCACAACTTCGCGTTTACCACCCGCCCATTTGAGCGGGGAACGGATGAGAGATGGCTTTTTCATGAGCGGCCCCCTCGTTGTTTTTTCGGGGTGTAGGTGTTGGGTTCCAGAATGATTTCACGGCAGATATTGCGGGCAGATACCTGCGATCCGTCATTGAAAAAGATGAAGCGTTTTTCGTCCTGGCCCCTGATATCGTCCAGTAGTGAGCGGTCTAAATTGATATTCTGCTCACGCGTGCGATAGCGCTTTCCGTCGATATCGTTGATGTAGGAAATCCAGATAGCACCGAGTTTCATGCTTCACCTCCCCACTGCGGCAACATCTGCACGTTGGTGAAGGTGTACAGCCAGTACATCTCTTTAGCGGGGTCTGCGGTGTGGTAAACATCCCGCATGAATGCATGGAGTTCGGCTAGCGGGTCACGGTCAGGGTTAAAGCCGTCATGAATGGCGTCAATGTTTTCTATTTTGTCGCCCTTGATAACGGAAACGTCAGCAACAATAGCGGTGGCGAACGGAACCCATTCGCCGCCTACGGCTTCTGTGACCAGTTCGATTTCGGCGCCGGGCTTGTAGGGCTGTCTTTCCAGAAGTCCGGCAAGGTCGCTTAATTGGGTAACGGTTGTTCCTGATAAAAGGTGTACAGTTATGCCGCCAATAGAATCTACATACGTGTTGTGTTTCAGTTTACTGTCATGGGAATAAACAGCCTGCTGATCGTCTGTTTCTTCGTAGTAACGGCATTTAAAATCCAGCATGCGCAGTGAGGTTATCTTCTGCCCGCTGTGGAATGCTTCAATGAAGCGGGGGTGAAATTTCATCTGTAGCATCGTCTAATCCTCTTCACGTATTCGTTGTGGTTGAGTAGTTCCCATGTCCGGCCCTCGTTCAGGCTTAACAGTCGGTAACTGTCCACGTTGATCACGCGGGCGCGGGGTACTCGTTCCAGCCGTCGCACATGTGACCAGTCGTTTTTTTTCAGGCGGTCAAATGCCGCCCGTGCTTTCTTCTCAAGCTTTCCCCGTGGCTTGTTTCTGCTCTGGCGGTAACGTCCGGGGATAATCAGCTTCATTCGTCGGGGATTGATTCCAGGCGCTCTGCCTTTACCCATCGGGTGTCTTCATACGGGGCTTCAAAATGCACAGAACAGAACGGGATGCCGCGTTCATTAACTTTTGTTAGGCCCGCCGTTCCGCGCGTGTAAGGGGCTGTCTTCAGGCGTACGCGAGTGCCTTTTAAGAGAGATGTGTAATAGGCTGTAGTGTCCGGGCCGCTTGCTGGGTCAACGGCAACAGCGGCGTTGGCCGTCCTCTGGAAAGCGACGAGCTGGGCGCGGAGTTTTTCGTTTTCTTCAACGAGCTGCTCGATGGCGCTGGCGGCGATGGTGTAAGGCTCAGACATTAGCGCGATAAAAAAATCGGCGTCGGCAGCGCTTGCTTCGGCGTGTATACGCAAAATTTGCGCACCGGCTAAGGCTTTTTGGGCAAGGCTTTTATTTGGGTTAATCATTGTGTTTTCCTTTATTCAGGTTGTACGAATCCCGCCGCGTGAGCGGTGTTTAAATGAATCAGGTCAATTAATCTGTTATTCAGTCAGGTCGTGTAATTCCCTTAACTGTCGAGCCACTGTTTTTAAACTCCTGGCGGTTTCCATCAGTTCTGCGGAGACAACCAGATATTCATAATTTGCAAGCCTCATATTGGCAATTTGCAGCGTTTCCGCCGCTTTCGCGATAATTCCGGCTGCTACAATTCTTTGCCTTGCGGTGGTGTCCATTTCGTTTTCCTTTCTTCGGTTGAATTTATTTGTTTTTTTAGTTGCGAATATTTTCGTTTTTGTCTCCATGTATCAATGAACATTAATATCCATACGGCCAGAAACATAACTAATGCGGCCAGTGATATAACGGCTATTGATTCCGGTATAGTGAATGAATAACTAATATTCATTTCTGTCACTCCGTAATTCTGGCGGGTTCGGGTACGACTCCGTCAGTTAGCTGTTTCGCCATCCAGTTAAGTTCTTTTAGGTCTTTACTGGCGCTTGTGTCTTTTGAATAAAAAAGTGTGTTACGGACACTCAAGATACCGTGCTTCATAACGTCAAAATGTGTCCCTTTCTGGCGGGGATTGGCTTCGTTATCGAAGTAGTATCCCTGTAAGAACTCGTTTACCTGTTCTGCCGTGTTTTTCCTCATAACATCATCCTCGCAGTGTGAAAAAATACCGTGATTGCCCGCCCGGTTGGGTGCCGTGGTTTAGGCTGCGAACGGCGAGCAGCTTGTGTTATGTTGTCTACGCCCGTTACGTTTTCGAAGGCATGACGGGCGCAGACTATCTACACACAATCAGGAGGCCAGTTATGGCTAAGGTATCGGATATTCTTTCCTCCATATCAGGTAGCTACTCTCTTGCAAAAACTACGTGCGAGACTCTTTTAGAAGCCAGGGATGCTAAAAAAGACAATGAGCACACTAAAGAAATAAAGGCGCTTCTCAGCGAGATACTCAACATGAATCAACAAGCCATAGAATTATCTAACCTTTATGCCGAGTCCGATAAGTCCCGCCATTCTTTGCAACGAAAACTTGATGAGCTTATGGATAAACGTAATGAGATTGCTAAGTATGAACTTACTGAGGTAGCACCCGGCGTGCTCGTACTTAGCAATGAGGTAATCGTTAAGGGAAATAAGACAATCAGATACATTTGTCCAGATTGCGCGGAAGATAACAAAGTAAAAACACTCTATCTTAGAGGTCAGGGGTACAGAAAATATTTTGAATGTCATGGTTGCCACTCCGAGATTGAGGTATCACCGCACAAAAGCACATGGGTGCTTCCTAAGTAATTTCTGCTTCCATTAATCTATCCTTCTTGTGGTAACCTTATCTTTGAGGTTGCCATTTCTTTTGTCACCGTGAATGTAAGAATTACTGGCTTACCCGGCTCAATGGGCATTGCTGCAATCTCGTCAAATTTCCTTTTAAGGAAAAACATAAATGCATCGTATGGGACATTTCCTTCATAGGTGTCGTTTTTTATGTATAAAACGGAGAAATACGCCTGCTCACCAGTGCGCTTGACTGCTGTCAGGTGATCAAGCCTGAACAAAAGATCGCCACATGGTGAATATTTATCTTTAATCTCAATAAAGATATTTCTCAAATCATCGCCATAGTAGGGATGGTGTTCTGGTTCTTTGAATTTCATTTCATTTTCTTCTTTCATTTCGCTTTCCTCTTTCTTTGGTCGCGTTGGTTGGGAATTCGGTTTACTTTTTCTCTTGCTGGCTAGCTGTATATCTTCCAGGTAATGACCGGCTGGAAGCATTTCAAAAGAAAGTCTAAAAAGCCCAATAGCCAGAATTAAAATTAACAGGACTAGTAAAGCTTGAATAAGCATACTTACCTCATGGTTAGGATGCTTTTAGCGCGAGCAATTGGCTTTCTTTGTATTGTTCTAGAATTTCTATCAAATCCCTGACGCTTATATTACTGTTTCTCATTTCCGCGTAGGTGCCGGACGCTGTACGCATGAAAACTTTTTCTGTTTTATCTTTGTTTTTTATCGATTCTATTGCTTCTATTTCACTGATTTTAACCGCTGTTACAGTGTCCTTTGTATTAAAAATCAGATAGCCTTTTTCTATTTCCAAAGTATCGTTTTCATTGAAATGGATTTTCTTATCGCTCTTGGGTGTAACGGTGCTAACATACCCGCTATTTGCATTGTTGTATTTCTTGCTGAATGATGCGGCTATTTCTGGTTCCAGTCTTTTTTGTACTCGCTCTTCACGCCCGATACATTCGCATTTGCGGAAGTTAACCGGCTGCTGTTGTTCTGTGAATTTACCGTCAATGAACCATATACTTTTCAGTGATTCATATCCTGGCTGTACTGGCAGCACTTCTATAGCAATATAAACTCTGTTATCAAGAGTGTCTTTTAATGTTGCCATATCATAATATTCAGTAAACTCAAGACAACCGTACAATTCCACTCCGGAATTTGATTCCACTAAATATACGTGTGTTACGTACCCGATTAATTCGTGTATTTGTGATTTATTCGGTGAGTTCTTAAATATTCCAGGATAGTGATTACCATTAAAGTTACTGGCAATATTACGCAACATATCAGCGCCGATAACGCGTCCGTCTTTTCCCTCTCCTGTCACTGCCAGTTGTACATCGCTAAGAATAGTTTTCATTTTGTACCTCGTTAAAAAAGGTAAGTGATAATAAATTTAATGGTTGCAGCCATTAAAACCGTACCTAAACAGGCAATAGCAATAATCATTAAAATATCTATGCACAGGCTTTTTAAGTCGGTCATGCTTTTATTCTCTGACTTTGGTTATTGAAAAAATTCAGTAGCCCGTCAGCGAAATAGGCGATCATGTCAACCTTGCGTAATTTATTCTTTTCAGTTTTGATGAGCGTCAATTCTCCCCTATTCGCATCGTCAATCACACTTTGAAAATCGCCGTTACGGTAACGCTCGGCAAATTTTTTAAGGGTCATTTGCGGCTCTATCTTTTCCTGAATAAATACCTTTGCCACGGCCTCCACAACCATAATTTCGCGCTCATGGGCTTCTTTACGCCTGATGTCGCTTACGGTCATTTCGTATTTCGGGGCGCGTGATTGTCTGTCTGCCATTACTCCCCCTTCTGCATTTCGTTTTTAATTTCTGCCAGGCCACGCATATATAACCGATGAGCCATTCCTGAACGTGAACGACCATCTTTTTTTGCCAAAGCCTCTAGTTCCTCCCGTTCGCCTTCCGTTAGACGCAGGGAAATCTGCCTTCTTGGTGCATCCGCTTTCGGTAGACGAGAGCGGTCTTCGTGTGCTGATTGCTCCATAGTGATATATTTGCTCTCTCTATCTGGTTGTTAAATTCATTATGAGAACTCAAGTTATCACTGTCAAGAGGTGAATGTGAATTTTAATTCTCTTTGCGCTGAGCGCATCAAATTAGAAAGAACCCGGCTAAGCCTTACGCAAGCTCAAGCAGCCATGATTTGTGGTGTTTCTCGCGAAATGTGGGGGAAGTATGAGAGGGGCCAAGCGGTACCAGGAGGGGAAGTATTATTCTCTTTTGCTGAGGCGGGGGCAGACATTCAATATATCTTGCTTGGGGAAGTGCGGTTGACAGAAAACCAGGAAGAAAAAGCCCTGCTCGAAAACTATCGCGCCATGAATGAGGCGGCGCGGTTAAATATGCAGGCGGTTAGCGCTGCGTTCGCGCAGGCTAACTTAAACAAAGACGACCTGAAAGACGGCAGTAGTGAGTAGCGCCCATGAGTATCAGTAAACTACCCGATGGCCGTTACCTGATGGATCTTCGTCCCAGCGGAAGCGATGGAAAGCGTATACGCAAAAAATTTACCACACGCGGGGAGGCTAAAGACTATGAGCGGTGGGCGATGGCTCGCTATAACACCAAAGAGTGGAAAGCGCCTGTTGTCGATGATCGTTATCTGCTGGAGTTGATAGAAATCTGGTGGAAAGTTAAAGGGCAGATGATGCGGGACGGGGAGCGTACGCACAATAAGTTACTGGTGCTCGATCGCGCACTCGGTCATCCACTGGCGTGCGATGTAACGCCAAAACTTTTTTCTGATTACCGCGCCCGGCGAACGACGGCAGGCATCAAACCCAAAACGCTTAACACGGAACAGGAGCATCTTGCCGCGATGTTTAATTCCCTGTATTCGTTGGGTCACTATCCGTCACCTAATCCGCTGAAAGGCCTGGCGCTTATCCGTCTGACCAAAAGCGAAATGGGTTATTTGACGCATGACGATATCGCGCGATTGCTTGAGGTGATGAAGGGCGATAACTTGCTGATTGCCAAATTGTGCCTTTCTACTGGTGCTCGATGGAATGAAGCGGCAATGCTGATGGCAACGCATGTTATGAAAGATCGCGTGACATTCGTCAAAACTAAGAATGGGAAAAATCGCACGATTCCGGTAGAGCCTGCACTTATAGCTGAAGTTCTGGAGGGCAGGAGTGGGCGGCTTTTCCCTGATGCTGATTACGATCTTGCCAGGGAAACGATTAAAATTGTTGTTCCGCATTTACCATCCGGGCAAGCAACACATTCGCTGCGTCACACCTTTGCTAGTCACTTTATGATGAACGGCGGAAACATTCTTACCCTGCAACGAATACTAGGCCACTCCAATATTTTACAAACGATGGTATACGCCCATTTCAGCCCCGATCACTTGATCGACGCCGTGAAATACAACCCCTTGACCGCCTTTTAAAGTGTCCAGTTTTTGCCCAAACTGTAGCAATAACACTCTGATTATTGCTATCAGGCTGGGCATTAACTGACTGATGTTTTTATAACATACTGATTTTAAAGAGTGTATTTAGGAGGAGGAATCCTCCCTTACCCTCATTCCTGACGTTAAGCCACATCAAGAATAATGTCAATCCATCAGCGCTGAGCTTGCGAGGCGCTTAGCGGAAAACAACCTCCGCCCAGCGTGCCAGTCCTGCGGTGACGGAGCCGAAATCATCGCCGCCAGCGATGGGTATGCCCGGTAGCTGTTCGGAAAGCGCTTTTTTAATCAATGGCGAACGGGCGCTGCCGCCGGTCAGATAGATGACATCCGGTTTTTCCTGCGCGCTGTCCAGCGCCAGTTGCACCTGTTCCAGAATACGCGCCAGCGGCTGATCCAGCGCCGCTTCCAGTCCTTGCTGGCTGATAGCGACCGCCAGTTCATCACTGATAAATGGCAGCCTCGCCGTAACATCCGTTTGTCCGGAAAGGGCAATCTTGCTCTCTTCCGCGCAGCGTACCAGGCGGTAGCTAAGCCGCTGACGCCAGACCTTGAGCAGCAACGCGACCTTGTCTGCTTCACGCGCGTTGCGAACCAAATCGTTCAACAGACGACCATTCGCGCTACTGTAAAAATCGCTTTGCGCCGGGACGTCGTTAATCGCGACGGCGTTCCACCACGGCAGCACCGGCAGGGCGATGCCTTTTTCGGTTTCGCCGCCCATGCCCAGCAAAGGCATCAGATTTTTAAAGGCCAGCGCGATATCCAGATCGTTTCCGCCCACGCGGCAACCGCTGTGCCCCAACAGGCTGTTTTCACGATCGGCGCGCTGACGCCACTGCGGCCCCATCAGCAGCATAGAACAGTCGGTGGTGCCGCCGCCAATATCCACGACCAGCACACGCTTCTCTTCCCGCAGCGTAGCCTCGTAGTCCAGGCCCGCCGCGACCGGTTCGTACTGGAATACCACCTCCTGAAAACCGGCGCGTTTTGCCGCCCGCTCCAGAATACCCTGCGCCTGGCGGTTTGCGTCATCGCCGCCCAGTCCCTGAAAGTTAATCGGGCGACCGATCACCGCCTGGGTAATGGCCTCCGGTAACTGGCTGTGCGCCGTATTACGAATATGTACCATCATGGCGCAGACCAAATCTTCAAACAGCGCAACCTGCTGCGGCTTCAGGCCGCTGGCGCCTAAAAAGGATTTCGGCGATTTGACGAACCAAACCTCCTGAGGATCGTCAATATAGTGCGCCAGCGACGCCAGACCAAACTGTACGCTTTGCGCGCGAACTTCAATATCTTCCTCGCGGTTGTAGCGTATCGCGCGGCGTAGCAGCGCCTGGGTTTCTTCGTCCGTTGTCGGCACATCATGATGGCGGTACAGCCACTCGCTCACCGCTTCGCGCGTCGGCGCGCACAGCATAGACGGCAGCAATGTGCTGTTATTTTCCATTGTCAGCAACTGTGGACGTCCGTTGCGCATAATAGCGACCGAGCAATTTGCCGTACCGTAATCAAATCCTATAAACACCTTAAAATCCCCATGCCAGTGAAGAAGGGGCGTGACTTTAGCGAAATGTCGTCGCGGCGACAACTGGAATATGAAAGCAAGGCGTTACGTGCGATTAGCGTTTATGCTGAAAGGTCAAATAAAGGAGAAAAGCATGTTTATCCTGAGCTGGCAGCCGCCTTACGACTGGTCGTGGATATTGGGTTTTCTTGCCGCGCGTGCGGTGGACGGCGTGGAAACGGTAGGCGAGGGCTTTTATGCGCGCAGCCTGGTTGTGGGCGAGCATCGCGGGCTGGTCAGCGTGAGGCCCAATCTGTCCACCCACACTGTGCGGGTTAGCGTGAGCGCCGGATTACTTCCCGTCGCGCCGGCGTGTCTGGCGAAGGTTTCGCGTCTGTTTGATCTTGACTGTCAGCCTGCGCAGGTTGCCGCCGTGCTGGGGCCACTGGGCGAGGCCAGACCGGGGCTGCGTTTACCGGGATCAGTTGATACGTTTGAACAAGGCGTGCGGGCGATACTGGGGCAACTGGTGAGCGTCGCGATGGCGGCAAGGTTGACGGCGAAAGTGGCGCGCCGCTATGGCGAGGCGTTGCCGGATGCGCCCGATTATGTCTGTTTTCCCGGTCCGGTAACGCTGGCGTTGGCCGATCCGCTGGCGCTGAAAGCTCTGGGGATGCCGCTCCGGCGCGCCGAAGCGCTGATTCATCTGGCGCAGGCGACGCTTGCGGGAAAACTGGCGCTCACCGCGCCGCCGGACATTGAGCAGGGTGTTAAAAATTTACAAACGTTTCCGGGAATTGGCCGCTGGACGGCGAACTATTTCGCCCTGCGCGGCTGGCAGGCAAAAGATATCTTTTTGCCCGATGATTACTTAATTAAGCAGCGCTTCGTCGGGATGACACCCGCGCAAATCCGCCGCTACGCGGAGCGCTGGAAACCGTGGCGTTCCTACGCGCTACTGCATATCTGGTATACCCACGGCTGGCAACCGTCAATGGATAGCGAAATAGCTGGTATTCAGTAACAAATCCAGCGGTTGCGCTTCGGCGATGGTGTCGCCATAAATCAGATCCACGCCAATACGGGAGAGCGTATCCAGCACCTGTGGGTTTTGTACCGGTCCGGCGAGCGTTTTGATGTCCAGACGCTGGGCGTGTCCCTGAATAATCGAGGCCAGCATTTCATCCATTAAACTCTCATGAACGTTGGCGATAAGGTCGCTATCCAGCAGTAAATAATCGGCGATATCCGGGGGCAGTAAATTAAACAGATGTAAATCGCGCCCGACATGGCTGAGAATAACCTGGCAGCCGCGTAACCGCAGTTTTTGCAGAGTCGCAATGGCGGTCTGTGCCTGCTTAACGATAATGTCAGCCGGAATAATCAGGTGTAACAACTGTGGCGGCAGCGGGCTATGTTCCAGTTGTTCCAGCAGTTCATCAATAAGGGTAGCGCTGCATAATCCCGCGGCGGACAGCGGCAGCGCGACGCTTAATCCTTTGCTGGCGACGGCGGTCGCCGCATGATGGAAAAACTCATGGAATACCCGTCGGTCGAGCGCATGATGCAGCGCGGAGTCGACTAATCCTGCCCGGAATGCACGTTCTTCCAGAACATCCCCTTCGCTGGTCCACAGCCTGAGTGAGACCAGCCAAAAGCTGGTGGCCTCCGGCGTACGCGGCGGTGCGACGTTTCTGGCAAGCATCAGCAGGTGGTTATTTTTAATCATATGCCACTGTTCTTCCAGCGGCATCTTTCCCGTTGAGGGGGATAATGCGTGCTGCGGTTCGTACACGGTCAGACGGCCGCGGCCGCTATTTTTCGCGGCGTAGCAGGCAATATCTGCCTGAGACATGACCTCTGTAAGCTGGCAGTTATGTTCATTTATCATCGTGATCCCGGCGCTGGCGCCGATCCGATGCAGGCGTCCTTCCCACATAAAATGATACTCATTAATGGCGTTGATAAGCCGCGTCGCGATAAAGCGCGCGCTGTCACTATTACTATCCGGCAGAAACAGCCCAAACTCGTCACCGCCCAGACGGGCTAAGAGATCGCCGGAGCGAAGCATACTGAGCATCAGCGACGCGAGCTCGCGCAACAAGGCGTCGCCGGCGGCATGACCCGCGCTGTCGTTAACCGCTTTAAAACGGTCCAGATCGATAAACACCAACGCATGATGTTGAGGCGATTCCTGTATTGTTTGCAGGCGTTGTTGAAGCCGTTTTTCAAAACTGGCGCGGTTGGCGAGATGGGTGAGGGCGTCATGGGTTGCGCTGTAGCTGAGCTGGCGTAACATTTTTCGTGATTCGGTGACATCCTGGATAACCAGAACCGAACCAATCTTATCGCCGTCAAGCGTGCTGAGCGGCGTGATATTGTAATGAATATCGTAGCTGCCGCCGTTATGACAATGGAGCACTACCTCCTGTTCCATGTCCGATCGTGACCTGTCGGCGCGATAAATATCCTCCAGCAGCGGCCCTTTATCACCTGACGTAATGCGCAGAACCGTTAATAATGGCGCGCCTAAAGCATCCTCTTGCCGCCAGCCGCTCATCTTTTCGGCGATCGGGTTCATAAAGGTGATATTCATAGCGACATCGATACACACCACCGCTTCTCCGATAGAGTCAAGAGTGATGTGCAACCGTTCTTTTTCCTGAAACAGCGCTTCGTTCGCTTGCGTAATGCGCTCCATCAACCGCTGGTTTTCCTGCTCGCTTTGCTTGAGATCGTTAATATCTTCAATCTGAGCAATAAAATAGAGAGGTTGATTGTCTTTATGACGAACCAGCGAGACGGCCAGCAGCGCCCAGACGACATCGCCGTTGCGGGTGTAGTAACGTTTTTCCATGGAATAGCTGTTGATGTCGCCGCGCACCAGCATGTTTAGCTGTTCAAGGTCGTTATTCAAGTCTTCCGGCCAGGTCAGTTGCTGAAATGTCATCGCGCGTAATTCATCCTGGCTATAGCCAAGAAAATGGCTCAGGGATTTATTGACCTGTAGCCACTGGCCCTCCGTACCGACCAGCGCCATGCCAATGGCGGAATACTCCATCGCGTTGCGAAAGCGGGATTCGCTCTCGGTGATATGTTTGCGCTCCGTGCGAAACGCGTACATCACCATCGTCATCATATTAGCGGGCAGCAGGATCATTAAAAAAGGCAGCCACGGCATATTGACCATCACGTCGGTTTTCGGCGTGGCGAGCAGCGTGGGATCATTGGCTAGCATGAGCGAGACCACGATAACGGTAGCTAAAAAAATTAAAAACGCCTCCATTCGCGGCAGGCGCACCGCACTCCACATCAGCAGGACGATAACGCACGTAAACGGCCACGGGATATAGCGCATAGCGAGCCAGCTTAGCGCCAGCGTAATGACCAGCGTCAATAGCGTTTCCAGCAACAGATGCGGGTCGCGATGACGCAACAGATAGTGTGGTTTAAACAGTAAACCTAACGGCACCAGCGCCAGCGCGCCGATGGCTTCCGATAATACCCAAATCAGAAACGCTTTCGAGGCGACCGCTTCCGGCGCTATCAGCCAAAATAACAGGCCGCCGAGTAGCGGCGGAATCACGGCGCTGCCGATAGCCAGACGGAACCAGTCATTCAAATTTTGTAAGGGGTTATACCGGGGGAGCAGTTTTAGCAGCAGTATCGCGCCAGTGGCCGCCTCGATAATATTTATTGCCGTCCAGCTAAAGTTAAGCGAGGCGGCAGGAAATAAAGTCAGTGAGGCGCCGATGCTGCCGAGCGAGCAGGCGACGGCGATCCCTGGCCACAGACGGCCCGCATGGCGGTAAAACGCTACCATCATAATGGAGGTGGGGAACCACAGCGGCGCGAGTTGGGCGCCGAAACGCGATAACGCGAGCGAAAAGAGCGTAAAGACAAACGCGACCAGGCCTAAACTGACCAGACGCAGCAGCGGGTGGGGGACGGTAACGAAAACATGTTGGGATGGTTTACTCATTACCACTCTATCCGAATCGCCGGTAACGTCGCGGAATACCGGACGCGTCAGTTTACTCTGTGATTATGCTAGTATAAACGCGTAATGATTTATACGCTGGCTGGATATAAATTGTGGTTCCCGGCGTATTACTCCTCCAGACGGGTCGATAAATCCGCTGTCCGCGTTAAAACTGAACGCTTTTACGTCGCAACGTCGAATGCACCGCCAACAAATTAACCGTGGTATAGCGCCGGACTGGTATCGCGCCGCTGAAATCCCTATAATTGCCGCGTTTGGCGTTTCGGCGCCCCCCTTCCTTACATCCAGGTTAATCAGGTCGCTAAATTTATGACTGATCAGTCTCATCAGTGCGTCATTATCGGTATCGCTGGCGCATCGGCTTCCGGCAAAAGTCTTATTGCCAGTACCCTTTACCGCGAATTGCGTGAACAAGTGGGTGACGAACATATTGGCGTTATTCCCGAAGACAGTTATTACAAAGATCAAAGCCATCTGTCGATGGAAGAACGCGTAAAAACCAACTATGACCATCCGAATGCGATGGATCACAGCCTGCTATTTCAGCATCTCCAGGCGCTCAAGCGCGGTTCGGCGATTGAATTACCGGTATACAGTTATGTTGAGCATACCCGTATGCAGGAAACGGTTCGCGTAGAACCGAAGAAAGTGATTATTCTTGAAGGTATTCTGTTACTGACCGACGCGCGTTTGCGTGAAGAGATGAACTTCTCTATTTTTGTCGATACGCCGCTGGATATCTGTTTGATGCGCCGTATCAAACGCGATGTGAACGAGCGTGGTCGCTCAATGGATTCGGTGATGGCACAATATCAGAAAACGGTGCGTCCGATGTTCCTGCAATTTATTGAGCCTTCCAAACAATATGCGGATATTATCGTGCCGCGCGGCGGTAAAAACCGCATCGCTATTGATATTCTGAAAGCGAAAATCAGCCAGTTCTTTGAATAAATCTGGCGAATTGTGTACCGTTCAGTGATAACCTGGTTAGCCCTTGATGTGCTTGATTTAAGGGCTTGATGCGCGAAAGGAGAAAGTGCCATGCGTTTATGCGACCGAGATATTGAAGCCTGGCTGGATGAAGGCCGTTTGTCTATCACCCCGCGACCTCCCGTAGAGCGCATTAACGGCGCGACGGTCGATGTACGTCTTGGCAATAAATTTCGAACCTTCCGTGGTCATACGGCGGCGTTTATCGATCTGAGCGGGCCGAAAGATGAAGTGAGCGCGGCGCTGGATCGCGTGATGAGCGATGAAATCGTTTTGCCGGACGGCGAGGCATTTTATCTGCATCCGGGCGAATTGGCGCTGGCCGTAACCTATGAGTCTGTTACCCTGCCGCCGGATTTAGTGGGCTGGCTGGATGGTCGTTCCTCGCTGGCGCGTCTGGGGCTGATGGTGCATGTGACGGCGCACCGTATCGATCCAGGCTGGTCGGGCTGCATTGTGCTTGAGTTTTACAACTCCGGGAAATTGCCGCTGGCATTGCGTCCGGGTATGCTCATCGGCGCGTTGAGCTTTGAGCCGCTGTCCGGCCCGGCGGCGCGGCCTTATAACCGCCGTCAGGATGCCAAATATCGCGATCAGCAGGGCGCCGTTGCCAGCCGGATTGATAAAGACTGAGCCATTCGGCGCAATACTGCCGGTCCATTGAGGGTAGCATGAGACGATTTCTGACGACGCTGATGATTCTCCTGGTCGTGCTGGTGGCCGGATTTTCTGCGTTGGTATTGTTGGTCAATCCGAATGATTTCCGCGCCTACATGGTGCAGCAGGTTGCCGCGCGTAGTGGGTATCAGTTGCAACTGGACGGGCCGTTGCGCTGGCACGTATGGCCGCAGCTCAGCATCCTTTCCGGGCGAATGACGCTGACGGCGCAAGGTGCCAGCGAACCGCTGGTGCGGGCTGACAATATGCGCCTGGACGTCGCTTTATGGCCGCTATTGAGCCATCAGCTTCATGTTAAGCAGGTTATGCTGAAAGGCGGGGTGATACAACTGACGCCGCAAACGGAAGCGGTACGCAGTGATGATGCGCCAGTCGCGCCGAAAGACAATACATTGCCGGACGTAGCGGAAGATCGCGGCTGGTCGTTTGATATTCGTAGCCTGCGTGTTGCCGACAGCGTGCTGGTTTTTCAGCATGAAAATGATGAACAGGTCACGGTGCGCGATATTCATCTGAATATGGAACAAGATGCCGAACATCGCGGCACGTTTGATTTTTCGGGACGCGTGAATCGCGATCAGCGGGATCTTGCGTTATCGTTCAGCGGAACGGTGGATGCTTCCGATTATCCGCATAATTTAACCGCCGGTATTGAACAACTGCGCTGGCAATTGCAGGGCGCGGATCTACCGGCGCAGGGGATTGAGGGGCAAGGACAATTTCAGGCGCAGTGGCAGGAGGCGCAAAAACGCCTTTCATTTAATCACTTAAATTTAACGGCGAATGACAGTTCTCTGACCGGGCACGTTCAGGTGACGCTGGCGGAGCGGCCGGAATGGCAAATTGACCTCCAGTCCGGCAGACTTAATCTGGATAACCTGTTGCCGCATCATAACACCGTGGCACAGACGAACGGCGCGACGTCGCAGGGGCAAAATACGCTCCCCCTGACCAGGCCAGTTATCGCATCGCGTGTTGATGCGCCGCCTTATCAGGGGTTGCAAAGCTTTACGGCGGTGATTTCTTTGCAGGCGGATTCAGTTCGCTGGCGGGGAATGGACTTTACCCAGGTTTCGACGAAGATGTCTAATCAGGCCGGATTGCTGGATATCACCGAGTTACAGGGGAAGCTGGCCGACGGACAGATGTCGCTGCCCGGCACGCTGGATGCCCGCACCGCCAGTCCGCGCATCATATTCCATCCTCGCCTCAACCATGTTGAGATTGGAACTATCCTGAAAGCCTTTAATTATCCGATTAGCCTGACCGGTAAAATGTCGCTGGTTGGCGATTTCTCCGGGGCAGATATTGACGCGGAGGCATTTCGCCACAACTGGAAGGGAAAAGCGCATGTTGATATGAGCAATACGCGACTCGAAGGAATGAATTTCCAGCAACTGGTGCAGCAGGCCGTAGAGCGAAGCGGCGGCGACGCGCAGCAGTCGCAGGAAAATATGGACAACGCGACCCGACTGGACCGCTTCACGACCAATCTGATGCTAAACAAGGGCACGCTGAGGCTCGACGATATGTCCGGGCAATCTTCTATGCTGGCGTTAACCGGCAGTGGAACTCTGGACCTGGTTAAGCAGAGCTGCGATACGCAATTTAATCTGCGTGTGCTGGGCGGCTGGAACGGCGATAGCAACCTGATCACCTTCCTGAAAGAGACGCCGGTGCCGTTGCGCGTCTATGGCAAGTGGCAGGAACTGAACTACACCCTGCAAGTTGATCAGTTATTACGTAAGCATTTGCAGGATGAAGCGAAGCGTCGGCTCAGCGACTGGGCGGATCGCAATAAAGATACCCGCAACGGTAAAGATGTGAAGAAGCTGCTGGATAAGCTGTAGTTTTTGGCCAAAGGGGAGTGCCGGATGTCGACGCTAACGCGCTTCCGGCCTACCTGGCAAGTAGGCCGGGACAGGTGAACAGGCGTTACACCTCGTATTCTGGCTCATCGTTATGCAGCGGAATTAACTGCACTTTCTGCACACGATGGCTTTCTACCTGCAATGTTTTCAGCAAATAATTGCCCACCTGAACCTCTTCACCGGTTTTCGGTATGCGCTGCAAATATTCCATTAATAACCCGGCAATCGTATGATATTCCCGTTTTTCATCCAGCGGTAGCGGCACGTACTGCACCAAATCCTCCAGCGGCATATGGCCGTTTGCCGTCCAGGAACCATCCGGGTTCTTCTGAATATCGTGGCGGGCGTCAATTTCCTCGGCTTCATTCGGCAAATTACCGGCGATAGTCTCCATGACATCGCTTAATGTCACAATGCCTTCAACCGAGCCAAACTCATCTACGACAAAGGCAAAATGGGTTCTGGCGTTACGGAACTGCTCCAGCGCAGGCAGCAGAGGCAATACTTCCGGGAAAACCAGCGGTTGGCGAATCAGAGCCCGCAGGTTGAGCGGTTCGCCGCGCAGCGATTGTTGCAACAGATCGATGACGTGGACGACGCCGAGTAAATCTTCCTGGTCATTTTCACCGGTCACGACCAGACGCGTATGCTGGTTCTTTTCCAGCAGAGCGCGGATTTCCGCTTCCGGCGCGTTGAGATCGATATGCTCGATATCGTGACGTGATGTCATGATGCTACTCACGGTGCGCTGGTTGAGATTCAGCACCCGCTCAATCATCCTGCGCTCCTGCGGATTAAAAATCTGGCTGTCGTCATGGTCTGCCAGCATCGCGGCGGTTTCCGCATCCAGTTCGGCATCCTCTTTTTTACCGCTAATCAGACGCATCACGGCTTCCGCTGTGCGCTGGCGCAGCGTATGGTTAGCGGAAAGAAAACGGCGGCGGTTAAAAATAGCCAATTGGTTGAGCGCCTCGATCATCACCGAGAAGCCGATAGCGGCGTACAGATACCCTTTCGGAATATGGAAGCCAAACCCTTCCGCCACCAGACTAAAGCCGATCATCAGCAGGAAGCTAAGACACAAAATCACAATGGTCGGATGGTTGTTCACAAACCGGGTCAGTGACTTGCTGGCGAGCAGCATCAGGCTAATGGCGATTATCACTGCCGCCATCATGACAGCCAGGTGATCGACCATCCCCACGGCGGTAATCACGGAGTCGAGAGAAAAGATAGCGTCCAGCACCACGATTTGCGCGACCACCGCCCAGAATTTCGCCCCCTTACGCTGGGTAGGGTTAGCACTATCTTTCCCTTCCAGCCGTTCGTTGAGCTCCATGGTGGCTTTAAAGAGCAGGAAGAAGCCGCCGAACAGCATAATCAGATCGCGGGCGCTGAAGCTTAACGCCTGTACGCTAAAGAGCGGCTTAGTCAAGGTGACCAGCCACGAGATTGACGCCAGCAGCAGCAGGCGCATGATCATCGCCAGTATCAGGCCGGTAATGCGCGCGCGGTCGCGCTGCCCCGGGGGTAGTTTTTCAGCGAGGATGGCAATAAAGACCAGGTTATCAATGCCGAGAACAAGTTCGATAACGATTAACGTTACTAGTCCGGCCCAGATTGACGGATCGGCAATCCATTCCATAGTAAGAGCAATACCTTCTGTAATATGACAATTGTCACAATTCGATCATGGATAATACGGCGGGAAAATGCAATGCCGCAGAGCAATTTCTCTTTGTTATGGGGCTATAAAATAACTTTAAAATAGCCGTAATGTTTCTGTCAGAAACTAAATAATATTAAAAATATATTTAGGAAATATCGCAGGTAGGGTGAGGCAAATAAATATTGTCAACATCAATAAAATCCTAAAATTATCTGTTAATTCATTTAATATTAATCTTAAAAATATAGAATGGCGGTTTGTTACCTTGCCTGTCATTAGGTTAGCTGCAACAATTCTTGCAGGATTAAGGTAGCGCTCTTAAATATCCTGTCACGACATCAAGAAAACTATTAATACGTAACCTTTATTTCGCTGAAGATTTTTATCTGAATGAGGATGAAATCGGAGGGAAGTGCAAAAATTTAAAATAATCAGTGCATTGGTAGCTAAGAAGCCAGGGGCGGTAGCGTGCCTGAAAGCCTGAATATAAGCCTTTGTTATTCTGTCAATAGCCTGCGGATGAATTGATTTTTTTTCAGAATGATGCCAGTTAATTTTCGCTTCCATTAACTGCAAGGTAAATGTGCACGGACGAAGCCGCTATTTAAATTGCACAGGATAATTACTCTGCCAAAGTGATAAATAATCAATGATGAAATCCAAAATGAAATTGATGCCATTATTGGCGTCACTCAGCTTGATAAGTGGCTGCACAGTACTTCCGGGCAGCAATATGTCTACGATGGGGAAAGATGTGATCAAACAGCAAGACGCTGATTTTGATCTCGACCGGATGGTCAATGTGTATCCGCTGACGCCACGGCTGGTTGAGCAATTACGCCCGCGGCCCAATGTCGCGCAACCGAATATGTCGCTGGACCAGGAGATCGCCAGTTATCAGTATCGCGTTGGGCCTGGCGATGTGCTGAATGTCACCGTCTGGGATCACCCTGAATTGACCACGCCAGCAGGCCAGTACCGTAGCTCAAGCGATACCGGCAACTGGGTACAGCCGGACGGCACCATGTTTTATCCCTACATCGGCAAGGTTAGCGTCGTCGGTAAAACTTTGTCAGAGATTCGCAGCGATATTACCGGGCGTTTAGCGAAGTACATCGCGGACCCGCAGGTGGATGTCAATATTGCCGCTTTCCGTTCGCAAAAAGCGTATATCTCCGGCCAGGTGAATAAATCCGGCCAGCAGGCCATTACTAACGTACCGCTAACCGTCCTGGATGCGATTAACGCTGCGGGCGGCCTGACCGATATGGCGGACTGGCGCAACGTAGTATTGACGCATAACGGCAAAGAACAGCGCATTTCGCTACAGGCGCTAATGCAAAATGGCGATCTTAGCCAGAACCGCTTGCTCTACCCTGGCGACATCCTGTATGTGCCGCGCAATGACGATCTGAAAGTCTTTGTCATGGGCGAAGTGAAAAAACAGAGCACCCTCAAAATGGACTTCAGCGGCATGACGCTCACCGAAGCATTAGGCAATGCGGAAGGCATCGATCTGACCACCTCCAACGCCAGCGGCATCTTTGTGATTCGTCCGTTGAAAGGCGAGGGTGGGCGTGGCGGCAAGATCGCCAATATCTACCAGCTTGATATGTCTGACGCCACTTCATTGGTGATGGCGACGGAATTCCGACTTCAGCCTTACGATGTGGTGTACGTCACGACCGCGCCGGTTGCTCGCTGGAACCGTCTGATCAATCAGTTGCTGCCGACCATTAGCGGTGTCCGTTATATGACGGATACGGCCAGCGACATTCATTCCTGGTAATCGTTATGTTTAACAAAATTTTAGTGGTCTGTGTGGGGAACGTTTGCCGTTCCCCGACGGCTGAACGTTTGCTAAAGCGCTTTCATCCCTCGCTGACGGTTGCATCCGCCGGGTTAGGCGCGCTGGTCGGCAAAGGAGCCGATCCTGCGGCGGCGAGCGTGGCGAGCGCCCACGATCTGTCTTTGGAAAAACACTGCGCAAGGCAAATTTCCGCGCGTCTGTGCCGGGAATATGACCTGATTCTGACGATGGAGAAACGTCACATCGCCGCCCTGTGCGACATTGCGCCGGAAATGCGCGGCAAGGTAATGCTGTTTGGTCACTGGGACAGCGAGCGTGAAATACCGGACCCGTATCGCAAAAGCCGCGATGCGTTTGAGGCGGTGTACACATTACTGGAAAGGTCTGCCCGCCAGTGGGCGCAGGTACTGAATGCAGAGCAGGGAAAACCATGACAGAAAAAGTAAAACAATCTGCGGCGGCAACGGGTAGCGATGAAATCGATATCGGGCGTCTGGTCGGAACGGTGGTTGAAGCGCGTTGGTGGGTATTGGGAACGACGGCCATATTTGCGCTGTGCGCGATGACTTATACGCTCTTCGCCACGCCCATTTATAGCGCCGATGCGCTGGTGCAGATTGAACAAAACACCGGTAATTCGTTGGTACAGGATATCAACAGCGCATTAGCGAATAAGCCGCCGGCTTCCGATGCGGAAATTCAGTTAATCCGATCGCGTCTGGTGTTGGGAAAGACGGTTGACGATCTGGATCTGGATATTGCCGTAGCCAAGAACACCTTTCCGCTGTTCGGCGCCGGGTGGGAACGGCTGATGGGGCGTCAGAATGAAATGGTGAAAGTCACAACATTCACCCGGCCAGAGACGATGAGCGGACAGATTTTCACCCTTAAGGTGCTGGGCGACAAACGTTATCAGTTGGTCAGCGACGGCGGATTTAGCGCGCAGAGCGTTGTGGGCCAGACTCTCAATAAAGACGGTGTGACGATGCGGGTAGAGGCGATTGACGCCCGACCTGATACGGAATTTACGGTGAGTAAATTCTCAACGCTCGGCATGATTAATAATCTGCAAAATAACCTCACCGTGACGGAAACCGGCAAAGACACCGGGGTTCTGAGTTTGACGTTCACGGGAGAGGATCGCGACCAAATTCGTGAAATTCTCAACAGTATTACCCGTAACTATCTGCAACAGGATATTGCGCGGAAATCTGAAGAGGCGGGGAAGAGCCTGGCGTTTCTGGCAAAACAGTTGCCGGAAGTCCGCAGCCGTCTGGATGTGGCGGAAAACAAGCTAAACGCTTTCCGCCAGGATAAAGACTCGGTGGATTTGCCGCTGGAAGCGAAGGCGGTGCTCGATTCGATGGTTAATATCGACGCCCAGTTGAATGAGTTGACGTTTAAAGAGGCGGAAATTTCCAAGCTCTTTACCAAAGCGCATCCGGCTTACCGCACCCTGCTGGAAAAACGTAAAGCGCTGGAAGATGAAAAAGCCAAACTGAACGGGCGGGTGACGGCGATGCCGAAAACCCAGCAGGAGATTGTGCGTTTGACCCGCGATGTGGAGTCTGGCCAGCAGGTCTATATGCAACTGCTTAATAAACAGCAGGAGCTGAAAATCACCGAAGCCAGCACCGTTGGCGACGTGCGCATCGTTGACCCGGCGATTACCCAGCCGGGTGTGCTGAAGCCGAAAAAGGCGTTGATTATTCTCGGCAGCATTATTCTGGGATTAATGTTATCGATTGTCGGCGTGCTGCTGCGCTCGCTGTTTAATCGTGGTATCGAAAGCCCGCAGGCGCTGGAGGAGCATGGGATCAGCGTCTATGCCAGTATTCCGCTGTCGGAATGGCAAAAAGCGCGCGATAGCGTCAAAACCATTAAAGGGATTAAGCGTTACAAGCAGAGCCAACTGCTGGCGGTGGGCAATCCGACCGATCTGGCGATTGAGGCGATTCGCAGCCTGCGCACCAGCCTGCATTTCGCCATGATGCAGGCGCAAAATAATGTACTCATGCTCACAGGCGTCAGCCCCTCTATCGGTAAAACCTTTGTTTGCGCCAACCTGGCGGCAGTCATCAGCCAGACGCATAAACGGGTATTACTGATCGACTGCGATATGCGCAAGGGCTACACCCATGAACTGCTCGGCACCAATAACGTGGACGGCTTATCTGACATTCTGGCGGGCAAAGGCGAGATAGCCTCCTGCGCGAAACCCACGGCGATCGCTAATTTTGATCTTATTCCGCGCGGCCAGGTACCGCCTAATCCATCGGAATTGCTGATGAGCGAGCGCTTCGGCGAGCTGATCGCCTGGGCAAGCAGCCACTACGACCTGGTATTAATCGACACGCCGCCGATTCTGGCTGTGACGGACGCCGCGATTGTGGGTCGTCACGTCGGGACGACGCTGATGGTGGCGCGTTATGCCGTCAACACCTTAAAAGAGGTGGAAACCAGTCTGAGCCGTTTTGAACAGAATGGCATTCAGGTTAAAGGCGTGATCCTCAACTCCATTTTCCGCCGGGCGACGGGCTACCAGGATTATGGCTATTACGAGTATGAATACCAGTCAGATTCCAAATAAAAAATAAGGCGTGCCGGATGGCGCGGCCTGCGACTGTAGGCCGGATAAGCACAGCGCCATGCGGCAAAACTATCTGGGGAACAAGCATGACAACAGACAATCCGCTGATCTCAATTTATATGCCAACCTGGAACAGGCAGCAGTTGGCTATCCGGGCGATTAAATCAGTACTACGTCAGGACTACCGCCACTGGGAGATGATCATCGTGGATGATTGCTCTTCGTCTTATCAGCAGCTACAACAATTTGTTGAGGAGCTGAACGACTCGCGCGTCCGTTATACCCATAACGCCAGGAATACCGGCGCCTGCGCGGTACGCAACCAGGCCATTATGCAGGCGCAAGGCCACTACATTACCGGTATTGATGATGACGATGAATGGACGCCAAACCGTCTGAGCGTGTTTCTGGCCCATAAGCATCAGTTGACTACGCACGCCTTTTTGTATGCCAACGACTATGTGTGCGAGGGCGAGGTCTACTCTCAGCCTGCCAGTCTGCCGCTGTATCCGAAATCCCCTTATTCACGCCGCTTGTTCTACAAGCGCAATATTATTGGTAATCAGGTTTTTACCTGGGCCTGGCGTTTCAAAGCGTGTTTGTTCGATACCGAACTCAAGGCGGCGCAGGATTACGACATTTTTCTGCGCATGGTGGTGGAGTATGGCGAACCGTGGAAAGTCGAAGAGGCGACGCAAATTTTACATATCAACCACGGCGAGATGCAGATTACCTCTTCGCCGAAAAAATTCTCCGGCTATTTCCATTTTTATCGTAAGCACAAAGATAAATTCGATCGCGCCAGCAAAAAATACCAGCTTTTTACGCTGTATCAAATTCGCAATAAGCGAATGACCTGGCGCACGTTGCTGACGTTGCTCTCCGTGCGTAATAGCAAACGTCTGGCGGCCGGGCTGCGGGGGCGATAACGATGCTGGAAGACTTACGCGCGAATAGCTGGAGCTTACGACCCTGTTGCATGGTGCTGGCCTATCGTATCGCTCATTTTTGTTCCGTCTGGCGCAAAAAGAATGTGCTGAATAATCTGTGGGCCGCGCCGGTGCTGGTGCTGTATCGCGTGATCACGGAGTGCCTGTTCGGGTATGAAATCCAGGCCGCGGCGACCATTGGTCGGCGGTTCACTATCCATCATGGTTACGCGGTAGTGATCAACAAACATGTCGTCGCAGGCGACGATTTTACCATTCGCCACGGCGTCACCATCGGCAATCGCGGCGCGGACAGTCTGGCTTGTCCGGTAATTGGCCACAGCGTCGAGCTGGGGGCGAATGTCATCCTGCTTGGCGATATTACTATCGGTAATCACGTCACGATTGGCGCTGGCAGCGTGGTGCTTGACAGTATTCCGGACCATGCGCTGGTGGTGGGAGAAAAAGCACGGGTGAAGGTCAATACATGAATATTCTGCAATTTAATGTACGGCTGGCGGAAGGCGGCGCAGCGGGAGTAGCGTTGGATCTTCATCTGCGGGCGTTGCAAAAAGGACTGACGTCGCATTTTGTCTATGGTTATGGCAAAGGCGGAAAAAAAAGCGTCAGTCACCACCGCTATCCGCAGGTGATAAAACAGACGCCGCGCGGCACGGCAATCGCTAATATTGCGTTGTTTCGTTTCGTGAATCGCGACTTGTTTGGCAATCTCGATAATCTTTACCGCACGGTTATCCAGACATCCGGCCCGCTGGTGCTGCATTTTCATGTTCTCCACAGTTACTGGCTAAACCTGGCGGACATCGTGACGTTTTGCGAAAAAGTCAAAATGCAAAAAACGGACGTCACGCTGGTCTGGACGCTGCACGATCACTGGAGCGTCACCGGGCGTTGCGCCTTCACCGACGGTTGCGAGGGCTGGAAAAGCGGCTGCCAAAAATGCCCGACCCTAAGCAATTATCCGCCGGTCAAGGTGGATCGGGCGCACCAGCTTGTTGACGGAAAACGTCAGCGCTTTCGTGACATGCTGCGGCTGGACTGCCGGTTTATTTCGCCGAGCCAGCACGTGGCCGAGGCCTTTAACAGCGTTTATGGCGCGGGGCGCTGCCGGATTATTAACAACGGTATCGATCTGGCGACCGAGGCGATTCTCGCGGAACTCTCGCCTGCGCCGCAGATCGCGGACAAACCGCGGATCGCCATTGTGGCACATGACTTACGTTACGACGGTAAAACCGACCAGCGTCTGGTACACGACATGATGGCGCTGGGCGAAAAAATTGAACTGCACACCTTCGGTAAATTTTCGCCTTTTACCGGAAAGAACGTCGTTAATCACGGTTTTGAAACCGATAAGCGTAAATTAATGAGTGCGCTCAATGAGATGGATGCGCTGGTCTTTAGCTCGCGGGTCGATAACTATCCGCTGATCTTGTGTGAAGCACTCTCGATCGGCGTACCGGTGATCGCTACCCACAGCGAGGCGGCGCAGGAGGTGCTGGCGAAATCCGGCGGTCAAACCTTTGCCGCTACAGATGTACTACGCCTGGCGCAGCGGCGTAAGCCGGAGATTGCTCAGGCGGTATTTGGCGCAACGCTGGACGCCTTTCGCGTGCGTAGCCGTGCCGCGTACAGCGGTCAACAGATGCTGGAGGAATATGTCTCGTTCTATCAGAATCTGTAGCTACCTGCTGCTGCCGCTAATCTACTTACTGGTCAACGTCAAAATCGCCCAACTGGGGGAAAGCTTTCCCATTACCATCGTCACTTTTTTACCGCTGTTGCTGCTGTTATTTGTGGAACGCATCAGCGTAAAAAAATTGATGATCGCCTTAGGCATCGGCGCGGGGCTTACGGCATTTAACTTCCTGTTCGGCCAGTCGCTGAATGCCGGTAAATATGTCACGTCCACAATGCTGTTTGTCTATATTGTGATCATTATCGGGATGGTCTGGAGTATTCGCTTCAAAACCATTTCCGCGCATAACCACCGAAAGGTTTTGCGTTTTTTTTATCTGGTAGTGGGTGTCGTAGTAACGCTCGCCGCGGTTGAGATGGCGCAAATTATCCTCACCGGCGGCAGCAGTATTATGGAAGGAATTTCGAAATATCTTATTTACAGTAATAGCTATGTACTGAACTTCATAAAATTTGGCGGTAAGCGTACTACTGCACTTTATTTTGAACCGGCATTTTTTGCTTTGGCACTAATCTCAATTTGGCTGAGCATCAAACAGTTTGGTATCAAAACACCGAAAAGCGATGCTATGATTCTGGCAGGAATAATATTATCAGGATCATTTTCAGGGGTCATGACTTTTATCCTGTTTTACCTTCTGGAGTGGGCGTTCCAATATTTGAATAAGGATGCGATAAAGAAAAAACTTCCACTGGCGCTGGTCTCATTAACCCTGTTTTTGGTTGGGGTAATTATTGCATTTCCTTATATTGCGACACGACTTGGTGATTTAGGGACGGAAGGCTCATCTTCTTATTATCGTATTGTGGGACCATTAGTCATGGTCGGATATTCCTTGACCCATATTGATGGTGTAGTCAGATTTGGCTCACTTTATGAATATGTTGCATCATTCGGAATCTTTAACGGTGCGGATGTCGGGAAAACCATAGACAATGGATTGTATCTGCTGATTATTTATTTTTCCTGGTTCGCAGTGCTGATGACGCTGTGGTATATGGGGAAAGTTTTAAAAATGGCGCTAAATGCGTTTGGCGATAATCGCAATTTTCGGGTGCAGCTCTATCTTTTTATGCCGGTGTCGCTGTTTTTTACCGGTTCAATATTTAGCCCGGAATATGCTTTTTTAATCGTCTGTCCGTTCATTTTGCGCAAGGCGTTAAAAATTTCATAACGGGGTGGTTGTATGTTTTTAAGCGTCGTTACCGTCGCCTTTCGCAATTACGAAGGGGTGGTAAAAACCTGGCGCTCGCTGCGCAATCTGGCGCGCGATCCGGGTCTGTCATTTGAATGGATCGTAGTGGATGGCGGTTCGGAGGACGGCACGCGCGAATTTCTGCAAAAACGTCACGGTGAGTTTAACCTGCGTTTTGTCAGTGAAAAAGATCGCGGTATTTATGATGCTATGAACAAAGGCATAGCGCTGGCGCAGGGGCGCTATACCCTGTTTCTTAATTCCGGTGATACGTTTCATGATGATGTTGCGCTGTTTGTCCGCCAACTGGTGCGGCAAACGGGCGAGGCGATGTATATTGGCGACGCGCTGCTGGATTTTGGCGGCGGACATAAAATACGCCGGAAGGCTAAACCCGGGTGTTATATCTACCATAGTTTGCCAGCCAGCCATCAGGCGATATTTTTCCCGACGGCAGGGTTAAAAAAGCATCCCTATGATCTGCAATATAATGTCTCTTCAGATTATGCGCTGGCGGCCCGTCTCTATAAAACAGGTTATCCTTTCCGGCGAATTAATGGACTGGTGTCTGAATTTTCGATGGGCGGCGTGTCAACCTCGAATAATCTGGAATTATGTCAGGATGCAAAAAACGTACAGCGAAAAATATTACGTGTGCCAGGCTTTTGGGCGCAATTATCCTATTTATTACGTCTGAAAACGACGGGTAAAACAAAAGCGCGGTATAACAAAGTCTAATCACCAGGAGTTATTATGCAGGATCTTAGCGGCTTTACGGTGCCGAAGGGGTTCCGCGGCGCTAATGCGCTAAAAGTACAATTATGGTGGGTGGTACAGGCGACATTATTCGCAGGGTCGCCGCAAATATTATATCGCTGGCGAGCCTTTTTACTGCGTCTGTTTGGCGCCAAAATCGGAAAAAAAGTGGTTATTCGACCGTCAGTAAAAATTACCTATCCGTGGAAATTAACCGTCGGCGATTATGCCTGGGTAGGCGACGACGCTGTGTTATATACGTTGGGTGAAATTAATATTGGCGCGCATGCGGTCATTTCACAAAAAGGTTATTTGTGTACCGGTAGCCATGATTATACCAGCGCCCATTTCGATATTAACGCCGCGCCGATTGTTATTGGCGAAAAATGTTGGCTGGCGACCGATGTTTTTGTCGCGCCCGGCGTGACGATAGGTTATGGCACCGTCGTCGGCGCGCGTAGCAGCGTATTTAAATCATTACCGGCAAATGCGATTTGTCGGGGCAATCCCGCAGTGGTAACGCGCCAGCGCGTTCAGAAAGTTACTCCCTAACGGGACTATTTGAGGAAATGAAAATGTCAAAAGTCGCACTCATTACTGGCGTAACCGGACAGGATGGGTCTTACCTGGCAGAATTTCTGCTGGAAAAAGGCTATGAGGTGCATGGTATCAAGCGCCGCGCGTCATCGTTTAATACCGAGCGCGTGGACCATATTTATCAGGACCCGCACAGCAGCAACCCGAAATTTCATCTGCATTATGGCGACCTGACCGACGCCTCCAACCTGACCCGCATTTTACAGGAAGTGCAGCCGGATGAGGTTTACAACCTGGGCGCGATGAGCCACGTGGCGGTGTCGTTTGAGTCGCCGGAATATACCGCCGATGTGGATGCGATGGGCACGCTGCGCCTGCTGGAGGCGATCCGCTTCCTCGGTCTTGAAAAGAAAACGCGTTTCTATCAGGCTTCCACCTCTGAACTGTACGGCCTGGTGCAGGAGATCCCGCAGAAAGAGACCACGCCGTTCTACCCGCGTTCCCCCTATGCGGTGGCGAAACTGTACGCCTACTGGATCACTGTCAACTACCGTGAATCCTACGGTATTTACGCCTGTAACGGCATTCTGTTTAACCACGAATCTCCGCGTCGCGGCGAAACCTTCGTCACCCGTAAGATCACCCGCGCCATCGCCAATATCGCCCAGGGACTGGAGTCCTGTCTGTATCTCGGCAACATGGACTCGCTGCGCGACTGGGGCCATGCGAAAGATTACGTGCGGATGCAGTGGATGATGTTACAGCAGGAGCAGCCGGAAGATTTCGTGATTGCCACCGGCGTGCAGTATTCCGTACGCCAGTTTGTGGAGCTGGCGGCAGCGCAACTGGGGATAAAACTGCGCTTTGAAGGCGAAGGCATTGATGAGAAAGGGATCGTGGTATCCGTGTCCGGACACGATGCGCCGGGCGTGAAACCGGGCGATGTGATTGTGGCCGTTGATCCGCGCTATTTCCGTCCGGCGGAAGTGGAAACCCTGCTGGGCGACCCGTCTAAAGCGCATGAGAAACTGGGCTGGAAACCGGAAATCACCCTGTCGGAGATGGTCTCCGAGATGGTGGCGAACGATCTGGAGGCCGCGAAAAAACACTCACTGCTGAAATCTCACGGTTACGAAATTGCTATTGCTCAGGAATATTGAAAATGATGAAACAACGTATTTTTGTGGCGGGCCATCGTGGGATGGTAGGGGCCGCCATCGTTAGACAACTGGTGCATCGAGATAATGTTGAACTGGTGCTGCGTACCCGTAATGAGCTTAACCTGCTGGACGCAAGTGCGGTGCGTCAGTTCTTCTCTACTGAACGTATTGATCAGGTGTACCTGGCGGCAGCAAAAGTGGGCGGGATTGTGGCAAATAACACTTATCCTGCCGATTTTATTTACGAAAATATGATGATTGAGAGCAATGTAATTCATGCAGCACATTGCAATAACGTGAACAAGCTGCTGTTCCTCGGTTCTTCCTGCATTTATCCCCAGTTGGCAACGCAACCGATGGCGGAGAGTGAGCTGCTGCAAGGGGTGCTTGAACCCACTAACGAGCCGTATGCGATCGCCAAAATTGCCGGTATCAAGTTGTGTGAATCGTGTAATCGCCAGTACGGTCGCGACTACCGTTCGGTGATGCCGACCAACCTGTACGGCCCGCATGACAATTTCCATCCGGACAATTCACATGTGATCCCGGCGCTGCTGCGTCGCTTTCATGAGGCCGCGCAGAGCCACGCGCCGGAAGTGGTGGTGTGGGGCAGCGGAACGCCGATGCGCGAATTTCTGCACGTTGATGATATGGCGGCGGCCAGCATTCACGTGATGGAGCTGGCGCGCGAAGTGTGGCAGGAGAACACCGACCCGATGCTGTCACACATTAACGTCGGCACCGGTGTGGACTGCACTATCCGCGAGCTGGCGCAGACCATCGCGAAGGTGGTGGGTTACAAAGGCCGGGTGGTGTTCGACGCCGCGAAGCCGGACGGCACGCCGCGTAAATTGCTCGACGTCACGCGCCTGCACCAGCTTGGCTGGTATCACGAAATTTCACTGGAGGCAGGGCTTGCCGGTACTTACCAGTGGTTCCTTGATAATCAGCAGCGGTTCCGGGGGTGACAATGTTTTTACGCAAGGAAGATTTCGCCGCAGTGGTGCGTACCACGCCCCTTATTGCCCTCGATTTCATCGTGGAAAACGACCAGGGGGAAATCCTGCTGGGCCAGCGTCTCAACCGTCCGGCGCAGGGCTACTGGTTTGTGCCGGGGGGACGGGTGTGCAAAGACGAAACGCTGGAGGCTGCCTTCGAACGCCTGACGCAGGCGGAACTGGGCGTGCGTCTGCCGCTGGCGGCAGGGACGTTTTATGGCGTGTGGCAACACTTCTATGACGACAACTTTTCCGGAGAGGATTTTTCAACTCACTACATCGTGCTCGGCTTTCGTCTGCGCATGGCGGAGAGCGATTTACACCTGCCTGACGCCCAGCATGGCGGTTACCGCTGGCTGACGCCGGAACAGCTTCTGGCAGGCGATAATGTTCATGAGAACAGTCGAGCCTACTTCTTTCCTGACGCGCCGGCGGTGGGACTGTGAAGATCCTGGTCTATGGCATTAACTATTCGCCGGAACTGACCGGTACCGGCAAATATACCGGCGAAATGGTGGCGTGGATGGCGCGGGAAGGCCATGAAGTGCGGGTAATCACTGCGCCGCCGTACTACCCGCAGTGGAAGGTTGGCGAGCGCTATTCCGCCTGGCGCTATTGCCGGGAAGAGGGCGAGGCTACCGTCTGGCGCTGCCCGCTGTATGTGCCGAAACAGCCCTCCACCTTAAAACGGCTGCTTCATCTGGGGAGCTTTGCATTGAGCAGTTTTTTCCCGCTGATGGCGCAGCGTCGCTGGAAGCCGGATCGGATTATCGGCGTTGTACCGACGCTCTTTTGTACGCCGGGAATGCGCCTGCTGGCGACACTCTCCGGCGCGCGTACCGTACTGCATATTCAGGATTACGAAGTGGACGCCATGCTCGGCTTAGGGATGGCGGGAAAAGGCAAGCGCGGCAGCGTAGCGCGGTTAGCGGCGGCCTTTGAACGCAGCGCGCTGCGTAACGTTGATAACGTCTCGACCATCTCTCGCTCCATGATGAATAAAGCTCGGGAAAAGGGCGTCGCGGCGGAAAAAATCCTCTTTTTCCCGAACTGGTCGGAAGTGGCGCGCTTTCAGGACGTTAATGACGCTGACGTGACGGCTTTGCGTCAGCAGCTTGGTTTGCCAGAGGGCAACAAAATCGTGCTCTATTCCGGCAATATCGGCGAAAAGCAAGGACTGGAAAAGGTGATTGACGCCGCAGAGCGATTACGCGATCGACCACTGATTTTTGCGATTGTCGGCCAGGGGGGCGGCAAGGCGCGGCTGGAGAACATGGCCCGCGAACGCGGCCTGGCAAATATTAAATTCCTCCCGCTTCAGCCTTACGACGCCTTGCCCGCGTTGCTGAAAATGGGCGATTGTCATCTGGTGGTGCAAAAGCGCGGCGCGGCGGACGCGGTACTGCCCTCCAAGCTGACGAACATTCTGGCGGTCGGCGGCAACGCGGTGATTACCGCTGAGCCGCACACCGAATTAGGACAACTTTGCGCGCGCTATCCGGGCATCGCCGTTTGCGTGGAACCGGAATCGGCCGACGCGCTGGTCGACGGGATTAGCCAGGTGCTCGCCATGCCGAAAAACAACACGACGGCACGTGAATACGCCGAACGCACGCTCAATAAAGAGAATGTACTAAGCCAATTTATTGCAGATATTCGGGGATGATAATGCGTCAGACAAAACTTTACCCGGTTGTGATGGCCGGAGGCTCCGGTAGCCGGTTGTGGCCGCTCTCTCGCGTGCTTTACCCAAAACAGTTTCTGTGCCTGAAAGGCGATCTCACCATGCTGCAAACCACCATTTGCCGTCTGAACGGCGTGGAGTGCGAAAGCCCGGTGGTTATCTGCAACGAACAGCACCGTTTTATCGTCGCCGAACAGCTCCGCCAGCTCAATAAGCTGACGGAGAACATTATTCTTGAGCCCGCCGGGCGCAATACCGCGCCGGCGATTGCGCTGGCGGCGCTGGCGGCGACGCGCCAGCATACGGACTGCGATCCGCTGATGCTGGTACTGGCGGCGGATCATGCGATCGCCAATGAAGGGGCCTTCCGCGACGCGGTGCGCAGCGCCATGCCCTATGCCGACGCGGGCAAACTGGTAACCTTCGGTATCGTGCCGGATCTGCCGGAAACCGGCTATGGCTATATCCGGCGCGGCGATGTCGTGCCGGGCGCGACGGATGCGGTGGCTTTTGAGGTGGCGCAGTTCGTTGAGAAGCCGGGGCTGGAAACCGCCCAGGCCTACGTCGCCAGCGGCGATTACTACTGGAACAGCGGCATGTTTCTGTTCCGCGCCGGACGCTATCTGGAAGAGCTGAAAAAGTTCCGCCCCGATATTCTGGCCGCCTGTGAACAGGCGATGCGCGGCGTCGATCCGGATCTTGACTTCATTCGCGTGGATGAAGAGGCCTTCCTCGCCTGTCCGCAAGAGTCCATTGACTATGCTGTGATGGAGCGGACGGCGGACGCGGTGGTGATGCCGATGGACGCGGGCTGGAGCGATGTCGGCTCGTGGTCCTCGCTATGGGAAATCAGCGCCCACACCCCGGAGGGAAACGTCCATCACGGCGACGTCATCAGCCATAAAACGGAAAATAGCTACGTTTACGCCGAATCCGGCCTGGTGACCACCGTCGGCGTGAAGGATCTGGTGGTGGTGCAGACCAAAGACGCGGTGCTGATTGCCGATCGCCACGCGGTGCAGGACGTAAAAAAGGTGGTGGAGAAGATCAAGGCCGACGGACGCCATGAGCACCACATGCACCGCGAGGTTTACCGTCCGTGGGGCAAATACGACTCCATCGACGCGGGCGAGCGCTATCAGGTGAAGCGTATTACCGTCAAGCCGGGGGAAGGACTGTCGGTGCAGATGCACCATCACCGCGCCGAGCACTGGGTGGTGGTGGCGGGTACCGCCAGAGTCACCATCAACGGCGAGGTTAAGCTGCTCGGTGAAAACGAGTCCATCTATATTCCGCTGGGGGCGACCCACTGCCTGGAAAATCCGGGAAAAATACCGCTCGATTTAATTGAAGTGCGTTCTGGTTCGTATCTCGAAGAGGACGACGTGGTGCGGTTCGAGGACCGTTACGGGCGGGTCTGACGCCTTAAATTATGCCCGGTAAGCGCAACGCGCCGTCCGGCAATGAACAACAATAACGATTTTGGCCATTTACGGCCAGGGCTAACTGTTGCCTGAAGAAGGGTAAGAACATGACAAAATTAACCTGTTTCAAGGCCTACGACATTCGCGGCAGGCTGGGCGAAGAGCTCAATGAAGATATCGTGTGGCGGATTGGCCGCGCCTACGGCGAATATTTAAAACCGAAAACCATCGTGCTGGGCGGCGACGTGCGTCTGACCAGCGAATCCCTGAAGCTGGCGCTGGCGAAAGGGTTACAGGATGCGGGCGTCGACGTGCTGGATATCGGGATGTCCGGGACCGAAGAGATTTACTTCGCCACGTTCCACCTTGGCGTGGACGGCGGTATTGAAGTGACCGCCAGCCATAACCCGATGGACTACAACGGCATGAAGCTGGTGCGCGAGGGCGCGCGCCCG
>NZ_JBDGON010000018.1:0-55795 GCF_057751355.1 Salmonella sp. FC25216 | reverse complement strand
GTATTACTACGGATACCGTTATTACCAGCCGTGGGCGGGACGCTGGCTGGGCGCAGACCCGGCGGGGACGGCGGACGGGCTGAACCTGTTCAGGATGGTACGGAATAATCCCGTCACGTTGATTGACAGCAATGGGTTGATCAGTACTGGTCAGGAAGCCCGAAAATTAGTGGGCGAAGCATTTGTTCACCCTTTGCATATGCCTGTCTTTGAACGAATTTCTTTAGAGGAAAATCTTTCAATGAGCGTAAGGGAGGCGGGCATTTATACTATTTCAGCACTCGGTGAAGGTGCGGCAGCAAAAGGCCATAATATTCTTGAGAAGACTATTAAACCTGGTTCACTAAAGGCTATCTATAGTGATAACGCTGAATCTATTCTTGGTCAGGCAAAACGTAGCGGTTTCGTTGGCCGAGTAGGTCAGTGGGATGCATCTGGCGTACGGGGAATTTATGCACACAACAGACTGGGTGGTGAGGATTTGGCTTATCCAGTCAGCCTGGAAAATACTTTTGCTAATGAACTTGTTAATGCATGGATAAAATTTAAAATCATCACGCCCTATACCGGTGATTATGACATGCACGATATTATTAAATTCTCTCATGGGAAAGGGCATGTCCCCATGGCGGAAAGTAATGAGGAAAGAGGAGTAAAGGATTTAATTAATAAAGGTATTGCGAAAGTCGATCCTTCCAGACCCTTTGAGTATACAGCGATGAACGTTATTCGCCATGGTCCTCAGGTAAACTTTGTTCCCTATATGTGGGAACATGAGCACGATAAAGTTGTAAAGGATAATGGTTATCTGGGAGTGGTAGCTCGTCCGGGGCCATTCCCTGTGGCAATGGTACATCAGGGCGAATGGACTGTTTTTGACAATAGTAAGGAACTGTTTAATTTTTATAAATCTACAAACACCCCTCTTCCTGAACACTGGTCCCAGGATTTTGTTGATAGAGGGAAAGGAATGGTTGCAACTCCCCGACACGCTGAACTTCTTGATAAACGGCGAAACATGCATTAATCATAACGACTTTATGCCTTATTAAGGTAAACCCAAAGCAGGCAACCCGGTGAGACAGTTTTTCTGTCTCACCGAGTGCTTTTGTCTCATATAAAACGCTATCTGTGACGGCAAAACCCTCCGCGGCCCCCCGTAAAAAGCTGGATTATACGGCAGTAAGCTGGGTGGATGATCGGCAGGCCGGCAACGTCAGACAGAGCAGCGAATATGATGCCAACGCTAATCCCGTTGACTGCCGGCTTGTTATCGTCGATGAGAGCGTTAAGCCGACAGTGTCCCACCATCACACAATTAAAAACCGTATCGATTACTATTAAACTGGGTGTTGTGCGACTCTCCGTGACTACCGCGCCGCGTTTATTGCGCGGTGGGTTTCAGGAGCGTAGTACCGGACGTTTTATGTTCATCCAGATACTGCTGCTGGAAGATACACATGCGGATGGTGTTACGGTATTCGCCGTTAATAAAGAACTCATGTATCAGCTCACCCTCTACTCTAAACCCGAGTTTACGGTAGATGTGAATAGCCTTTTCATTCTCTTTATCGACGATCAAATACAATTTATAGAGATTGAGTACGGTAAATCCGTAATCCATCGCCAGTTTGGCCGCGCGTGACGCCAGACCTTTCCCCTGGTACTCCGGCGAAATAATAATCTGAAATTCAGCCCGACGATGTACATGGTTAATTTCAACCAATTCCACCAGCCCGGCGTTTTTGCCGTCGCATTCGACGACAAAGCGCCGCTCGCTTTGATCGTGGATGTGTTTGTCATAGAGATCCGACAGTTCGACAAAAGCCTCATACGGCTCTTCAAACCAGTACCGCATGACGCTGGCATTGTTATCAAGCTGGTGGACAAATCGTAAATCTTCCCGCTCAAGCGGGCGCAGTCTAACGTTGTAGTCGCTTGTCATACTGTATCCTTACACTTCTTTTTCGTTATCCTGCATCAGGGCGTAATAACGCGACCTGTACGACGATCCAGACACCGCAGAGTATTGGGTTCCCAATAGGCGTTGATGTTGGCGCTCTGCTCGCATTTATCGCGGCTATCAAAGGCGGCATCGGCTTTGTCCCACTCTTTTTCTGCGCGGGTATTCACTTTCTGACGCAGACTGCGAGTGTCGTTCCATTGTTCCTTTTCCATCGCCGCTTCCTGACGACTTTGTGCGCTATCTCCCGATTCAATCACCAGTTTACTGGTTTCAGCGAATGCGGAAGTGGTATACACAACGGCAGCCAGCGTAAGCATTGCCGTCAGGCACAGGCGTTTGCTCAGCGTATTGTTCATCACAATATCCTTTCATAAGAGGGGAAAAAAGCGGTAAAACACCTTTAAATTCTACACCAATCCTTATGCCTGGCATATACACAAGAATGACGGGATAACCGTGTAGCGATATTCTGTCGTATTATCACTTATCTTTTCGTAATCAAATGAATCTCATGCTAAAGACGACGCTGCTTTTCTTTGTCACCGCGCTCTGTGAAATCATAGGGTGTTTTCTTCCCTGGCTATGGATTAAGCGCGGCGCCAGCGTGTGGTGGCTTCTGCCCGCCGCGGCATCACTCGCGTTATTTGTCTGGCTTTTGACCTTGCATCCGGCTGCGAGTGGGCGGGTTTATGCGGCTTACGGTGGGGTATATGTCTGTACTGCGCTCCTTTGGCTACGCGTTGTCGATGGCGTCCGGCTCACGGTTTATGACTGGTGCGGCGCGCTGATCGCGCTGTGCGGCATGCTGATTATCGTCGTCGGATGGGGACGTACTTAACGTTGCCGTGCGACCAGAACATTTTGTGATCTGGTATCGCTTTTTTGATAAACATACTTGTATGGTAGTAGCTCAGTTGGGTAAATTTTCTGCATCCCATAATGCGATGTAAGGAATAAAAATGAAGATTGTAGGGGCTGAAGTCTTTGTTACGTGTCCTGGACGTAACTTCGTCACTTTAAAGATAACCACAGAAGACGGGATCACCGGTCTGGGGGATGCCACCCTGAACGGACGCGAGCTCTCGGTGGCCTCGTACCTTACCGATCACCTGTGCCCGCAACTGATTGGACGGGATGCTCACCGCATCGAAGATATCTGGCAATTCTTCTACAAAGGCGCGTACTGGCGTCGCGGGCCTGTCACCATGTCAGCCATCTCCGCCGTGGACATGGCGCTATGGGATATTAAAGCCAAAGCCGCCAATATGCCGCTGTACCAGTTGCTTGGCGGCGCCTCTCGTGAAGGCGTTATGGTGTATTGCCATACTACAGGCCACACCATCGATGATGTGCTGGAAGATTATGCGCGTCATAAAGAGCTGGGATTTAAAGCTATCCGCGTGCAGTGCGGCGTTCCGGGGATGAAAACTACCTACGGTATGGCGAAAAGCAAGGGGCTGGCTTATGAGCCTGCGACAAAAGGGCAATGGCCGGAAGAGCAACTGTGGTCAACGGAAAAGTATCTCGATTTTACGCCAAAGCTGTTTGACGCCGTGCGTAATACGTTTGGTTTTAATGAACATCTTCTGCACGATATGCACCATCGGCTGACACCCATTGAGGCTGCCCGCTTTGGCAAACGTATTGAAGACTATCGTTTGTTCTGGATGGAAGATCCGACGCCGGCTGAAAACCAGGCGTGCTTCCGCCTGATCCGCCAGCATACGGTCACGCCGATTGCCGTAGGCGAAGTCTTTAACAGTATCTGGGATTGCAAACAGCTCATTGAAGAGCAATTAATTGACTATATCCGCACCACGATTACCCATGCCGGTGGCATTACCGGGATGCGCCGTATCGCCGATTTCGCCTCGCTCTATCAGGTGCGTACCGGTTCGCACGGGCCGTCCGATCTGTCGCCGGTTTGCATGGCCGCTGCATTACATTTTGATTTGTGGGTGCCCAACTTCGGCGTACAGGAGTTTATGGGCTACTCCGAGCCGATGCTGGAGGTCTTCCCGCATAACTGGACGTTCGAAGGGGGCTATATGCATCCGGGCGACAAGCCAGGGTTGGGTATTGAGTTCGATGAAAAACTGGCGGAGAAATATCCCTACGATCCAGCCTGTTTGCCGGTGGCCCGCCTGGAAGACGGCACGTTATGGAGCTGGTAATTATATCATCGACCTGAAATAAATTTTATATTAACGAGAGAAATAATATGGACTTCATTACCGATCGTTTCATGATCGATAGTGAAGTCGGTGTTCGGTTATATAAAGAAGTTGCCGCAAAATTACCGATCATCGACTATCACTGTCATCTTGACGCAAAAGAAATTTACGAAAATAAAAAATTCGATAATATCACCCAATTATGGCTAGCGGGCGATCACTATAAATGGCGCGCTATGCGCGCGAACGGTATTGCCGAGCGCTATATTACCGGAGACGCTACGCCAGAAGAGAAATTTAAAGCTTATGCTGAAACGGTTGAAGCGGCATTTGGTAATCCGCTTTATCACTGGACACATTTAGAATTAAATAAATATTTCTCCTGTAACGAAATGCTGGACAGTGATAACTGGCAAGAGATAATGAATCATTGTAATCAGCTTATTGGTGGAGAAGATTTTAAACCCCGTAGCCTGATTACGCGCTCCAACGTTGAAGTCATTTGTACTACCGATGCGCCGCTGGATACGCTGGAATATCATCGCCTGCTGCAACAGGGCCCGACCTTTACCACACGGGTGCTGCCGACCTTTCGCCCTGACGATATTTTTGCCGAAGGACAGGTGCTTGCTACCTTTATTGATAGGCTGGCGCAGGTGACGGGGCGTGATATTCATACCTACGCCGACTTTACCGCCGCGATGGCCGAACGTATTGATTTCTTCCACGAAGTAGGCTGCCGTATCTCCGACCACGGCCCGGTAGCCGTTGAGTATCAACCTGCCGATGCGCTGACTGTTGCATCGCTGTTTGCTCAGAAGCGACGCGGTGGCGAGCTCACCGACGGCGAGACGGCACAGCTTAACAGCGCCATGTTTGTCATGCTGGGGCGGGAGTACAAAAAACGCGGCTGGGCAATGCAAATTCACTTCGGCGCGCTCCGCAACAATAACAGAAAAATGTGTGAACAGTTGGGAATCAATACCGGCTTTGATTCCATCACCGACCAGAACAATCTGGCGGCGGGCCTTAACCGTTTGCTGGATGCGATGCTGCAGAACAACGGGTTGCCTAAAACCATCCTCTATAACCTGAATGGTAGTTATAACGACATTGTCGCCACGACAATTGCTAATTTCCAGTCCGGCGAGGACGGCGTGAAGTCGCCTATGCAGTTTGGTTCCGGTTGGTGGTTTAACGATACTCGCCGTGGTATGGAAAAGCAGTTAAATAGTCTGGCCGATCAGGGGTTATTAATGCACTTCGTCGGTATGCTGACGGATTCACGCAGCCTGGTTTCTTATCCGCGTCATGATTATTTCCGCCGCATCCTTTGTAATTTGATTGGTGGCTGGGTTGAGCGTGGTGAAATCCCTGATAATAAGCGGATCTTGACACGGATGGTTAAAAATATATGTCACGATAATGCAGTTAATTATTTCAGATTCTAACGTCCTTCCTTAAATGAGGGTAGAACATGTCTCGTACTAATAAAAAAATAACCATTCCGGTCAGTATTGGCTATGGCTTAACAGATATCATGGGGGGCGGCGCGTTTACCGTCATTGGTGCCTGGCTTTTATTCTTTTACACCACCTTCGTCGGTTTGTCACCAGTCGAAGCAGCATCCATTGTCGCCATCGCCCGTATTGTGGATGCGGTCGTCAGCCTGTTTATGGGCAGCTTTACTGACCATTTCTATAAAAACCCGTTGGGCAAACGCTTTGGTCGCCGCCGCTTCTTCTTATTAGCCGGTGCGCCGCTGATGCTGGTGTATATCCTGCTGTGGGTCACAGGCATGAGCTTCTGGTTCTATCTGGCTGTCTATCTGGCTTTCGAAGTGATTGCCGCGATGGTGCTCATTCCATGGGAAACGCTGCCGTCAGAAATGACTAAGGACTTTAACTCTCGTACTAAATTATCAACCTGTCGTATGTTCCTGTCGGCATCCGGGACTTTCCTGGCGACCTTTATTCCGGGCCTGTTAATCAGCTATTTTGGTGAACACGATCCGCATGCGTACTTTATTAATGGCGTCGTCTTTGCAGTGCTGTTTATGTTCTGCGTGTTTATTTCCTGGAAGGTGACTTGGGAGCGCGAACTGACGCCGGAGATGCTCGTCGAGCTGGAAAACACTCGTCAACCCACGTCCTTTATGGCGAAGGTTGTGGCGACCGGGAAACTGTTTAAAGAGTACTACTCCACTCTGAAGGTGCGCGCGTTCCGTAAACATCTGGCGATTTATCTGTTCTCCTTTACCGCGAAAGATGTTTATAACACCGTTTTCGTTTTCTTTTGTGTTTACTGCCTGAACGTGCCGTCTTCGCTTTCAGGAACCCTGCTGTCGATGAGCATTGTCGGCCTGCCGGTCACGCTGTTAGCCGGTGTCGCGATCATTAAATTTGGTCCGTCGCGTCTGTATGTATTTGCTTATACCCTGATGATATTGTGTCTGGCCGGATTGTTTATGGTTTACCACTTCCCGACCGACAATAACGTCACCATTCTGCTGGTACTGGCTGCGCTGTACCAGGTGGGGCGTTGTGTTCTGGAGTTCACGCCGTGGAATGTGTTCCCGTTCATTCCGGACATTGATGAAATGATCACCCGCCAGCGTCGTGAAGGGCTGTTCGCGGCGGTGATGACTTTCTCACGCAAAACGACGGTGGCGATTGCAACCTTTATCGTGGGCGTTATGTTGCAGGAAGGCGGATTTGTGAAGGGGAGCCAGATCCAGCCGGAGAGCGCCGTAAACACCATCGCAATCCTGCTGTTTGTTGGTACTGCTGGGCTGCTGCTGATTGCACTGTGGCAGGCGGTAACATTTCACCTCAACAAGCGTACTCACAAGGTTTTTGTCGACGAGGTCGATCGTCTGAAAGCGCACGGTTCAAAACAGGACGTCACCCCGGAGACGCGCCGTGTGGTGGAAGACCTGACCGGTTACGCTTATGAAAATCTGTGGAATGAACCGCAAAAAGCGGAATCCAGGCTTTATCGACCGGCACAAGTGAACTAACAACCTGACGTGACGGCATAAACAACGGTCGCCGACTTTTGTTTATGCTGTTACACAGCCTGAAAATAATGTCACACCAATTTTGCATATATTAATGCAAATCAGAATCTTTCGTGTTGAACTCGTTAATCAGGTATGGCAATCACCATTCTCTACAGTGAGTCAAAAGATGCAGAATAAACTATTAACCGCTAAGGCAACTCTCCCGACCTACGATCGCAGCACATTGGTGCCGCGCATTGTCCATCTCGGTTTTGGTGCGTTTCATCGCGCGCATCAGGGCGTTTATACAGATATTCTGGCCGCGGAGCATCATAGCGACTGGGGCTATTATGAGGTTAACCTTATTGGCGGCGAACAGCAGATTGCCGATCTAAAGCAGCAGGATAACCTCTATACCGTGGCGGAGATGTCGGCTGATGCCTGGACGGCGCGTGTGGTGGGCGTCGTCAAAGCGGCGTTGCATGTACAGGTTGATGGCCTGGAACGTGTGCTGGCGGCGATGTGTGAACCGCAGATAGCGATTGTGTCTTTGACCATTACCGAGAAAGGGTATTGTCATTCGCCAGCCACGGGCCAGCTTCTGCTGGAGCATCCCATGATTGCCGCCGACCTGCGAAATCCGCATCAACCGGTAACGGCGCCGGGTATTATTGTCGAAGCGTTAGCGCGTCGTAAAGCTGCAGGCTTACCGGCATTTACCGTGATGTCCTGCGATAACATGCCGGAAAACGGGCAAGTGACGCGTCATGTGGTGACGGCTTACGCCAGGGCGGTGGATGAGGAACTGGCGATATGGATCGAGCAAAATGTGACATTTCCGTCAACGATGGTTGACCGGATTGTCCCTGCGGTCACGCCGGAGACGCTGGATAAAATGGCGCATTTGACCGGTGTGCGCGATCCGGCGGGCGTTGCCTGCGAACCGTTTCGTCAGTGGGTGATAGAAGATACGTTTATGGCCGGTCGTCCGCGATGGGAGAGTGCGGGCGCGACGCTGGTCGCCGACGTGATTCCGTTTGAAGAGATGAAACTGCGAATGCTTAACGGCAGTCATTCTTTCCTGGCTTATCTGGGGTATCTTGCCGGCTATCTGCATATTAATGATTGTATGGCTGACGATAACTATCGTTTGACCGCGCAGGCGTTAATGTTACGCGAGCAGGTGCCAACGCTGAAAGTCCAGGGGGTAGATTTACAGCGTTATGCCGATCAGTTGATTGCGCGTTACCGTAATCCGGCGCTGCGTCATCGTACCTGGCAGATAGCGATGGATGGCAGCCAGAAACTTCCGCAGCGTATGCTGGACTCCGTTCGCTGGCATCTTGCTAATCATAGCGATTTTGATTTGCTGGCGCTGGGCGTGGCGGGGTGGATGCGTTACGTTGGCGGCGTGGATGAGCAGGGCAAGGCGATCGACGTCAGCGATCCGCTATTGCCGGTTATTCAGCGTGCCGTGGCAAACAGTGAAGAAGGCGCAAGTCGTGTTGAGGCGCTGCTGGGAATGGCAGAAATTTTCGGCAACGATTTACCGCAGGCGGCGCGGTTTACGCAAAAAGTGCAAGAAGCCTATGACAGGTTACTGACATATGGAGCGAAAGCGAGCGTGGCGAAATATGCCGAACGGTTGAAATAGCGCAACAGGTACCCGGTAGCATTATGCTACCGGGAAAGCCGGGGCGGATCTTAGCGGCCAGTGGTATCAGTTCATGCCAAGACGAATCAGTTCGACTGGCGCGAATTTACCTTCACAGCCTTCGACAATCACCGTTTTGCCGCGGCGAATTTGTCCAGCATCCAGACCTTCGCTCTCAATGGCTTTGATAATCCCGGTATGGCCCGTGCCGCTTATCATGACCCGGCTACCGGTAGTGATTGCGTTACGGTTACGATCGTATGTCATCATGGTGTTTTCTCCTTTCAAACTTACTGCCAAAGCCCGTGGGTTTCCCCACATGACGGGCGACATATAAATACGCTTATCGTTGCGGATTTTTTTTGTTTTTGATCAAGCTCACGGCTTTTTAAGCAGGAATGTGCAGGGTGAGAGAGCGGAGAAGGTGTCTCACCCCGAAGTTAAAGGGGGGTTAGTCTTCGCTAAACCAGGCGCTGTTTTCCTGACGGATAAGCTGGACGGATTCGCTAATTTCCTGCAAATGCAGAGTCATTGCGCTCTCAACCGCATTGCCGTCGCGTTTTTCCAGCGCGGAGAAAATATCATGGTGCTGGCGCAACAACATCTCCGGCGGAGAAACATGATCCAGACTCATATAGCGAACCCGGTCAATCGTGGCTTTGATATTTTCAATGGTATCCCACGCTAACTGGCAATCGGCGATCTGCGCCAGCTTTTGGTGGAAATCGTCATCAAGCTGGAAAAAATCATCAATCTGTTTGTGCTCGATGGCAATGTGTTGCAGGTGCAGGTTTTGCGCCAGTTGATAGCACTGGCTGTCGGTGATCATCGACGCCGCACGGCGGACCACCGCGCATTCGATAGCTTGCCGTACAAAGCAGCCATTCTGTACCTGAGAAAGCGAAATCTTATTCACATAACTACCGCGCTGAGGGCGGATCTGAATCAACCCATTCTCCGCCAGCTTTATAAAAGCCTCGCGTACCGGCTGACGCGAAACGTTAAAACGGGTTGAGACCTCTTTTTCTGATAGCGGCGTGCCAGGCGGGATCAGACAATGCACGATATCACGTCGAAGAATACGGTAAATTTGCTGGTTGACAGGCTGTGTAGGGGTAAGCTGCGTTTCAACGGTCATTCATTCTTACTTTTTTAGGCGGTTGACCCGGATACTCTATCACTTTTCCGTTGTGGTCCATACCGATCATGTTTCTGGTTGCAGATACGTTTGCCATGGATTACCCGGCCTGTAGACCGGGTATAACTCCTTAGCTACGGTGGACGCTGAGTCCTGCGAAGGATTGGGTAACGGGCATCATTTCAACGGTATTAATATTCACATGCGCGGGGAGTGTGGCCACCCACCATACCGCTTCGGTAATATCTTCCGGCGTGAGCGCGGTGGTATTTTCGTAGGTTTTACCCGCTTTTTCATCGTCGCCTTTGAAACGCACGCTGGAAAACTCGGTACCGCCAACCAGACCCGGTTCAATGTCGGTCACGCGAACCGCCGTACCGTGTAAGTCCGTGCGCAAATTCAGGCTAAACTGACGCACAAAGGCTTTCGTCGCGCCATAGACGTTGCCACCGGCATAAGGCCAACTACCGGCGGTCGAACCGATGTTAATGATATGACCGCGGTTACGCTCGACCATTCCCGGCAGCACGGCGCGGGTCATATAAATTAAGCCTTTATTATTGGTATCGATCATAGTTTCCCAGTCTTCCACGCTGGCCTTATGCGCCGGTTCAAGACCCAGCGCCAGGCCGGCGTTATTGACCAGCACATCAATATCGCGCCACTGCGCGGGCAGAGAGGCCATCATCTCTTCAATGGCCGCGCGGTTGCGCACGTCCAGTTGGGCGGTCAATACGTTATCGCCAAGCTCATCTTTTAGCGCTTGCAGGCGTTCATGACGACGTCCCGTGGCAATGACTTTATGTCCATTTTCAACAAAACGGCGTGCAATGCACTCGCCAAACCCTGCGGTTGCTCCAGTTACTAAAACGATCATCACACTGTTCCTCAACGCTTTTTGTGTTGTATTACCATAGCACGCGGCGTTTATGAAAGGGTAATCCTGGTTAACACGATTGCGGTCAGCATAGGGGAAGCTTACTCTTATGATCAACCTATTTTCAGGAGTGAAGAATGTCGACGAATCCTTTTTTAGACCAGAGTATGTTGCCCTATCAGGCGCCGCGTTTTGATCGGATCAAAGATTGCCATTATCGTCCTGCTTTTGATGAGGGCGTGCGACAAAAACGCGTGGAAATCGCGGCCATCGTCAATCATCCGGCGGCCCCTGACTTTACGAATACGCTTCTGGCGCTGGAGCAAAGCGGGGCGCTACTGTCACGCGTCACCAGCGTTTTTTTCGCGATGACCGCCGCGCACACTAACGATGAACTCCAGCGGTTAGATGAGGCGTTTTCTGCCGAACTGGCGGCGCTCTCCAACGATATTTATCTGAATAGCGCGTTATTCGCTCGCGTGGATGCCGTCTGGCAGCAGCGTCATTCACTGGGGTTGGATGATGAATCGCTACGGCTGGTCGACGTTATCCACCAGCGTTTTGTGTTGGCAGGCGCGCAGCTTGCCGAAGAGGATAAAGCGCGACTGAAAGTATTGAATACCGAATCCGCGACCTTAATGAGCCAGTTTAATCAGCGCCTGCTGGCGGCAAGTAAAGCGGGCGGGCTGGCGGTAGATGATGCGTATTGCCTGGAAGGATTAAGCCCGGAAGATATTGCCGTCGCTGCCGATGCGGCGCGTGAAAAAGGCCTCGAGAATCGCTGGTTCATTCCGCTCCTTAATACGACGCAACAGCCTGCGCTTGCTGCGCTGCGCGATCGCCAGACCCGCGAAAATTTATTCACAGCGTCATGGACTCGGGCGGAAAAAGGGGATGCCCACGACACCCGCGCGATCGTTCAGCGTCTGGTAGAGATTCGTCGCTGTCAGGCTACACTGCTGGGGTTCCCCAATTATGCCGCATGGAAAATCGCCGATCAGATGGCGAAAACTCCGCAAGCCGCGCTGAACTTTATGCGTGGTATTGTGCCGCCAGCGCGTCAGCGTGTGTTCAATGAACAGGCGGAAATTCAGCACGTCATTGATGATGAGCAGGGCGGTTACACCGTTCAGGCCTGGGACTGGATGTTCTATGCCGAACAGGTGCGGCGGGAAAAATATGCATTGGATGAAGCGCAACTGAAGCCCTATTTTGCCTTAAATACGGTGTTGCAAGAGGGGGTTTTCTGGACCGCCAACCAGCTATTCGGCATCACCTTCGTCGAGCGTTTTGACATTCCGGTGTACCATCCTGATGTTCGGGTGTGGGAGATTTTCGATTCCGATGGCGTCGGTATGGCGTTATTTTATGGCGACTTCTTCGCGCGGGACTCGAAAAGTGGCGGCGCGTGGATGGGGAATTTTGTAGAGCAATCCACCCTCAACGAAACCCGGCCTGTTATATACAATGTATGTAACTATCAGAAACCTGTCGATGGGCAGCCTGCATTACTGCTTTGGGACGACGTTATTACGCTCTTCCATGAGTTTGGTCATACGTTACACGGTTTGTTTGCCGTGCAGCGTTATGCCACGCTTTCAGGGACTAACACGCCCCGTGACTTTGTCGAGTTTCCCTCCCAGATTAATGAGCATTGGGCGAGTCATCCGCGTGTATTCGAACGTTATGCGCGTCATGTCGACAGCGGTGAAAAAATGCCTGCTGATTTACAGGAAAGAATGCGCAAGGCGAGTTTATTTAATAAAGGTTACGATATGACTGAATTGCTCGGCGCCGCATTGCTGGATATGCACTGGCATATGCTGGAGGAGAGCGTAGCGGAGCAGTCTGTCGCTGATTTCGAGCAGCAGGCGCTGACCGCTGAGCATCTTGATTTACCGGCAGTGCCGCCCCGCTATCGCAGCAGTTACTTTGCCCATATCTTCGGCGGCGGATACGCAGCGGGATACTACGCCTATCTGTGGACGCAAATGTTAGCGGATGACGGTTATCAATGGTTTGTAGAGCAGGGCGGCCTGACGCGTGAAAACGGGCAGCGTTTTCGTGATGACATCCTTTCCCGGGGGAATAGTACTGATTTAGAAACGCTTTATTCAGCCTGGCGTGGACATGAGCCGCATATTGATCCCATGTTGCAATATCGCGGACTTGATCACTAAGCTGATACGGTTGTTCGGCATTGTCGAACAACCGCCTGAAAATGAATCCTGCACTCCTGACGACAGCCAATTAAATTTATGGGGGCAAATTGTCTGAATATAAAGAGGACGTGCATTCGGATTTTTCTACTTATTTTTCCGTGGTGGATTGATTGCCAAAGATTTATTACCGCTTCGCTATTAACATTTTTAAAAATATATTTTCCGGCAAGCGGTGGTATTATGTAAATAATGCAGAAATGAGTTTGACACTGCGCGCAGGGCGACTAAATTTAGAACTGTATCACATGATATGAGAAGACATATCATATTTAAAACGCAACATCATCATGAGGATTATATTATGGCAGAACATCGCGGCGGTTCCGGTAACTTTGCAGAAGATAAAGAGAAAGCCTCAGAAGCAGGTCGTAAAGGCGGCCAGCATAGTGGTGGGAACTTTAAAAACGATCCACAGCGTGCATCTGAAGCGGGTAAAAAAGGTGGGCAGAATAGCCACAGTGGCGGACGTAAATCCGACAATTAATTTTACTCCTGATATCTTGTAAATATATTCTGAAATATTGCGTAGACAATGCGGGCCTAAGGCTCGCATTTTTTTATTTATTCTGACCGTGAGTTATTCTGGCCGGTCAGGTGCAATTATTCTTTATGCTTTCTTTGTTAACAGAAAGAGCAATTCAGCGAGGGCAAATCGTACACATTTTTCTAATACTTCCTGACAATCTCCGCTAAAATGTTGTCGGCTTGTAAAGGTTATGTTGTTAATGTTCCAGGCAAACCAAACGGTTCCCGCCGGAGTGCCATCTTCGCCGCCTTCCGGACCGCCATAGCCACTGATCGCCATACTGATATCGACCTCAGCCTGATCTTTAGCTCCCTGAGCCATTTCAATGACGACCGCTTCGCTGACGGCGGTATGTTCGGCAAGACTGCGGCGTTGTACGCGTAAGATTTTTGCTTTGGCTTCATCAGTAAAAGTGACATAACCTACACCGTAAAAAGAGGGCGTATCTTCCGCTGCGCACAATGCTGAAGCCAGTTTCCCGCCGGTGCAGGATTCTGCAGTGGTCAGACGGAGTTTTTGGTTAACCAGTAAATCACCGAGTTTTTTTGTCAGGCTATCGACGGATTCGGCTTCATCAAGGGGGGCAATATCGTGCTGATCTAATCTCATCGTTTATTTTTCCGTTACAGAGACAAAAGAAACCTGTTCGTTCTTCTCAAGTATGGCATATTTACTTTGTGACATTGTCAGCGAGTGATTATTTTATCCAGTCACCAGCAAACCAGCCTCTCCATAACATGCTTACTTTTCTACGGTGATAAATGTCATTGAGTATGCGTAAAATCATTATCTTCAAAAAATAAAGCCGATTATTCTGAATTGTCATCCAGACATTGAAGTATACTACCCCAGCTATGTGGCCAACTCTATATTTCGCCGTTGCGTTTTAGCGTTAACCCGCGTTGATATTTGTTGTGTATTAACCCGGGTGGGTTGATTTTGTTACTTAATATTCTGCTGGTAAATTCATGTTTGTAAAAATTAAAAATAGCGACCAGACTTAATACGTCAAATGGACGTTATTAAGGAGAGAGCATGAAACTACAGGTGGCTGCATTTTTAAGTTTTCTGATAATGCCTTATGCGCTAGCGGATGATCAAGGGGGATTAAAAAAAGACGTGGCACCGCCGCCGCCTCATGCTATTGAGGATGGTTATCGCGGTACGGACGATGCAGAAAAAATGACCATCGAACAGGCAAAAACCCTGCATGATGGCGCGACCGTTTCGCTGCGCGGCAACCTTATTGATCATAAAGGCGATGATCGCTATGTGTTCCGCGATAAATCCGGCGAGATTAACGTGATAATCCCTTCCGCTGTATTTGATGGGCGGGAAGTTCAGCCGGATCAAATGATCAACATAAACGGTAGTCTGGACAAGAAAGCGAAGGAATCGCTTGTTCGCGTGAACCGGCTGCAAAAGTAACGCGCGCTAACCGGCAATCTCCAGGTCAGTTATGCAGGGGACGCGGCTGGCCTGATACGATGGGCCTTGTAAAATGCGCCAGGGGGGACAAAAGGTTTCATAATGTCTTATTCAGGCCTGGTTACGTATTGTTTAACCTTCATTGATATTGACGGTGCTACAGTCATTAGCGATCCGTTATCCTCGCAAGAATTTGCCCGGTAGCGTATAAACAAAACACAAATCTATCCATGCAAGCATTTACCGCTGGTGAACCGGCGGTTTTTTTTTGCCCGAAATCCAGACAAAATCGGCCCCTTGTGCAGCGATGCAGCAAGGGGCCGGCTCTGTGAGGGATTATCTCCGTTCATTAATCATCCCATTTGTGACTGAACCAGGCGGCCAGAAATCCGGAAAATAAAATAATTCCTAATACAACGATAAAAAGGTTGATACTGCCTAACATCTCGTTTCTCCTTATTTTTGCGTGCATCCTCTTTTCTAAAAAAACCTCGTAGTGACTATAGTACTAATTTATACTTAAACAAAGTCTGAATTACTTATTTATTTTACTGGAAGGGTAAAGTATTAGAATATTTTCGTCAGCGCCCAGGAATATTCCTGAATTACTGCATTAATAGCAGATAATTAGCCTGCAATATATAGGGGTAACCAGGTGCGCCAGAAACTGCGCACATCATCGGTTGCAGATAATTAACAGGCGATAGCCTGTTGCGTAGGGGTAATCCGCATTCCTTTTAACATCAGCGCCCAGGCGAATACAATCGCGATGATCAGGACAACGAAAAGCGACCAGGCGGGAAGCGTCGTCAGGATCACGCCGCTGGCCAGCGGGTTTACTGCCGCACCCAGCCAGCCCAGCGATTGCGCTGAAAAATAGCTGGCTTTCATGCCGGCAGGTGCAATGTTGTCAATCAACATATATTCGCCAGGGGCATAAATAATTTCGCCAATCGTGAATATCGCCGCTGAAAGCCCCCAAAAAAGCAGATTGTCGCCTGAAAAAATAAATCCGATGAGCCCGGCGATAAAAAAGACGGTGCCTGTCGTCATCATCGGTCGAATATTGACGGCGGTAAGTCGGCGGCCCACGGCGTATTGCAAACTGACCACAATAACCGCATTAACCGGCAGGACGACGGCTACCACTTTTTCCGCGAAACCACTATCGGCAACGACCATAACGTACTGTGAAATACAGGACGCAAATGCGCCTCCTACAAAGGAGGCCAGAAATGCCGAAAACGTAAACCACAATAATGCTTTGTCGCGCAGCAGAACGGAGGGAGACCAGATTGCGGCGTTTTTTCCCTCGCTGGCGGCAACCGATCGTGTAACCCATACCTGAATAAAAACCAGCGGGAATGCGGAACAGATGGCGGCAAGCCAGAAGGGTAAATTGATGCTTTGCATGACCAGCAGCGTGCCGAGCGGTGGGCCAATCGTCCAGCCGATATTGAGTACGGTATAGTTGAGCGAAAAAATCCGCGTTTTTGTCGTGGCGGTGAGGTTATCGGCGAACCAGGCTTTCAGGACGGTAGAAAAAACCGAATAGGCACAGTTAATGAGCGCAAAAAGCAGGACAACCAGTACGACATTATGCACCATTGGGATGACGATAAATCCGCAGGCGAAGGCGATGATCGCAAGTAGCATGTAGCGCTTTTTATCAAACTTATCCGCCAGAATCCCAAATCCAAGACTAAAGACGACGCCGATTGTTAACGCGCTGGTCAACGCGTAACCAATCAGATCCACGCCCAAACCGTACTGGCGGTTAAGATAGATGGTCATAAAGGGGAGTGTGGCGCCGCGTCCAATCGTCAATAACAGCGATGAGGCGAGTAAAGCCAGCGTTGAACGTCTCAATCCTGAATTCATTTTTCCTGCCTGAAATGGAGGTTACGTTTCGGGGCGTTTTAATCTCCGTGCCCGCAAAAGCATGATGTCTATGCGCTACAGTACAGTCTTAACATACCATAGCGCAGGATTTTGCCCACCGTGTGTTGTTCAATGCCCTGCTCGTGGTAAAAAGAAAAGTTCTGTTATGGTGCACTGATTTTCGATAACTTACCTCTTTACAAAATTTTAATAATGACAGAGGCCGATGATGTCGCGAAAAGACGGGTTTTTGGCGTTACTGGTGGTTGTCGCATGGGGGCTAAATTTTGTTGTCATCAAAGTAGGTCTGCACCATATGCCGCCATTATTGCTGGCAGGATTACGGTTTTTATTGGTGGCGTTTCCGGCAATTTTCTTTGTTGCCCGGCCTAAAGTCCCGCTTGCGCTGTTGCTGGGCTATGGGCTGACGATAAGCTTTGGGCAGTTCGCCTTTCTCTTTTGCGCGATTAAGTTTGGTATGCCCGCAGGACTGGCGTCGTTGGTATTACAGGCGCAGGCCTTTTTTACCATGGCATTGGGGGCGTTTGTTTTTGGCGAGCGGTTCCAACGTAAGCAGTTGGCGGGGATTACCCTGGCGATTATTGGCGTACTGGTATTGATTGAAGCCAGTCTGAACGGACAGCATATAGCGATGTCGGGATTTATGCTGACTCTGGCGGCGGCATTTAGCTGGGCCTGCGGCAATATTTTTAATAAAAAAATTATGCAACATAGCCCGCGTCCGGCGGTGATGTCGCTGGTGGTCTGGAGCGCGCTGATCCCGATCCTGCCGTTCCTGCTGTCGTCGCTGCTACTGGAAGGGGCGGATCACATTACGCAAAGCCTTATCACCATTGATATGACGACGATATTGTCGCTGCTTTACCTGGCTTTTGTCGCCACTATCCTTGGCTACGGCATCTGGGGCGCGTTACTGGGACGCTATGAGACCTGGCGCGTGGCTCCGTTATCATTGCTGGTGCCGGTAGTCGGGCTGGCGAGCGCCGCGGTGTTACTCGGGGAAACATTGACCGGGATGCAACTTGCGGGCGCAGTACTGATTATGGCTGGACTCTATATCAATGTGTTTGGATTTCGTGTGCGCCGTACTGCGTGCGTCAGGGGATGAGGTATTGGCATCATATTGATACAAAAGCCCGATGCACTGGCGTCATCGGGCTTATTGCGGTTGGCTATCAGAAACTAAGCTGCCAGATGGCGTTAATCATCTGATCGGTATTATGACTGGAAGTATTGACGCTATAGCCCAGTCCCCAGCGCATGTCGCCTTTCTGTAATTTTACACCGATCTGCCCTGCAAATGTGGTCTTATCAATGAAGTTGGCGCTAATTCCATCGCTGGCGTTAATGCCGACGGCGCTGACTTTCGTCGCGGATTGCGTATCGCTGGTGTTGGTAATGACGGCGAAATCCGCCTGCGTTGATAATCCCCATCCGGCATCCAGATCAAACGTCTTATTCAGTTTGACGCCGACCGGGAACTGCCAGATATCCAGCGTCTCTTCCTGGGTAGTAAATACCGCCTCCCGATGTGTATTTTTGGTGGTAAAACCTTTCGTTTTTAACTGGTTATAACGCACGCCCGCGTGGGGGAGAATATCTATCGCTTGCGTACTGATCAGGTACTCACCGGTGATGCCTGCGGTGATAAGCTGCGAGTCTGGCGAGCCTTTCAGCGTACTGCCCGCATTCATCCAACCAGGAATTTTTTGTTCGATATCATTACTGCTGACGTTATACCCGATATCGCCCGTCACGTTGACGCGTCCGTTACTCCAGTTCTGATAAAGAGAAATGCCCCAGAAATCCATGGCGTTATGCGTTGAGTTAAAATCTCCCCGGGAGTCCGCGTTACCGTGTCCGGCATGGAGGGCCGCGCCGGTACGCCATTTCCCGCTGTCACTTTCCAGCGTGGCGTCGGCGCCAAGCATCAGGCCGTAATAATCGCTGTCATAGCCGTAATCCATATTTCCGGCGGAGAAATCACGCGCCCGTTGGTTGCCATATAAAGCCTGAACCCAAACGGCATCCTCCCGTTGCAACGTGCGGTTTGCTAATGACGTTCTGTCTTGAATTGCTTGTGACGCTGCCAGACCGGCTGCCAGCGTACTGGCCTGTACGCCGCCAGTGATGGCGAGCTGCGCTGCGCTATTTACGGTTTTGACCACTTCATGGACGCTGGCCTGCGGATCATCGACCGCCTGGGACAAGAAACGTATGCCCGCCCAGGGACTGGTCAGCGAGTTGGCTCCACTGTTAATCATCTGATCCAGCATATGTACAGGCACGACGCCAGGCAGGATGTCTTCCGCTTTTTTAGCGAGGGTTGACACGATGACCGAGCCGTCGTGCTCCATCGTCGTGCCATTCAGCAGTTTATTCAGGATGAGGCGTTCATTTTGCCAGCCCGAGCCCGCCAGTTCGACATCACTAAACCCTTTAGCAATAGTGTAAGTCTGGTTAGCGACGGCGTCTTTAACATACAGCATCGCCGTATCTGCCACTTTTAACGTGCCGCTGGAGGCGGTTAAAGCCGCATTACCGCCTGACGTGCTGTCGCGATTGACCATCAGCAGAGAGCGTTCGCCAAATTCGGCCTGGTTGAACGTCGCGTCATAGTCACCGGCGCCGCTGTGTAACGCGCCGTCAACGCGCAGACCGCCTTGTGTCGGGTTCAGGTACTGGGCGCGTTCGATGGCCAACGCTGCCGTGATGCCGTCAGGCGACCAGCGTAATCCGCTGTCGGCAAAATCAGTCTCAGCCGTGTAGGTATCCTTATCGCCAAGTACCAGCAGCGCATTTTGTCCTACCGTGAGGCGTCCATTCACGGTCTCACCGTTCAGTGCCACCCGGGATGTGTCCTTTAGAGCAGGATTTGCTTGCCACTGCGGATCGATAAACATCCTGGCACCCTGTAAATCAACGTTATCTGCGCGTAATAGCCCGGCGTTTTCTGCATTACCTACTGTGATTAGCGTATCGGAATGGGCGTTCAGAGTGTTAGCCTGCAGCGTGCCGTTAACCGATAACTCCCCGCGGCCTGCAAGCGTGACGTTGGTATGTAAAGCCGCGTTATGCAGGATAGTAATCTGACCTGCGCTGGTAACGCCTGAACCGCTTTCATCCTCGATGGTATGATCGCCGGCGACAATATTCAGCGCGCCAGTTTCGCCAACGTTGACGGCCCCTTGTAAAACGTTCACCGTATCGCCGACCACAATCGCGCCGAGGTTTAGCGCGCCGTTTTCCACATTGACCGTTACGCTGGCGTCAGGCTGCCCGGCCATATCGATAAGCTGTGTACCGGAAGCGCCGGTGAGCGTTAATGCCTTACCGCCAACGATGGAAACCACCGCGTTGCCAACGCCGCCTAAAGATAATTTCGCTGCGCCGAAGCTGTTCTCAACGGCCTGCTCGTCATCAGATGCGGGGGTAGCGCTGCCGATCCTTAACTGGTTTTTATCCGCCGTCACTTCCACTTTCGCCAGAACGGCGCCCGTGGTTGCCGCATCGTCGAGCGTGGCGGTACCGGTGGCAATATTGTTATCAAGCAGTGTACCCATCATCACCAGTCGGCTACCGGTTTGATCGCCAAGCAGCGTGTTGATCGATTTCAGATATTCCAGCTCATAAGTCTCATCGGTTAACGCCAGCGTGCTGTTATTCAGCGTCAGGCGAGCGCCGGTCTGCGTAAATAGTGCGGCTGCCTCATCGTCATGCTGGAAGAGTTGCGCGGAGTGGGTCTCTAACAGACTGTGATTAGTCAGCGCCAGAGACGCGGATTCACGCAGCGCCAGCGTATCAGCGATAAGTCTCGCCTGATTAAATACCAACTGCCCTTGAGAAAGGTTGACCGGGGTGATGAGCGTGCCATCATTTATCTGTAAACGGGCGCCGACGTTATCGTCATTGAAGCCGCCGCTGAGTGATGTTGTACCGCTTACATTAAGGTTGCTGAAGTGGCTAAATTTATCGCCCTGAAATTGATGAAGACTTTCACCCAGAGTCAGAGTACTGTTGTCGCTTCCGTACAGATGCCCACCGATGACGGTATTGTCCAGATAGACATCAGCGCGCGTGACAGTACCGTTATTTAAAATCACATCGCCAGTGATGTCGCTATTATCCAGATACACGCTAACGTCGCCGCTGACCGCGCTGGCGTCAATCGAACCAGACAGTCCTGAACCGGTCATGACCAGGCTCGCACTGGCGGCTTTTTTCAGTACAACATCGCCGTTCAACTGACTGTCCGCCATGGTCGTTGCGATAGTATTGCTGGCGGTCAGCAGGGTATCGCCGTCAATAGTCGCACGATCAAGCGCCAGTTGAGTGGTTAAGCCGCTGGTAATATTAATGGCGTTAGCCGTGGTTGTGGCGGAAATATGGCTCCCGTCTCGCAGGTCAACGCTGTTATGCCCGCCTGAACTGTCCATATTTAATGCGCCAATCAGACGACTGTTTTCTTCCAGCGTGACGGTATTTGTGTGATTTTTATGATTAGTGCTGGTGATTGAGATCGCGCTTGCCGTTTTACTGATGGCATCGCGGGTATCTACCAGAGCATTTTTTAAAATAATCGCGTTATCATTATTTGCCCCGGAGATCAGGATATTCCCTTTTTTAATTTCACTGTCGGTCAAGGCGATTTGATGAATGCCTGCGCCTCCGGTGATCACACTGCCGTTTAGCGTACTGTTATTGACTATATCAACGAGATGATCGCCGCCATCGGTATAGGAAAGATAAACTGCCATACCTTTGGCATAATTTTTACTGTAGTTTGGTTTTTTTTCCGTACGGTCATAATCGGTTTCGGCATTTGCGCCGTTAAGCGTTGAATTATCAACGAGCACATGAATATTGGTTTTACTTCCACCAGCCTCCAGCCAGTCGACGGTCGCATGATTAACCAGAGCGATAGTTGCGGAACCTTCTTTACTGGCATTGATATAATAGCCGCTTAAATTCGCGCCATCGACCAGCAGACTTTGATTGTCGCTCGTTTTACGGATAGCGCTGCCTCCGCCAAAATAAATATTCTGCGCTTTAGCAAGAGTATTGATGGCGGCTTCCTGAGTGGGTTGCACAAAATACCAGGCGGTAGGTAAAGGCGTTATAGGGGAAGTCATGGTAAATTCGGCTAAACCGCAGGTGCCGACCTGGTTGTATTCACCACAAGCAGAGAAAGTGGGAGGCACGTATAATGCCAGACCGCTTCCCAGTATCAGGCTTATACATGTTGCTATGTGTGACGGGCGGAGATTATTTTCCATAATAGTATCCTTCCGAATGCGATAAGTGACCGCAATGTTTTCAATTAATAATGAGTGTTTACTTCTTGTTACGTTTTGAGATGTATCAGAGCGCCTGTTTTAGCGATATAGGAAGGCTTAACGCGAGTTAAGAAAAGTCTTACTCACTGGCTAATGACTTGTTATTATAGGGATATATTTTTAATGAAATTCTAAATTGTGCGCTTTCGCACAAAATGAGACAAATGTGATAAGAACTTTCTTATCATTGCAGCGTTTTTCTGAATTGCTCTGAATTTAATTTATGCGTCAGAATTATGAAATAAACCATGATAAAGGTAAGGAATAGTGATTATTGTCATCACCACATGTGAATACTTTAAAAAAGGATTTGGTTATATCGTTGATGATATCCGGAGGGAGTACTGTTCATTTACTGAGGTCGTCTATGCTAAGCACATTGGATGTGTAAATAAGCAAACCCTGCAAAGGGTGAAAGCGATTATTGTTGATTATGGTCAGGCAGATATACATTTGCTAAGCTCGCTGTTTGAATTTAAAACCCATCACCCTGATAGCTATATTATTCTCATTACGCGAGATACTTGCTATGAGAGTACTATTGATAACATTCTTATTAATGCGTTATCCGATTTTAGCGTGGATTGTAAGGATGCGCTGAAGAAAATTAGCGGATTCCTCGCGAATTATGGAGAGGCTAAACATAATAGAGTGATTACTAAAAACAGCAATATTTATTGCCTTGAAAAACAGGTGAATCTATCGAAAAAAGAGGTGAACGTACTGCCTTTTATTATGACAGGCAAAAAAAACAAAGAGATATCGCGGCATCTTGATCTAAGCGAAAAGACGATTTGCCACTATCGGCGCAGTATCTACAAGAAATTTCAGGTCAATAATCTGGCAGGTCTTTATTATAAGATTGAAGATAAATGCTAATCTCACTGGCTTCAGACCACGCCGCGAAGCGATAACGGCGGACTCGTCATAGCCAGAAGGTACTCAAAAAATGCCCCGTTAAACGGGGCAAATAGGTTAAAGGCGTTGGTCGTTATAATAGGGCACGCCTAATTCATCTGACTTATCGCTGTTCACGCTCACGGGGTGAAGGTCATTTGGCGGAACGCCCACGGAGGGCAGAAGCATCACATCACAGCTATTTTGTGCCACAGGTAACAGTGTTTGTTCTGCGATGCCATATCCGGAGGCGATAAGTAACAGACCCGGCAGGACGGGAAACAGTATTTTCATGGTGCCCTTCGCGTGGCGCATAAACAAACTAGCAGTTGCCATGGTTCAGCGGCAGCATATACCGTGATTCGCCATGCATATTGGTAATCCGGTATTTGTGTGGCGGCACGTCAAAATAGTTTTTGAACGTCCTGGTCAATGTTTGCTGTGACTCAAAGCCATAGCGTTCCGCCAGATAGAGGATGGGCTCGTTGCTCTCTTTTAATTTTTGCGCAATTTCCGTCATTTTACGGCTGCGGATGTATTGGCCTAATGAATGACCGGTCTCTTTTTTAAACATCCGTTGCAGGTGCCATTTGGAGTACCCTGAACGCTCAGACACTTTTTCCAGTGAGAGCGGCGATTCCAGGTTATCCTCGATCCAGTCCAAAATGCTATGAATAGTAATAGCGTCAGTGTTGCGTCTGGACATCGTCATACCTCTTTTTTGTCTACGGCAGAATTTTCTTGAGCAAATACTCAAGCGTTGCCACTTCGTCCGCCGTTAAGTTTTTTGTTAATTCCTGATGCAGGTCTTGCCCTGGTCGTTGATGACATTGCTCACAAATTGCCGCGCCGTCCGGCGTTAGCTTCACCAGTACGCCGCGTTTGTCATTAGGATTCGGCAGTCTTTCGATCCAGCCTTTGCACAGCAGGCGGTCGAGCATCCGCGTCAATGCGCCGAGATCGACAGACAGCACTTTTTTAAGTTCAACCGGGGTAACACATCCCGCGCAGCGTATCGAGCAAAGCACTTTAAACTGTGATGCGGTGATATCCAGCGGGGATAAGTAGTCATTTAACAGGCGATCTTTTTTCTGATTTACCATGTAGATCAAGCGACCCAGCGGAATGATTTCATTGAACAGATCACTGGTGCTTTTCAAAATGGTTGCCCCGGCAAGTAATTAATTTCGTCAGATACTATTTCTCAGGCAAGTATAAGTCAACTGAATGAATTAACCGATGCCACGATTTGCTAAAAGGCGTACAAGGTAATGTGTTGTGATAACCTGTAACTAATTGATAATTACAGGTTATAGGTTACGGAGGATATTGACTTACGCACTGGCAAAATGGCGCGCCGGGGCAGTTTCACTTTATACTTCCGGTTCATGAAACGCTGATGGGTAAGAGATAGTATTATGATGGATTTGTTTAAAGCGATTGGATTGGGACTGGTCGTACTGCTCCCTTTAGCCAATCCGCTAACCACCGTGGCGCTGTTTCTTGGCCTTGCGGGCAATATGAATAGTGCGGAACGCAACCGACAGTCATACATGGCTTCGGTTTATGTCTTCGCCATTATGATGGTGGCGTACTATGCCGGGCAGTTAGTCATGAACACCTTCGGTATTTCGATTCCAGGGCTACGGATCGCCGGTGGGTTAATCGTAGCGTTTATCGGCTTCAGAATGCTTTTCCCGCAGCAGAAGGCGCATGAGTCGCCGGAAGCGAAAAGCAAATCGGAGGAGCTGGCGGACGAACCGACGGCCAATATTGCGTTTGTTCCACTGGCTATGCCAAGCACCGCAGGACCGGGGACTATTGCAATGATCATCAGTTCCGCTTCCACAGTGCGTCATGGCGGCGAGTTTCCCGACTGGGTCATTACGGTCGCGCCGCCGATTATTTTTCTTGCCGTGGCGGTGATCCTGTGGGGATGTTTACGCAGTTCCGGCGCTATCATGCGGCTGGTGGGTAAAGGGGGGATTGAAGCGATTTCCCGCTTAATGGGATTCCTGCTGGTGTGTATGGGCGTACAATTTATTATCAACGGCGTGGTAGAAATTATTAAAACGTACCACTAAGGCGCATTTTCGTCTGCCGGAAAGGCGTTCCCGGCAGACGAATGTCTTAATGCGATTGTTCTTCCAGCATCACTGGCCATTTACGGAATATGAGCACAGCCCATACCAGCGCGGCACAGGCGGGTATGGCGCCAATATAGCCGATGGCCGACATTGACCAGTGCAAACTCACCTGATTTCCTACCAGCGCGCCAGCGCCAATACCGATATTAAAGATGCCTGAAAATAGCGCCATTGCGACATCGGTCGCGTCCGGGGCCAGCGCCAGTACTTTCACCTGCATACCGAGCCCTATCACCATAATCGCGATTCCCCAGAAAATGCTCAGTATGGCCAGATGCGCTTCGCTATCCGCCGCAGGCAGCAACAGAAGCAGACAGACAACCAGCAGGGCAATAGCGATACTGACGAGCGACGAGGCATGGCGATTACCCAGTTTACCAAACACGAGGCTGCCGATGATTCCGGCGCCGCCCAGGATCAGTAACAGGACGGTAGCAAAATTCGCACTGAGCCCGGCGACATTCTGAACGAACGGTTCAATATAGCTATAAGCCGTGTAATGCGCAGTCACCACAACGACGGTCAGTACATAGAGGCTCATCAGCGCCGGGCGTCGGAATAGTAAAGGTAAACTTTTTAGTGAGCCGGAATGTTCGCTCGGCAATTTCGGTAGAAGCTTAATCAGACATAGCAGCGTAATTAATGCGCCCATGCCGATGGCAAAAAAGGTGGTGCGCCAGCCAAAATACTGACCAACAACGCGACCTATCGGCAGCCCAAGCACCATGGCCAACGCGGTTCCGGTCGCTATCAGACTTAATGCCTGCGCGCGTTTCCCGGCAGGGGCCAGGCGGATCGCCAAAGACGCGGTTATCGACCAGAAAATAGCGTGGGCGAAAGCGATGCCGATACGGCTAATGACCAGCACGGTAAAGCTCCACGCCAGGAAGGAGAGCACATGGCTGGCAATAAACAGAACAAACAGACAAATGAGTAGCTTACGGCGCTCCATTTGACTGGTAAGAAGCATAAAAGGTAGCGACATGACGGCAACTACCCAGGCGTAAATGGTTAGCATGATGCCGACCTGCGCGGTTTGCATATGAAAGCTTTCGGCAATGTCTGACAGCAAACCAACCGGCACAAATTCCGTGGTATTGAAAATAAAAGCGGCGATAGCAAGCGTAACTACCCGTAGCCACGCGACCTTGCGGGAAACTGGATTGATAGTCATAAAAATATTTCGGGTTAGTTGCGAGAAGGTGAGGCCGCGATCTTAAAACGTTTACTGGCGAAAAGACAATCATTTTGTGACCTGCGTCTCATTTACTTCGCAGGCCGTTTCGTCTTCAGTCGACGCTCGCCAGTTGGGCGTTAAGTAGCTCTATAAAGGCCTCAAGCTGGCGCGTCATCGCCCCGCGCCGCCAAATTAGCCAGGTGGTAAGCCAGCGCCACTTCTCCGCCAACGGCCAGGCTTCCACCTGATGATGTCCTGGCATACTGTTGAGCATACTTGCTGGCATCAGCGCAATACCTGCGCCGGCGATTACGCACGCCAACATTCCATGATATGACTCCATTTCGTGAATCGTACCGGGGGTCGCGCCATCGGCATGAAACCAGCTTTCGAAATGCCGCCGGTAAGAACAGTTGGCGCGAAAAGCATATATGTTACAACCATTCACCTCGCTTGCGCGCGAAACGACGGGATGGCCGTGCGGCGCGACGATCATCATCTCTTCCTGGTAAACCGGCATACCTTCCAGCCCCGGATGCATTAGCGGGCCATCAATAAAGGCGGCGTTCAGCTTTCCTTCGAGCACGCCATCCAGCATGGCGCCGGAAGGACCTGTCGTTAACGCGAACTGAATTTTAGGGTAACGCTGGTTATAGCCCGCCAGCAGCGCGGGGATACGTACGGCGGCAGTACTTTCTAACGCGCCGAGTGAAAACAGTCCTTGCGGTTCCTTTCCGGCGACCACCATGCGGGCTTCATCGACCAGCGCCAGGATCTGCTGGCTGTAACGTAAAAAGTTATGTCCGGCTGGCGACAGCCTGAGACGCTGGTTTTCGCGAATAAACAGAGAGACGCCAAGGTCGGCTTCAAGCTGGCGGATACGCGTGGTCAGGTTAGACGGAACGCGGTGCACTTTTGCCGCCGCCTGCGTAATGCTACCCGTTAGAGCGACAGCGTTAAACATTTCCAGTTGCGTCAGGTCCATGGTTTTCTCAATTCGTGAATGTTCTGGTTAATATTATTCATTTCTCGGAAAGGGTAAAGGGCGTCATGATGGTATGACTTCCCTGATAACGAGAGAAAGAACATGACCATGATGACTGCAACACAGGCGCTATCCATGAATCCTGCGACCGGGCAGACGCTGGCGACAAGGCCCTGGGCTAACGCGCAAGAGATTGAATATGCGCTGAATCTGGCGGCGAATGGTTGCAAAAAGTGGAAAATGACGTCGGTAGCGCAACGGGCGCAAACATTACGCGATATTGGTCAGGCGCTTCGCGCTCATGCAGAAGAGATGGCGCAATGTATTACGCGTGAAATGGGTAAACCCATAAAACAGGCGCGTGCGGAAGTGATGAAATCCGCCGCGTTATGCGACTGGTATGCGGAACATGGTCCGGCAATGCTGAATCCTGAGCCTACACTGGTAGAAAATCAGCAGGCGGTGATTGAATACCGTCCGCTGGGCGTCATTCTGGCGATAATGCCGTGGAATTTTCCTTTATGGCAGGTGTTACGCGGGGCAGTGCCGATACTGCTGGCGGGGAATAGCTACTTGTTAAAACATGCACCCAATGTCACTGGTTGCGCGCAGATGATAGACCGAATCTTGACGGAAGCCGGTACTCCCGCTGGCGTCTATGGATGGGTGAACGCTAATAATGAGGGCGTGAGTCAGATGATTAACGATCCGCGAATCGCGGCGGTGACGGTGACAGGCAGCGTGCGCGCCGGCGCGGCGATTGGCGCTCAGGCTGGGGCGGCGCTGAAAAAATGCGTACTGGAACTGGGTGGGTCGGATCCGTTTATTGTGCTTAATGATGCCGATCTTGAGCTGGCGGTAAACGCTGCGGTTGCAGGACGCTATCAAAACACCGGACAAGTCTGCGCCGCCGCCAAACGTTTTATTGTCGAAGAGGGCATTGCACAGGCGTTTACCGAGCGATTTGTGGCGGCTGCCGCGGCATTAAAGATAGGTGATCCTCTGGTTGAAGAGAATGACCTGGGACCGATGGCGCGCTTTGATCTGCGTGATGAACTCCATCAACAGGTGCAGGCTTCTGTCGCCGAAGGCGCACGGCTACTGTTGGGCGGCGAGAAAATCGCCGGGGAAGGCAACTATTATGCTGCGACCGTTCTGGCTGATGTCACGCCTGACATGACTGCATTTCGTCAGGAACTTTTTGGGCCTGTTGCCGCCATTACCGTTGCAAAAGATGCGGCGCACGCCCTCGCGCTGGCGAATGACAGTGAGTTTGGCCTGTCGGCGACGATCTTTACCGCCAACGATACGCTGGCCGCGGAGATGGCGGCGCGTCTTGAGTGCGGTGGGGTATTCATTAATGGGTACAGCGCCAGCGATGCGCGTGTGGCATTCGGCGGGGTGAAGAAAAGCGGCTTCGGTCGCGAGCTTTCGCACTTTGGTTTACACGAATTTTGCAATGTGCAGACCGTTTGGAAGAACCGTGTCTAATCGTCCTGACGTCGCGTCGTGCCCTCTGCTATACTCGCAGGCCTTTTCAGACCTGCGAGCAAGGAGCATGTTGTGGCCAGGGCCATGGATAATGCAATTTTAGAGACGATTTTACAGCGCGTTCGCCCCCTCATTGGCCAGGGCAAAGTCGCTGACTATATTCCGGCATTAGCGTCCGTCGAGGGTTCAAAGCTGGGAATAGCGATTTGTACCGTGGACGGGCAGCATTATCAGGCGGGCGATGCGCACGAACGCTTCTCTATTCAGTCTATTTCGAAAGTGCTCAGTCTGGTGGTGGCGATGCGTCATTATCCAGAAGAGGAGATCTGGCAGCGCGTCGGAAAAGATCCTTCCGGCTCGCCGTTCAATTCGCTGGTTCAGTTAGAGATGGAACAAGGTATCCCGCGTAATCCATTTATTAATGCGGGCGCGCTGGTGGTATGCGACATGTTGCAAGGACGGCTTAGCGCGCCGCGTCAGCGGATGCTGGAAGTTGTGCGCGCGCTTTGCGGCGTATCGGATATTACGTATGACACTACGGTCGCTCGCTCTGAATTTGAGCATTCCGCCCGTAACGCCGCTATTGCCTGGCTGATGAAATCGTTCGGTAATTTTCATCATGATGTGCCTACCGTGTTGCAAAATTACTTCCACTACTGCGCGTTGAAAATGAGCTGCATGGAACTGGCGAGGACGTTTGTCTTTCTGGCAAATCAGGGCGAGGCGTTTCATCTCGACGAGCCGGTAGTTACACCTATGCAGGCCCGGCAGATTAACGCGCTGATGGCGACCAGTGGTATGTATCAGAACGCCGGAGAGTTTGCCTGGCGTGTAGGATTGCCCGCTAAGTCCGGCGTGGGTGGCGGTATTGTCGCCATTGTGCCGCATGAAATGGCGATTGCCGTCTGGAGTCCGGAGCTGGACCCTGCGGGAAACTCTCTGGCGGGTATTGCCGCGCTTGAACAATTAACACAAACATTAGGACGCTCGGTATACTGATGAATGCGCTTGAACCGCTTTTTGCCCGCCTGGCGCGATCGACATTTCGTTCGCGTTTTCGTCTCGGGGTAAAAGAAAGACAATATTGCTGGGATAAAGGCGCGGAGGTGATTGATAAACACGCCGCCGATTTTATCGCCCAACGACTGGCGTCAGCTCACCCGGCGAATGATGGTAAGCAAACGCCGATGCGGGGACACCCGGTGTTTATCGCGCAACACGCGACGGCGACCTGCTGTCGCGGATGTCTGGCAAAGTGGCATCACATTCCCCAGGGCGAAGCACTGAGCGAAGCGCAGCAACAGTATATTGTCAGCGTTATCCATTACTGGCTGGTTATACAAATGAATCAGCGGTAGGAGACGTTTGTTGCCGTCGACGCTTCATGATTGAATTACCTTAATACTCTCCCGGTTTATCCTTTCTTTTTTCTCTTCGTCCTGCGGGCTATACGTGGGCATATCTCCTATGAAGCCGTTTTCTTATCGACGTCGGAGCGGCGCCATTTCACTGGATATACCAATCGGGCAAAAATAGTCACGACGTCTTGATCAAAACAGGGGTTCAGAGTCGTAAAGTTTGCTAACCTGTTGGACCAATAAATCATCTTGTATGACTAATTTAAAAGGGAACCCGTTGTGAAAACGTTAAACCGTCGTGATTTCCCCGGTGCGCGGTATTCTGAACGCATCATTCAGTTTGGCGAAGGAAACTTTCTACGCGCTTTTGTGGACTGGCAGGTCGATCTGCTTAATGAACATACCGATCTTGATGCCGGCGTGGTTATTGTGCGCCCTATAGAAAGCGATTTTCCCCCTTCCTTAAATACGCAGGATGGCCTTTATACAACAATTATTCGTGGTCTGAATGATAAAGGGGAGGCCGTTAGTGACGCGCGGCTTATTCGTGCTGTTAATCGTGAAATTAGCGTTTACGGTGAGTATGAGGCGTTTCTCAAACTGGCGCATAATCCGGATATCCGTTTTGTTTTCTCAAATACGACCGAAGCGGGCATCAGCTACCATGCGGGCGATAAATTTGATGATGCGCCAGCGGTGAGTTATCCGGCTAAGCTAACCCGACTGCTTTATGAACGTTACCACCATTTTAGCGGGGCGGCGGATAAAGGCTGGATTATCATTCCCTGCGAGTTGATTGATTACAACGGCGAGGCGCTGCGTGAATTAATTGTGCGTTATGCCGAAGAGTGGGCATTACCGGCTGCATTTTTGCAGTGGTTGGATCAGGCTAACGTCTTCTGCTCTACGCTGGTGGATCGTATTGTTACCGGTTATCCGCGTGATGAAGCTACGCGACTGGAAGCGGAACTGGGGTATCACGATGCGTTTCTGGATACGGCAGAACACTTTTACCTGTTTGTGATTCAAGGACCTCAGTCGCTGGCTCAGGAGCTACGTCTGGATAAGTACCCGTTAAACGTACTGATTGTTGACGATATTAAACCGTATAAAGCGCGTAAAGTGGCAATTCTTAACGGCGCACATACGGCGCTGGTTCCGGTAGCGTATCTGGCTGGCCTTGATACCGTTGGCGACGCGATGAACGATGCCGGAATTTGCGCCTTTGTCGAAAAAGCAATTTATGAGGAAATTATTCCAGTTCTGGATTTGCCTCGTGAAGCGCTGGAATCGTTCGCCAGCGCAGTGACTGGCCGTTTCCGCAATCCTTATATTAAGCATCAACTATTATCTATCGCCCTGAATGGTATGACGAAATTCCGTACCCGCATTTTGCCGCAGTTACTGGAAGGGCAGCAGGCCAATGGGCAGTTACCTGCGCGTCTGACATTTGCCTTAGCGGCATTACTTGCTTTTTATCGCGGCGAGCGGTCTGGCGAATCCTATCCCATTCAGGATGATGCATTCTGGATCGAACGTTACGCGCAGTTATGGCGTCAACATCGCGACCAGACGATCGACACCGCGGCGTTAGTGAAATCCGTGCTGGCTGAAAAAGGGCATTGGGGGCAGGATTTGACGTGTATCACTGGTTTGGTTGAGCAGGTTACAACCTATCTGGATACTATCCTCGAAAATGGCATGCGTAACGCAGTGAAACCGCTTTGTTAAGCAGAAAGCCCCGGCGGACGCCGGGCCTATTGACCGCGATATTCCACAGATAGAAGCCGTTGACCGTCATATTTCTCATGCGCTGAAGAGCATTTTTAGTTACAACATACACACTATTTGTTTTTTTCAATACCTGTCAGCACCGTGCAAATAAATGCTCAACAGGGCAGAGAATCCCTGTATCACAGAAGCTTGCAACCTTGATCTGGATCACGTTTAATGACAGAGCTTTTCACCTGCTGAAGATAATCATGATCGTTAGACCACAACAGCACTGGATTCGCCTGATATTTGTCTGGCATGGTTCCGTGCTATCTAAAATCTTTTCACGGCTGCTACTTAATTTTCTTCTTTCTATCGCCGTTATTATCATGCTGCCCTGGTACACAATGCTGGGTATTAAATTTACCCTTGCGCCGTTTAGCATACTGGGCGTTGCTATCGCCATTTTTTTGGGTTTTCGCAATAATGCCTGCTATGCGCGTTATGTCGAAGCCCGACATTTGTGGGGGCAGTTGATGATCGCTTCACGCTCAATACTGCGAGAGGTGAAAACAACCTTGCCTGATGAACGTGGTATGGAGGGTTTTGTTCGTTTACAAATCGCTTTTGCCCACTGTTTGCGTATGACATTGCGTCGACAGCCTCAAACGCAAGTTCTGGGGAACTATCTTGACCAGGACGCGTTACAGAAAGTTGTCGCTTCCCATTCGCCCGCTAACCGTATCTTATTGCTGATGGGAGAGTGGCTGGCAATTCGTCGCCGCAGCGGAAAACTTTCCGATATCTTATTTCATAGTCTCAACAACCGATTAAATGATATGTCGTCAGTGTTGGCCGGCTGTGAGCGCATCGCCAACACACCGGTGCCTTTTGCCTATACGTTAATTTTGCATCGTACGGTTTATCTTTTCTGCATTATGTTGCCATTTGCACTGGTGGTTGATCTGCACTATATGACGCCCTTTATTTCGGTGCTTATTTCTTATACGTTTATCGCGCTGGATGCGTTAGCGGAAGAGCTGGAAGATCCGTTCGGTACTGAAAATAATGATTTACCGCTGGATGCGATATGCAATGCGATAGAAATCGATTTACTGCAAATGAATGATGAAAGGGATATTCCGGCAAAACGGATACCGGATAAGCGCTATCAACTGACCTGAGCTCGTCTTAACTGGCGCAGAATGTTCATCTGCGCCATAGCCTGAAGAGCAAAGCTTAATAGCCTTCTCCAACGCCGGTTTTGGCCGGACCAGAGTAGTGGATATGAACGATTCGCCATCCTATGTTTGGTATCTTCGCCCACACCTGGCTTTCGCGGCCTGTCGTATGTTGAGTTTGTCCATTATCACGGCGTACCGCGGTAAAATGCCAGTCGAATTCTGCAACGGCGGCATTGCCATACACATGAATAGTAGGGGGAGCGTCCAGTTTTAACGTGCGTTTGCTGAACGTTTTACCCATAGTGGTACCATAAAAATTTTCAGCGATCTGGGGCCATCCGCGTTCGTGGCCGCGTGGATGAATAAAACTGGTTTCCGGTGAAACATAAAAAAGCTGCTTACCCAACGTTGGATCTGCCTTATCTATTGAATAAAGATAACGGTTAATGCCTTCTGTAATTTGTTGTTTAACGGCCGACGTAGCTTCATTTTGCGCGGCGGTTGGCGTTGCCGCCGATGCCGATGACGCCATTAGAGTTAACGTTATCGCGGCGGCTGGGAAAAATAGTGACGTTTTTTGCATAATATTTAGCCCATAAAGTCTGTTTTTAAGTCGCTTTATTTTTCCTGTTACGTTCACATTTGTGCTAAAGGGGACATTGCTCACGAACAATAAAAAATATTCTTCTACAGAATTACCCCGAAAAGGGAATGACGCAATTAAGAATATCGTATTTGTTTGTAACGGCATGACTCAAAATATGAAAATTTAGAGTTTCAGTATTGTTGCTGTCCCTTGATTTGTTTTTGTGTTTATTACCGCCGGTAAACAGTTCATCTTATGAATAGTGATACACAAATGACCGTTTGCGCTATGTGATAATTAACTATGGTAAAAATATACAAAGCGATGAAGTGCTATTTCAGTAGTACGGTATTTTTTATAACGCTAATTTAAAAATAAATGTAAACGTAACAAATTATATAGAAAACTAAGGGTGGAATTCTCCTGATAGTGACTCCACCTTAACCAACGTCAGCAGATTGCTCAGCGCCATTCTGGCCTCGCCATCCCGGACGTTAAGCCCGCTCTCTACTGGCAAACCCATTGTTATTACAGCAGAAAATAGTGCACCGATTAATGTAGTGATGCTTAACTTGCATTTTATTATCACTAATACATAGCAAGCTAATATTACACTTTGAAACTTAACGCACGGTAATTGTTAGTGATATTGTCCTGGACAGTTCCGCGAGCAGGTTTTGCGGAAAGTCCAAAAATAAGACAAATAAGGCATATAAAATGAAAAAAGTAGTGGTGTTATCTGCGGTAGCCGCAGCCGTAATGATGGCTGGAGCCGCCAACGCAGCAGAAATCTATAACAAGGATGGCAACAAACTGGATTTGTATGGCAAGGTCGACGGCCTGCATTATTTTTCCAGTAATCATAGTACGGATGGCGATCAATCTTATATCCGTATGGGTATTAAAGGTGAGACCCAAATTACCGATCAGCTAACCGGTTTTGGACAGTGGGAGTATCAGGTCAACGCCAACCGTCCGGAAGATGGTGACTCCAGCGGTTCTCCACAAAGCTGGACGCGTCTCGGTTTTGCTGGTTTGGCATTTGCCGATATGGGGTCTGTTGATTATGGTCGTAACTATGGCGTGTTATACGACATTGGTTCATGGACTGACGTACTGCCTGAATTTGGTAATGATTCGTATGAAGCTTCCGATAATTTTATGACCGGACGCGCGAATGGCGTTCTGACTTATCGCAATAATGATTTCTTTGGTCTGGTTGATGGTCTGAATATTGCGTTGCAGTATCAGGGTAAAAATGACGGCCTGTCGAAAGAAGGCGATCCTTTAAGCAATAATGCCAGAAAAAGTATCGCGTACCAGAATGGCGATGGTTTCGGGGCATCAGCGACATATGATCTGGGCATGGGGGTGAGCCTGGGGGCAGCCTATACCAGTTCCAAACGCACGCTTGATCAGATTACGCAAGATAAATACGATAATGGCGACCGCGCTGAAGCCTGGACTGGTGGTGTGAAGTATGATGCCAATAATATTTATCTGGCGGCAAACTATACCCGTACTTATGATATGACCTATATGGGCGATACATTGGGCGGTTTTGCACATAAAACAGATAACTGGGAAATGGTAGGGCAATATCAATTTGATAATGGCTTACGCCCATCACTGGCGTTCCTGCAATCCAGAGCCAACGATGTTAATGGTCTCGGATCGTTCGACCTTGTGAAATATATTGATGTGGGTTCCTATTACTACTTTAATAAAAATATGTCCGCGTATGTTGACTATAAAATCAATCTGCTAAAAGATGGCAACCCATCGAATCCTAATACAGACAACACCGTGGCGCTCGGCTTAGTCTACGAGTTCTGATAAAACTTGTTGATTAAGACAGTTTAGGGATACCCTCCTTTCCCCGAAACTGTGTCACTGCTTAACCTTTATTATTGTTAATTTATTCTTTTATTATTTCAGGACGCTTCTGGCGTCCTTTTTTATTGACTATTCGACTTCGATTTCCCGAATACGCATTCTGCTACTGTCATCTATCTGCACCTTACCTGAATGACAAAAGGGACAACAGAGTGTAGATGTTTGCGAGGTGAAGGGTTGATTACAGGACAGACACCAACCTTGCGCCGGTGCGATAGTAATGTGGAAACGCGCATTGTCAGCAAGAGTATGACGAGCAGCGACATCCAGGCCAAAATGCAGCGCCGGCACTTCAACACAGGCCATGACGCCAATCTCCAGCCAGACTTGCTTTACCTTGCTGAACTGGTGATTTACTGCCTGTTCCTCCAGCAATTCGATAATATTTTGCGCCAGGGCTAATTCATGCATGGGCCAGGTCCTTTATTCAACAATATTTACGGCGACACAAGGATCAATAACCTGTAATTGTCGCGACCACAATGAGACAGGAATAGCAGACAGTTCGCGAGCAATGACTCCGTCAGATTGGGCGTGACGAGTGGTAGGCGAAATAATACGGTAATCAAGAATATTGCCTGACGTCGTCAGTCTGGCCTGATGAACTAACCATCCTCGCGCGGTTTCCACTACCGCTATTTTCCACTCGCCATCATCAAAACGATTCCAGCGCAGGGTGGGAAGGGCGCTCAAACTTCGGGCGAGCGTAATGCAGCGGGCCAGCAGACGCAGCGCAATCGGTTTTCCGCTAAGGCAACAGGCTGACAGCAGCGGATATTCGATAGCCAGAGGCGAGACATCCAGGGGAGCATGGGTTATTAACGTATGGTCCGGGGACGACGCCATCGGTAGTGTAGGTGTAATAATATTCTGTAATGCCGCCAGCCAGCGGGCGGCTTCAGAACGCTCTTGCAAAAACCATGCTTCCCAGCCCTGTACGCCAGCGGCAAGCCAGATATGAGGATCATCGTCGAAAAAGATTGTGCTTGCCAGCGGGGATAAGTCTCCGCGACGTAACAACGCCCATTCTTCAACGGTTGCCTGTCGGTGGCTAAATAGGGGGAGCCAGTCGGTCAACGCGCGCCGGAGCGTTTCTCGCGCCAGCTCTTGTTGTGCGGCCTGCATATCTGGCTCCTCTTCAGGAAACAGCAGTAAAGCCGCCGCCGCGCTGTGCGCCTGAGCGCACAACGTAAACAAACGTGAAATAAGCGTTTTCGCGTATACCGGCGTTGCGCCCTGTAACAAACGACCGATCGGCGGCTCCTGCCAGATAATCCGTAGCGGGTGAGAATAGACGGTCAATCTTTGCACGAATTATTACCTTCATCGATCACCATAAACCCGGATTTACTGGTTTCGCAAACCGGACAGCACCAGTAATCAGGTAATTGGTTGAAGGGCACGCCAGGTGGGATTTGCCAGACATCATCGCCCAGTTCAGGATCGTAAACCCACCAACATACTTTGCACTCCATGCGCACCACTGGCTCATTTTCTGTAACAGGGTATTCTTTCAACCATTCCAGCGTATTTTTCAGCCCCGCGCAGGCATCTTCAATATCGTCTATACCTGCGACGGCGATATCAGGAATATCCGCTATCTCAATCATATCTTGCAGTAACGTATTCATATCATTGAAATAATTGACCCGCCATACGCCGGGAAAATGTGTGCTTACAATCCGGCATTTACCATATCCGCGTGAAAAAATAGCGCTACAGCCTTCGCCTAAAAAATGATCCAGATACTCGCGATCGGCATCGTTTACTGGTAATAGCGTTAAGTTAATGATATGCGGTTCTTTTACCGGCTGTTTTACGCGTTCGGCTATTTCATGCGCGATAAAGGCGCCATTCATCAATCCCGTCGGTTGCGGCGGCAATTCTGGCGTAATCGGCGGTTGCGGATGCGTCCGCCAGATGCTCTCAGGGATCGGGCCAATGATAATTTCATCGGCAACCCGTTGCTGGTCAGCGTTAAATTCACGTATACGCCAGACGCCCGTAAAAACCGTCTCCTGAATACGCTGTTCTTTTCCATCTGGTAACAGCACCCGGGCGGATATTTCACCTTCGCCGAGCAATTGATCCAACAAACCGCTATTCTGTTGCTCAGAAGCATTCAGCTTATAGATCAGGGGAAATGAGAGTCTTGCCACTGGGGTATCCATATCGCCAATAAGCGTAGTCAGGACGTGTCTGGCTACATGAAGCTCAGCGGGCAGCGCCTGTTCCGGTAAAACCGGCGTCAGCGGGAGATTAATGCCGGCGGGGATAGGAAGAAAGTTAAAGTCTTCCTCTTCTGGCTGCGAGCCTGGTCCGGCAATATTAACGACTGGAATAGTTCTGGAATGATTCACGTGTGTTACCTTTCATTCTATTGCGTGATAACGGGAATATCCTGACGATAGCCCGGTGTGGTCAGCAATGCGGCCACCCGCTGAGAGTATTCTTGCCAGCTATATAATCCCGCCAGACTGCCGACAAAACGGTGCTGGCGAAAGAAAAGCAGTGCCGGATATTTCAGAATGCGATACTCCCGGGCGATCAGTTCACTCTGTTCGCTATCCGCAAATGCCGCGGTATAAGACGTCGCCGGAAATTGCTTGAGGATCTCCGGGATAATAACCCAACTGTCGGCGACTTCCGGGTGTTTGTTTGGGTCGCTTTGCAGCAAAACCAGAAGAGTCGGATGCGCATTAATCAACGACGGGAGCGTTTGCGCATCGGTAATCAGAAAGCCTTTGTTCGCCAGAGGACAAACAGGTTTTTGGGGTGAGATAGTCATTTTTTCAAATGCTCCGGTAATTCAGGCGTGCGAGATAATAAATCGGCAAAACCGGCCAGCGGATCGCTTTGCGTGCGCATGGCCTGTTCCAGCGAGTCCAGCGCTGCCAGTACCTCAATGGCTTCCGCTTCGTCCATTTCCCGTCGTGCTGCGCCGCCAAATGTCAGCAGCCATGCGCCAGCTAATGGGGGAGCTACAAGCCGAATATCAACGTCGATAAGATCGCCGTGTCGGTCGCGGCATTTGGCGAACCACTGACCTGGTGAAATAACCTGCACAGGAGCGCCAATACACATTATGATTTCTCTCTTTGTAGCACCCGAATATCACCGACCCGGCAAGCGCTTTGCGCATCTGGCCGTTCATCTTCGTAGCGTTCCATACACAGGCTATAATGATTGAGTCTTTCAGTGGTCAAGGCCGCTGAAGAGGCGGTGATACCCCATTGCGCCAGCACTTGCTGTGCGAGATAGACCGCGGGCATCAGTTGCGCCTTTACCTGCGGCGTGAGACTTCCGCCATAGTCATCCAGACATTCCGGCTGCACGCCGATCAGAACAATCTCCGCTAATGGGCAGCCGGTTAATTGCAGCAATGCCAGCACTTCAGAAAAACTGGTCTGATGTAAACTGAGTTTTTTCGCCGTCAGATAGGCGGGAACCTGTTCATCACGAAACATCGCCAGCGAACCTGGCGCCATACCAAAATCGATAGCATCCATGATTAACAGTTTTTCGGTCTGTTGTAGCCAGGGAAGCAGCGCCAGCCCCTGCGTACCGCCATCAACAACGTCAACTTTCTCGTTATCGGCATACTGTTCAAACAGCTTTTCCGCCGCTCTGACGCCGAACCCTTCATCTGCCCAAAGCAGGTTGCCAAGCCCTAAGATTGTTACTTCTGCCATTGTTATCACCTGAACCAGCGCCAGCCGCTTATCATGACGGAAATCACGCTTTGTCGGCTCATAATGTCTTCGCGGATAGCGGTATAAACATGCGCAATGACGAATGCAATAATGAACCACATGCCCAGCCGGTGCCAGAAATGCAGCGCGAGGCTATCGTTGCCAGTCAAGCGAATCATCCAGCCAAACCATTGATACGCCCAACTGTCCGTTCCAAGCCCTTCGCCATAGAGCGCAAAGCCGCTACACACCATCAGTACGGACATCCAGAAATAGAACATTACCGCCAGTCCCGCCACCGGATTATGTCCATAGTAACGATGGGCCTCTTTTTCGAGGAAAAAATACCAGCGGATTTCGCTGATAACGCCTTTGCGCCAGGCACGGCGCCAGAACGGAACCAGAAACATCTCTCTGGCGTACTCATTGCCGACACATGCCCAGTAAATACGAAACAGCAGAGCGACAGTAAAAATATACGCCGTGGTAAAATGGATCAGTCGTATCCAGCCCATCCAAAACATAAAGGTCGCTTCACCTTGAATCGATGGCAGGGGGCGGCCAATGAAATATCCTGTAACAGCCAGAACGACAATGGATAACGCCGTGATCCAGTGCCATAAACGTACCGGCGCTTCATAGATATAGTACCCCTGGCTGGTTATTTCTTTGAGATGCATTGAGACCTCCGAATCGTCGTCATCGTACCTGAACCCTGACCAGCTCCCCTCCATGATTATCAATAACATGGGTGGAGCAGGCCAGGCAGGGATCGAAGCTGTGCAGAGTACGTAAAATCTCCAATGGTTGATCGGGAACGGCGAGTTTAGTTCCCATTAACGCCGCTTCGTACGCGCCAATTTGACCTTTATCGTCACGTGGTCCGGCATTCCAGGTCGTCGGTACCACACACTGATAGCTGTCGATTTTCTGATTTTCAATTTTTATCCAGTGGCCCAGCGCGCCGCGCGGAGCCTCGCTGAAACCAACGCCTTTTGCAGATGTAGGCCAGGTATCGGGTTCCCAGAGCGTGACGTTTGCCGTCGCCGTATCGCCGGACTTGAGGTTACGCATCAGGCGATCGAAGAAATATTGCAGTGTATTGCCTGCCCATACGGATTCCAGCGCACGCGCGGCAGTACGCCCTAATGTAGAAAAGAGCGCCTCTTTAGGCAGCTTTAATACACTAAGCAGTTGATCTACGGGTTCTTTAAATTCCGGTTTATTTTGATGATATCCAATCAGATAACGCGCCAGCGGACCTACCTCCATAGCATGTCCCTTCCAGCGCGGCGATTTTATCCATGAATATTTAGCGGACTCATCCACTTGTTCGATAAAGGTTTTTGTGCCTTTATAGTGTTCGCCCATGACCAGTTGCGGTTCGGTCAGACCATCCCACGGATGTAGGCCCTTATCATTATTGCCGTTACCATAGGTATACCAGGAGTGAGTGACAAACTCCTGAATTTCATCGGGGGCGGTTAAATCGACAGGATGAATTTCGTCGAAACGACCATTAATGATAGCCCCACGCGGAAGCAGGAGATTACTGGCGGAATAATCGTTAGGGTTATCCGGAAACTCGCCATAAGCCAGCAGATTCATGCTCGATAACCCGCCGCCGATTTTTGCCCAGTCTTTGTAATAACTGGCAATCAGCAAGACGTCCGGAAGATAGACCTGTTCGCAGAACTGGCGAGCTTTTTTGATGATGGAACTGACAAGATTCAGACGTTCCATATTCACTGCGCCGACCGCGCCCGTTTCATCAAGGTTAATGGCGCAAGGAACGCCGCCCACCAGCCAGTTAGGATGCGGGTTTTTACCACCGAAAACGGTGTGAATTTTTACGATCTCTTTTTGAAAATCGAGCGCTTCAAGATAGTGGGCGACCGCCAGCAAATTGGCTTCCGGCGGAAGTTTCATAGCCGGATGTCCCCAGTAGCCGTTACGGAAAGGGCCAAGTTGACCGGACTCGATAAACCGTTTCAGACGATTTTGTAAATCGCGGAAATATCCCGGCGAGGACAGCGGCCATGCGGAAAGGCTTTGCGCGATGGCGGAGGTCTGATGCGGGTCGGCTTTCAGGGCGGCAACCACATCGACCCAGTCCAGCGCGTGCAGATGATAAAAATGCACCAGGTGATCGTGAACGTGTAGCGTAGCCTGCATCATATTACGGATACAGTTTGCGTTGTCTGGAATCGCGATTCCCAGCGCATTTTCTACGGCACGGATTGAGGTCAGAGCGTGTGTACCGGTGCAGACGCCGCAAATGCGTTCAACGAATGCCCAGGCGTCTCGCGGATCGCGGCCTTTCAGGATAACCTCAAGGCCGCGCCACATGGTGCCGGTCGACACGGCATTAGTAATGATATTATTACTGTCGATATTCACTTCGCAGCGCATATGTCCTTCGATGCGAGTAACCGGATCGACCACAATTCGTCGTCCGCTATTGTCCAGCGTAAAACCTTGAGTCTGATAAGGATATGACATAATTATTTTTTCTCTTCCGGAGCGTTTTCTGATGACGTGTTGTTTTTATTACGGGCGTGTTTTATGGCGCTGACCGTGGCGTGAGCGATGGCGGCAGCGCCCGCGACGCCGGCAACACCCAGACCGATTTTATCGGCGGTAGCCTCAATACCGGTTTGCGGAATGCCCGTTGCCCGGCTGTAAAACGATCCATAATCCCAGAATCCATCTTCCGAACATCCGAGGCATCCATGACCCGACTGGATAGGAAAAGAAACGCCATCATTCCAGCGAACGGTTGAACAGGCGTTATAGGTAGTTGGGCCTTTACAGCCCATCTTGTACAGGCAATACCCTTTTCTGGCGCCTTCGTCATCCCACGCTTCCACAAACTGACCGGCATCGAAATGCGCGCGTCGATAGCATTTGTCATGAATCCGCTGACCATAAAACATTTTGGGTCGTCCAAGACGATCAAGGGGAGGGATACGATCAAATGCCAGCATATAGGTGATAACGGCGGACATCACTTCAGGTATAGGCGGGCAGCCAGGCACTTTAATAATGGGTTTATCGGTAATTAATTTGTGAACCGGCGTAGCTTTAGTTGGGTTGGGACGGGCTGCCTGCACGCAGCCCCATGACGCGCAGGACCCCCAGGCGATAATAGCTTTAGCATCCGCGCTGACGCGTTTTAACTTTTCCAGGAACGGCTCGCCCGCCAGTATGCAAAACATCCCATCTTCATTCAGCGGCGCGTTACCTTCCACGGCAACGATATAATTTCCTTTGTATTCACGCATCACATCCGCCAACGCCTGCTCGGCCTGTTGCCCCGCGGCGGCCATAATGGTGTCGTCATAATCCAGGGAAATGAGCGACAGAATGGCATCTTTTGCCAGTGGGTGCGCAGAGCGAATGAAAGACTCGGTACAACAGGTACATTCAAGACCATGCAGCCATATCACTGGCGTACGGGGTTTATTCTCCAGGGCGTAAGCTATCTGAGGAATCATCGAACTACTCAGGCCTAAAGACGTTGCGGTAAGGCTGCAAAACTTGAGGAAGCTACGCCTTGTCACGCCGTGTCTACGCATAACTTGATAGAATGTATCTTGTGTTTGCATAACGTTTATCCCAAACCACTATAGTTAGTGTGGGCATAATATGTTGCATATCTTGTCTTTCTCAACTTGATTTAGTAGCAATTATGTTTCTAATTCGTAACAACTGATTACATGTGTGCTACTACCATGCCTCAAAAACATAAATTAATTTAATGTTATTGCCGATGTAGAGTAGATATAACGTTGTGATGGTATATCTTAATGTCAATAAAAAACCTCGTTTTTTATTTATAACGCGATGGAAATATTTAAATATAGTCGCATGGATAACCCGTTTTCGAGCCAGTTCGCTGTGTTTAACTCTTCCTCAATCCGTCAGTTAAATTTATTTTTTGTAAAATAAGATCACAATAAATTACGTACCGAATAACCATTGATAGGTTTAATTTAATATATTCATCCAATCTATTTTACAAACAAGGAGAGCATGATGAAAAAAAGTAAAGCAATGTTATTTATCGCTCCGGCGCTGTTTTCATACGCCCTGGCTTCACAGGCCTGCACAACCCTTGCCATTCAGGATAAACAAGGCGATATTTTTCATGGACGCACGCTGGAATATATGCAGGATTTACCATCATGGTTAACATATTATCCAGCGGGAACGCAGTTTGTTAAAAAAACGCCGGATGGCAGCCAGGGAGTAAGTTATCAGGCGAAGTATCCAATACTGGCCATTACGTCCACCATCACTGATGGTGATAGCAGGGACATACTTGAAGGCATGAACAGCGCGGGATTGTCATTTAGTGAAAACATGATCATGGATGCGCAATTGCCGCCATTGCCCACGAGTGAATATAAACAGGCAATTCCTGTCACCTCACTGGGAGAATGGGCGCTGGCCCGTTTTGCTACCGTCGGCGAGGTAAAACAGGCGATAAAAGAGGGCAAATTCTGGTCACCGGAACTGCATCGGTTTGGCGATCTGAAATCGCCATTTCATTATGCGTTTTATGACAAGAAAGGGGGAAGCATTGTCGTTGAAGTGGAAAATGGCGAATTTCATGTCTATGACAATCCCACTCGCGTAATGACAAATGGTCCTGCATTTCCCTGGCATCTGACAAATCTGAATAATTATACGCAGTTAACCAATGTGGACCGCTCTTCAGGCACATTGGGCGGGATAAAAGTTATGCAACCTGACAGCGGGATCGCTATTGCAGACTTGCCGTCATCCGATACTTCGGTTTCCCGCTTTATACGCGGCGTTTATTACACCACATATGCGCCGCAGGCGACATCCGCCCACGATGCAATGAATACCCTTGCGCATATTATGAGCCGTTTCGATCGTCCGAAAAATATTACGGTTGATTATATGGGGAGTGAAGGGGAAGGCAACGCCACCCGCAAACCGGTCTCAGAATATACGGTCTGGACGACGCTATCTGACTTAACGCACGGCGATATGATGGTGCGCGGATACAATGATATCAACTATAAAACCTGGTCTCTTTCTCAGTTTAAGAATGCGACTGCGCCCGTGTTCGAGAAAATCAACGTTAAAGGATAAATCGTTCGTCCTGGTAAGGTTCCTCGGTAGTCTCAGCGAAGGGAATACGAGACTACCGATGGTTGCTTCTCTTTGCCGTGCGAGGTAATTAATTATCACGATCATCAGCGCCGGGGTGGTATGCTAAATCCATTCAAAATCCCCTGGATATGGATTGGAGGGCGCATGGTTATACCTGAGGTCAGGCAGGAGAGGCTCTATCAGAAGATAGCCAACCTCATCATTAAGCTGATCAATGATAATATTTTTCCACCGGGAAGTTTTTTACCGCCAGAACGCGAACTGGCAAAACAGCTTGGCGTTAGCCGCGCTTCCTTGCGAGAAGCCCTGATTGTACTGGAGATCTCCGGATGGATCGTGATCCAGTCCGGGAATGGAGTTATCGTTTCAGATAAAAAACACCCTGCCAGCGACTATACCATCGAAGAGATCCTCTCTACTCGCGAGTTGGTTGATAGCCATTGCGCGCGCTTAGCAGCGCAAAACGATAACGATGACGTCATCAGCCAAATAGAGATGATTTATCATCGTATGGAGCAAGCCATTAACGATAATAACGTCCACGGCTTTTACTCGCTGGATAAAGAGTTTCATCTGGCGATCTCTGAAGCCAGCCGTAACCGGGTCTTGTTCGATATGTCCCGTATGTTATGGGAACAGCGGATTAATATCCCTTATGCCGGGCTTGATGAGCGGTCTGGAGACAGAAATGTTTTACTTAATCTCAACAAACAACATAAAGCGATAGTGGAAGCGATGCGCCAGTCTGATGTTGACAGCGCCTATCAGGAATCTCTGGAACATTTACGCTATGTGAGAGAGATTGTTGGCGGCTAAATTTGTCGGTGAATAGTACCGCATGGCGACCATACCATGCGGTAGAACTCGCTGTAAAATTAATGGAAAACAGCATTAATCTTTAAGTAGCGCTCCGGATACCGATCAAGTTCTTTAACTGCATCAGGGATCTCATCAAGATTGACGACTTTACTGACAACATCTTGCGGATTAATCTCCAGCGCGGATAGCATGCGTAATGCCTCGTCAAATTCACCGGCACTGGTGCGGGAACCGCGTAAATCCAGTTCTTTATAGGTGATCAGGTTCGTCGGCAGCGACGTTTCCTGCTTTGGCCATCCAGTGAAAGAAATGCGACCAGCAAACGATGCTAAATCAAGCGTATTTCGAATAGCGCTATTTGCGCCGGAGGCTTCTATAACGACCTGCGCCATGGTGCCGTGTGTGATGTCTTTAATAGCGTCGATAACCTGACCGTCAGTGGCGTTCAGCACATAGGGAACGCCAAGCTTTTGCGCATAGCGTAACCGTTCTTCCACAATATCGATCAGAATAGGCGTTGCCTTGTAATGACGCGCGCTTAATGCCGCCATAAGACCAATTGCTCCCGCGCCGATGATAGCAACATATTCCCCGGCCTTAACGTTTGCCCGATGCAGCGCATGCAGAGCGATAGTGAGCGGTTCTGCCAGCGGCGCCATTTCAGAAGGCACATTATCTGGTATTTTATGAATTAAATGTGCGGGATGAGTAACCACCTCCTGCATTGCGCCATCGATATGCACGCCAATGACTTTTAAATTTTCACAACAGTTAGTTCTGCCAACAGAGCAAGGGTAGCAGTGACCACAATAAATATAAGGGTCAACAATCACGCGGTCGCCTTTTTTAATATTGTCCGGCATTCCTGCGCCTTCCTGAAGAACAATTCCGGTCACTTCATGCCCGATAATTCTTGGGTAAGTAACAAGTGGGTTCGTTCCACGAAAAGCCCCAATATCCGATCCGCAAATTCCTGCAGCATCAACTTTAATTAATACTTCATTCTCTTTCTTATGTGGATAATCCACCCAGAGGGTTTCAACTTCACCGGGCTTATTGATGAACACAGCTTTGACTTTCATTGGCTTTGAATCCTTTACTTTTTACAAATACGAAGACCAACAGGCTTGAAACGATAGCGATAGCACCAGCCAGATAGAACGCATAGTCATATTTACCGCTAAATTGAACGATAAAACCTGTGACAAGCGGACCGATAATGCCGGATATATTAGCCAGACCATGCATGGCTCCGCCGACGCTCCCTACCTTATCTTTATGAACAACATCCTGAATAACTGCCCAATAAATTGGGCCAGTTAAATAGAGCAGGAAGAGTGAAACTGACATGAGCGTAATTGCGCTACCAATAGTGCTAACGGTACCGGAAACCGCAACACATACCGCCGCACCTGCCAGACATACGCCCAGAATAAGTCGACGTGAGAGCAGAGCATTACCGGTAATCCGATAAATTACATCAGAACAGACGCCGCCGAGCACCATACCAATGGCGCCGATAACCCAGGGAATTACCGTGGCAATACTAATTTCTTTAATATCCAGATGTAATGAATGGTTCAAATAACTTGGGAACCAGGTCAGGAAGAAAAAAAGAATATAGTTATAGCTGAAAAAAGCCAGCGTTGTCGCCCATACCATTGGTTGTTTCATGTAATAGCCGAGCGAAGGCGTAGCCCGACCATCATCAGATAAAATAATGTCCTCATGATTTTCAAAATCAATGCGTTCTTCCGGCGCCAGGCGTTTACTCATTGTTGGCTTGTCGCTAACGATAAAGTACCACAGTAGTACCCATACCAGGCCAAATAAGAAAATAATGCCAAATGCGGGACGCCAGCCTAATGATAACGCCAGCAGTCCCACTATCGGCCCGGACACCGCGCCGCCGAGCGGGGAACCAGCGCTAAAAATTCCGATCGCCGTGGCAGACTCCTTTCGGGAAATCCAGTTATTGATGATTTTATTTCCGGCAGCGCTGACCGGTCCTTCAGCCATACCGAAAAGAACGCGCACGATAAGCATTGTCCACAATCCGGTGACCAGACCGGTTAACCCACAAAAAACAGACCATAGTAACGCTGCGATAAGGAAAACCGTTTTTGGCCCAATTTTGTCGCTGGCCCAGCCACCAATAAAATTAAACAGGGCGTATCCGATAAAAAATGCGCTGAAGATCATCCCCATCTCCGCGGCGTTAAATCCTAACTCCTTTTCAATCAAGGGGGCGGTTATCGACAATGCTGAACGATCCATATAGTTAAGCATGTAAACTATAAAAAGAAGAAAAACGATAAGCCATCCCATTGTTTTTCTTTTCATGATTTATCCTCTTATTGTGGTCTAGCGGCCTGACCACAATATTTTAAGGTTATTTTCAAATCACCTCTCTTGTGATTAGAACGTGATCAATGTAACGAAAATTTATCACATAGGATTTCTATCCATCGTAAGCGTGGGGATTAAATTCTTTAAAATCAATTAATTATTTGAAGATTTAATCGAGGCGATCGTTTTCCCCTAATCCACGCCCCGGCAACGTTTGACATGCGGCGTTGGCTGATGGCGGCGCTGTCTGTGGATATTTATCATCGGGCGTAATATAAACCTGGGTCGTTGCGACATAACCATCATCAAAGGTTGCTTCGATATAGGTAGCTTCCCAACCAGTTTCAGGCTCATTTAGCGTAATAGTGATTCTATTATTGATAGGAATATCTATCGTAAATGGCTGGTAGCGGATACCACAGGCATAACGAAAATCACGTGCATTTGAATTATTGGCTGTCCAGCGAACGATTTTTATCGGCTCTTCTGAGAAATAGATCGTAAGAAGATGATGATGAATAAGGCCGATCAACTGTGGTAATGTTTTTTTACTTTGAAATCTGTTAATAAATGGAACGAGGCTTTCTTCAGTAATCTGTTTAATTGAATAGTGGCTCATATTGGGCACTATACGTAATGATTTTACTCCAGGGAGTTTACTATAATAAAAGCGAGTGTTGTCTGGTACGAAAAAATCATCGCCGCTTGCATTAATAATATATTTCGGTATTGCAAGGCGGGGCTGATAAATAGTGTTGAGATATCTTAAAGGATCTATTATTTGTCTTAACTGGCTAAATGGGGGAGATTTTATTTTTTCATCTATGCCTTGCTGATAGTAGGGATAGAATGTAATTGGCCAGTTCCCGCCGTATGATTGATAAATATGTTCAAGCGAAGCATCAATATCAAGTAGATCAATAGCGAAGGGAACAATTGCTTCAACATCAGGATCGGCAATAGCTGACAACCAGACGGTCCATCCACGTTTTGAAATGCCAGTAATGATAAAAGAATGTATATTCCATTGCGTTAATTCCTTTTTTGTTAATCTTATCGCTTGCGACAGGGCTGCGACCATAGGAATATTTAAAGGCATTAACTTACGTTGCTCCGGCGCTTCCATAAATAATGCCCAACTCCGGGAAACACTCTCATCCTCTTTCAGAGGTTTTTTGTCACCCTGAAAGGTTAAATATTGATTAGGTATATCACTAACTGATATTACAATAGTATTTGTATCACGGGCAATGTTTGCCAGTGTTTCCTGAGTAAAATCAACGGCTTTGCTAGGGATTTGCACGCCTTTTTCGTAATTAATTCCATTGTTTACAACCACCAGGGCATGGCGTTCTTTTGCCGTTTCAGGGATATAAATATCAACGTTATGTCGCCATTGCGCAGGGGTTACCATGTCATCTGGCGACCAGTGCTGCGATAATAACTCATAGTGTCTGAGCACCACTTGTGCTAATTGAACTGTACTAATTAAGGTATATTTCAGTGGTGTACCTGAAATCTGATCACGGTAGTCGGGGAGCACATGAGACAAATCACACTCCGGGCTATTTCGGCAAAATAATATGTTGTTATGAAGTAGTGTAAAAACATTTGTAGAAATAAAAAGCACTACTATAACAACGAGATATCTTTTTTTCATGCTTTCCCCGCGCTTTACAAAGGCAAATGTCAACCAGCGTAATTTCCATAAATACCTCTTAAACATTCAATATAAGTACAATGCTTTTGATAAATAATTGCAGAAGAGAGTGACGCTATTTGTGACGTTGTCACCTTATTCTGTTTCTGGTTTCACTATTAGCGGTGAACTTTTTGAAAGATAAGTCATTGCTGTCGCCAGACCAATAATGGCGATAGCGATAGTCGTACCGATCCAGACACTATACAGGGCATATCCCAGGATAAATCCACCCAGTACGGGGGATATAAAATCAGCAATTGCGATTAATGCCTGCGCCGTTCCGATGACGACACCTTGTCGGGCAGGCGAGACATGGACGGACAAGGCGGCAAGATAAGTGGGTTTGGCCAGCGCATCGGCGATGCTAATGCAAACGATAGCAAAAATAAGCACTGGCACGGTCGTGGCGATACCCGCAGTGAGAAATCCAGCACAAAGAAGGGTGAAGATTAGAATAATTAGCTTTCGCTCCGAAAAATATTGACTCACCCAACCTAACAGAAATAGCTGAACGAAAATATTAATGACTCCGTCTGCCATTAAAAGGTAGCTTAACGCTTTTGGCCCAAAGGGAACCCCATTCCAGATGAAGGTATCAGAAAGAAAAACAGGTAATTGTGAAGAGTACATGCCATAGGCGAAGAAATGACAAAGCATTACGATGATTAATACGCGAAGGACAGGCATCTTTAAAATAACGCGGGCAGAGCACGCCGCTATTTTATCTGTGGTAAGTGATGTCGTGGAATGGTCTTTTAGCCCCCAAAACGCGACCAGGGCAGACGCAAGGACGAGTATAAAGGCGGCGTAGATTGGCGCGCTCAGACTGATAGCCGATAGCCATCCTGAAACTCCCGCGCCGACAATACCGCCTAAGCCAATGCAGCCTGCGAGGATGCCGATTGCCTGACGCCGATTTCTGACGTGCGTATGATCGGCAATATAGGCTGCGGCGGCTGACAAATTCCCGGCGCTAATGCCAAAAAGCGTACGGGCGAGCAGGATAAACAGGATGCATTGCGCGCTGGCAAGTAATAGTAAACTCATCGCCGCAATAGCCAGCGTGACAATCAGTATTGGCTTGCGGCCAACGCGATCGGAAAGGTGGCCAATCAGGGGAGCCGCACAAAATTGGCTAAAAGCTTCAGTGGCCATGATGATTCCAATGATAAGCGGCGAACCGCCCATCTCGCGGATATAAAAAGGCAGTACCGACATCACAGCCGCTGTACTGGCGGCGTAAAGGCCGACAATCAGGAAAACTGGAAAAATCCGCCGCTTGTTAAGCGGCTTGATAGTTTCACTGTCAGTGTTCTCACAGATAGTGGTATTCATCTTTAATCCCTATGGCAAAACGAGAGAGGTAATTTTCAATATCGTTGATCTGGTTGCTGTGAAAGAATGCACCGACATAGCCATCGGGTCGGATCAGCACGCATTCACCCGGCGCCAGATGATAGGACTCCCGCAAGTGCCCCATGGTATCGATGAGCTCGTCCTGCTCGCCAATATGATGAATACGCAGACCTTGCCGCGCGTCGACTACCTTTCCGCGGGTTTCGTAGGCCAACAGATTCCAGTCCGGACCTTGTAGTAACTGAAATAACCGTAATGATTGGCCGCCTGCTCCCAAAAGAGGAGCATCCGGAGCTCTTTCTCCCGCTTGTAACCCATGCTGACGTCCGAGTAACGTGTGGGCTAAGGGGGAGTTGGTATAATGGATATCAAGTTGTTGGACATCGCGTTCTCGTTTGATGCTGCCCTGTTTTTGAGATTCAAGCAATCGGGTAGAAAGGTGGAGCAGCGATTCGGCTACCGGGCGACGTTCCTGTTCATAGCTATCGAGAAGTTCTTCTCCTGCGCCCCGCAGCGAGGCTGCCATTTTCCATCCCAGGTTATAGGCATCCTGGATACTGGTATTTAACCCTTGCCCACCCGTTGGCGGATGCACATGAGCGGCATCACCGGCCAAAAATACTTTACCTACGCGGTAATGTTCCGCTATACGCGCATTCATCTGGTACTTCGATACCCAGGGAATTGAAAGGATGCGAACATCTGTCCGCCTGATTCGTTCAGTGATAAAAGCCGTGAGCGCGTCGGCTGAGAAATCCTGCGAGTCATCCGGGGTCAACGGCGCCTGGATTTGAAAGAGCTGCGTGCCGGCGAGAGGGCAAATCGTTATCATCCGCGCCATATCGCCATCATTAAAGTGGTGCCATACATCCCGGTTTAGACCGGAAAGCGAAGCGTCAGCCACAAGCGCATGGATTCCCAACGTACGACCGGGGAAGCTGACGCCTAATTTCTTTCTGACAAAGCTTCCGCCGCCATCTGCGCCTACCAAATAATGCGCGATGATGACCTCTTCGCCAGTCGGCCCGGCAACATATGCGGTGACAGTTCGTGGGGTTTGCGTAAAATGCAATAACTCGCAGCCGAATTCCACCCGATGCCCCAATGTCTTTAATTGCTCCCGCATAATCGTTTCTGTTACGTTCTGTGGAACCATCAATGGCAGATGGTAGGGCTCGGCGTGGGTCGGTTTTGTATTATGCGCAATATCTGAATCCACGTAGCTTCCGTCGTGACGGTAGGTTCGTAATCGGGGATAGCGCCCGCCAGCGGCGACCACTTTATTGAGTATCCCAAGATCCTCGAAGATTTCTTGCGTTCGCGGTTGAATACCTTTACCGCGGGAGCCGGTAAAAGGCGTCGTTCTTTTCTCAATCAGGCGAAATGAGATACCGTGGCGCGCCAGTTCGATGGCTAAAGTAAGCCCGGTAGCGCCAGCGCCGCAGATCAGTACATCGGTCGTGGTATATCTTGTCATCGTCTCTCCAATATGTGTATTATGCACATAAGAGGAGACATGCTATGTCAGAAAATAAAAATGTGCAAGATACACATATTTCCGAGCAGATGAAGACGCTGCACGGTGCGTTGATTCGCATTGTGAGCGCTCTTAATCGGCCTCGTAATGATGAGAAGTTAATTGCAGACGCGGGGATTCAACTTGATCGTGCGCTATTTTCGATCCTTATCAGTATCGAACGATTAGGGCCTATTGGCGTGGTTGAGTTAGCCGAATGTGCCGGTCGTGATTATACGACGGTAAGCCGACAGGTTGCCAAACTGGAAAAGTTGGGGTTGGTAATACGGCAGCATAATGTCATCGATCGCCGTATACGCGAGGCCGTTATTTCCCCGACAGGCAAGGCGATGACAGAGCGTATAGATGCGGCGCGAGAGCAAATGGGCAATGCTGTTTTTAAAGACTGGTCTCAGGATGAACTTGATATCTTTGTTCGGTTAATGCAGAAGTTTGCCAATGCAATGGATAATGATGTCTCAACGCAGGAATAAGCAGAAGAAGAGGGCGGTCAAGCCTGATCGTCCTGGTAAATATCAGTACCACGCATTAATTAAATAGCCAGAAAAGTAAATATAAGGACAACATTTATAGCGTTAATGTTCACTCCCTGAAAGGCTAACGTATACTGCAGGATATGGATATACAGCGCAATAGCACTATTAATGTTTTTTTCAAAGGTTGAACATATGCTTACCGAAAAATATAATTTTCGCATTGTCGATACGATGACTATTCCACTCAGACCTCATTGGATATCCAATGATGCATACAGGGAAAAGTGTAAGATGCTTGTCCTCAACCGAAGTAAAGATGAATTTCATAAGGTAGACTTTAGCAAAATAACAGATTACATCAAAGAAGGTGATGTGGTTTGTTTTAACGACAGCACTATAATAAACCATATGTTTATATGCAAAACAAAATGTAATATATTGGTTAAAATTATTTTAGAAGGTTTCTTACCAGAGAATAGAGTAATTATTTCCGGGCTTTTAAAAGAAAAATTTGACGGCGGAGATGTTCTCTACTTGGTTGATAATACTAATGTTTCTATTGTGATAGAGCAGGAGTTTAGCGAAGAGAATCAGTACCAGGCCGTCGTAGAAAATCATGATGCCTTAATTTACTATTTAGTCAGTCATGGTGAGCGCCTTGATGAGTATGTGGACTCCAGCTTTTTTTATAAATATCCAGATGCTTACCGCTCCGTTTTTTCTAAAAAATATGGTTCTTTGGAAATACCTTCTGCTGGCATTCATTTTACATGGGACCTTATCCAAAAAATCAAAGATAAAGGTGGATTAATAGCCTTCATCACTTTACATGTTGCATCAACAGAAATCTTGACCAACAGGAAAATACAAACAAAATGCGTAGAAGATGTCACTATCAACGAAGAATACTACGATGTTCCGCAAGCAACAGCAGATGCCATTAATACTGCGAAGAAAAATGGCGGACGTATTTTTGCCGTAGGAACTACCGTTACACGATGTCTGGAATCCGCGTATTCGAGGGAGCACAATTGCCTCAAAGCAAGTTCTGGTTGGACAGCGCTTTATATACATCCAGGCTACCAACTGAAAGTGGTTGACTGTCTGCTAACGAACTTACATCAGCCAAAAACGACGCATATGGTGTTAACCGGCCAGTTTGCTGGAGTTGATTTACTAATGAAGGCCTATGCGTCAGAAGAGATCCAGTCATGCCAGTTCGATATGTTTGGTGATTGCATGTTAATCATACAGGATGAAGGGCAGGGATGAATAAAATCGATGTTCATCATAGTTAAAACCGGTACACATAATGCGATCGGTTCTGACGGGAAAATGGTGAAACAACTGGCAGTGTTCACTGCCTGGCGCTGGGTGCCGTGGCCCGTGAATTCAGTACCACACGACAGACTATTCTCAGGGGAAAAGCAGCCAGTCCAGTGAGTTAAATTGCCCCGTCTTACAAAATCTTACTTTTGTTTGTCCCTCCGGAAACGGCGGTAAAATGCCTGCGGTGTATGATGGACCGATACTTAACCAGACAAACTAAAAGGATTTTCTATGTCGAATCCGGAAAACGGCCCGCAGCTCCCGGTCATTCGCTGGCCGGTGCCGAAAAATAACCGGGGCGGGGAGTTCAGTAACCTGGAGGAGATGCTGGCGCATCTGGAGGGCGAGGCCGCCGGGCACTGGCTTATCGGCCGCAATGGCATGTGGCACGGCGGCATTCACATCAGTGACACCACCACGCCGTGGTGTGCGCTCAGCGGTCAGGCGATGAATGAGGCGGTGGATTTCCCGGTACCGTTTCCGGGGGAGCAGGCCGTGCGCAGCATGGCGGACGGTGAGGTGGTGGCCTACCGGATTAACCGGGATTACCTCAGCGTGCCGTGGTACTGGGGGGATTTATGCTACTATCTATGACCATTAAGCAAGTCATGCAAAATCAAATGCATACGAATATTATGTTTGCCACTGGTCGTTTTCAGATCATACCGGGAACGTTAATAGATGCGGTGAAATGGCTCAAGCTTGACGTTAATTCCTTGTATGATGAGGCAGCCCAGGATCAGATTTTTGAGGAGTACATAATTAAGGTTAAACGGCCTGCGATTATTGCCTATTTGGAAGGCAATGGTAGTGTTGAAGATGCAATATATGACTGGGCTAAAGAGTTTGCATCTGCTGGAGTTCGCAAGGGGAATACTATTAGTAAAGGGCGGATTGCACAGGTAGAAGGAGGTTCTTATTACTCTGGTGATGGTCTTAATCATGCACATCTGACACCTAATCAAATGATTAATATATTGAGGGCGTCGAAAAGTGGCGCTAACTAACAGAATTTTTCCCTATTTACTTAGTGGAATAGCCTGTCTGATGATCCCCTTTGTTCATGCAGCGGAGTTGCATGTTAAAGGTATGCCTGAATTTAAAGATTATCCGGCTGATATAAACAAAGGCCCATTTACCACCAGGTTAGATCTTTCTAGTGAGCAGGAGAAATACTCCAGTTACTGGAAGAAAATAACAAACAGTGAATTAAAAAAACCAGTAAATTTCGCTGGGCATTATCGTATATATACTGATGATAAGAGCACTGGAAATGAATGTCTCGATCATCAAGGTGGCGTGTGTGGCTGGGTTATAGATAAGCTATCAGGGACGGTTGTTGTGCAGCTTCCTGCTGTTGCTGGAACCAATGTTTATCAGCAAGTTGCTGATAACGGTACTCCTGTTGGTGAAGATTTCAGGATAGATACTCGGAAAAGTAGCTATTTGATGATATTAACCGGCCAGGCGATCCCTCAAAAAATAGAGCACGATGAAAATGGTATCCCGATAACTAATCCGTGTCAGACGACCTATTATATTTTGAAAAATAACCAATTTTCTAAAGTGGTTGAGGATAAGCAAGGGTGTTCCGTTGATTGATATTTAACCACTTACAGGCTGAGAGATCCCCACAAAACCAGTGCTAATAAACCAGCACCATACTTCGGTAGGTTCTGGCGAGATGATGAAGAACGACGTCTAATGCTGTTCGCTTCAAAATTAGCGG
>NZ_JBDGON010000017.1:0-74976 GCF_057751355.1 Salmonella sp. FC25216 | reverse complement strand
CTGGTCTGAACCCCGCTGACCCGGCGGCCTGTGTGCCGTTGTTCCGTGTCAGTGGTGGCGCATTATAGGGAGTTATTTCTGCCTGACAAGAGGAAATTTAAAATAATTTTCTGAGTGTTTCTTTTTTCACCAACAGCAAGCTTAACGTGCCATAAAATAAGCAAATTGCCGTTATTGCAACCGCAATCACACTTCCTGGTGGCATACTAATAACCAAACGAAAGAGAAAGGAAGAACATTCATGCCTTTAAGCGCACAACAATTAGCCGCACAGAAAAATCTATCCTATGTTCTGGCTGAAAAGCTGGCGCAGCGGATATTAAAGGGTGACTACGCCCCTGGTACGATTCTTCCCGGCGAAATAGAACTGGGCGAGCAATACGGCGTAAGTCGAACGGCAGTTCGCGAAGCGGTGAAAACGTTGACGGCTAAAGGTATGGTGCTACCCCGTCCGCGCATTGGAACGCGGGTGATGCCGCAGGGAAACTGGAACTTTCTGGATCAAGAGTTGCTAACCTGGTGGATGACGGAAGAAAACTTCCATCAGGTAGTGGACCATTTCCTGGTAATGCGAATCAGTCTGGAACCGCAAGCCTGCCGACTGGCGGCGATTATCGGCACACCTGAGCAGAAAGCGCGGCTGAATACCTTAATGGAAGAGATGGTTGCGCTGAAAAAGCATTTTAAGCGTGAACGCTGGATTGAAGTAGATATGACGTGGCACGGGCATATCTACGAAATGAGCGCCAATCCCTTTTTGATCTCTTTTGCTACGCTATTTCATTCGGTTTACCGCACTTACTTTACCTCAATCACCTATAACGAGGTGGTAAAGCTGGATTTGCACCAGGCCATTGTTGATGCCATCGCGGATGGCAACGGCGAACGCGCTTTCCAGTCCTGCCAGGCGTTGTTGATAGCGCCCAACGAGAGACCAGATAATTAACAGGATATTGAATGACCAGCAAAAAAGCGCGCAGTATGGCTGGCCTGCCGTGGATAGCGGCAATGGCTTTCTTTATGCAGGCGCTAGACGCCACCATTTTGAATACCGCTTTACCGGCTATTGCGCATAGCCTTAACCGTTCACCACTCGCTATGCAGTCCGCTATTATCAGTTATACCCTGACAGTAGCCATGTTAATTCCGGTAAGCGGCTGGCTGGCCGATCGCTTCGGTACGCGTCGCGTCTTTATGATTGCCGTAAGTCTGTTTACGTTAGGCTCGCTGGCCTGTGCGCTCTCCAGTTCACTATCTGAATTGGTTATTTTTCGCGTCGTACAAGGCGTCGGCGGAGCGATGATGATGCCGGTGGCACGACTGGCGTTATTGCGGGCCTATCCGCGTAGTGAGTTACTGCCCGTCCTTAACTTTGTCACTATGCCGGGGCTGGTAGGTCCTATTCTGGGGCCGGTATTAGGCGGCGTGCTGGTGACCTGGGCAAGCTGGCACTGGATCTTCCTGATTAATATTCCCATTGGCGTTATAGGCATTCTGTATGCTCGCAAATATATGCCCAACTTCACCACGCCGCGTCGCAAGTTTGACATGACCGGCTTCTTTCTCTTTGGTTTAAGTCTGGTATTGTTTTCCAGCGGAATGGAACTGTTTGGCGAGAAAATTGTGGCGACATGGATCGCATCCGCCATTATTTTTTGCAGTATCGTTCTGCTATTGGCCTATATCCGCCACGCCCGCCGTCATCCGACACCGTTAATATCACTATCGCTGTTTAAGACACGCACATTTTCCGTCGGTATTGCCGGCAACCTCGCTACGCGTCTGGGCACAGGCTGCGTACCTTTTTTGATGCCGTTAATGCTACAGGTTGGTTTTGGCTACCCGGCACTGATTGCCGGCTGCATGATGGCGCCGACAGCCTTGGGTTCTATTATCGCGAAATCGACCGTAACGCAGGTTTTACGACGTTTGGGATACAGGAAGACGCTGGTCGGCATTACGGTATTTATCGGCCTGATGATTGCCCAGTTTTCATTTCAATCTCCCGCCATGCCGATCTGGATGCTAGTACTGCCGCTATTCATTCTTGGAATGGCGATGTCCACTCAATTTACGGCAATGAATACGATTACTCTTGCGGATCTGACGGACGATAATGCCAGCAGCGGCAACAGCGTGCTGGCCGTCACGCAGCAATTGTCTATCAGCTTAGGCGTGGCGATCAGCGCGGCGGTATTACGTATCTATGAAGGTTTTGCGGGCACCAGTACCGTAGAACAGTTCCACTATACCTTTATCACAATGGGAGCGATCACTATCGTGTCCGCGCTGATGTTCATGCTGCTAAGAGCCAAAGACGGCAACAATCTGATTAAAGAACGGCATAAATCTAAACCGACCCACGCACCGTCAAAACCGGAGTAAGCTGAAGTCGCTGTTGTTGCAAGGCGGGCTGCGCCATCCGATGAATCAACACATCAATAGCCAGCTCGCCCAATTCATCTTTCGGCTGATGGATAGTCGTCAGCGGCGGCGTCATATAGCGCGCCAGCTCAATATCATCATATCCAATTACTGCCATATCCTGCGGGATACGAAGCCCCGCCTGATATAGCGCCTGATAGGCGCCGACAGCCATCGCATCGTTTCCAGTAAAAACCGCTTGTGGTCGCTGTTGATGGGCAAGTAACGCTTGCATGGCGTCAAAGCCGCCGCCAAATTCAAAATCGCCAGTGATCTCATAGCCTTGCGGAATAGCCAGCCCTGCTCGTTTCATCGCCGCCCGATACCCTTCCAGCCGCAAACGCGCAGGCGTTTTGTCCAGCGGGCCGGTAATACAGGCAATTCGGGTAAATCCTTTATCGATAAGGTGTTGCGTCGCAAGATCGCCGCCTAACAACGAATTATCCTGAATAAGATCGCTATCGCCCTCACCATCAAACGGCGACCAGTCCATCATGACGGTAGGAATAGACGGATAACGTTCCATGATTTCACGAGAAGGCTGATGCGTTTCGGTACAAAGCAGCAGTAAACCGTCTACCCGTTTTTGCATCAGCGTCTCCAGGTTGCGGTTCATCCGTTGCTCGTCGCCTTCGGTATTGCACAGCACCAGACTATAGCCGCGCTCAAAACAGCTTCGCTCAACGCCGCGCACCAGTTCGGAATAAAAAGGGTTGGTACTGGCGGTAATCAGCATTCCAATCGTGCGGGTCTGGTTTAATTTGAGGCTTCGCGCCAGCGCGGAAGGCGCATAGTTAAGCGATTTAATCGCCGCTTCAACTTTTTCGGTAATCGTCTCACTCACAAAGCGATCTTTGTTAATAACGTGAGAGACTGTCGATGTAGAGACTCCCGCCAGGCGGGCAACATCTTTCATAGTAGCCAAGCGTTACCCCTGCTGATGTAAAAACGCTTCTATCTCTTCGCGCCACGGAACGGAAGGTTGCGCGCCTTTACGCGTGACGGCAATCGCCGCGGCGGCATGAGCAAAGCGAATCGCTTCCGGCAGCGGCGTCTCCTCCAGTATTGCGGTGATAAAGGCGCCGTTAAACGTATCTCCGGCGGCAATGGTATCGACAGCCTCAACGCTAAATCCAGGAACGCGGCGGCCCTCGCCGTTTACGCTGGCCCAGACGCCACGACTTCCTAAGGTAATTAATACGGTTCGAATGCCTTTATCATGCAAAACCTGCGCAGCTTTCGCGGCATCGTCGTCATTATCCACACGCACGCCCGTCAGCTTTTCAGCTTCCGTTTCATTTGGCGTGATGATATCCACCAGCGCCAGCAGTTCATCCGGTAACTCACGGGCAGGCGCCGGGTTAAGCGCAACAGTAGTATGATGTTGATGGGCGATTTTCGCCGCCGCCAGTACGCTTTCCAGCGGCGATTCCAGTTGCATCAGTAACGCATCCGCCTGCGCGATACGTTCACGTTGCGCATCAACCAACGCCGGCGATAACGCGGCATTCGCCCCGGCATGAATACCGATGACGTTCTCGCCTTCGCCATTAACGAAAATCAGCGCCACCCCGGTAGACTCGCCTTTAATGACGCTAACTGGCTCAATATCAATACGATCGCGGACTAATTGTTTACGAATACTGTCGCCAATATCGTCATCGCCCGTGCAGGCGATAAACGCAATATTTGCCCCGCTACGTCCCGCAGCAACCGCCTGATTCGCGCCTTTCCCGCCAAACGCGACCTGATAATGGCTACCGGTTACCGTTTCACCCGGGGTAGGGAAGGACTCAAGATTAAGGATATGATCGGCATTAATACTGCCAAGGACGATGAGATTACCTGCGGTTTTCATATTCGGGGTTCCAAGTCAAAGTGCGCCACCGGTTAGGGTGGCGCGTGCCCTGCTTTTCTTTTTTACGTTCACCTCAGCGGAGGCTCGCGTATTTATGTCGCCATCAGGCCATAGTTGACCCGTGTCGTTTATTACTGCTTGATGACCAGTTTCAGGTCAACCGGATATTTGGCCTGAACTTTTTCGCCTTTCAGCACCTTATCCGCCACTTCAACGCCTTTGGCGCCGATTTGATCCGGTAACTGAGCGATAGTCGCTGCCAGTTTGCCATCTTTTACAGCCTTTTCGCCATCCGGCGTACCGTCAAATCCAACCACCATCACATCTGCTTTACCGGCAGTTTGCAGTGCGCGCAATGCGCCCAGCGCCATTTCGTCGTTCTGGGCGAAGACAGCCTGAACATCCGGATGCGCGGTCAGCAGGTTCTGCATGACGTTCAGACCTTTAGTACGGTCGAAATCGGCTGGCTGGCTGGCCAGGACATTAAATTTGTGTGCGGCTACCGCTTGCTGGAAACCTTCGCCACGCTCACGCGCTGCGGATGTTCCGGCAATGCCTTGCAACTCAATCACTTTTGCGCCTTCACCAGCTTTTTTAGCGATATAGTCGCCAGCGATCTTGCCGCCCAGCACGTTATCAGACGCGATATGGCTGACGACATCGCCTTTGGTTGCCTGGCGGTCAAGCGTGATAACCGGAATCTTCGCCTGATTCGCCATCTTCACCGCGTTACCCACCGCATCGGAGTCAGTCGGGTTGATCAGCAGGATTTTGGTCCCGCGGACGGTTAAATCCTGCACGTTCGCCAGCTCTTTGGCAGGATTGTTCTGGGAGTCCAGCACCACCAGGTTATAACCCAGTTTATCTGCCTCTTTTTGCGCCCCGTCTTTTAACGAAACGAAGAAGGGATTATTGAGGGTAGAGATCACCAGCGCAATGGTGTCTTTCGCCATTGCATTCGCGCTCACGGTGGCGCTCAGCGCAACAGCAGATACCAGGGTAGCCAGTTTTTTCATGTTCATATTTAAGATGTCCTGTAGTCGTTGTTACTGCTTTTTGTTGTCTACCAGCACCGCCAGCAAAATCACCACCGCTTTGACGATCATCTGGTAATAGGAGGAAACACCTAACAAATTCAAACCATTATTAAGGAAACCGAGAATCAATGCGCCGATCAATGTCCCAACAATGCGTCCTTTACCGCCTGCAAGGCTGGTGCCGCCCAGCACCACGGCGGCAATAGCATCCAGCTCATAGCCGGTACCCGCCGTCGGCTGCGCGGAAGAGAGGCGCGCCACTTCAATGATGCCCGCCAGCGACGCTGTCAGGCCGCAAAGTGAATAGACGATAATTTTCACTTTGCTCACGCTAATGCCAGACAGCCGCGTCGCCGCTTCGTTACCGCCCAGCGCGTAGATATAGCGTCCCAGACGGGTGTGATGCAGCATATACCAGGCGGCGATAAAGACGATAGCCATGATCCAGACCGGCGTAGGAACGCCCAGCGGACGGCCGATACCGAACCAGCCAAACAGATCGGCGTTATCGGTAAAGCCGGTGTTGACCGGACTACCATTGGTGTAAACCATTGTCACGCCGCGCAGTAGCAGCATCATCACCAGCGTAGCGATAAATGCCTGTACGCGGCCTTTCGCGACGATAACGCCAGTGACGGCACCAATCGCAGCGCCCAGCGCCAGCGCGGCGGCAACCGCCACCAGCGCATTCACTTCAACGCCGACGATTGAAGCGGCAACCGCGCCGGTGAGCGCCAGCAGGGAACCGACGGACAGATCGATCCCTGATGTCAGAATCACCAACGTCATCCCCACCGCCATAATGGCGTTAACGGAGGTCTGTTGAAGAATGTTGAACAGATTATTAACGGTAAAAAAGTTGGGGCTCAACGTCGAAACAATCGCAATCAGCACCAACAGGGCAATGAGCGATTTCTGCTCCATCAACCATGCTTTAGTGAAATAACGGCGACCAGAAACAGCCTGAGTTGTCATCTTTTTTACTCCTGATTCACGCGATTAAGCTTGCCCACTGCGGCAGCCATTAACACTTCCTGGGTGGCCTGCTCGCGAGTAAATTCACCGCTGAGATGCCCTTCATGCATGACGATGATGCGATCGCTCATGCCTAATACTTCTGGCATCTCAGATGAGACCAGAATGATGCTCAGGCCGTCGGCCTTAAACTGGTTGATAAGCTGGTAAATCTCTTTCTTCGCGCCGACGTCCACGCCGCGGGTCGGCTCGTCGAGAATGAGTACTTTCGGGCGCGTCATCAACCCGCGGGCAATCGCCACCTTTTGCTGATTACCGCCGGAAAGCAGGCCTATCGCCTGTTCCATTGACGGCGTTTTGACGTTGAACAGACGGATAAAATCCCCCACCGCCTGCTGCTCGTCTTTGTGCTTCAGGCTTCCGCCAGCGCGGCTGAAATAACCCAGCGCAGTCAGCGACATATTCTCTTTAACTGACATGCCCAGTACCAGCCCATCGCGCTTACGGTCTTCAGAGATATAAACGATGCCATTGGCCAGCCCGTCCTGCGGAGAATGCGTCACCACTTCGTGTCCATCGAGCGTCACGTAACCGCTGGTACGCGGCATCGCGCCGTACAATACTTTCATCAACTCGGTGCGCCCGGCTCCCATCAGGCCGGAAATACCAAGAATCTCGCCTTTTCGCAGCACAAAGGAGACATCATTCACGCCCGGCCCGCACAGGTTATCAACCTTCAGGCGAATCTCACCCGGCGCGTTATCCAGATGCGGGTACTGATCTTCCAGCTTACGTCCCACCATCATTTCGATAAGAGAATCTTCGGTCAACGTGGCCACTTCACGCTCGGCGATAAACTGCCCATCACGGAAGACCGTCACGTCATCGCAAATTTCGAAAATCTCTTTCATACGGTGAGATATATAGACAATACCGCGCCCCTGCGATTTTAATTCGCGGATCACGCGGAACAGAGATTCGGTTTCAGTGTCAGTCAGCGCATCGGTCGGTTCATCCATAATGATGACTTTGGATTCGAAGCTCAGCACTTTGGCGATTTCCACCATTTGCTGATCGCCGATAGAGAGTTCGCCCACCAGCTTATCGCTCTTAAAGCGCAGATTGAGTTTGGCTAAGAGTTGGTCGGCTTCGGCATACATCTTTTTCCAGTCGATTTTGCCAAAGCGATTTACAAACTCACGGCCCAGGAAGATGTTTTCCGCAATGGTCAACTGCGGGATCAGATTCAGTTCCTGATGAATAATGCCGATCCCGGCTTCCTGAGACGATTTAGGCCCATTAAAGGTGGTCTCTTTACCCAGCCATAACAACGATCCCGCATCTCGCGTATAGATGCCGGTTAATACTTTCATCATGGTGGATTTTCCGGCGCCATTTTCCCCCACCAGCGCCATAACGCGGCCAGGATAAACGTTTAACGCGGCGCCAGAGAGAGCCTTCACGCCGGGGAACGCTTTATCGATCCCCTTGAGTTGCAGTAATGCGTCCATAGCGGCCTCAGAAAGTGACGCCAGCGCAAAGAATAACGTTCGCATACGGGGAACATTCCCCGCTGCGAATCACCGCCTGACTGTCTGCAGTCAATTTTTTGAATTGTTCGTGTGTCGTATAACTAATTTTTATGGTGTTTCCCTGGTGTTGTTGCAGTTGCTCAAGGTGAGTGAGCAACGTTTCGTGGAGCTGCGGATTCTGTTGTTTGATTTCCGTTGCAAGAATCGCCGCCTCAACCTGCATTTCCTGGGTCACGACATTCACCACCTGCATAAAAGAAGGTACGCCCTGGGTGAGTGCCATATCGATACGCGCGGCGCTATTCGGGATGGGTAAACCCGCATCACAGACCACCAGAGTATCAGTATGCCCCAGACGGGAAATGACCGACGAGATTTCAGAGTTGAGTACGGTGCCTTTCTTCATTTTTCTGCTCCACTAGCGAAACGTTTCGCTGGCCGCAGTGTAAACCCGGAAGTGTTCATTAAACCATCATGACGTAACAGAATTGTGATCGCCGTCGAAACGTTTCGCTACCGGGTATGACGTGAAGATAATCACCCAATGGCGATTATCTTGCGAGAGCCTACGGATGGGCCAGGCCGGGTAAGCCAACGCGGCCCCGGCATGTTGATAAGGGATTAAATCTCGACCTGCGTTCCTAACTCAATCACGCGGTTAGGCGGGATCTCGAACTGATCCGGCGCACGCAGGGCGTTGCGTTGCAACAATAAATACAGTTTACCGCGCAAACGCAAATACCACGGGCGTTTGCCGACAATCAACGACTCGTGCGACATAAAGAATGACGTTTCCATCATCCGGCAGCTAAGTCCTTCCAGACCGCAGCGGTGGAACACCTCTTCTACGTTTGGCGTTTCGCGCCAGCCGTAGCTCGCCACCACGCGCCAGAATGTCGGAGACAACTGCTCAATCTGCACCCGGCGAACGTTATGCACATAAGGCGCATCTTCCGTACGCAACGTCAGTAAGATTACGCGCTCATGCAACACTTTGTTGTGCTTCAGGTTATGCAGTAAAGCAAAAGGGATCACATTGAGCGCGCGCGACATGTATACGGCAGTACCCGGCACCCGAACCGGCGGTGACTTCTCCAGTGAAGCAATCATCGCTTCCAGCGAATTACCGTGTTCATGCATACGACGCAACAGACGGAAACGCTCGCTCTTCCAGGTGGTCATGATTGTGAACATGATCAGGCCCAGGCTCAGCGGTAGCCAACCACCGGACAACAATTTGTCGAGGTTAGCCGAGAACAGCGGGATATCCACGCACAGGAACGCCACGAGGATCAGCGCGACAAAGTATTTGTTCCAGTGCCAGTTCTTACGCGCCACGGTCGTAGAAAGAATAGACGTCAGCACCATCGTACCAGTCACGGCGATACCATAGGCCGCCGCCAGGTTGCTGGAGTGCTCAAAGCTAACAATAACAACCACGACCGCAAAATAAAGCAACCAGTTAACGAAAGGGATATAGATCTGACCGGACTCCATCTCGGAGGTATGAATAATACGCATCGGCGACAAATAGCCAAGACGCACGGCCTGACGCGTCAGCGAAAAGACGCCGGAAATTACCGCCTGGGAGGCGATAACCGTCGCCAGCGCGGCCAGAATCAGCAGAGGAATTAACGCCCAGTCCGGCGCCAGCAGGAAGAAGGGGTTTTTAATCGCTTCCGGATGCTTTAATAGCAATGCGCCCTGACCAAAGTAGTTCAGCACTAACGACGGCAATACCACGGTAAACCACGCCAGGCGAATCGGGAACTTACCGAAGTGTCCCATATCGGCGTACAACGCCTCTACGCCGGTAATCGACAGCACCACCGCGCCCAATGCAATAAACGATACGGTTTTATATTCAAGGAAAAAACGTACCGCCCAGACAGGATTCAGCGCATGTAACACTTCGGGATTGGCAATAATACTGCGCAGGCCAAGTACCGCCAGGATTAAAAACCAGGTCAGCATGATCGGCGCGAAGAGTTTCCCTACCATTCCCGTACCGTGCTTCTGAATCATAAACAACAGAGTCAGCACAATAATGGAGAGCGGGACAATCCAGGTATCCAGCTGCGGCGCGACAATCTCCAGGCCTTCAATAGCCGACATCACCGAAATCGCCGGCGTAATCACCACTTCGCCATAGAAAAAGCTGCCGCCTATCAGTCCCATGATAACTAACATGGATGTGGTGCGCGCCGAGGTATTACGTCCGGCAAGCGACATCAGCGTCAAAATCCCGCCTTCACCCGCGTTATCGGCGCGCATCACGAAGGTGAGATATTTGATGGAAACCACAAAGATGAGTAGCCAGAAGATCAGCGACAGAAAACCAAACACGGCATCTCGTTCAACGCCAAAACCAAACTGACCGGACAAACATTCACGAAGCGTATAAAGCGGGCTGGTACCAATATCACCGTAGACAACCCCAATAGCTGCGAGGGTAATCGCAGGCAACGATTGCTTATTATCAGTGCTCATAGACTCATCTTTCGTTTATACACGTCACCCTCCACGCTACCTCCTTGTCGGCTGCATTCGCTTATCCCAGTCACACGTTTAATGTCAGTGCCAGGGGATTCACTCCTTTGCCGCCTTGATGTAGTTTGAATGAATGAGTGTATAGATATGAAATGTGTGCTTAGTCCCTTGGCCCACAAAAAAGCGCACAGTATGCACGATTAATCATAAAATCGTACCCCTAAATGAAGCCAGATTAACCTGGCTCAAAGAAAAATAAACAGCGCATCAGACGATTACAGCCCCGGTGGTGAAACGTCTATACTCGCAATTAGCATGATCCATTTGACGAAAGGACGCCTCTTTATTATGGCTCACCCACATTTATTAGCGGAAAGAATTTCCCGTCTGAGCAGCGCCCTTGAGAAGGGGCTGTATGAACGTAGTCACGCCATACGCCTTTGTCTACTGGCAGCGCTAAGCGGTGAGAGCGTCTTTTTGTTGGGCCCGCCCGGTATCGCCAAGAGTCTGATTGCCCGCCGTCTGAAGTTTGCTTTCCAGCGCGCCCGCGCTTTTGAATATCTGATGACTCGCTTTTCCACGCCGGAAGAGGTTTTTGGCCCGCTCTCTATTCAGGCGCTGAAAGATGAAGGTCGCTATGAACGCTTAACGACCGGCTATCTTCCCGAAGCCGAAATCGTTTTTCTTGATGAAATCTGGAAAGCAGGGCCCGCTATCCTTAACACATTGCTGACCGCCATTAACGAACGCCATTTCCGCAACGGCGCGTTTGAGGAAAAAATCCCGATGCGGCTACTGGTGGCGGCCTCTAACGAACTGCCCGAAGCGGACAGCAGCCTGGAAGCGTTGTACGACCGAATGTTGATTCGCCTGTGGCTGGATAAAGTTCAGGATAAAGCCAATTTCCGCTCTATGCTGGTTAGTCAGCAGGATGAGAGCGATAACCCGGTTCCCGCCTCGTTACAGGTTAGCGATGAAGAATATCAACAGTGGCAAAAAGATATCGGCGCGATTTCACTCCCTGATCCGGTCTTTGAGCTGATATTTACTCTGCGCCAACAGTTGGATAAATTGCCGAATGCGCCTTATGTCTCCGACCGTCGCTGGAAGAAAGCCATCCGCCTGTTACAGGCCAGCGCCTTCTTTAGCGGACGCGACGCGGTTGCGCCGATTGACCTTATCCTGCTAAAAGATTGCTTGTGGTATGACGCGCAGAGTCTGAATCTCATGCAACAGCAACTGGAAATATTGATGACCGGACACGCCTGGCAGCAGCAGGCCATGTTGACTCGCCTCGGCGGTATCGTCCAGCGCCGCCTCCAGTTGCAACAACAACAAAGCGATAAAACCGCATTCACCGTCATTAAACAAGGTGGTATGTTCAGTCGTCGCCCATATTACACTTTACCGCCGGAGGCCAGCGCTTCAACTCTGACGTTACTGCTACAAAAACCGTTAAAACTGCATGATATGGAAGTGATCCATATTACATTTGACCGCAGCGCGTTGGAAATTTGGCTGACCAAAGGCGGCGAGATCCGCGGCAAACTGAACGGAATCGGCTTTGCCCAAACGCTGAATATGGAAGTCGATAACACCCAACATCTGGTGGTGCGCGACATCAGTCTACAAGGTACCCGTCTGGCGTTGCCGGGAGCGGCTGAAGACAGTATGCCTGCGGAGATCAAACAGCACCTGGAAGCGTTAGAAAACGACTGGCGCCAGCAGCATACCCGCTTCAGCGAGCAGCAACATTGCTTGTTTATTCACAGAGACTGGTTAGGGCGCATTGAAGCCAGCCTGCAAGATGTAGGAGAACAGATCCGCCAGGCGCAACAATGCTGACGCTGGATACGCTAAACGTCATGCTGGCCGTCAGCGAAGAGGGAATGGTCGAAGAGATGATCCTCGCGTTACTGGCCTCTCCGCAACTGGTCATTTTCTTTGAAAAGTTTCCGCGTTTAAAAAACGCCGTGACCGCCGATCTCCCGCGCTGGCGGGAGGCGCTACGCAGTCGGCTAAAAGACGCACGCGTTCCGCCGGAACTCACGGAAGAGGTTATGTGTTATCAGCAAAGCCAGCTTCTCTCTACACCACAGTTCATCGTGCGACTGCCGCAAATACTGGCGTTGCTTCATCGTCTACATTCACCATATGCCGCACAAGCGAAGCAGTTGACGGAGAGCAACAGTACCTTTACCCCTGCGCTACACACGCTTTTTTTGCAACGCTGGCGGTTAAGTCTGATCGTGCAGACCACCACGTTAAACCAGCAACTACTGGAAGAAGAGCGCGAGCAGTTGCTGAGTGACGTTCAGGAACGGATGACGCTGAGCGGGCAACTGGAACCGACGCTGGCGGAAAATGATAATGCCGCAGGCCGCCTGTGGGATATGAGCGCGGGCCAGCTTAAACGCGGTGATTATCAACTGATCGTAAAATACGGCGAATTTCTCGCCGCCCAGCCGGAACTAAAGCAACTGGCGGAACAACTGGGACGTTCGCGGGAAGCCAAATCGGTACCGAAAAAAGACGCGCCGATGGAAAGCTTTCGTACACTGGTACGCGAGCCCGCTACGGTGCCGGAGCAGGTTGACGGTATTCAGCAAGGCGATGATATCCTGCGCCTGTTGCCGCCAGAGCTGGCGACGCTCGGCATCACCGAGCTGGAATATGAATTCTACCGCCGGTTGGTGGAAAAACAGCTCCTCACCTATCGCCTGCATGGCGAAGCATGGCGTGAGAAAGTGACCGAACGGCCGGTAGTACACCAGGATGTCGACGAGCAGCCGCGCGGGCCGTTTATTGTCTGCGTCGATACTTCAGGCTCGATGGGAGGATTTAACGAGCAGTGCGCAAAAGCGTTCTGCCTGGCGTTGATGCGCGTTGCGCTGGCGGATAACCGCCGCTGTTTTATTATGCTGTTTTCCACTGACGTTGTGCGTTATGAACTCTCCGGCCCGGAAGGTATCGAGCAGGCCATCCGCTTTTTAAGCCAACGTTTTCGCGGCGGCACGGATATCGCTAGCTGTTTTCGCGTCATTATTGAACGGATGCAGGGACGGGAATGGTTTGATGCCGATGCGGTGGTCATTTCAGATTTTATCGCCCAACGCTTGCCGGATGACGTGGTGAGCAAAGTGGGAGAGTTGCAGCGCCGTCACCAGCACCGATTCCACGCGGTGGCGATGTCGGCACACGGCAAACCCGGCATCATGCGCATTTTTGATCATATCTGGCGCTTTGACACCGGGATGCGAAGCCGCCTGTTGCGACGCTGGCGGCGCTAACGGCTTATAAAATGGCAGGAATGCTTTCGCGAACCTGCGCGGGCCATACGCCGCACTGCACCTGACCAATATGCGGTAATTGCAGCAACAACATCGTCAGACGCGACTGTCCAATCCCACCGCCGATGGTCTGCGGCATTTCGCCGCGCAGCAGCGCCTGATGCCACTCCAGTTGCAGGCGATCTTCATCACCGGTTAACGCCAACTGGCGCATCAGCGTATCGGCATCTACGCGAATACCCATAGAGGAAAGCTCAAACGCATCTTCCAGCACCGGGTTCCACACCAGGATATCGCCGTTCAGACCAGCGTGACCCAGCTCAGATGCAGAGCTCCAGTCGTCATAGTCCGGCGCGCGAACATCATGACGTTGACCATCGCTAAGCGTGCCGCCGATCCCAACTAAAAATACCGCGCCTAACGCTTTCGCGATCGCACGTTCACGACCTTTGGCATCGAGATCAGGATAGCGTGACAACAGATCCTGACTGTGAACAAAGTGGATCTGATCCGGCAGGAACGGTGCCAGACCAAACTGTTTGTGCACTTCCGCTTCCGTCGCCTTAATTCCTGCCCATATAGCCTCTACTGTGCTTTTCAGGGTGGAAAATTGGCGCTCGCCGTCGCCCATGACACGCTCCCAGTCCCACTGATCCACATAGACCGAGTGGAGCGGAGAGAGTCGGTCTTCATCGGGGCGAAGGGCTTTCATGTGCGTGTACAGCCCTTCGCCCGCGCTGAAGTCATGTTGCCCCAGGGTTTGACGTTTCCACTTCGCCAGTGAATGCACCACTTCGAACTGGGCGTCAGGCAATGCTTTCACTTTTACCTGCACCGCTTTTTCACAGCCGGACAAATTATCCTGCGTGCCATCCCCTACGCGGCTCAGAATCGGCGCCTGGACCTCAATCAGACCCAGACGCTCCTCCAACTGGCGAGAGAAATGTGATTTCACGAAGCTAATTTGACGTTGTTTGGCAATGTAAGCGGTTTTCATTTTTTTACTCCTGCGTCCTGTTGCCTATGATTAAGCAACAAAACGAGGCCACTATTCAATAATCAACAAACAAAAAGCCAACTTCAATTTTGATTCGTTAAAAATAACAGCTAAAATAAAGAGAATCATTAATCTTCATAAGAAAAAGCGATGGAAAATTATCAGATCGACAATCTGGACCGCGGCATCCTTGACGCCTTAATGGAAAATGCCCGTACCGCCTACGCCGAACTGGCCAAACAATTTGGCGTTAGCCCTGGAACCATTCATGTTCGCGTAGAGAAAATGAAGCAGGCCGGGATTATTACCGGCGCACGTATTGACGTCAGCCCTAAACAATTGGGCTACGATGTGGGCTGCTTTATTGGCATCATTCTAAAAAGCGCCAAAGACTATCCCTCCGCGCTGGCCCGGCTGGAAAGCCTGGATGAGGTGACGGAAGCGTATTACACCACCGGTCACTACAGCATCTTTATAAAAGTGATGTGTAAATCAATCGACGCACTCCAGCACGTACTTATCAACAAGATTCAAACAATTGATGAAATTCAGTCCACTGAGACACTGATCGTCTTGCAGAACCCGATCATGCGCACTATAAGGCCATGATCGGCTTTTTTAATCCCACAATTTTCCACAGGTAGATCCCAACTCGTTCACAGAGTACAATGCGGCCTCTTTACCTGAGCGAGCGATCAATGGCAGACATTACTCTTATCAGCGGCAGCACACTGGGCGGCGCCGAATACGTCGCGGAACATCTGGCGGAAAAGCTGGAAGCTGCCGGTTTTTCAACCGAAACGGTACACGGTCCGCTATTAGAGGATCTGTCAGCTTCCGGGATCTGGCTGATAGTCAGTTCAACGCATGGCGCCGGAGACATTCCGGACAACCTGACCCCCTTCTATGAAGACCTTCAAACGCAAAAACCCGATCTTTCCGCGGTACGTTTTGGCGCAATTGGTATTGGCAGCCGAGAATATGACACGTTTTGCGGCGCGATTGAGAAAATAGAAACGGAACTGAAAGGCGCTGGCGCAAAACAGGTTGGAGAAACACTGAAGATCAACATCCTTGAACACGAAATTCCGGAAGATCCAGCGGAGATTTGGCTCGGATCCTGGATTAATTTACTCAAATAAGTGTAAAGATCGTGCGATCAACTGTGGATAACTCTGGTGGAAAGCTTGGATCAACCGGTAGTTATCCAAAGAATAACCATTGTTCACTTTTTGAGTTGTGTATAACTGCCTGTTTTGATCCCAGCTTATACGGGCCACGATCACCGATCATTCACAGCTAGTGATCCTTTCCAACCCATTGATCTTTATTACAGGTTCCGGGTTATCCACAGCCTGATGCGATCCTAATAAGAGATCACAATAGAACAGATCTCTAAATAAAAAGATCTTCTTTTTAATAGCCAGGATCCCGGGGCTTTCTCCATCAGCTAAAGTTGAGTAGAATCCACCGCCCGGGCTTCAATCCATTTTCACACCGCGTTATGCGAGGCAATTACCATGTTTTATCAGGATCCTTTTGACGTCATTATCATTGGCGGGGGTCATGCAGGCACTGAGGCCGCAATGGCCGCAGCGCGTATGGGTCAACAGACTCTGCTTTTGACACACAATATCGACACGCTGGGACAAATGAGCTGCAACCCGGCGATTGGCGGTATTGGGAAGGGACATCTGGTAAAAGAAGTGGATGCGCTCGGCGGTCTGATGGCGAAAGCGATCGATCGGGCTGGTATCCAGTTTAGGATACTAAACGCCAGCAAAGGCCCGGCCGTTCGCGCCACCCGCGCCCAGGCGGATCGAGTCTTGTATCGTCAGGCGATACGCACCGCGCTGGAGAACCAGCCGAACCTGATGATCTTCCAGCAAGCCGTTGAAGATCTGATTGTCGAGAATGATCGTGTCGTCGGCGCAGTGACCCAAATGGGCCTCAAATTCCGCGCCAAAGCCGTTGTACTGACGGTGGGCACGTTCCTGGATGGAAAAATCCATATTGGGCTGGATAACTACAGCGGCGGCCGTGCCGGCGATCCGCCGTCTATCCCGCTGTCTCACCGTCTGCGTGAGCTCCCGCTACGCGTTAGCCGCCTGAAGACCGGTACGCCGCCGCGTATTGATGCGCGCACTATCGATTTCAGCGTGTTGGCTCAACAGCATGGCGATAACCCGATGCCGGTTTTCTCGTTTATGGGGAATACTTCTCAGCATCCGCAACAGGTGCCGTGTTACATCACGCATACCAATGAGAAAACCCATGACGTGATCCGTAATAATCTCGATCGTAGCCCAATGTATGCCGGGGTGATCGAAGGGATCGGCCCGCGCTACTGTCCGTCGATCGAAGACAAAGTGATGCGTTTTGCCGATCGTAACCAGCATCAGATCTTCCTTGAGCCGGAAGGACTGACCTCTAACGAGATTTACCCTAACGGTATCTCCACCAGCCTGCCGTTTGACGTGCAGATGCAGATTGTCCGTTCCATGCAGGGCATGGAGAACGCGAAGATCGTTCGCCCTGGTTACGCGATTGAGTATGATTTCTTCGACCCGCGCGATCTGAAACCGACACTGGAAAGTAAATTTATTCACAGCCTGTTCTTTGCTGGTCAAATCAACGGTACTACCGGCTATGAAGAGGCTGCGGCGCAGGGCTTGCTCGCTGGTCTGAATGCCGCGCGTCTTTCCGCCGACAAAGAGGGCTGGGCGCCTGCGCGTTCTCAGGCTTATCTCGGCGTGCTGGTGGACGATCTGTGTACGCTGGGCACCAAAGAGCCGTATCGCATGTTTACCTCCCGCGCCGAATATCGCCTGATGCTGCGTGAGGACAACGCCGATCTGCGTCTGACCGAAATGGGCCGCGAGCTGGGTCTGGTGGATGATGAACGCTGGGCGCGATTCAACGAGAAGCTGGAAAATATCGAACGCGAACGTCAGCGGCTGAAATCGACATGGGTAACGCCGTCTGCGGAATCCGCTGATGAAGTGAATGCGCATTTGACCACGCCTCTCTCCCGTGAGGCCAGCGGCGAAGATCTGTTGCGTCGTCCGGAAATGACCTACGCGCAGCTCACTTCGCTTTCTGCATTCGCGCCTGCGCTTGAAGATGAGCAAGCCGCTGAGCAGGTGGAAATCCAGGTCAAATACGAAGGCTATATCGCTCGCCAGCAGGATGAGATTGAAAAACAACTACGTAACGAGAATACGTTGTTGCCTGCCACGCTGGATTATCGTCAGGTTTCCGGTCTGTCGAACGAAGTTATCGCCAAGCTGAACGATCATAAACCGGCGTCTATCGGCCAGGCATCGCGTATCTCCGGCGTCACGCCAGCGGCAATCTCCATTCTGCTGGTATGGCTGAAAAAACAAGGTATGCTGCGTCGCAGCGCTTAATAACCTTTTTGACGGGGCTCTGCGCTTTCCCGTCCTAAAATTGGTAGGCCGGATAAGGCAACGCCGCCGTCCGGCAAAGAAAACTACAGGTATCTACTGTGCTTAACAAACTTTCTCGCCTGCTGGATGAGGCTGGCATTTCGCTTACCGATCACCAGAAAACGCAGCTGGTCGCCTACGTTGATATGCTGCATAAATGGAATAAAGCCTATAATCTGACGTCCGTTCGCGATCCGGCTGAAATGGTTGTTCGCCACATCCTCGACAGCATTGTTGTTGCGCCATATCTCCAGGGACAGCGTTTTATCGATGTAGGAACGGGACCGGGACTGCCGGGCATTCCGCTGGCTATTGTTCTCCCTGACGCGCATTTCACCTTACTCGACAGCCTGGGCAAGCGGGTGCGTTTTCTGCGTCAGGTTCAGCATGAACTTAAACTGGAAAACATCACGCCGGTTCAAAGCCGCGTTGAAGCCTATCCCTCCGAGCCACCGTTTGATGGCGTTATCAGCCGCGCTTTCGCATCGTTGAATGATATGGTGAGCTGGTGTCATCATCTGCCAGGAGAGAAAGGGCGTTTTTATGCCTTAAAAGGGCAATTGCCAGAGGATGAGATTGCCTCGCTACCTGATGATTTTAGCGTCGAATCTGTTGAAAAATTACGCGTTCCGCAACTGGAAGGGGAGCGGCACCTGGTGATTATTAAGTCAAACAAAGTTTAATTTTTATCAAAAAAAATAGAAAAAAAACGACGCAGCTTGTGTTAAAAATCGACAGGCGTAACGCATTTCAGCGTTGTTACATTTAACCCTGAATTTACGGTTTCTTTTCAACATTACAACGCTGCTGCTTTTGTTAAAATAGAGAGTAATCAACTTTGTAAATATAAGCCTGCTAAAAATCGAATCAAAAAACCACTTTTGCTTGTTAAATTTTTATTATAAATGTCAATGGGGCGTTTTAAGGGTGTAAGCCGGTATTTTTAAAACAGTGCCTGGTTTTACGCTTAAATATCAAAAAGATGAAAAGGCATGAATTGACACGTAAATGAATTGCGTAAGCGTGAATATGTTTAATATGTGATCTGGTGCACGCTTTATCGCCAGTGTTTTCGCGCTATTTGCAGTTTTGTACGATCGTTCACACTTTGGCTAAAAGTTAAAAATGCGGGCCAGAGAAAAATATTTAAACATTTATTCACCTTTTGGCTACTTAATGTTTGAAATCACGGGGGCGCACCGTATAATTTGACCGCTTTTTGATGCTTGACTCTAAGTCTTAAAGAACGTTTTATACGACACGCGGCCTACCTCGAAGGGAGCAGGAGTAAAAACGTGATGTCTGTGTCGCTCGAGAGTCGAAACGTTGCTCGTAAGCTTCTGTTCATTCAGTTTCTGGCGGTAATAGCAAGTGGCTTGCTGTTTTGCCTCAAAGACCCCTTCTGGGGCATCTCCGCATTGTGCGGGGGATTGGCAGTGGCACTGCCTAATATGTTGTTTATGATATTTGCCTGGCGTCACCAGGCGCATACACCTGCTAAGGGCCGCGTGTCCTGGACTTTCGCCTTCGGTGAAGCCTTTAAGGTGTTAGCGATGCTGGTTTTACTGGTGGTGGCGTTGGCGGTTTTAAAGGCGGTGTTTTTGCCGCTGATCGTTACGTGGGTTTTGGTGCTGGTGGTTCAGATACTGGCGCCGGCTGTAATTAACAACAAAGGGTAAAAGGCATCATGGCTTCAGAAAATATGACGCCGCAGGATTACATAGGACACCACCTGAATAACCTTCAGCTGGACCTGCGTACATTCTCGCTGGTGGATCCGCAGAACCCCCCAGCCACCTTCTGGACGCTCAATATTGACTCCATGTTCTTCTCGGTGGTGCTGGGTCTGTTGTTCCTGGTGATGTTCCGTAGCGTTGCTAAAAAAGCGACCAGCGGCGTGCCAGGCAAGTTTCAGACCGCGATTGAGCTGATAGTCGGCTTTGTGCATGGCAGCGTCAAAGACATGTACCATGGCAAAAGCAAGCTGATTGCGCCGCTGGCCCTGACGATTTTCGTTTGGGTATTCCTGATGAACCTGATGGACTTACTGCCTATCGACCTGCTGCCGTATATCGCTGAGCATTGGCTGGGTCTGCCGGCAACGCGCGTGGTGCCGTCTGCTGACGTTAACATCACCCTGTCGATGGCGCTGGGCGTATTCATCCTTATTCTGTACTACAGCATCAAAATGAAAGGCATCGGCGGCTTCGCAAAAGAGTTGACGCTGCAGCCGTTCAATCACTGGGCGTTCATTCCTGTCAACTTAATCCTTGAAGGGGTAAGTCTGCTGTCCAAACCGGTTTCTCTCGGTCTGCGACTGTTCGGCAACATGTATGCCGGTGAGCTGATTTTCATTCTGATTGCTGGTCTGTTGCCGTGGTGGTCACAGTGGATTCTGAATGTGCCGTGGGCCATTTTCCACATCCTGATTATTACGCTGCAAGCCTTCATTTTCATGGTTCTGACGATTGTCTATCTGTCGATGGCGTCCGAAGAGCATTAATTTACCAACACTACTACGTTTTAACTGAAACAAACTGGAGACTGTCATGGAAAACCTGAATATGGATCTGCTGTACATGGCTGCCGCTGTGATGATGGGTCTGGCGGCAATCGGTGCTGCGATCGGTATCGGCATCCTCGGGGGTAAATTCCTGGAAGGCGCGGCGCGTCAACCTGATCTGATTCCTCTGCTGCGTACTCAGTTCTTTATCGTTATGGGTCTGGTGGATGCTATCCCGATGATCGCTGTAGGTCTGGGTCTGTACGTGATGTTCGCTGTCGCGTAGTAAGCGTTGCTTGAATTAAGAGCAATATCAGAAGGTTAACTAGATAGAGGCATTGTGCTGTGAATCTTAACGCAACAATCCTCGGCCAGGCCATCGCGTTTATTCTCTTTGTCTGGTTTTGCATGAAGTACGTATGGCCGCCGTTAATGGCTGCCATCGAGAAACGTCAGAAAGAAATTGCTGACGGTCTTGCTTCTGCTGAACGAGCACATAAGGATCTTGACCTTGCAAAGGCCAGCGCGACCGACCAGCTGAAAAAAGCGAAAGCGGAAGCTCAGGTAATCATCGAGCAGGCAAACAAACGCCGCGCTCAGATCCTGGACGAAGCCAAAACTGAAGCAGAGCAGGAACGTACTAAAATCGTGGCGCAGGCGCAGGCTGAAATTGAAGCCGAGCGTAAACGCGCCCGTGAAGAGCTGCGTAAGCAAGTTGCTATCCTGGCTGTTGCTGGCGCCGAGAAGATCATCGAACGTTCCGTGGATGAAGCTGCTAACAGCGACATCGTGGATAAACTTGTCGCTGAACTGTAAGGAGGGAGGGGCTGATGTCTGAATTTGTTACGGTAGCTCGCCCCTACGCCAAAGCAGCTTTTGACTTTGCCGTTGAACACCAAAGTGTAGAGCGCTGGCAGGATATGCTGGCGTTTGCCGCCGAGGTAACCAAGAACGAACAAATGGCAGAGCTTCTCTCTGGCGCGCTGGCGCCGGAAACGCTCGCTGAGTCGTTTATCGCAGTCTGCGGTGAGCAGTTAGACGAAAATGGTCAGAACCTGATTCGGGTGATGGCTGAAAATAATCGTCTGAACGCGCTCCCGGATGTTCTGGAGCAGTTTATTCACCTGCGTGCCGCCAGTGAAGCTACCTCCGAGGTAGAAGTTACGTCGGCAACCGCATTGAGTGAAGAGCAGCTTTCGAAAATCAGCGCCGCGATGGAAAAACGTCTGTCACGCAAAGTGAAGCTGAATTGCAAAATCGATAAGTCTGTAATGGCAGGCGTTATCATCCGGGCGGGTGATATGGTCATTGATGGCAGCGTACGCGGCCGTCTTGAGCGCCTTGCAGACGTCTTGCAGTCTTAAGGGGACTGGAGCATGCAACTGAATTCCACCGAAATCAGCGAACTGATCAAGCAGCGCATTGCTCAGTTCAATGTTGTGAGTGAAGCTCACAACGAAGGTACTATTGTTTCTGTAAGTGACGGGGTTATCCGCATTCACGGCCTCGCCGATTGTATGCAGGGTGAAATGATCTCCCTGCCGGGGAACCGTTACGCTATCGCACTGAACCTGGAGCGCGACTCTGTGGGTGCGGTAGTCATGGGTCCGTACGCTGACCTTGCCGAAGGCATGAAAGTTAAATGTACGGGTCGTATCCTGGAAGTTCCTGTTGGCCGCGGCCTGCTGGGACGTGTGGTAAACACCCTGGGTGCGCCAATCGACGGTAAAGGTCCGGTTGATAATGACGGCTTCTCTGCCGTTGAAGCTATCGCGCCGGGCGTTATCGATCGCCAGTCTGTCGATCAGCCGGTGCAGACCGGTTATAAAGCCGTTGACTCCATGATTCCAATCGGTCGTGGTCAGCGTGAACTGATCATCGGTGACCGTCAGACCGGTAAAACCGCGCTGGCTATCGACGCCATCATCAACCAGCGCGACTCCGGCATCAAATGTATCTATGTCGCTATCGGCCAGAAAGCGTCCACCATCTCTAACGTGGTGCGTAAACTGGAAGAACACGGCGCGCTGGCTAATACCATTGTTGTGGTGGCGACTGCGTCCGAATCCGCTGCACTGCAATATCTGGCACCGTATGCCGGTTGCGCAATGGGTGAATACTTCCGTGACCGTGGCGAAGATGCGCTGATCATTTACGATGACCTGTCTAAACAGGCTGTTGCTTATCGTCAGATTTCCCTGCTGCTCCGTCGTCCGCCTGGACGTGAAGCATTCCCGGGAGACGTATTCTACCTCCACTCTCGTCTGCTGGAGCGTGCTGCGCGTGTTAACGCCGACTACGTCGAAGCCTTCACCAAAGGTGAAGTAAAAGGGAAAACCGGCTCACTGACCGCGTTGCCGATTATCGAAACGCAGGCAGGTGACGTTTCCGCGTTCGTTCCGACCAACGTAATTTCGATTACCGATGGTCAGATCTTCCTGGAATCTAACCTGTTTAACGCCGGTATTCGTCCAGCGGTTAACCCGGGTATCTCCGTATCCCGTGTAGGTGGCGCAGCCCAGACCAAGATCATGAAAAAACTGTCCGGTGGTATTCGTACCGCGCTGGCGCAGTATCGTGAACTGGCGGCGTTCTCTCAGTTTGCATCCGACCTTGACGATGCCACCCGTAAACAGCTTGACCACGGTCAGAAAGTGACCGAACTGCTGAAACAGAAACAGTATGCGCCGATGTCCGTCGCGCAGCAGTCTCTGGTTCTGTTCGCAGCAGAACGTGGTTATCTGGCGGATGTCGAACTGGCGAAAATCGGTAGCTTCGAAGCCGCATTGCTGGCTTACGTCGACCGTGATCACGCTCCGCTGATGCAAGAGATCAACCAGTCCGGTGGCTATAACGATGAAATCGAAGGCAAGCTGAAAGGCATCCTCGATTCCTTCAAAGCAACCCAGTCCTGGTAACGTCTGGCGGCTTGCCTTAGGGCAGGCCGCAAGGCATTGAGGAGAAGCTCATGGCCGGCGCAAAAGAGATACGTAGTAAGATCGCAAGCGTCCAGAACACGCAAAAGATCACTAAAGCGATGGAGATGGTCGCCGCTTCCAAAATGCGTAAATCGCAGGATCGCATGGCGGCCAGCCGTCCTTATGCAGAGACCATGCGCAAAGTGATTGGTCACCTTGCGAACGGTAATCTGGAATATAAGCACCCCTACCTGGAAGAGCGCGACGTTAAACGCGTGGGCTATCTGGTAGTGTCGACCGACCGTGGTTTGTGCGGCGGCTTGAACATTAACCTGTTCAAAAAGCTGCTGGCGGATATGAAGGCATGGTCCGATAAAGGCGTTCAGTGCGAACTCGCAATGATCGGCTCTAAGGGCGTGTCATTCTTTAATTCCGTAGGCGGCAACGTTGTCGCTCAGGTGACAGGTATGGGGGATAACCCTTCTCTGTCCGAACTGATCGGTCCGGTTAAAGTGATGTTGCAGGCCTACGACGAAGGCCGTCTGGACAAGCTTTACATTGTCAGCAACAAATTTATTAACACCATGTCTCAGGTGCCGACGATCACTCAACTGCTGCCGCTGCCGGCGTCAGAAGATGATGATCTGAAGCGTAAAGCCTGGGATTACCTGTATGAGCCAGATCCGAAAGCGCTGCTGGATACTCTCCTGCGTCGTTATGTGGAATCTCAGGTTTATCAGGGCGTGGTAGAAAACCTGGCCAGCGAGCAGGCCGCACGAATGGTGGCGATGAAAGCCGCAACCGATAATGGCGGCAGCCTGATTAAAGAGCTGCAGTTGGTATACAACAAAGCTCGTCAGGCCAGCATTACTCAGGAACTCACCGAGATCGTCTCGGGGGCCGCCGCGGTTTAACCAGGTTATTTCGTAGAGGATTTAAGATGGCTACTGGAAAGATTGTCCAGGTAATCGGCGCCGTGGTCGACGTCGAGTTCCCTCAGGATGCCGTACCACGCGTGTACGATGCTCTTGAGGTGCAGAATGGTAATGAGAAGCTGGTGCTGGAAGTTCAGCAGCAGCTTGGCGGCGGTATCGTGCGTACCATCGCGATGGGGTCTTCTGACGGTCTGCGTCGCGGTCTTGATGTAAAAGATCTCGAACACCCGATCGAAGTCCCGGTAGGTAAAGCAACGCTGGGTCGTATCATGAACGTCCTGGGTGAACCGGTCGATATGAAAGGCGAGATCGGCGAAGAAGAGCGTTGGGCGATTCACCGCGCGGCGCCGTCCTACGAAGAGTTGTCAAACTCTCAGGAACTGCTGGAAACCGGTATCAAAGTTATCGACCTGATGTGTCCGTTCGCGAAGGGCGGTAAAGTCGGTCTGTTCGGTGGCGCGGGTGTAGGTAAAACCGTAAACATGATGGAGCTTATCCGTAACATCGCGATCGAGCACTCCGGTTACTCTGTGTTTGCGGGCGTAGGTGAACGTACTCGTGAGGGTAACGACTTCTACCACGAAATGACCGACTCTAACGTTATCGATAAAGTATCCCTGGTGTATGGCCAGATGAACGAGCCACCGGGAAACCGTCTGCGCGTTGCATTGACCGGCCTGACCATGGCGGAAAAATTCCGTGATGAAGGTCGTGACGTTCTGCTGTTCGTCGACAACATCTACCGTTATACCCTCGCCGGTACGGAAGTATCCGCACTGCTGGGTCGTATGCCTTCCGCGGTAGGTTATCAGCCGACTCTGGCTGAAGAAATGGGCGTTCTGCAGGAACGTATCACCTCCACCAAAACCGGTTCTATCACCTCCGTACAGGCGGTATACGTACCAGCGGATGACTTGACTGACCCATCTCCAGCCACCACCTTTGCTCACTTAGATGCAACCGTGGTACTGAGCCGTCAGATCGCATCCCTGGGTATCTACCCGGCCGTTGACCCGCTGGATTCCACCAGCCGTCAGTTGGACCCGCTGGTAGTAGGCCAGGAACACTACGACACCGCGCGTGGCGTTCAGTCCATCCTGCAGCGTTATCAGGAACTGAAAGACATCATCGCCATCCTGGGTATGGATGAACTGTCTGAAGAAGATAAACTGGTGGTAGCGCGTGCTCGTAAGATTCAGCGCTTCCTGTCCCAGCCGTTCTTCGTGGCGGAAGTATTTACCGGTTCTCCGGGCAAATACGTCTCCCTGAAAGACACCATCCGTGGCTTTAAAGGCATCATGGAAGGCGAATACGATCACCTGCCGGAGCAGGCGTTCTACATGGTCGGTTCCATCGACGAAGCCGTGGAAAAAGCCAAAAAACTTTAACGCCTTAATCGGAGGGTGATATGGCAATGACTTACCACCTGGATGTCGTCAGCGCGGAGCAACAAATGTTCTCCGGTCTGGTCGAGAAAATCCAGGTTACGGGTAGCGAAGGCGAACTGGGAATTTACCCGGGTCACGCGCCGCTGCTCACCGCCATTAAGCCTGGTATGATTCGCATCGTTAAGCAGCACGGTCATGAAGAGTTTATCTATCTGTCCGGCGGCATTCTGGAAGTGCAGCCTGGCACCGTGACCGTTCTGGCGGATACTGCGATTCGCGGTCAGGATCTCGACGAAGCGCGAGCCCTGGAAGCGAAGCGTAAAGCCGAAGAGCACATTAAGAGCTCGCACGGTGACGTGGATTACGCTCAGGCGTCTGCGGAACTGGCCAAAGCGATCGCTAAACTGCGCGTTATCGAGTTGACCAAAAAAGCGATGTAACACCGGCTTGAAAGCATAAAACCAGTCTGATCTCAGGCTGGTTTTTTTTTACCTGTGATTTATGACCTATGCCGAATCTTACTTCATGGCTCAAAAAAATAGCAAAAACATCACCCTAACGCTTTAATCAAGGCATAGCGCGACTTTTCACAAGACAAACACCGCGTCAATGGTCGAAAATGTCGCCATCGCCGTCGGAGGAACCCCGCGATCGAGCGTTTTATCCTCCTTCCATTTTACGATGAAAAAAATGTAGTATTTTCAAAGTGAAACAGTATAAATTCGTTCTCAAATTACAGTCAGGACGCGTATGTTAAATAGTGCTATGAGCGTAGTGATCCTTGCCGCAGGTAAAGGCACGCGCATGTATTCCGATATTCCTAAAGTGCTGCACACACTTGCGGGTAAAGCAATGGTGCAGCATGTCATTGATGCTGCTAATGAATTAGGCGCCTCACAGGTACATCTGGTCTACGGCCATGGTGGCGACCTGCTTAAACAGACGCTGAAAAACGATAACCTGAACTGGGTGCTTCAGGCGGAACAGTTGGGAACAGGTCACGCAATGCAGCAGGCCGCGCCCTTCTTTAGCGACGATGAAGATATTTTAATGCTTTACGGCGACGTGCCGCTGATTTCGGTTGAAACCTTACAGCGCCTGCGCGATGCCAAACCGCAGGGCGGTATTGGGTTATTAACCGTGAAGCTGGACGATCCGAGCGGCTATGGTCGTATTACGCGTGAAAACGGTAAAGTGACTGGCATCGTTGAACATAAAGACGCCACTGATGAACAGCGTCAGATCCAGGAAATTAACACCGGTATTCTGATTGCCAACGGCGCGGACATGAAACGCTGGTTGTCTAAGCTGACTAACAATAATGCGCAGGGTGAATATTACATCACTGATATCATTGCGCTGGCTTATCAGGAAGGACGGGAAATCGCCGCGGTACATCCGGCCCGCATCAGTGAAACGGACGGTGTGAATAACCGTCTGCAGCTTTCTCGTCTGGAACGTATTTACCAGGCCGAGCAGGCAGAGAAACTGCTGCTGGCAGGAGTGATGCTGCGTGACCCGGCACGTTTTGATCTGCGCGGTAATCTGGTTCACGGACGTGATGTGGAAATTGATACTAATGTTATCATCGAAGGTAACGTGACGCTCGGTCATCGGGTGAAGATTGGCGCGGGCTGCATTATCAAAAACAGCGTGATTGGCGATGACTGTGAAATCAGCCCCTATAGCGTGGTGGAAGATGCGCGCTTAGATCCGGCCTGTACCATCGGCCCGTTTGCCCGCCTGCGTCCCGGCGCGGAGCTGTTAGCGGGCGCTCACGTCGGCAATTTCGTTGAGATGAAAAAAGCGCGCCTCGGTAAGGGTTCTAAAGCCGGCCATCTGACCTACCTGGGCGATGCGGATATCGGCGACAACGTGAATATCGGCGCGGGGACCATCACCTGTAATTATGATGGCGCGAACAAATTCAAAACGGTTATTGGCGACGATGTGTTTGTTGGCTCCGATACCCAACTGGTGGCGCCGGTTACTGTCGGTAAAGGGGCCACCATCGCCGCAGGGACTACCGTCACCCGTAACGTAGCCGACAATGAACTGGTATTAAGCCGCGTGCCGCAGGTTCATAAGCAAGGCTGGCAGCGTCCGGTGAAGAAAAAGTAAATCACGATCATGGCGGGAGCGCTTCGCTTGCCCGCCCGACATTCAACCTGTTTTTGTAGGCCGGATAAGCGTCAGCGCCATCCGGCAGACTGGAGATGAGAGGATAAAATAATCCTCCGCTCAATGAGCAGTACTTATAAAAATAACCCCACTCTCTACAAGGCTCGGGGCGCCCGCCACGACGGGCATACAGGTTAGCGACAACGCATGGCGAAATGCCATAATCAGGAAATTAAACTATGTGTGGAATTGTTGGCGCTATCGCGCAGCGTGATGTAGCTGAAATCCTTCTCGAAGGTTTACGTCGTCTGGAATACCGTGGTTACGACTCGGCCGGCCTGGCCGTGGTGGATGCGCAAGGGCACATGACCCGTCTACGTCGTCTCGGTAAGGTACAAATGCTGTCTCAGGCCGCGGAAGAACATCCGCTGCACGGCGGGACGGGGATTGCTCACACGCGTTGGGCAACGCACGGTGAACCTTCAGAAGCAAACGCGCATCCGCATGTTTCTGAACACATCGTGGTGGTGCATAACGGCATCATCGAAAACCATGAACCGCTGCGTGAAGCGTTAAAAGCGCGCGGTTACACCTTTGCTTCCGAGACCGACACGGAAGTAATTGCTCACTTAGTGCACTGGGAGCTGAAACAAGGCGGTACTCTGCGAGACGCGGTTCTACGTGCGATCCCACAACTGCGTGGCGCATATGGCACGGTGATCATGGATACCCGCCATCCGGATACGTTGCTGGCTGCCCGTTCGGGTAGCCCGCTGGTTATCGGTCTGGGCATGGGCGAAAACTTTATCGCTTCCGATCAGTTGGCCCTACTGCCGGTGACCCGCCGCTTTATCTTCCTGGAAGAGGGCGATATCGCAGAAGTGACCCGTCGTTCGGTCGCTATTTTCGATAAAACCGGTGCGGAAGTGAAACGTCAGGATATTGAATCTAATCTGCAGTATGACGCCGGTGATAAAGGCATTTACCGCCACTATATGCAGAAAGAGATCTACGAACAGCCGAACGCGATTAAAAATACGCTGACCGGGCGTATCAGCCACGGTGAGGTGGATTTAAGCGAGCTGGGGCCGAAAGCCAACGAATTGTTGTCTCAGGTTGAACATATCCAGATTATCGCCTGCGGTACGTCGTACAACTCCGGGATGGTCTCTCGCTACTGGTTTGAAGCGCTGGCCGGAATTCCGTGTGACGTGGAAATTGCCTCGGAATTTCGCTATCGCAAATCTGCGGTGCGCCGTAACAGCCTGATGATCACGCTCTCCCAGTCTGGCGAAACGGCAGACACCTTAGCGGGCCTGCGTTTATCCAAAGAATTGGGCTACCTCGGATCGCTCGCCATTTGTAACGTACCGGGCTCTTCTCTGGTGCGTGAATCCGATCTGGCGATGATGACTAACGCCGGGACGGAAATCGGCGTTGCTTCTACGAAGGCGTTCACCACCCAACTGACCGTTTTGCTAATGCTGGTGGCGAAACTGGCGCGTCTGAAAGGCCTGGATGCGTCCATTGAGCATGACATCGTTCATGGCCTACAGGCGCTGCCGAGCCGTATTGAGCAGATGCTCTCACAGGACAAACGCATCGAAGCGCTTGCAGAAGATTTCTCCGACAAGCATCACGCGCTGTTCCTCGGTCGTGGCGATCAATATCCGATTGCGCTTGAAGGCGCGCTGAAGCTGAAAGAAATCTCTTACATTCATGCTGAAGCTTACGCGGCAGGCGAGCTGAAACACGGCCCGCTGGCGCTGATTGACGCCGATATGCCGGTTATTGTGGTGGCGCCGAACAACGAACTGCTGGAGAAACTGAAATCCAACATCGAAGAAGTTCGCGCTCGCGGCGGTCAGCTTTATGTCTTCGCCGATCAGGATGCGGGTTTCGTCAGCAGCGACAACATGCACATCATTGAGATGCCGCATGTGGAAGAGGTCATTGCGCCCATCTTCTACACTGTTCCGCTGCAACTGCTGGCGTATCACGTGGCGCTGATTAAAGGCACCGATGTTGACCAGCCGCGTAACCTGGCGAAATCAGTAACGGTGGAATAACCCCCTCCATGCCCCGCAGCAGCGGGGCATTTCTCTTATTATTTTATGATGACAAACTGTCATCTTTCCTGCCTGTTCTCCGTGTCATAAAAAGAAAATTTTTTTGCAATATGACGATAGTGATAATAAATAACATATTGTTTTTTAATATGTTTATAAAATCGTGATGTCGATATTGTTGATTGTCATAAAACTGTCATATTACGTACATTTAACTGTCACCTGTTTGTCCTATTTTGCTCATCGTAGCAACTCAAACAATGATTTACCGAAACCGTGCAGGAGACATTATGAAAGTTATGCGTACCACTGTCGCAACTGTTGTCGCCGCGACCTTATCGATGAGCGCGTTCTCTGCCTTTGCAGCAGCAAGCCTGACAGGTGCCGGTGCAACGTTTCCTGCGCCGGTATATGCCAAATGGGCGGATACCTACCAGAAAGAAACCGGTAACAAAGTCAATTACCAGGGAATAGGCTCTTCCGGCGGCGTGAAACAAATTACCGCAAATACCGTTGATTTTGGCGCGTCCGATGCGCCGCTGTCTGATGAAAAACTGAATCAGGAAGGCCTGTTCCAGTTTCCGACCGTCATTGGCGGCGTGGTGCTGGCGGTGAATATTCCAGGGCTCAAATCCGGCGAACTGGTGCTGGACGGTAAAACGCTGGGCGACATCTACCTCGGTAAAATCAAAAAGTGGGATGATGAAGCCATCACCAAACTGAACCCGGGCGTGAAGCTGCCCTCACAGAATATCGCCGTGGTGCGTCGCGCTGACGGTTCCGGCACTTCCTTCGTTTTCACCAGTTACCTGGCGAAAGTCAACGACGAGTGGAAATCGAAAGTGGGCGCGGGTTCTACCGTGAACTGGCCAACCGGCCTGGGGGGTAAAGGTAACGACGGCATCGCAGCGTTTGTACAGCGTCTGCCAGGCGCTATCGGCTACGTTGAGTATGCGTATGCCAAGCAGAACAATCTGGCCTACACCAAACTGATTTCTGCTGATGGCAAACCAGTAAGCCCGACGGAAGAGAGCTTCTCTAATGCGGCGAAAGGCGCAGACTGGAGCAAAACCTTCGCACAGGATCTGACCAACCAGAAAGGTGACGATGTGTGGCCAATCACCTCCACCACGTTTATCCTGGTCCACAAAGTGCAGAAGAAACCTGAGCAGGGTTCTGAAGTGTTGAAGTTCTTCGACTGGGCATACAAAAATGGCGCTAAGCAGGCGAATGATCTGGATTACGCCAGCCTGCCGGATAACGTCGTTGAGCAGATTCGTACCGCCTGGAAGACCAGCATAAAAGACAGCAGCGGTAAGGCATTGTATTAATTTAGTATTCTGACGAAAATGGCGGGTGACGCTTACGTTTACCCGTCCTACGGTTCTGACTGTAGGCCGGATAAGCGCAGCGCCATCCGGCAACTTCGTAAACGCGTTTAACTTAAAGAGTGATTTATGGCTGCAACCAAGCCTGCTTTTAACCCGCCGGGTAAAAAAGGCGACATGATTTTCAGCGCGCTGGTAAAACTGGCTGCGCTGATTGTGCTATTGATGTTGGGCGGTATTATCGTCTCATTGATCATCTCCTCCTGGCCAAGTATTCAGAAATTTGGTTTCTCATTCCTTTGGACTAAGGAGTGGGACGCGCCAAACGATATCTACGGCGCGCTGGTGCCCATTTACGGCACGCTGGTGACCTCCTTTATCGCATTGCTGATTGCCGTTCCGGTCAGTTTCGGCATTGCCCTGTTTTTAACCGAGCTGGCGCCAGGCTGGCTGAAGCGTCCGCTGGGCATTGCCATTGAACTGCTGGCGGCTATCCCCAGTATTGTGTACGGCATGTGGGGGCTGTTTATCTTCGCGCCGCTGTTTGCGACGTACTTCCAGGAGCCGGTCGGCAATATTCTTTCCAACATTCCTTTTGTCGGCGCGTTGTTCTCCGGTCCGGCGTTTGGTATCGGCATTCTGGCGGCAGGCGTCATCCTCGCCATCATGATAATCCCCTATATTGCGGCGGTTATGCGCGACGTCTTCGAGCAAACGCCGGTAATGATGAAAGAGTCAGCCTATGGTATCGGCTGTACTACCTGGGAAGTTATCTGGCGCATCGTGCTGCCGTTCACCAAAAATGGCGTCATTGGCGGCATTATGCTGGGACTGGGACGTGCGCTGGGTGAGACGATGGCGGTCACTTTTATCATCGGCAACACTTATCAGCTCGACAGCGCGTCACTGTATATGCCGGGCAACAGCATCACTTCCGCCCTGGCCAACGAATTCGCCGAAGCGGAATCGGGCCTGCACGTGGCAGCGTTGATGGAACTGGGGCTGATCCTGTTTGTGATCACCTTTATCGTTCTGGCGGCGTCTAAGTTCATGATTATGCGTCTTGCGAAGAACGAGGGAGCACGTTAATGGCTACGCTTGATATGCAGAACACCGCGCAGCTCGCGGAATCCCGTCGCAAGATGCAGGCGCGTCGCCGCATGAAGAACCGTATCGCATTAACGCTCTCAATGGCGACGATGGCATTTGGCCTGTTCTGGCTGATCTGGATTTTGATGTCCACCATCACGCGCGGCATTGATGGTATGTCGCTGGCGCTGTTTACCGAAATGACGCCGCCGCCGAACACGGCGGGCGGCGGGCTGGCGAACGCCCTGGCGGGGAGTGGATTGTTGATTCTCTGGGCTACCGTATTGGGTACGCCGCTGGGGATTATGGCCGGGATCTATCTGGCGGAATATGGCCGCAAATCCTGGCTGGCGGAAATCATTCGCTTTATTAACGACATTCTGCTTTCCGCGCCGTCAATTGTTGTGGGGCTGTTTGTTTACACCATCGTGGTGGCGCAGATGCAGCACTTCTCCGGTTGGGCGGGTGTGATTGCGCTGGCGCTGTTGCAGGTGCCGATCGTTATCCGTACTACCGAGAACATGTTGAAGCTGGTACCGGACAGCCTGCGTGAAGCAGCCTATGCGTTGGGAACGCCGAAATGGAAAATGATCTCTGCCATTACGCTGAAAGCGTCCATATCCGGGATTATTACCGGTGTGCTGCTGGCGGTTGCCCGTATTGCCGGGGAAACTGCGCCATTGTTGTTTACCGCGCTCTCCAACCAGTTCTGGAGCACCGACATGATGCAGCCGATCGCCAACCTGCCGGTAACCATCTTTAAATTCGCGATGAGCCCGTTTGCTGAATGGCAACAATTGGCCTGGGCGGGCGTGCTGATTATTACCCTGTGCGTGCTGCTACTAAATATTCTGGCGCGTGTTGTTTTCGCGAAGAAAAAACACGGTTAAAGACATTGCCGGATGGCGGCATAAACGCCTTATCCGGCCTACGGGTTGCATACATTTGTAGGCCTTAAAGCTACGCGCTATCAGGCATGATGAGGAAAAGAGTGAAATGAGTATGGTTGAAACTGCCCCGAGTAAGATTCAGGTTCGTGATTTGAACTTCTACTACGGCAAATTCCATGCCCTGAAGAACATTAATCTGGATATCGCGAAGAATCAGGTAACGGCATTTATCGGGCCATCCGGCTGCGGTAAATCGACGCTGCTGCGCACCTTCAATAAAATGTATTCGCTTTATCCGGAGCAGCGCGCCGAAGGTGAAATTCTGCTGGATGGCGACAATATTCTCACCAACACCCAGGATATCGCGCTGCTTCGCGCGAAAGTGGGGATGGTATTCCAGAAGCCGACGCCGTTCCCGATGTCCATCTATGACAACATCGCCTTTGGCGTGCGTCTATTTGAGAAGCTGTCTCGCGCCGATATGGACGAGCGCGTGCAGTGGGCGTTGACCAAAGCCGCATTATGGAACGAAACCAAAGATAAATTGCACCAGAGCGGGTACTCTCTCTCCGGTGGTCAGCAGCAGCGTCTGTGCATTGCGCGCGGTATCGCCATTCGTCCGGAAGTGTTGCTGCTGGATGAGCCATGTTCAGCTCTGGACCCTATCTCTACCGGGCGTATTGAAGAGCTGATCACCGAGCTGAAACAGGATTACACCGTGGTGATCGTGACCCACAACATGCAGCAAGCGGCACGTTGTTCCGATCATACGGCGTTTATGTACCTGGGCGAGTTGATTGAGTTCAGCAATACGGACGATCTGTTCACCAAGCCCGCGAAGAAACAAACAGAAGATTATATCACCGGTCGTTACGGTTAATTCAGGAGTGCGTAATGGACAGTCTGAACCTTAATAAACATATTTCCGGCCAGTTCAACGCTGAACTGGAAAGCATCCGCACTCAGGTAATGACCATGGGCGGCATGGTGGAACAGCAGCTTTCTGACGCTATCACCGCCATGCACAACCAGGACAGCGAGCTGGCGAAACGCGTGGTAGAAGGCGACCATCAGGTCAATATGATGGAAGTTGCCATCGACGAAGCCTGCGTGCGTATTATCGCCAAGCGCCAGCCGACGGCGAGCGATCTGCGTCTGGTAATGGCGATTATCAAAACTATCGCCGAACTGGAGCGTATTGGCGACGTGGCGGATAAAATCTGCCGTACCGCGCTGGAAAAATTCTCCCAACAGCATCAGCCGCTGTTGGTGAGTCTGGAATCGCTGGGCCGCCATACCGTACAGATGCTACACGACGTACTGGACGCATTCGCGCGGATGGATCTTGACGAAGCGGTGCGCATCTATCGTGAAGATAAGAAGGTTGACCAGGAGTATGAAGGAATCGTGCGTCAGCTCATGACCTACATGATGGAAGATTCGCGCACGATTCCCAGCGTGCTGACCGCGTTGTTCTGCGCCCGTTCTATCGAGCGTATTGGCGACCGCTGCCAGAATATTTGCGAATATATCTTCTACTTCGTGAAGGGACAGGATTTCCGTCACGTCGGCGGCGACGAACTGGATAAGCTGCTGGCGGGTAAAGATCCAAAAGAATAAGGTTTGTGGTGGGGGGGGGGCAACGATCCAAAAGCGCCACAAAACGTAGGCCCGGTAAGCTTGCGCCACCGGGTAATTCGCCGGATGAAGCTAACGCTTATCCGGCCTACGAGCCATCCGGCTTTGTTTTTTCAGCGCGTAATCTCCCACCCGCGCGCTTTCCACAATCCCGGCAACTGCGCCAAATCGGTAAACGTCGTCACGTTAGGGTGATCGATCGGCTTGTTATGCGGATCGGCGCAGAAATAAAACACTTCCATTCCTGCCGCGATTCCTGACTGTGCGCCTGCGCTGGAATCATCCACCAGAATACACTTCTCAACATTGACCTTCATGGCGTTCGCCGCATGGAGCATTAGCGCCGGATCGGGCTTCCAGCGTTGAATATCGTAACCGCTAAACAGCAAATCGGGAAAATGATGCAACATGCCCAGTTTACCCAGCGAATGCTGCATCTTACTGACTGGCCCGTTAGATACCACGCACATGGGCGTCTTAATACTCTCCAGCAGGATATTCGCGCCCGCAATGGCTTCCAGATCTGCATCGAACAGACGAGCAACCTCGGCGCGATACACGGGTTCCAGCTCCGCCTTTGCCAGCGCAACGCCATGCTCTTTACTGATGGTATCGATAATTTCGTAGAGCTTTACGCCTTTAAAGCGTCTGAATACTTCCGCGAGCTCAAGCGTAATGCCGAACTGCCGGAACATAGCGACATAGGCGCGCGAACAAATCACTTCACTGTCGACCAGCGTGCCGTCGCAGTCAAAAAACACCGCTTCGATTTGGGACATGTCATTTCCATTTTAACAAGTTTAACGTTTACGTAATGCTGAATTGAGAGACGCAATCGTTGCCGTACTAACAAATTGAGTGAAAAAAATTACCACACAACTGCGCCAGGTGTCGTATTTTGGTATAGGATAACGGCGAATTTTCCCTCCTTTCTCCGGAAATTGATAATGAGTCAACAACACACCACCCAGGCTTCTGGTCAGGGTATGCTGGAACGCGTGTTTAAACTACGCGAACATGGCACGACGGCACGAACCGAAGTGATCGCCGGTTTTACCACTTTCCTGACGATGGTTTATATCGTTTTTGTTAACCCGCAAATTCTGGGCGTAGCTGGCATGGACACCAGCGCCGTCTTTGTGACCACCTGTCTGATTGCGGCCTTTGGCAGTATTCTGATGGGCCTGTTCGCTAACCTGCCGGTGGCGCTCGCGCCAGCGATGGGGTTGAACGCTTTCTTCGCCTTTGTCGTTGTCCAGGCGATGGGACTGCCGTGGCAAGTTGGGATGGGCGCGATTTTCTGGGGCGCAATCGGACTGCTGCTGCTGACCATTTTCCGCGTGCGTTACTGGATGATCGCCAACATTCCTGTCAGCCTGCGCGTGGGTATCACTAGTGGTATCGGTCTGTTCATCGGTATGATGGGCCTGAAAAACGCCGGCGTGATCGTCGCCAATCCGGAAACTCTGGTCAGCATCGGCAACCTGACTTCCCACAGCGTATTGTTGGGCATTCTGGGCTTCTTTATCATCGCTATTCTGGCGTCCCGCAACATTCATGCGGCAGTGCTGGTCTCTATTATAGTCACCACGCTGCTGGGCTGGATGTTGGGAGATGTGCATTACAACGGCATCGTTTCCGCGCCGCCAAGCGTCTCTACGGTAATTGGTCATGTCGATCTGGCCGGCTCGCTGAATCTGGGGCTGGCAGGCGTCATCTTCTCTTTTATGCTGGTGAACCTGTTTGACTCTTCCGGTACGCTGATTGGCGTGACGGATAAAGCCGGTCTGGCGGATGAGAAAGGTAAATTTCCGCGCATGAAGCAGGCGCTGTTTGTCGATAGCGTCTCTTCTGTCACCGGGGCGTTTATCGGTACTTCCTCTGTTACCGCGTATATTGAATCCTCTTCTGGCGTCTCTGTGGGCGGACGTACCGGCCTCACTGCCGTGGTAGTCGGTTTGCTATTCTTGCTGGTCATTTTCCTGTCGCCGCTGGCGGGGATGGTGCCAGGTTATGCCGCGGCCGGCGCGCTGATTTACGTGGGCGTGTTAATGACATCCAGCCTGGCGCGTGTGAAGTGGCAGGATTTAACGGAGTCCGTTCCGGCCTTTATTACCGCCGTGATGATGCCGTTTAGCTTCTCCATTACCGAAGGTATCGCGCTGGGATTTATCTCGTACTGCGTGATGAAAATTGGTACCGGCCGCCTGCGCGATCTCAGCCCATGCGTGGTGATTGTCGCGCTGTTATTCGTGTTGAAGATTGTCTTTATCGACGCGCATTAATCCATGTATTGCCGGATAGCGGTGTGAATACCTTATCCGGCCTGGCGTAAGCCCGGTAAGCGTCGCTGCCGGGCATTGCGGATTACGCTTTTACGCGCTGGATATAGTCGCCAAACGCGGTCAGTTGGCCCGTTAAATGGTCCAGTGTGCTTTGGTCGATTACTTCTCTGGCTTGCGGGTCGACTTTATTCTGAATCACGCCGCCCATAAATTCCGGTTTATTCATCACCATCGCGTCGAGGAACACCAGAATCTGGCGCAGATGATACTGACAGCGCGCGCCGCCAATCGCCCCCATTGAACTGGTCTGGATAAGGACCGGCTTACCCGCCAGCGGCTGTTCAGGCAGACGGGATAGCCAGTCGATGGCATTCTTCAGGCCGCCTGGAACTGAATAGTTATATTCCGGCGTCACAATGATGACGCCGTCGGCGTTGCGAATCTGCTCTGCCAGTGCCTCTACGCTGGCCGGAAATCCTTCTTCTTGCTGGATATCGGCGTCATACAGCGGAATATCTCCGATCGAAGGCAGCGGCGATACCGTCATTCCTGCCGGCGCGACTTTAGGCAGCGTACGCGCCACCATTCCGTTAAAGGAACCTTTGCGCAAACTTCCCAGCAATGTAACCACATTCAGTGTTTCAGACATACGTGCCCCTTTTTTCATTACGAACGATTAAGCGTATACGATTTGACGGCGGGGAGTTGGGCGAATCGCATCAGGCGACCGGGTGGCTCATTGGCGCGCGTCTGGATATCGGGCAGGCTTTTCCAACCCAGTTTTCCATCGAACTCCCACACCTTCAACTTTTCTATCGCTGGCGTAACGGCCACGGACCACACCAGCACATCTTCCGCATCACACACGGCTTCAAGCTGCGTGACATGCGCGCACTTGAGGCGTCCGGCAACGGGTAAAAGTTGCAGCTCCCGCGGATCGCCATTCATGACATCGCCGGTGAGTTTTAACACGCTCTGACGCAATGTAATGAGTTGCGCTCGTGCTTCGTTGGGATCGTTTTGATTGGCTACCCATAAATTTTCATTACGGGAGAAAGGGTGGCGTTCGAGCGAATGCGGGCTGTGAAAGCCGCGTGAGGTGCGCTGCAACTCCATATCCAGCCCACACTCTCCTTCGGTGGTCAACGCCACGCCAACCATATTTCCGGCATAGGAGATAGAAAAGCCTGGCAGATTTTTATCACGAAACGCAGGTTTACCTTTCGCCTGAATAATGATTTCCGGTAGCTCGCCAATCCCGTACAGCATAAACATCAGTTCGGCGAGAAGGCCTCTGGAGGCGAGAAAACGCGTTCGTCGGTGAGCAGGTAGGTTTCTGGCTTCAATATGACAAGGCGAAGAGAGACGAATTGAAACCAACTGTCCCTCCGTAAGTATCCCTCTGGCAAAGTGAGTCGCCATTTTTCGCTCCGTGATTAATGGGCCGTGATAATGACGAGAGTAACATTAACGTAAATTATGGATAGGTTTTACGCGCTAAAAATTCAATTTCAGAAGGTTCTTTAATCAGACGGTTACATTTCTGATAAGAGGAAGGTTAATTTATCAACATAGGTGGTTAGATAAGGCGACGGCAGAGCGCGTTGATAGCCTGTCGTAGCCAAACAATCTTAGGATTATGACTGTTACGTTTGTGCCATAACAGGGTAAACGGTACCATGAGTTTTTCCCGCCGTTGCGCATCAAAAGGCAGGGGGCGCGCCACTAACGGTAGCTGGTGGAGTTGATTGTAGTGCTGACAATAGCGCGGCGCGGTTGCTATCAGGGTGTGATCCGGCTGGGCGGCCATAAAGAGCGACTGCTCGAACCCCGGCAGGCTCAACGCGATATGGCGTTTACGCCCCATTTCTTGCAGGACATCATCCAGCGCCCAGGTATCGCTTTGCTCCCAGCAAATACTGATATGCGGGTAGCGCAGAAAAGTGTCCAGATCCCACGCTTCGCGCAACGCCGGATGATCCTCCCGCAGCCAGACCCACGGCAAATCGCTAAACAGCACCTCAAAATCGATCGCGAGCGGCAACAGACTGAGCAATTCTCGCGAGCGGGGATGGCTTTCGCGTCCGGTAAATCCGATATCGACTTCCCCACGCGTAATCGCCTCCAGCGAGTCATAATCCCAGTTGCGAACCTTAATAGTAGCCTGTGGATAGCGTTGATAAATCTGCTGCGACAGCGAATTAAACATAATCATCATCAGCGGCGACTCTGCCGCCAACTCAAATTTTAAACCGCGCGGCGTTTGATGATGCGGCTTATCAAGCAGTTGATTACCCATCTGCATCCAGTCCGCCAGACTTTGCTCCATACTGACCATCAGCGGTGTCGGCGTCAGACCCAGCGGCGTATTGACGAACAGCGGATCGTCAAACCATGCCCGGAGTTTCGCCAACGATTTACTGACCGCAGAGGGCGTTACGTTCATCCGTTTTGCGGTTTTAGTGACGCTGCGCTCCTGCATCAGTAACTGTAGACATAACAGCAGATTAAGATCGAGACTGGTAAGGGATTTCTTCATGCTCGGATACGGACCTATTAGGTGCGACGGAGAGTATCAGCAGAATACTCACTATGCTACAGCCAATCAGAATCCCGATCAGCATATTCAGCGCGCTGATACCGACTATTGCCGCCAGCCAAATCCACAGTGATGAACCGCAAACCTGCGCGATACCCAACGTGGAACTGGCCACACCGGCGCGCAGCGAAAACGGCCCCAGCGCCTGGCTCATCGCGACGCCAAAACCGACCGAGAATCCGGCGCAGATAAGCGTCAGGCCAAAGAGCGTGACGGTATTGGTATGAGCAAGGCTTAACGTCACGCCAGCCGTCAAAAACAGCCCCTGTGAGACGAGCATTAAGGTTCGCGGCTTAAATAACCCTAGCGCAAAAGGGGTAGAAAAAGAGACAACCATGCTGACGCCTGCCGTGAGCGCCATTGTAACGGCATAGTCGCCACGGCTAAATCCCATCACATCCATCAGCAGCACCGGAGAGGCATTGACGAAGGTCAGGATCACTGACACGCTAAGGGAAGTGATCGCCAGTCGACTCAGAAAAAAACGGTTAATCAGCGACTCGGCGGCGTGCGACGATCGTGATAAATCGCGTGGAGCCAGCCTTGCCGGGCGCGTCTCGCGTAGGATAAACAGTGATAACAGGCCCACAATAATGCCCATCGCGGACATCGTATAGAACAGACTTTGCCAGGGGAAACGAAGCATAATCAAATGCCCCATCACCGGGGCGAGTACCGGCACAATGCAGGTAATCCCATTCAATAACGACAGCACTTTCGCCCGGCGACGCTCGTCGAGCGTGTCGCGCAGAATGGCGAACGCCACCACGTAGCAGCCGCCTGCTCCCACCCCCTGAAGAAAACGCCCACTCAGAAACAGCGAACCTTCCGACGCCCATGAACAAAGCAGTGAGGCCATCATGAAGACGATCGCGCCGACGATAGCGACCGGCTTGCGACCTGACTGGTCGGCTATCTTCCCGGCAAACAGCATAGCCGTCGCCATTCCGGCCAGGTAAACGGAGAAGGCGATATGCAACTGCGCCTCGCTAGCGTTCAGATCGGCGGCTATACGCGGTAAACCGACCAGATACATATCAATACCGGCAGGATAGAGTAAAACCAGGGCAAAACTACACAGTAGAAAACGTTTCATAGCGGCCTCACGAAAAGTGTGGTGCTAAGGATACGGGGCGGCGTTGCGCGAGACGAGTTGCCATTTGGACAACAGCAATTTCCTGTGAGGCAATGAGATATCACCCCGGCAGTTACGTAGGCCGGATAAGGCGTCAGCCGCCATCCGGCACGATCAATGTTATTTACCAATACAAAAGCTGGAGAAAATTCGTCCCAGCAGATCGTCGGAGGTAAACTCGCCAGTAATCTCGCTTAAGCTTTGCTGCGCCAGGCGTAACTCTTCCGCCAGCAGTTCTCCCGCCCATGCGCCTAATAGCTGCGCTTTGCCCTGTTCAAGATGTTCAGCGGCTTCCGCCAGCGCCTGTAGGTGACGGCGGCGGGCCAGAAAGCCGCCTTCCATATTGGTATCAAACCCCATACTCTGCTTGAGATGATTGCGTAACACGTCGACGCCTTCGCCGGTACGTGCCGAGAGGCGAACAAGTGTGTAAGTATTTACTTCGCTAATACCCAGCGTCTCGCCGGTGATATCCGCCTTGTTACGGACCACGGTAATCGGTAGATTTTTGGGCAGACGGGCGATAAAGTCCGGCCAGATGTCGGCAGGGTCAACGGCGTCCGTCGTGGTGCCATCCACCATAAACAGCACGCGATCGGCCTGTTCAATCTCCTGCCAGGCGCGTTCGATACCGATACGCTCTACTTCGTCGCTGGCATCGCGTAGACCGGCGGTATCGATGATATGCAGTGGCATTCCATCGATATGGATATGCTCGCGCAGCACGTCACGCGTGGTACCTGCGATATCGGTAACAATCGCCGCTTCACGGCCCGCCAGCGCATTTAGCAGGCTTGATTTTCCGGCATTCGGGCGTCCGGCAATCACCACCTTCATCCCTTCGCGCAGCAGGCTGCCCTGGCGCGCTTCGGCGCGCACGGCGTCAAGATCGGCGATGACGCCATTGAGCTGCGTTTCGATTTTGCCGTCAGAAAGAAAGTCGATCTCCTCATCCGGAAAATCGATAGCCGCTTCGACGTAGATTCGCAGGTGAGTAAGTGCTTCCACAAGGTGGTTAACGCGGGCGGAAAATGCTCCCTGTAACGAGTTCAGCGCCGAACGCGCCGCCTGTTCGGAACTGGCATCGATCAGGTCGGCAATGGCTTCCGCCTGGGCTAAATCGAGCTTATCGTTAAGGAACGCTCTCTCTGAGAACTCGCCTGGTCGGGCAATTCGCACGCCTGGAATCGTCAGAATGCGTTTTAACAGCAGATCGAGGATCACCGGACCGCCATGCCCTTGTAGCTCCAGCACATCTTCGCCGGTAAAGGAGTTCGGGCCGGGGAACCACAGCGCGATGCCCTGATCCAGCGTGGCGCCGTCGGCATCTTTGAATGGCAGGTAATCGGCGTAGCGTGGTTTGGGCAGTTTGCCCAGTACCGCCTGAGCGACCTCTTTAGCATTCAAACCGGAAATACGCAGGATACCGACGCCACCGCGTCCCGGTGGGGTAGCCTGGGCGACAATAGTGTCGTTATGGCTCATGATATGTCTCGTAAAATACGAATAAAAAGGCGGTCGTCAGCCGTTCCTTTTTTACCAGACTATGTCTGTTTCCGGGAACCGACAGGCCTACAAATAAGGTAAAAAGCTTATCACCATCAGGCGGAATAGCAAATATAATAATATTTGTTTTTTTATGAACTCACAGGACGGACATATGGGGATTTCTGTTGGTCATTCATATTTTACTGCTACTATCAGCAGCGAAACAATAAATAAAATGCTCTCTTCCGATGAGCTCCCACATATGACTATATGGGAGTGCATAAAAGATTTTTTCTTTGATACAGGGCAAAGAGAAGCTTTAAATTGTTTACATAAATTATGTAACCCCACACCAGATTTAAAGGATACAGACATTACATCTTGTTTCTTTAGGTTAAAAGAGCTAGCTTCACCAGGATATCAGGAAAGATTTATTCATGATTTTGCTGAAGAGTCTTCTACGGGGAGTTTGTATCTTAAAGATAACTATGGGGATGTTTTTCTGTATATAGAAATGAGTGAAGGATTGTGTAATTATACTATACTTGGGAAAACATTTATTTTTAACACCAGCCAAATGCCGCATTCTCAACAGGAATGCGAAACAAGCACACCAGAGTTATCCATAATCTTTCAAGAAAGTGAATCTCAATCAAGCTCTGATAGTATATTGTGGTTAAAAGATGGTTGTTATTTAGCATCGTATGGAATAGGTGAATTTAACTTAGATTTCAATGGTTTTTACCAGAGTGTGTTGAACTTCATTACCTCAGTACAAAAAGGTGATAATTTCAGGTTGTGGCAAAATGAAGAAAAAGAAACCTATATCTCGGCAATGGTTAATAAAGCAATAGATATTCATTCTGGCGAGAAACAGGTGAAATTATCAAAACAAGTAAAAGAGGGGGTTTTTGAACATGTAAAAAATAACTTAGGTGTGTGTGACCTACGGTTAAATAGTTCCTGTGCACAAAGTTCAATAAAGCATTGTGTGTTAACATTGTTAAATAAAGATAAAGACTGGGGCAGTTTTATTAATCAAACCTCTACTGACGGCGAGGTCAAAAAAACAATAACCACCGACATGGTTAGCATCGTTTCGAATCAAATTTTCGTAAAGATGTTTGGGGACGAAATGAAATTGCCTGAGAAATGGAGTAGCATAGTGTGTTCTTTAGTAAGGGATTCAATAAAATTGATGAGCGAGCCATCTGATTTTATCATGCAATAGATGTATGCGGTTTTTAACACCGTGCTCTAACAACAAGGCATTAAGTCTTTTTAATAGCCAGGAATCAACCGAGCAATTAACTATACTTATTTTGGCTCATTTAAATTTCGCGTATGGGTGAAAATATCAGCGCGTCAGAATAATATTTGTTCTGCCAGGCTGAAATGAAGAAGATGGCCATATTACGAGTGGTAAAAAAACCGCAACGCTACGCATTGCGGTTTTTTTCAGGGCTTGACTGACCATCCGTTAGATTAGCCGGACGTCGGCATAAACGCCTTATCCGGCCTTACGGTCAGGAGTTTTTCTTCTCGCGGCTATGCAGGCCACGTTTTTCCAGACCACGGTAAATCAACTGCTGCTGAATGATGGTTACCAGGTTGCTGACGATATAGTAGAGCACCAGACCTGACGGGAACCACAGGAAGAACACCGTAAAGATGACCGGCATAAAGGTCATGATCTTCTGCTGCATCGGGTCGGTCACGGTGGTCGGCGACATCTTCTGAATGAAGAACATCGTTACGCCCATCAGGATCGGCAGAATGTAGTACGGGTCCTGTGCAGACAGGTCATGAATCCACAGTGCGAACGGCGCATGACGCAATTCAATGGAACCCATCAGCATGTAGTACAACGCCAGGAAGATAGGCATCTGGATGATCAGCGGGAAGCAGCCGCCCAGCGGGTTAACCTTCTCCGCTTTGTACAGGGCCATCATCTCCTGGCTTTGGCGCTGTTTATCATCGCCAAGACGTTCGCGCATCGCCTGAATTTTTGGCTGCAGCATACGCATCTTCGCCATTGACGTGTACTGCGCTTTGGTTAGCGGGTACATGATACCGCGAACGATAAAGGTAATGATGATAATGGAGAAGCCCCAGTTGCCCACGAAGCTGTGGATCCACTTCAGCAACTTGAACAGTGGCTGAGAGATGAACCACAACCAGCCGTAGTCCACGGTCAAATCCAGGTGCGGTGCAACAGCCGCCATTTTATCCTGAATTTCCGGGCCGACCCACAGGGTGCTGGTCATCGCGCCAGTCTGACCTGGCTGTACCAGTACCGGCTGCGCTTTATAGCCGATAGCGACAATACCGTTGCCCAGATTGGCGGTGTAGAAATTGTTGGTGCCGTCGTTACGCGGAATCCATGCGGTAGCGAAATACTGCTGCAACATTGCCACCCAACCGCCTTTGGAGCTGACGTTGAGGTTTTCGTTATCGGCAATGGTGTCGAATTTGTATTTCTCATACTTCTCATCTGGCGTGGAGTACGCTGCGCCGCGGAAGGTATGCAGCGCAAAGTTGCTGCTGCCGGTGTCGCGATGAGGCGGTAGGTTGACGGATTGTTTTAACTGACCAAAGGTGGAGACTTCCAGCGGTTTTTCGCCGGTGTTCTGCACGCTATAGTTCACATTAACCGCATAATCGCCACGCTTAAAGACAAACGTTTTGGTAAACGTGTTGCCTGCGGCGTCAGTATAAGTCATCGGAACCTGCAGTTCGTTCTGACCGTCGGCCAGTACAAACGCATCTTTCTCGACGTTATACAGCGGACGCGGGCCGTTAGCCGGGTTATCCGGGCCGTCGCGCCCTGTCAGGCCGCTTTGCGCCTGATAGATAAACTGCGGGGTGGTTTCCAGCAGTTGGAACGGTTCGCTGGAACCCAGTTCTTTCGGGTAAGCCGGGAGCAAGGCCTGCTCGACATCACCACCACGGGTGTTGATAGTCAAATCAAGCACATCGGTTTTCACCGTAATCAGTTTCCCCTGGCCACTGGCTGGTACGCCCTGGTCGGCGGCGCTACCCGCTGCGGTGGTCGTTGTCTGCGTGGTCTGTTGAGTCTGAGGTTGCGGATTTTTATCCTGCTCCCAGGCTTGCCAGATCATGAAAGACACGAACAGCAAAGCGATGACTAAAAGATTGCGTTGCGAATCCATCGTTAGTGTTCTCTGGTATCAAATGGTCCGGGCGGGACGGGATCGTCACCACCAGGGTGTAAAGGGTGGCATTTTAATACGCGTTTCACCGTCAACCAACTGCCTTTTATCACTCCAAACCTGCGCAATGCCTCAATTCCGTAGCTTGAGCACGTTGGCGTGAAACGACAATGCGGCCCAAGCAGCGGACTGATCAGGCGTTGATAGACCCGAATAAGGGCTATCAGGACCCGCGAGCCAGGCGACAGTGGCGGCGCCATAATTTTTCCAACGCTTCCGAGAGAGCACGGTTATCGAGGTCGGCAACCCCTTTTTTCGCCACCACCACGAAATCCATTGCAGGAAGTTCATGCTGGCGCAGACGGAAGCTTTCACGCGTCAGACGTTTAATCCGGTTGCGTTCATGCGCGCGTCGAACGTTTTTCTTGGCGACGGTAAGACCGATGCGGGGATGCCCCAGCGAATTCAGGCGGCCGAGGATGGTGATTTGCGGCGTGCCAGCCCGTTGAGGTTGCTGGAAGACGAATGTGAAATGAGCGGGAGTTAACAAACGTAACTCCCTGGGAAATGCGAGCTTAACCACTCAGGGGTTAGCTTTATTACTTGGAAACGGTCAGACGAGCGCGGCCTTTAGCACGACGACGTGCCAGAACCTGACGACCATTTTTAGTAGCCATACGAGCACGGAAGCCGTGAGAACGGTTGCGCTTCAGTACAGACGGTTGAAAAGTGCGTTTCATGGCGATTTCTACCTAAACTTGAATAAATTCACTGACTTTTGCGTATGCCCGAACAAACTTTGAACGACTTACGCCACAGTGTGGGTGATTAAAGAGGCCGGATTGTAATAATTGTACACTCCGGAGTCAATTCTCTTTCCTTATTTTCCCGCGATTTTCCACGCCTTTTTGTGCGGAAAATAAGCAACGTTGACGCCAGATGACGGGCATTACGCGACGGAGGGAGAATTATACGGGCTGCCAGGTAAAGCGCAAGGATCGCCCTGGATCTTTATGCGATCTTTTAGGTGTTTGGTCACTTTTACATATTAATTTTTTCAATATGCGCGCGAAAGCGTACAGGAGTTCCCCAGGATCGATTACACTTATCCATTCCTGGAAAGTCCTGTGGATAAATCGGGAAGAATCTGTGAGAAACAGAAGATCTCTTGCTCAGTTTAGGCTATGATCCGCGGTCCTGATCGTTTCAAACGATCCTGGTCAGGCATGAACACGAAATCTTTCAGGGCGCGTGAAGTCGCGATCGTTTGAAAGATCCCGTGAAAACCGCAGACAGCGGTTCGTGCGTCACCCTTCATGCAGGGTCTTATCGACGTGCGCCAACAATCATTAATGTATCAGCCTTTGTCATTTATCGACTTTTGTTCGAGTGGAGTCCGCCGTGTCACTTTCGCTTTGGCAGCAGTGTCTTGCCCGATTGCAGGATGAGTTACCAGCCACAGAATTCAGCATGTGGATACGCCCGTTGCAGGCGGAACTGAGCGATAACACGCTGGCTTTGTATGCGCCAAACCGTTTTGTGCTCGATTGGGTAAGAGATAAGTATCTCAACAATATCAATGGATTACTCAACACATTCTGCGGCGCGGATGCCCCACAACTGCGTTTTGAGGTGGGAACAAAGCCCGTTACGCAAACGCTAAAAACGCCTGTGCATAACGTTGTCGCGCCTGCGCAGACAACAATGGCGCAGCCGCAGCGCATAGCGCCTGCGGCCCGTTCGGGCTGGGATAACGTGCCAGCGCCCGCGGAGCCGACCTACCGATCCAACGTTAACGTTAAACATACGTTTGATAACTTCGTCGAAGGTAAATCCAACCAACTGGCGCGCGCGGCGGCACGTCAGGTGGCGGATAATCCTGGCGGCGCTTATAACCCGTTATTCCTCTATGGCGGCACCGGTCTGGGTAAAACTCACCTGCTGCACGCGGTGGGTAACGGCATTATGGCGCGCAAACCCAACGCGAAAGTCGTGTATATGCACTCCGAGCGCTTTGTGCAGGACATGGTAAAAGCCCTGCAAAACAACGCCATCGAAGAGTTTAAACGCTATTACCGCTCCGTTGACGCATTGCTGATCGACGATATTCAATTCTTCGCCAATAAAGAACGATCGCAGGAAGAGTTTTTCCACACGTTTAACGCTCTGCTGGAAGGCAATCAGCAGATCATTTTGACGTCGGATCGCTATCCGAAGGAGATCAACGGCGTCGAGGATCGTCTCAAGTCCCGCTTTGGTTGGGGGCTGACAGTGGCGATCGAACCGCCAGAACTGGAAACCCGCGTGGCGATCCTGATGAAAAAAGCGGACGAAAATGATATTCGTCTGCCGGGCGAGGTGGCGTTCTTTATCGCCAAACGTCTACGCTCTAACGTGCGTGAACTGGAAGGGGCGCTGAACCGGGTGATCGCCAATGCCAACTTTACCGGCCGGGCGATTACCATCGACTTTGTGCGCGAAGCGTTGCGCGATTTGCTGGCGTTACAGGAAAAACTGGTCACCATCGACAATATTCAGAAGACGGTGGCGGAGTATTACAAAATCAAAATTGCAGATCTGCTTTCTAAGCGCCGATCTCGCTCGGTAGCACGTCCGCGCCAGATGGCTATGGCGCTGGCAAAAGAGCTCACCAACCACAGTCTGCCGGAAATCGGCGATGCGTTTGGCGGGCGCGACCACACTACCGTACTTCATGCCTGTCGCAAAATTGAGCAACTGCGTGAAGAAAGCCACGATATCAAAGAAGATTTTTCGAATTTAATCAGAACATTGTCGTCGTGATCCTATGAAATTTACCGTTGAACGTGAACATTTATTAAAACCGCTTCAGCAGGTCAGCGGCCCGCTGGGCGGTCGTCCTACACTGCCGATTCTCGGTAACCTGCTCCTCCAGGTAGCGGACGGTACGCTTTCTCTGACCGGCACCGATCTTGAAATGGAGATGGTCGCGCGCGTTACGCTTTCTCAGTCGCATGAGCCAGGCGCCACTACCGTGCCGGCGCGGAAATTCTTTGATATCTGCCGTGGCCTGCCGGAGGGCGCGGAGATTGCCGTTCAGTTGGAAGGCGATCGGATGCTGGTGCGTTCTGGCCGTAGCCGCTTCTCGCTATCTACACTGCCTGCCGCCGACTTCCCGAATCTTGACGACTGGCAAAGCGAAGTTGAATTTACGCTGCCGCAGGCCACGATGAAGCGCCTGATTGAAGCGACCCAGTTTTCCATGGCCCATCAGGATGTGCGCTACTATTTAAACGGTATGCTGTTTGAAACGGAAGGTAGCGAATTGCGCACTGTCGCGACTGACGGCCACCGTCTGGCGGTGTGCTCAATGCCGCTGGAAGCGTCTTTACCCAGCCACTCGGTGATTGTGCCGCGTAAAGGCGTGATTGAACTGATGCGTATGCTCGACGGCGGCGAAAACCCGCTGCGCGTGCAGATCGGCAGTAATAATATCCGCGCGCACGTTGGTGATTTTATCTTTACCTCGAAGCTGGTAGATGGTCGCTTCCCGGATTACCGTCGCGTTCTGCCGAAGAATCCGGATAAACATCTGGAAGCGGGCTGCGATATTCTCAAGCAGGCGTTTGCCCGCGCGGCGATCCTCTCTAACGAGAAATTCCGCGGCGTGCGTCTGTATGTCAGTGAGAATCAGCTCAAAATCACCGCCAATAACCCGGAACAGGAAGAGGCAGAAGAGATTCTGGATGTGAGCTACGGCGGGACGGAGATGGAAATCGGTTTTAACGTCAGTTACGTGCTGGACGTGCTCAATGCGCTGAAGTGCGAAACCGTGCGCATTATGCTGACGGATTCCGTATCCAGCGTACAGATTGAAGATGCGGCGTCACAGTCGGCTGCCTATGTTGTTATGCCAATGCGCTTGTAAAGAATATCGGGCTATCTTACTTGTTATTCTGGCTCCGGGCAGTGCTCGCAATCCTCACGTACTCCAGTACGCTCCGGTTGCTGTGCGCTGGCCGTAACCAGACTAACTGCGCCGATAACGCCCTGGTTATGAGTTGATATGTCGCTATCCAGACTGCTAATCAAAGATTTCCGCAACATAGAAAATGCGGATCTCGCTTTATCCCCCGGCTTTAACTTCCTGGTTGGCGCGAACGGCAGCGGCAAAACCAGCGTGCTGGAAGCGATTTATACGCTTGGCCACGGTCGGGCGTTTCGCAGTTTGCAGCCTGGCCGCGTGATTCGTCATGAGCAGGAAGCGTTTGTTCTTCACGGGCGCTTGCAGGGCGAGGAGCGTGAGACATCGATTGGGTTAACCAAAGATAAGCAGGGCGACAGCAAAGTCCGTATTGACGGTACTGACGGTCACAAGGTCGCTGAGCTGGCGCATTTAATGCCGATGCAGTTGATTACGCCGGAGGGGTTTACTTTACTCAATGGCGGCCCCAAATACAGAAGAGCGTTCCTTGACTGGGGATGCTTTCACAACGAAGCCGGATTCTTCACCGCCTGGAGCAACCTGAAACGATTGCTGAAGCAGCGTAATGCCGCACTGCGCCAGGTAAGTCGTTATGAGCAACTACGCCCGTGGGATAAAGAGTTGATCCCGCTGGCGGAACAAATTAGCTCCTGGCGGGCGGAGTACAGTAGCGCTATCGCACAGGACATGGCGGATACCTGTCAGCAGTTTTTACCTGAATTTTCCTTGACGTTCTCTTTCCAGCGCGGCTGGGAGAAAGAGACAGACTATGCGGACGTGCTGGAGCGAAGCTTTGAACGCGACCGTATGTTGACCTACACCGCGCACGGGCCGCATAAAGCGGACTTTCGCATTCGCGCTGACGGCGCGCCGGTGGAAGATACCCTGTCGCGCGGGCAGCTAAAGTTGTTGATGTGCGCCTTACGTTTGGCGCAGGGCGAGTTCCTTACCCGCGAAAGCGGACGGCGCTGCCTGTACCTGATAGATGATTTTGCCTCTGAACTTGACGATGCGCGTCGCGGGCTGCTGGCCAGCCGCTTAAAAGCGACGCAATCGCAAGTCTTTGTCAGCGCAATCAGCGCTGAACACGTTCTGGACATGTCGGACAAAAATTCGAAGATGTTCAGCGTAGAAAAAGGTAAAATAACGGATTAACCCAAGATTAAATGAGCGAGAAACGTTGATGTCGAATTCTTATGACTCCTCCAGTATCAAAGTCCTGAAAGGGCTGGATGCGGTGCGTAAGCGCCCGGGTATGTATATCGGCGACACGGATGACGGCACCGGTCTGCACCACATGGTATTCGAGGTGGTAGATAACGCTATCGACGAAGCGCTCGCAGGTCACTGTAAAGATATCGTCGTGACTATTCACGCCGATAACTCCGTATCTGTAACGGATGATGGCCGTGGCATTCCGACCGGGATTCACCCGGAAGAAGGTGTCTCAGCGGCGGAAGTGATCATGACCGTTCTGCACGCGGGCGGTAAATTTGACGATAACTCCTATAAAGTCTCCGGCGGTCTGCACGGCGTGGGCGTCTCGGTAGTCAACGCCCTGTCGCAAAAACTGGAACTGGTTATCCAGCGAGATGGCAAAACTCACCGTCAGATCTACGAGCACGGCGTGCCGCAGGCACCGCTGGCCGTCACTGGCGATACCGATAAAACCGGTACGATGGTCCGTTTCTGGCCGAGCCACGAAACGTTCACCAATGTCACTGAGTTTGAATATGAGATTCTGGCGAAACGCCTGCGTGAACTGTCATTCCTGAACTCTGGCGTCTCCATCCGCCTGCGCGACAAGCGCGACGGCAAAGAAGATCATTTCCACTACGAAGGCGGCATCAAGGCGTTTGTTGAATATCTGAACAAGAATAAAACACCGATCCACCCGAATATCTTCTACTTCTCCACCGAAAAAGACGGTATCGGCGTTGAAGTGGCGCTACAGTGGAACGACGGTTTTCAGGAAAACATCTACTGCTTTACCAACAACATTCCGCAGCGCGATGGCGGTACCCACCTGGCAGGCTTCCGTGCGGCGATGACCCGTACCCTGAACGCCTACATGGACAAAGAAGGCTACAGCAAAAAAGCCAAAGTTAGCGCCACCGGCGACGATGCTCGTGAAGGCCTGATTGCGGTCGTTTCCGTGAAGGTGCCGGACCCGAAATTCTCCTCGCAGACCAAAGACAAGCTGGTCTCTTCCGAGGTGAAATCGGCAGTGGAACAGCAGATGAACGAACTGCTGAGTGAATACCTGCTGGAAAACCCGTCCGACGCCAAAATCGTGGTTGGCAAAATTATCGACGCCGCCCGTGCGCGTGAAGCGGCGCGTCGCGCCCGTGAAATGACCCGTCGTAAAGGCGCGCTGGACTTAGCCGGTCTGCCGGGCAAGCTGGCGGATTGTCAGGAACGCGATCCGGCGCTGTCTGAACTGTACCTGGTGGAAGGGGACTCCGCGGGCGGCTCTGCGAAGCAGGGGCGTAACCGCAAGAACCAGGCGATTCTGCCGCTGAAAGGTAAAATCCTCAACGTCGAGAAAGCGCGCTTCGACAAGATGCTCTCTTCCCAGGAAGTGGCGACGCTGATTACCGCGTTGGGTTGCGGTATCGGTCGCGACGAGTACAACCCGGACAAGTTGCGTTATCACAGCATCATCATCATGACCGATGCGGACGTCGACGGCTCGCACATCCGTACGCTGCTGTTGACCTTCTTCTATCGTCAGATGCCGGAAATCGTCGAGCGCGGCCATGTCTACATTGCCCAGCCGCCGCTGTACAAAGTGAAGAAAGGCAAGCAGGAACAGTACATTAAAGACGATGAAGCGATGGATCAGTATCAGATTTCCATCGCGCTTGACGGTGCGACTCTGCACGCGAACGCCAGCGCGCCGGCGCTGTCCGGCGAAGCGTTAGAAAAACTGGTGTCTGAATATAACGCCACGCAGAAAATGATTGGGCGTATGGAGCGCCGCTTCCCGAAAGCACTGCTCAAAGAGCTGGTGTATCAGCCAACTCTGACCGAAGCCGATCTTTCTGATGAGCAGACCGTAACGCGTTGGGTGAATGCGCTGATTACCGAGCTGAATGAGAAAGAGCAGCACGGCAGCCAGTGGAAGTTCGATGTTCATACTAATACGGAACAGAATCTGTTCGAGCCGATCGTTCGCGTGCGTACGCACGGCGTGGATACCGATTATCCGTTGGATCACGAGTTTGTGACTGGCGCGGAGTATCGTCGTATCTGCACGCTGGGCGAGAAGTTGCGCGGTCTGATTGAAGAGGACGCGTTTATCGAACGCGGCGAGCGTCGTCAGCCGGTAACCAGCTTCGAGCAGGCGCTGGAGTGGCTGGTGAAAGAATCACGTCGCGGTCTGGCTATCCAGCGTTATAAAGGTCTGGGTGAAATGAACCCGGATCAGTTGTGGGAAACCACAATGGACCCGGAAAGCCGCCGTATGCTGCGCGTGACCGTCAAAGATGCGATTGCTGCCGACCAGTTGTTCACCACGCTGATGGGCGACGCCGTTGAACCGCGTCGTGCCTTTATCGAAGAGAACGCCCTGAAAGCGGCGAATATCGATATCTGATGGTTCTTTTGCCTCAGTGAAAAACGCCTGAATATTTCAGGCGTTTTTTCAGTAAGTTTTTAGATCATTTGCTGGCCAATAAAAAATCGTCCCGAATCGGTGTAAAAATATCCAACAGCTTTCCTGCTTTCAGACAGACGCAGCCATGCATAATATTGGGTCGCTTGTACAACGTATCACCCTGTTTTACCACCTGCGACTCATTGCCGATAGTAAATTTGAACTCGCCCGCAAGCACATAAGTAAGCTGTTCATGGGGATGGCTATGTAATGGCCCGATAGCGCCTTCAGTAAACTCCACTTCTACTGCCATCAGGGAACCACTGTGGGCGAGAATCTGTCTGGAAACCCCATTCCCCACGCTATTCTTCACGGTATCATTGTGTAATACGAACATTGATTTTTCTCTTTCAGTAATGAGTTATGCTAAAGGGATTAAATGAGCAGTAAGATTATTTACCGTAACGATGAGGTTCTCATTTTCAATTTTTATCTGGATATCATCTTCACCGGAAAAATCGGTAACAGTGATATGGGCGACCTGTTTTTCTTTAGAGCGCATGGTGAGATAAGTAAGATCTGACGTTGAAGGATTATTCGGCCCTTTACCCAGGAAAAGCATACTATTGCTTAGTGATAAGCAGTAAAGATTAAATTTATCAGGAGCACACCAGGTCAGTTTCACTGGAACCTCCAGGCTAACTTCCTTCGCCACGAAAACACGGGGAAAGAGCGTTTTCTTGTATTCAGCAAGCGGTGGTTCAGCGTTAATAAGATAAGTAGTATTAATTTCCTGGTCGAATGGATTATCTACAGTAATGATATCAATCAGTAAGTCATTCTTTACGGTGATATTTCTGCGAAAAACAACGTCTTTATAGGCCTCTTCATCCCATTCAACCCGGGTTTTACTGTCCGGGAGTAGGGGAGTACTTTTCCATTCGACTTCTGTGATGAGCTGTACCGTGCCATTTTCCTCGTGATATGACACCACATAGGGATTCGCTGGCGCCTGGTTTTTCCCGTTAATACAGAGTGTATTATGTGAAAAGGAGTTCTTGTAGTAACCGTAATGCAAGGGAGCGCCGTATCCCGTTGTCCCTGGGTCTGGAAAAAGGGCCCGGCCATTATTAAACACGGTTAACCCCAGACGATCGTAATGATCGTGCTCGCCACCATAGGGAGTATGTTTGATACAAATGGCACGTCCTGGCTTATTCCTGATAATAGTCAGGCCACTTTCTGCGGTGTGTAGAGTCTCTTGCGGCGGTAAAAGAGACGTAGAGGGGAGCGTTTTACCGTAAAATAATGCATCGATGCTGTTTCGGGGACGCTGACTATAGATTTGTTTTAATAACTGTCCATACTCAGGCGTGCCGTAATACCACCAGGCATATTCATAAATATCGGTATGTGTCAGTTTTTCCTGACCATTAACACAATCGTTAATTTTCGGTAAAGTCATATCCGGCATTAACTGTGTCAGTGGTACACTTAACATTTTTGGGTAATAAGCGGTTTTCAGTAAGCTGTAATCAGAACCGCTGGCCATTTTTTCATAGGTGAAAAAACCTTGTAGCGCATAAAAATGGTAATGCAGAGAACCTTCAAACCACATACCGTCTGGCATTAAGGCATGTTCCAGTTGATATCGCAATCCATACTGACTATTGATAGCGAATTCGAGATAAACGTTGTCGTCCAAAACGGCACCAATTATGCCGATTGCAGTGCTTATTTTGACTTCGTGATTATGGATCTGATTACACCGGTGTTTCATCAAAAACTCAGCGCCGGAACGCAACAGACGTTCTGCAATATATTGGTCTTCCTCCGCTGTCAACGTTGTACGGATAATGTCAAAACCTCTGGCAAAATCTGTATGACAGTTGGCCTCGCATAATGTCTGGGCATTCGCTTTACCCGGACCATTGTAAGGAATGCCACCATGCTCCTGATAGTCTGGATAATATTGGGCGTATTGCATCAAAACATCCCGGACCTTATTGAGATAGTGGGGTTCATTCGTTAGCAGCCATAGTACCGCTAATTCGTAACATGCTTTTGCATTCAACCCATTAAGCCAACGCCACCATGCGCCATCATAGGGTTCACCAGCAAAACTTGCGTGATCAATAGGGCAGCGATGTAACCCTGGAGAATGGCGATCCCAGATTAAACGCACACTATGATCCGGACAAAAAAAGTAATGATTCCAGGTTGCACATCCGATTTCAGGAACCAGAACTGGGTTATTAATAACATCATTATTAACCGCGATCAGCGCCTTTATTATATCTGGTGTTATGCGCTTGCGAGCCTGTAATACCTGCGATTGTGTGAACTGCTTCATGTCGCCCTCGTTATTTCACCAACACTGAACCCGGGATGAGAATATTGATATCTTTGTTATTCTCCTTTACAAGTAATGCTGCGTTTTTGGTGAATTCCGCATCCTGGTACGCCCTTGCAGCCGCTAATAACGGTCCTATTGCTTCGGAAGGTGTGTATCGGATATCTTCATGCACCCAGGATTTTTGCGGCTTTCCAGTTTGCTCGCTAACCAGAGCAAACGCTTTTTTCATCGTGCGGTTATCCAGTTCGAATCCCCAGACATCGTTGTGCGTTTTCTCTCCATAGCGCCCCATACGCGCATAGGCCGACAGTGCGAAATTGGTGTAATGAAAGGAACGAGTGCGTTCAGTTTCAGACGTGAGTTCACCGGCTGCATTTACCTGAGAAATTAGGTGGCGCAATTTGAAGATCTCTACCTGTCGCTGCGCCTGCTGTAGTTGGTCCGTAAAGAGGGAAAATGCGGTCACTTGTGTGTCATACCATGCCCCATGATTGTTATACCAGTTTGATTCCTCGAAACCGTTGTGGCTTGTTAACAGCCATTGGGTATAGTCAGCGTACCATTTTTTATACCCTGTGAGCGCTTGCGGCGTGATGTACCCGGATGTTTCCAGTAAAGCAATACTATCAGCCACATCAATCAACACACGGGTATCAATAATACCAATACCACGTCCATTTACTTTTCCGGGGATCGCTTGTGCGTAATTCAAGTTAGGGTTCATCCTGGTTTTGCTATCAAGAAACCAGGCGTGTAAAAGCTGTTGCGCTTTTTTCGCGTATTTATCCTTACCGCTGTAAAACCAGGCTAGCGCCAATACCTGCACATCGTTGGAGAACCGCACCATCCGTTTACTGTCGGTGCCGTCTGTTTTTGTATCAGGATTGATTTGCCCATCTTTACGTATATAGGGCATTCCGTCTTTCCTATCAGGATTTGGCCACCAGTACGGGCCAAAACTGTAATAGTCATGCCTGTTTCCTGAGGCGGGGAGCAGTGTTTTATCCGTGACGGAATAAACGGAATGGCCGAGCGCGGCGTCAGCCTGCTGCAAAAGCGCTTGCCAGGCTGGCATATACTGAGCGTCATGGCGGCGAATGCTTTGCTTGATACTCAACATTTGCTCGCAATCATAAGTCAGACAATGAGGTAGCGCTGCAGCGAAAGCTTGGGCGCAGAAAACCCCACTGGCAATAAATGCCAGGTAATATATTATACTTTTCATTGTATTTAGCCTGTTTATTCGAAGTTAATTGTTAGCCCAACGCGGAAGCGGTTTTCGGTTAATCCTGATTCATCGTCATATTTACCTTGCTGTTCCATATAATCCCACTCAACGTAGGGTTGCCAGGTTTTATTCAGTTTATATTTAACGACCAGATCATTTTCATACGCGCTTTTCTTCCCATTATTATAATGGAAATCATTCACGTAACGATAGAACACCGGATTATCCTGAATACCCCAGTATTGATTCTGCCAGCCAAAGTACAAATCCAGTCGTTCGACGCTTCCTTTATCCTGATTACCAGAAAGATCTGTAGAATCATACTGGTTCCAGTCATAACGAAAACGAACTCCGGAATAAATTGAGTCAGTCATATTCCAGACAAATTTGACGTAGGGGCGAATTTGTGTGCCATCAGCACTCCAGTGATAAATCATCCCTGGCTGTATAGTAATCTTAGGGTTTAATATATATTTATAGTTACCTTCAATTTCATTGTAACTGACAGTAGACTGATCAAAGTTATCGTCACCTTGTTTATTATCTGTCTCCATACTTAACCAGTACCCGGATTTAAAACTTTGGCTCATTTTAAAGCGAGATTCATAACTATGGCTGGCCTCTTTATAGCCACCACGCATATCAAAAGTCATAGCATGGCCGACTACAGGACAACAACAAGCCGCCAGCAATAAAGCTGTTTTATTCATTAAATTATTTCCTTGCCGAGATTTTAGAATTTATGCAGCGATAGGCTGTATGCTTTTTTTAGGCGTTTTTATAAGAACCCATAAAAAGAGTGCGCCAACTAAGTCGAATACCCCTAATCCTACAAAAAAGGCGTTATAACCAATTACAGTCACCATAGCCCCCAGAAAAAGACCAAACAGGAAATTTCCCATGCTGCCGGTAAATGCAGCAAACCCTGTTGCCGTCCCCACTTCTTGTTTAGGGAACAAGTCTGAAGACATACTGATGACCGTAATAGACAGACACTGATGAGCGAAGCCGGCAATACAGAACAGCGCAAGAGCAACATAAACATTGGTGACGAAGCCAACGCCTGCCATTGATAACATCAGGATAGAGGCAAATGTAAATGTGATACGTTTGGCATTCAGCACACAAATACCACGGTTAACCAGTAGGCGAGAAATGTAACCGGCAAAGATGCAGCCGAAGTCAGCCGTCAGGAAAGGCAGCCAGGCGAACATTGCGATATGCGCCATATCCATATGTCGAATGGTTACAAGGTAAAGTGGCATCCAGTAATGCAACGTTCCCCAGGCCGGATCGGCCATAAAACGTGGTAATGAAATAGCCCATAAATTACGGTGAGTAATGATAGAGCGAAGCGTCGCTTTTTCTTTTACCACCTCAATCTGATCGGCCTGTACGGTGTCATATTCTGCCTTTATCAGCGCAGGGTGTTGTTCCGGAGAACGGTAAAAAATGTACCATATCGCTGCCCACACAATACCTATCGCCCCGGTTACGACAAACGACATTTCCCAGTTGTAATTAACGATTGCCCAGACCACTAGCGGTGGTGCCAGCATTGCGCCGACGGATGTTCCCAGACTATAAATACCGCATGCCAATCCTCTTTCTTTTGCCGGGAACCATTCCGCTGTGACTTTCATACCCGCAGGGTTAAAGGCAGCCTCGGTTAATCCTAAACCGCCGCGTAGCCATGCCATTGGCAGCCAGGTACTGCATAATCCCGTCAGCATGTTGAAAATAGACCATAGCGCCGCAAGAAGAGCAAAACTTAATCGTAGGCCAAACTTGTCAATAATAAAGCCGCATGCAATACCACCGATTGCATAGGTAAAAGGAAAGACGGAGACAATCCAGGAATACTGCTCGCTCGATAGCCCCAATGTTCTCATCATCTCAGGCGCAGCAACGCCAAGGGTACTTCTTGCCAGATAGTTGGTAATGGTGCCCAACATCACAAGGACGATGATGTACCATCGTAGATTCTTAATTTTCATTGTTGGTCTCATGTATACAGTTGGTTTTAAGAAACATTGGTTATTAAAAAATGAAACGTTGTTTCGTATGCATGAAACTCAAATTTAATATTAATTTCCGTGAGGAAATTCACACTTACATAAAGCTAAAAGATACGCAAAATATTTTATGTATAAAAAAACCTACCAGATTTAATAATTTTTATTTTTTTTCATGAGGTTATGTGGTTTTTCACAAAGGCTTAGTGACTATTTTTAAAAATAATGAAATATACATATTTTTATTAAATGTAAAAACAAAAAAGCATAGATAATTAGTATTTAATTAAAAAATAGAGTGCGCCATTGTTATAATCTAAGTCATTAAGCATTGGCTTTTTTATTGTTTGGATGCATGAAGGCTGCGAGTGTTAAATCTCATATAAAATTAATGACCGTACTGATATGCAACAATTATGGACCTGTGGAGTAAAGCGGTAAGCGTTAGCCATAACGGGGATTCTTTTGTCGTAATCCAGCCCCTTTTGATAGCTGTTTTTTGTGCCGAATCGCGTTAGCATGGGCCAGTACTCATTTCATCCGGGGAACTCATGGCTATCAAACTTATTTCTATCGACATGGATGGCACCCTTCTGCTGCCCGATCACACCATTTCGCCTGCCGTTAAAAACGCGGTTGCTGCAGCCCGCGAAAAAGGGGTGAACGTGGTGCTGACCACGGGGCGTCCATATGCGGGCGTTCACAGCTATCTGAAAGAACTTCATATGGAACAACCCGGCGACTACTGCATCACCTATAACGGCGCTCTGGTGCAGAAAGCCGGTGATGGCAGTACGGTGGCGCAAACAGCGCTGAGCTATGACGATTATCGTTTCCTTGAGCAGCTATCCCGCGAAGTGGGGTCTCACTTCCACGCGTTGGATCGCAACACGCTCTATACTGCCAACCGCGATATCAGCTACTACACCGTACATGAATCCTATGTCGCGACCATTCCGCTGGTGTTCTGCGAAGCAGAGAAAATGGACCCGGCGACGCAGTTCCTGAAAGTCATGATGATTGATGAACCCGCCATCCTTGATAAGGCTATCGCGCGCATTCCGGCGGAAGTAAAAGAGAAGTACACCGTGCTGAAAAGCGCGCCGTACTTCCTTGAAATCCTCGATAAACGCGTCAATAAAGGTACGGGCGTAAAATCGCTGGCCGACGCGCTGGGCATCAAGCCGGAAGAGGTGATGGCGATTGGCGATCAGGAAAATGACATTGCGATGATTGAGTTTGCCGGCATGGGCGTGGCGATGGACAACGCCATTCCGTCGGTAAAAGAGGTTGCCAACTTCGTCACTAAATCAAATCTGGAAGATGGTGTCGCCTGGGCTATCGAAAAATTTGTGCTGAACCCCGACCACTCATCCGGCCATTTTCCCGCCCGATAAGGCATAGTCGCCATCGGGCGAATACGCGCTTAACGACCCGCACTTGTTGCGGGTTTTTTTATGTCTTTCGTTTACGTCTTATAACGTTCTCATAACTAATTGTCGTTTTTGTGATCTAAATTGTAGTACAACACAACTACATTGTTGACATGGTACAAATAACACAGACCAAATCCCCAGTTGCGCTGACTGTCAGTGATGCAGAACAGCCATTCGGCAATTGAGGTCATTTTCTGCATTCAATTGAGGCTGATAGCGATAGCAACTTTCGCTGACTAAAAACAGCTTACAGGCAAAACGCATGCTGACGTTTCGACTTCTGACCGCGTGCTGTGTCATCGGCTTTCGACGCGATGGCGTCACCACTTTTTTGCCACGGCCTTCTGAATGATTTCGGCTTTAAGTCACTCCTCAGCATACATTTTTTTGAGGCGGAGATTTCCATCTTCCAGCTTTTTCAAACGGGTCATCATGGAGGCTCCATACCGCCAAAACGTGAACGCCACTTATAGAAACTGCATTGCTCATGCCATGCTCACGACACAGTTCAGCCACAGGTGCTCCGGCCTCGGCTTGCTTCAGGATGGACATGATCTGGCTGTCAGTAAAACGTGATTTTTTCATAGAGATCTTCCCGGTTTAGGTGACGAGAAAATTCTACTTATCAACACACCGATTTTTCGGGGGGCCCGGTAACATATTGCGACAACTGGGGTAATTTTGGTTAAGTTCCGGCCGATGTATGATGGACCCATACTTAACCAGACAAACTAAAAGGATTTTCTATGTCGAAGCCGGAAAACGGCCCGCAGCTCCCGGCCATTCGCTGGCCGGTGCCGAAAAATAACCGGGGCGGGGAGTTCAGTAACCTGGAGGAGATGCTGGCGCATCTGGAGGGCGAGGCCACCGGGCACTGGCTTATCGGCCGCAATGGCATGTGGCACGGCGGCATTCACATCAGTGACACCACCACGCCGTGGTGTGCGCTCAGCGGTCAGGCGATGAATGAGGCGGTGGATTTCCCGGTACCGTTTCCGGGGGAGCAGGCTGTGCGCTGCATGGCGGACGGTGAGGTGGTGGCCTACCGGATTAACCGGGATTACCTCAGCGTGCCGTGGTACTGGGGGGATTTATGCTACTCCGGGTCTTTTGTGCTTATTCGCCACCGTATTCAGCCAGGGAAAACGGCAGAGAGCGGGCTGACCTTTTACACCCTGTATATGCACCTCGCGCCCTGGCTGGCCTACCCGGAGCGGGACAGTACAGCGTTTCAGGTGGCTGACGGCCAGCGCCTGAAGGCGTATGTGGATGCGTCCCGGCAGTGGGTGGCGGCAGAGCTGCCGTCCGGCACGCGGGTGACATGGGATAAAGCGGTCAGCGCCGACACCATGACCGGGAGCAACGGGCGGCAGTATGCGCACGTCACGCTGGCGGAGCCGGTCACGGGCTGCATGAGCCTGAGCACCGGGGACCGGGTGTGGACGGTGTGCGACAGAGAGAATCTGGTTCCGGCCCGCGACAGCGCCACCCGTCCGGCGTGGTGGTCCCCGTTCCTGCCGCCGTCACGTGAAACGGTGCAGTTTGATACGGTGGTGTGCCCGACCCCTTACCCGATTAAGGCCGGGGACCCGGTGGGTCATCTGGGCTGGTTTCAGGTGCCCGGTGAAGACGGACATGAAAAACGCTATCAGGTGCATATCGAATGCCTGACGACGGACGACCTGCCGCACTTCCTGAGCAACCCGGAAGGCACGGGGCGCGACATGCCCGCCTTTGCCCGCTGTCCGAAGGACATTCCGGTGTACCTGCAATTCAGCGGCGGAGAAATACAGAAGGGGCTGATAACCACGCAGACCGAAACGGTGATGGCGCTGTCCGGGCAGGCAGTGACGGACAAAGAGGGTAAACGCTACTGGCCGGGCGGGTCGTCGCGGGGGCTGCTGGCGGGGTCGGATGTGCAGTTGTTGTCCCGGTACGATCTGGCCGGCCGGGGTTTTGAGACGACAGAAGACAGCCCGGCGAGCTTTGACCATCTCGACGGGAAGACGCAGCCGAAAGGGCTGGTGAAGACGATTTTTGAGCGGTTTTTCAGCGTGGCGGACAATGACGGGAAACCCTACAGCAAGGCGGTGGCGTTTAACTACCGGCAACTACTGGACAGGATTGACGATGCGAAATCCCCCCGGTATAACCCGGAACAGTACCGGCGTGCGGTGCAGAATCCGTCAATGCGTGACCACCTTTATCGGCTGTGCGTGAAGCACCCCAGTGACTGGTATTACTCGTCGGAAGCGCCTGTGTGGAAAACGTTTTTTACGCCGCAGCTAAAAAAAGAAGCGCCGGAATGGTACGCCTACAGCGAGAAGTTCCTGATTGACCTGCGCTGGATGCATCGTGTGGCGGGGATGGTGGAAAATCCGTGGCATATGCATCCGCTGGTGTTTCTCGATGCTATTGCTATGAATGCTAAGGTGTGGGTGCTGGGTACAACGTCAGAACACTATGAGTCCGGTGGAAGAGGACCTGGAGTTGTGTCTTCAGGGCGGGGGGATCATGGTGGCGCTTCGTATGGATGCTATCAGTTATCTTCTAAACCAGGCGTTGTTCAGGATTATATTCAGCAATCAAAATATAAAGATAGACTCACTGGTTTGCAGGTTGGGACACAAGAATTTAATACTGAGTGGAAAAAGATAGCTAGCGAGCATAAAGAGGACTTTGCTCACGAACAATATCTTTTTATAAAGAAAACTCATTATGAAGTACAGCTAGGATTTCTGGGTAAAAAAGGGATTAATATAAAGCATAAGCGAGCGGCTATACATGACATGATATGGTCTACTTCAGTCCAATATGGACCATATACAGACATTATAATTAAAGCTACAAAAGAATTTTCTTTTGAAAATGCCACTGATGCTCAAATTATAACTGCGGTGCAAGATTATAAGTACGCGCATGTAGAAACAAAATGTGCTAGTTCCCCCACTCTTTGGTCTGGGTTGAAGGATAGAGTCGTAAGTGAGAAAAGCAAATTATTGGATTTGACTCAATATAATTATGAGGTTGAGTAATTATGAGGTTTATTAATTTTGTTGGTGTGACTATCTTTGTAATGTCTTTTTCTACATTCTCACAAAATGTGAGTGAATATAGTAAAGAGTACACTGATTGTATATCTAAGACAGTAAATAACCCCATGTCAACGGAGTGCATTGACTCAGAAATAAACGCACAGAACAAGTCAATAGATTCATTCATTGGTAAGCATGGCGATATAACCTCTCCAGAGGATGGTAATATTGTAGAACTTAAGTTATTTACTGATAACCAGCGTAAATACATTGATGGGAAATGTGACTTGTGGCTGAAGACTGGAGGGCAAAACGGAATGCTTTTAAATAAACAGTGCGTTTTGGATGAAACAATTTCGCTTAAAAAGTTGTTGTCTGACTTTGTTAGTTCTGTTGATGGTTAATTAAATCATGTGGAGGATCTTCTTGAGATCCTCCATGGAACGTCGTAATCCTTTGCTCTGTAAATGAAAAAAACCGCAGGAAGACAGGTTGGTTCGGTTTCGTCGAGCAGCAAACTTGCCAAAACCGGGCGATAACTGATCTTCACAGGAACAGTCACCAAAGCAGTACACTTTGTTTAGCTGCTTCAAACTGGCTTCTTCAAACGACAAAGTAACTTTTTCACTCTCACGTTCCTGCTATCTCCAGTTACCAGTGGCGTTTTTACGTGCTTTTCTGGGTTGGGCTCAAGTGAACAGTTACCGGATAAGGCGCAGCAGTCGGGCTGAACGGGGATTCTTGCTTACAGGGGGTGAGGGCCAATGGGACGAAAACGTACGCTAAGAGCATAATGTGTTGTTTATAATAGGTTTATTTATAGCGAATTGATGCTTATTATAACGAAAAATTACGTCTGGTGTTTTTGTAATGCGCATTATAAAAATGCGATTATAAAAAAGGATTCGGCAAGGATCCTTTGGCGTGCTTTTACTACCAGTTGCCTGGGGTCTTGCGTAATCCCTTTACAAGCGTCAATTTTATCACCATACAACTGGCAGGTTAGTCCGGGATCGTTGAGCTTATCCCTCTTTGAAACCGGACGATATCCATGCGTCGAGCGCCGTCACTCCCTGCGTCACGATAGTTTTAATATCTATCTCGCTAAGCGGCTGCATTTCCAGCTCCCGACAGGCATCGGTCGCCTGAGTCATCCCCAGGCTGGCGCAGCCGCTTTTTAATTTATGCGCCAGCCGCTTAATGTTAACGTCGTCATTCATGGCGCGCGCCGCCTCGATCTCCTCGACTAAAGGCAGCGCGCTGTCTTTGAATAACGTGACCCATTGTCGGAGTTTTTCCGGGCCGACAGACGCCATATCGCCGGCAAGCTGATGTTCATTCAGCATCGCCCGCGCGTTGTGAGATTTGCCCTGTAAATAATGCGCTATCATGCGGTAAAGCTCCTCGCGGGGAATGGGTTTCTGAATAATCCCGCAGAAAAGACCGGCGGTACGCTGACGGAGATTATCGTCTATCACATGCGCGCTAAAACCAATGCGTTTCATGGCGGGATACTGACTCATCAACTGCTGCGCCAGGGTTAAGCCGTCATAATCCGGTAAATCAAAATCCACCAGCGCCACATCAAAGGACTCGCCTTTGGCTAAACAGCGTAGCGCGTCATTCGCGCTTTCAGCAAGTGAGACCTTTACCCCTTTGCTTGTGAGCATTTCAGCGGTAATACGCTGCGTCAGCATATTATCTTCAATCAGCAACAAGCGTAGTCCGTTAAGATTTATCGGTTCCCTGAGCGCATTTTTGCTTGCGGGTTTGGGGTGGCGAACCGGCAGTTGTAAACGAAAACAACTGCCAACATGAAGCGTACTGGTGACGGTTAGCGTCCCACCCATCGCCTCTGCCAGGCTGGCGCTGATAGCCAGCCCCAGCCCCGTCCCGCCCCGGCGTCCTGTCGCCTGCACAAACGGTTTGAAAATAGCCGTCAGCTTCGCTTCAGGGATACCGCATCCGGTATCTTCAACCTCAATAAACCAGCTCTGATCGTCGCAAAACGTGCGCAGCACTATGTTGCCGCGATCGGTAAATTTCGCCGCATTACTTAAAAGATTAATCACAATTTGGCGTATCCGGCGCGGATCGCCTTGTAGCGTTGAGGGGAGTTGGTCGCTAAAGTCGGCGATGAGCGCCACCTGAACGCGGCTGTGCATTAAATGCAGCGCGCTATTCAATAATTGTCGCGGTTCAAACGGCTCCTCGCTAATGGAAACGTTGGTGCCGCCTACTTCAATCGCCGAGTAATCAAGAATATCGTTAAGAATCGCCAGTAGCGATTCGCCTGAATCGTTAATGGCCTGTAAGTCGTCGCGGTAGTTTGCCATGAGCGGTTTATCCGCCAGCAATTGTACCGTACCGAGAATGCCGTAAAGCGGCGTGCGAATTTCATGGCTCATGGCGGCAAGGAACGTCGATTTCGCCTCGTTGGCTTTTTCCGCTTCGGCGCGCGCCTGTCGGTGTTCCAGCACCAGCGCATGAAGCTCCGCCGTTTGCGATCGCACCTGCTCCGCCAAATCTTCACGATGGCGGTTCAATTTGCGCACGTTGGCGCGAAACGCTTCCATCAGACGGCTGATGGTATCAAGTTCGCTGACGCCAGCCGCCTCCGGGAACGGCGAGTCAATATCGCCCTCCAGTAGCCGTTGTAAGGCCTGCGTTTGTTGCGCCAGCGGGCGGGATACGGAACGGTAAACCACTCGCCAAAGAATAAAACTTAATGAGCACAGCGCCAGGATGCCTAAGATCACTAACCCTATTTGCCCACGCTGACTGGCGTGTGTAAGACGCGCTAACCCAGCCTCGTTTCGTTTTTCGATGGCGTTCACCAACTGCGACACTTCCGTACTGAAGCGGGTAAACTGAAAGAGGTTATTGGCCATAAGCGTTTGAAGCTGGTCGCGGATGGCGTTTTCCTTACGAAACAGGGTAACCAGTGTGGTGTACTGGTTTATTTTCTCCAGCGCGTCGGCGATTTGGGCGCGAACGGTAGGATCTTCTATACGCTGCTGGCGGCGGGATAAAATTTTAACCAACTGATTAAGTTTTTCATCGGTGTCCTCGGCATCGCTCAGCCCTTGCGCGTCTTTTAAGGTCACTATGAGCTGCTTAAACCGCAGGGCATTGACCCGCAGCTCATTCATCTGATTCACATACTCAAGGTCGATATCAATCAGCCGGTCAAGCGCGCGTTCAGCCTGGTCCCCTTTATCGCTTTCGATAAGATCGTAAATACCGGCCTGGGTGGCGCCTGCAGATGTCGCTGCATTATTGGCCTGTCCGTGAGCCTGGGCGGCAATGATTTCCGCTGCCTCCGCAATCTGGCGGCTTAACTGCTGTTGCTGTGCGCGCAGCGTGAGAATTTCACCGACCAGCGTACCCTGCTGCCCAAGCGTTTGTGCGATCTCTTTTTCTTGCCGGGCAATGGCCGAGGTAGTAAACCCCTGCTCGCTTAATGCCTGCAATATGTGGTTAATTTTGAGGCTTTGCGCTTTCAGCATCTTCCCCTGGGCCAGCCAAACGCTCTCGCTGTCGGCATTGGTCAGATTTTGCGCGGAAAAGAGCTCATAAGCGCTGGCTTCGCTTAACTGCCGGGCCATATTCATCGTGGGGATCAGCGCTTGCGTATTGGTTTGCTCCACCTGACTAATGACGCGCAGGCTTATCCAGCCGATCACGGTGCTGAGTAGGGTGAGCGCCGCCATCAGGGCGAAGGCCAGCCATAATCTGCGGGTCAGTGAGGGCGTTGACATTTATGCGCCGCGGATGAAATGGGTTGAGTTGCCGCCGGAAAAACCATTAGGATAAAACCTTGTCGGTTGTGGGGCTATCATGCGCGCGCTTATTTCGTTCTTTTTTTTGATAATCATCGTCTCGAATGTAGAAACGGCGTTAGCCGGAACCGGGCTGCTACACTGGACGCGCGCCGATCGGGCGATTCCCTGGCGGCAAACGTCAGTCAATGCGATTAAACCCTGGAAACTGTGCGCATTATACCCCAGCCTGAAAGATTCTTACTGGTTGTCCGTCAACTACGGGATGCAAAAAGCGGCCAAATTGTATGGCGTTGATTTAAAAGTGCTGGAAGCGAATGGCTATCGGCAACTGGCGACGCAACAACAGCAAATGATGCAGTGCCGGGAATGGGGCGCCGACGCTATTCTGCTTGGCAGCAGTACCGATCGTTTCCCGGGGCTGGAGCAGTATGCCGGTAATGTGCCGGTTATTGAACTGGTGAACATGATTCACGATGCCAGCGTCGCAACCCGCGTTGGTCTGCCGTGGTTTCAGATGGGCTATCTGCCGGGACGTTTCCTGGCGCAGTGGAGCAAAGGAAAAACGCTTAACGTTTTGCTCTTCCCGGGGCCGGATGAAGCCGGTGGTAGTCAGGAGATGGTGGCGGGTTTTCGTCAGGCGATTAAAGACAGCGCCATCAACATTGTGGATATCGCCTGGGGCGATAACGACATTGAAGTGCAGCGAAACTTACTCCAGGAAATGCTGGAGCGCCATCCGGATGCTAATGTGGTAGCCGGGTCGGCGATAGCGGCGGAGGCGGCGATGGGCGAAGGGCGGAATTTGACGACCCCGCTCACGATCGTCTCATTTTATCTGACACATCAGGTTTATCGCGGTTTAAAACGCGGCCATATCCTGATGGCGCTCAGCGATCAGATGGCCTGGCAGGGAGAATTAGCGATAGCGCAGTCGATTAAGGTCTTACAGGGGCAACCGGTGCCTGAAAATATCAGCCCACCAGTGCTTATTTTGACGCATAAAAACGCCGATAGCGTGCGCGTTCGTCGTTCGCTATCGCCGCCGGGATTTCGGCCCGTCTATCTGTATCAATACACCTCCGAGGCTAAAAAGTAGCCTTCGCCATGCTGTGTGACCAGCAGTTCCGGCGTAATTTTATGGCGTAAGCGGCGAACCAGTACATCAATCGTGCGGAGATCCGGGGTCTCTACGCGGCGGGCGGAAAGCATTCGCAGCAGGCGTTCGCGATGCAGCACTTTGCCTGGGTTGGTCACAAAGGCCAGCAGTAGCTCGTACTCTGCGCGCGTAAGCTTAATGGCTTCACCGTTGTGCTCCAGCGTGTGATTCATCACGTTCAGGCAGTAACCGGAAAACATGTAGCAGTTTTCATTGGCGTTTTGCGGCGTGGGGTGGGCCAGATCGATGCGCCACAAAAGATTTTTCACCCGCACTACCAGCTCGCGAAGTTCCAGCGGCTTGGTGACGTAGTCGTCCGCGCCCATCTCCAGCCCGACGATGCGGTCGATTTGGTCGCAACGCCCCGTCACCAGAATAATGCCCACCGTGGAGCGTTCGCGTAGCGCCCTGGTCAGCATCAACCCGTTTTCATCGGGGAGATTGATATCCAGCAAGATCAGCGAAACGTGCTCATGCTCCATGATGTCGCGCAGGCCCGCGCCGCTGTCGGCCACAGAAACACGATACCCCTCCTGCTCAAAATAGGCCTGTAATCTGGCCTGAGTAACAGGTTCATCCTCAACAATAACAATGTGATGTGACATCCTGCGCGCGATCTCTTTCTGTTCATATCTGTTCATATATTGCCGTATCCCGTTCATCCTGACCAGTGACGCTGTTCATATTTGCGGAATAAGATCTGTGCATTAAACCATATAATTACAGGGGCTATTATGCGAAAACTCTGGAGAGCGCTACTCAGGCCAAGCGCCCGTTGGTCGATACTGGCGCTGGTCATTGTCGGGATTGTGATCGGCGTTGCGCTGATCGTGTTACCTCACGTCGGTATCAAACTGACCAGTACGACAGAGTTTTGCGTTAGCTGCCATAGTATGCAGCCGGTGTATCAGGAATATAAACAGTCCGTACATTTCCAGAACGCTTCCGGCGTACGCGCGGAATGCCACGACTGCCATATTCCCCCCGATATTCCAGGCATGGTGAAACGTAAGCTGGAAGCCAGCAACGATCTTTACCAGACATTTATCGCCCACTCGATTGATACCCCGGAAAAATTTGAAGCCAAACGCGCCGAGCTTGCCGAGCGTGAATGGGCGCGCATGAAAGAGAATAACTCCGCGACCTGTCGCTCCTGCCATAACTACGATGCGATGGATCACGCGAAACAGAACCCGGAAGCGGCGCGGCAAATGAAAATCGCCGCTAAAGAAAATCAATCCTGCATCGACTGTCATAAAGGAATTGCCCACCAGCTACCGGATATGAGCAGCGGTTTCCGCAAACAGTTTGAAGAACTGCGCGCCAGCGCCAGTACACATAATGACGGCGATACACTCTATTCGCTGGATATCAAGCCGATTTATGCCGCTAAAGGCGATAAAGAACCGGCAGGATCGCTGTTACCTGCTTCTGAAGTGAAAGTCCTTAAACGGGACGGTGACTGGCTGCAAGTGCAAATCGAAGGCTGGACGGAGACGGACGGTCGCCAGCGCGTGCTGACGCAGTTGCCCGGTAAACGTATTTTTGTCGCCTCGATTCGCGGCGATGTGCAACAGCATGTGAAAACGCTGGAAGAGACCACCGTCGCGGCGACCAATACTCAGTGGAGCAAATTACAGGCAACCGCGTGGATGCAAAAAGGCGACATGGTAAATGACATTAAACCGATTTGGGCCTACGCCGACTCCCTCTATAACGGCACCTGTAATCAGTGTCACGGCGCGCCGGACAAAGCGCACTTCGACGCTAATGGCTGGATCGGCACGCTCAACGGCATGATCGGTTTCACCAGTCTGGATAAGCGTGAAGAACGTACCTTGTTGAAATATCTCCAGATGAATGCGTCTGATACCACCAACACGCCGCACAGCGATAAGGGAGAACACAATGAAAAATAAGGACACGTTACACGTCTCTCGTCGACGTTTTCTGGCGCAGCTCGGCGGTTTGACGGTGGCAGGAATGCTGGGGCCGTCACTGCTGACGCCCCGTAGCGCCCGCGCGGCTGATGCCGTTGCGCCAGGCGCCGCGACGAAAGAGGGTATCCTTACCGGTTCTCACTGGGGGGCGATTCGCGCCACGGTGGTTGACGGTCGATTTGTGGCGGCAAAACCGTTTGAACAGGATAAATACCCGTCCAAAATGATCGCCGGTCTGCCCGATCACGTCCACAACGCGGCGCGTATTCGCTATCCGATGGTGCGCGTCGACTGGATGCGCAAAGGCCATCAAAGCGACACCTCGCAGCGCGGCGATAATCGTTTTGTGCGCGTCTCCTGGGATGAAGCGCTGGATCTGTTCTATCAGGAACTGGAGCGGGTGCAAACCACCTATGGGCCGAGCGCGTTACTGACGGCGAGCGGCTGGCAATCTACCGGCATGTTCCATAACGCCTCCGGGATGCTGGCGCGCGCGATTGCGCTGCATGGCAATAGTGTCAGCACGGGGGGGGACTATTCGACCGGCGCGGCGCAGGTGATTCTGCCGCGCGTGGTGGGTTCAATGGAAGTGTACGAACAGCAAACTTCATGGCCTCTTGTTTTACAGAACAGTAAAACGATTGTGCTATGGGGGTCTGATATGGTGAAAAACCAGCAGGCAAACTGGTGGTGCCCGGATCACGATGTCTATCAGTACTATGAACAATTAAAAGAGAAGGTTGCCAGCGGCGCTATCTCGGTCATCAGCATCGACCCGGTCGTTACCTCCACACACGATTATCTGGGGCGCGATAAGGTCAAACATATCGCCATTAACCCTCAGACGGATGTTCCGTTACAACTGGCGCTGGCGCATACCCTGTACAGCGAGAAACTGTACGATAAAAATTTCCTTGATAATTACTGCGTCGGTTTTGACCAGTTCCTCCCCTATTTGCTGGGCGAGAAAGATGGACAGCCCAAAGATGCCGCCTGGGCGGAAAAACTGTGCGGTATTGACGCCGACACCATCCGCGCGTTGGCGCGGCAGATGGCGGGCGACAGAACGCAAATCATCGCTGGCTGGTGCGTACAACGTATGCAGCATGGCGAACAGTGGTCATGGATGGTCGTCGTGCTGGCGGCAATGCTGGGACAGATTGGTTTGCCGGGCGGCGGCTTTGGTTTTGGCTGGCACTACAACGGCGCCGGGACGCCTGGCCGTAAGGGGATCATTTTAAGCGGCTTCTCCGGTTCGACGACCGTTCCGCCAGTACACGACAGCACGGATTACAAAGGCTACAGCAGCACCATTCCTATTGCGCGTTTTATGGATGCCATCCTTGACCCCGGGAAGGTCATTAACTGGAACGGGAAATCGGTTAAATTACCGCCGCTGAAGATGTGCGTGTTCGCCGGGACCAATCCGTTCCACCGACACCAACAAATTAATCGTATTATTGAGGGGTGGCGCAAGCTGGAAACGGTCATCGCTATTGATAACCAGTGGACATCGACCTGCCGCTTTGCGGATATCGTTTTGCCGGCTACCACCCAATTTGAGCGTAACGACCTCGATCAGTTCGGCAACCATTCTAACCGCGGCATTATCGCCATGAAACAGGTGGTGTCGCCGCAGTTTGAAGCGCGTAACGACTTTGATATTTTCCGCGATCTCTGCCGACGCTTTAACCGTGAAGCGGCATTCACGGAAGGTCTTGATGAAATGGGCTGGCTGAAACGCATCTGGCAGGAAGGGAGCCAGCAGGGAAAAGGTCGCGGTATCCACTTACCGACTTTCGAGGTGTTCTGGAATCAGCAGGAGTACATCGAGTTTGATCATCCGCAGATGTTTGTGCGCCATCAGGCTTTCCGTGAAGATCCGGACCTGGAGCCGTTGGGCACGCCAAGCGGTTTGATCGAGATTTACTCCAAAACGATCGCCGACATGCAATACGACGATTGTCAGGGCCATCCTATGTGGTTCGAAAAAATCGAACGCTCGCATGGCGGGCCGGGATCGCAGCGCTGGCCGCTGCACTTACAATCCGTCCACCCTGATTTCCGTCTGCATTCCCAACTGTGTGAGTCGGAAACGCTGCGTCAGCAATATGCCATTGGCGGCAAGGAACCGGTCTTTATTAACCCACAGGATGCCAGCGCGCGCGGGATCCGCAACGGTGATATTGTGCGGGTATTCAATGCACGCGGGCAGGTACTGGCGGGGGCGGTAGTTTCCGATCGCTATGCGCCGGGCGTGGCGCGAATTCATGAAGGCGCCTGGTACGATCCTGATAAAGGCGGCGACATCAACGCGTTGTGTAAGTACGGCAACCCTAACGTATTAACGCTGGATATCGGTACATCGCAGCTCGCACAGGCGACCAGCGCGCATACGACGCTGGTGGAAATTGAAAAATATACCGGCCATATTGATAACGTCACGGCGTTTAACGGTCCGGTTGAGATGGTCGCGCAGTGTGAATATGTACCCGCATCGCAGGGGAATCCGCATGATTAAGCAGCCAGCGCTTGCTCAGGAACAGTATGCCTGCGTATATGCATGGCTGGCGTTACTCTTTTTCCGGGAAGTAGATGATGAAGGGTTCATGCAATTACAGTCCGCGGAGATCGCGGACTGGCTGGCGCTATTAAAGCGCCAGCCAGCGCTGGCGGCGTCGGTGGCGTTACTCGAACAAAAAATTGCCGCGCTTAGCCTGCGTCAGGATGCGCAGTTGGAGCTGGCGGCAGATTTTTGCGGATTATTCCTGATGACGGATAAAAAATCGGCGTTGCCCTACGCCTCGCAATACCCGCAGCAGGAATCCGGCATGATTAAACATTTATTGCTCGAAGCCGGGATGGAGGTCAACGACGGTTTTAAAGAGCCAGCCGATCACCTGGCAATTTATCTGGAATTACTCAGCCATTTACATTTTTCATTGGGTGAATCGTTCCAACAACGGAGAATGAATAAATTACTCCAGAAAACATTGTCGTCATTACTGGATTGGCTTCCGGAATTTACAAATAATTGCGTTAAGCATGATCCCTATGGTTTTTATGCTGCGTTAAGTCAATTATTGTTGGCTATCGTTCGTTTTGATGACGAAAAAGAGGATTTATTCATTGTTGTTGCTGAATAAACCAGGTGATGGGCATCGCAAAATGAATGTTACGATAGCCGGGGGTTATCATATCTATAGGTTTAGCCAATTGTAATTATTGATACCAATCAATATCCACGATGGGTTTGTATTTAGTATTGACGGGCCTCATGAGTAAAAAAATAAAATTTAATTAATCATGCCGCAATACCCCATAAGGATAGTGATATGAAAAAAATTACCCTCTATGCGACAACGGTTATCACCGTTGGGCTGTTATGTTATTTAGGTTTGTCCGGGTATGTATGGTATTACGACAAACAGCGCAGTAAAAAAAGCGATGTGCAGGCCTCGGTTGTGGGAGAAAATAACAAAATACTGGGTTATTTCAGGGAGAAAGGATGTGATTATTGTCATACGCCTTCTGCTGAATTACCTTTTTATTCCTCTTTTCCGGTGGCAAAGCAGCTAATGGATTACGATATCCAGCTCGGCTACAAATCGTTTAACCTCGAGGCGGTACGGGCCGCCCTGATTGCGGATACGCCGGTGCCGCAAAGCGAACTGAATAAAATTGAATGGGTTATGCAACATCAGACTATGCCGCCAACCCGCTATGTCGCGCTGCACTGGGCGGGGGGCGTCAGCGATAAAGAGCGTACTGATATCCTGAACTGGATAGCCGATCAACGTGAGCGTAACTATGCCAGCGCCGACACCGACGCCGCGCACCGGAATGAACCCGTTCAGCCTATTCCGCGCAATATTCCCGTTGATGCGAAAAAAGTCGACTTAGGTTTCCGCCTTTATCATGATGAACGTTTATCCGGCGACAGCACAATATCCTGTGCGCATTGTCACGCGTTAAATGCGGGGGGTGTCGATGGCAGAAAAACCTCAATTGGTGTTGGCGGTGCGGTAGGGCCAATAAATGCGCCGACGGTATTCAATTCCGTATTTAATATCGAACAATTTTGGGATGGTCGTGCTGCAACCCTTCAGGCACAAGCAGGCGGACCGCCGTTAAATCCTATCGAAATGGCATCTAAATCCTGGGATGAAATTATTAGCAAGCTTGATAAAGATCCTGTCCTGAAAAAAGATTTTCAGGCGGTTTATCCGCAAGGATTTACCGGGGAAAATATTACTGATGCGATTGCCGAATTTGAAAAAACGTTGATAACACCGGATTCCGCCTTTGATAAATGGCTACGTGGAGATGAAAATGCGCTGACCGCGCAACAGAAACACGGTTATCAATTATTTAAAGAGAATAAATGTGCAACCTGTCACGGCGGTATCATTTTAGGCGGACGCTCTTTTGAACCGTTGGGATTAAAGCGAGACTTTAATTTTGGCGAAATTACCGCAGCGGATATTGGTCGTATGAACGTCACCAAAGAGGTTCGCGATAAATTACGGCAAAAAGTTCCGGGTTTACGCAATGTCGCGTTAACGGCGCCTTATTTCCATCGGGGCGACGTACCGACGCTGGATGGCGCGGTAAAACTGATGCTGCGTTACCAGGTTGGTACCGATCTGCCACAAAACGATATTGACGATATCGTCGCTTTCCTGGAAAGCCTGACCGGTGTTTATACGCCATATCAACCTGAATATGCGCAATGACAATGATGCTTGAAGCCAGAGAACTGCACTGCGAGCGGGACGAGAGGACGCTGTTTCGCGGGCTGTCGTTCACCGTGGATGCCGGGGAGTGGGTGCAGGTCACCGGCGGCAACGGC
>NZ_JBDGON010000016.1:0-87048 GCF_057751355.1 Salmonella sp. FC25216 | reverse complement strand
AAGCGTTTATTTTCGCTTTTCTCCGTGAGGTTCTGGTCTGAACCCCGCTGACCCGGCGGCCTGTGTGCCGTTGTTCCGTGTCAGTGGTGGCGCATTATAGGGAGTTATTTCCGCCTGACAAGAGGAAATTTAAAATAATTTTCTGAGTGCGCACTTTTTATGCTTTACGCTTATTTTGCCGACGATTTGTTAGTTAAATGGGCTATTTCACGGGCAAAGTTCGCAACCTGATCCCAGTCGGTGTACACCACTTCTTTACTGGTATCCGTTTCGCCGCCCGACATCTTCATAATAAGCTTGATCATCAGACGGTCATACCAGCGATAGCGGGGATAGCGAAGCGCGCCTGCAATGACAGCGCAATGATCAGGTCGCCACGGAGAACTCATCAAAAACTTACGCGCGTAGCTGTTAGTCTGCGGCGTCCGTTTTTCCGCTTTACGCGCCACCAGGTTAACGGAATAAAAGGCGCTCGGCATTCCGTTCAACCGCGGAGCGTATTTCTTAACGAACTCCTGGAAGGCGCTGTGGTAATGACCATAACGAATGGACGCGCCAATCACTACGCGATCATAGCTATCCCAGTCTGGCTCTTCTGCGCGATGCAGATTAACGACATCGGCCCAGATCCCCATCTCTTTGAGTTCAGAAGCCAGATAAGAGGCAATTTCGCGCGTTTGTCCGTCCCGGGTAGAGAAAAGAATCAATGTTTTCACGTGTTACTCCATTATTCACGCCAGAAAGTCGGGGTAAAAAGTACCAGCAAAGTGAATACTTCCAGACGACCAAATAGCATGTTGGCGATGAGTATCCATTTCGCAACCGGATTCATACTGGCGAAGTTATCAGCAACAACCCCCAGCCCCGGTCCCAGGTTATTAAGCGTAGCCACTACCGAGGCGAAAGCCGAGAAATCATCTACGCCTGTAGCGATAATGGCCAGCATACTGACAATAAATACCAGCGCGTAGGCAGAGAAGAATCCCCAGACGGCTTCCAGAATACGTTCTGGCAGCGCCCGGTTCCCCAACTTAATACTGTAAACGGCATTCGGATGCACCAGACGTTTGAGTTCGCGGTTCCCCTGTTTAAACAACAGCAGAATGCGGATAACCTTTAACCCCCCGCCCGTTGACCCGGCGCAACCGCCAATAAACGCAGAACATAGCAGCAAGACCGGCAAAAACAGCGGCCAACGCGCAATGCTGTCCGTGGTAAACCCTGCCGTTGTCGCCATCGACACAACCTGGAAGAACGCCTGATTTAGCGTTGTCAGCGCCGAGTCGTAGATATTATGGAACCACAGTACCAGCGTGCAGATCACCACCAACGTCAACTGTACGCCGATGAACATGCGGAATTCCGGATCGCGCCAGTATACTTTCAGGCTACGCCCACTTAATAAAGAGAAATGCAAACCATAGTTACAACCGGAGATCAGTAGGAAAATAGCGATGATGGTATTAATAGTGGGACTATCAAAATAGCCTACGCTGGCGTCATGCGTTGAGAAGCCGCCGATGGCGATAGTGGCGAAGCTGTGTCCGATAGCGTCAAACGCGGGCATCCCCGCAAACCATAGCGCCAGTGCGCAGGCTGCCGTTAGCAAGACATAGATAAGCCACAGCGTTTTCGCCGTCTCCGCAATACGCGGGCGCATTTTGTTATCTTTCAGCGGCCCCGGCATTTCCGCCCGATAGAGTTGCATCCCCCCGACGCCGAGGATAGGGAGAATCGCCACCGCCAGCACAATGATCCCCATGCCGCCAAACCATTGCAGCATCTGACGATAAAAAAGAATGGCGTGCGGTAATGAATCCAGCCCCACCAGCGTAGTGGCACCCGTGGTGGTTAACCCAGAGAACGATTCAAAAAAAGCATCGGTAATGGTGAGGTTAGGGCTTTCCGAGAAAATAAACGGCAGCGCACCCACGCTGCCCAGCACGGTCCAGAACAGCACCACGATAAGAAATCCTTCGCGGGATTTCAGCTCGCCCTTTTCCCTGCGGTTCGGCCACCACAGCATGGAACCGATCGCCAGCGCGACAAAAAAGGTCTGCGTGAACGCCCTTCCTGCGCCATCACGATATATTAGCGCTACCAGTCCCGGGAGAATCATTGTCCCCGAAAATAAGATAACCAGTAGTCCAACGATTCGGGTAATGGCGCGAAAATGCATCTCTGCCGCTTCCTTTATTCTTAACAATGAGGTGGGGATTATTCTTCAATCGCTAACAATTGCAATGAACCACGGCTAAAATCCGCCAGTTTTGTGGAAAATGCATTCACATGAGTAAAAGGAAGCGCCACCCTGAGCCAAACAGACGCCTGGTAATCGCTGGAAACGATCTTCCCGGCAAACTGTCCTAATAATGCTTCGATTCCGGCCAACTGACCGTACTCACACTGCAAAGTATATTCGGTTAATGGCGTCTTGCGCTGTGTGGCAAGCTGACGTAATGCTTGATTCACGCCGCCGCCATAGGCTTTTACCAGCCCGCCCGTACCCAGCAGAATACCACCATAGTAGCGCACGACGACGGCGGTAATCTCTCCGACGCCGCTGCCCATCAATTGCGCAAGCATCGGCTTGCCTGCCGTTCCCGCCGGTTCACCGTCGTCTGAAAAGCCCAGTTGCTGTGAGTCGTCCGGCGCACCCGCCACCCACGCCACGCAATGGTGACGCGCATCAGGATGCTCAGCTCTGACTGACTCCACAAACGCTTTCGCCGCGTCTACGCCATCGGTATGCGCCAATAGCGTAATAAAGCGGCTTTTTTTGATCTCTTCAACAACGGTGACCGACGCTGCAGGGATTAACCAACTGTCCATTACGCCAGTTTTAAATCCCGCGTCATGTTTTCCACGCCGCTTTCGTGGATGATCACGTTATCTTCAATGCGAATACCGCCGAAAGGCTTGAGCGCTTCAATTTTCTGCCAGTTGAAGTGCTTGCTGAACGGCCCTTCGCGCCACGGCGCTAACAGCGATTCGATGAAGTAAATCCCCGGCTCAATGGTCAACACCATTCGCGGCTGTAACACACGCGTGCAGCGCAGATACGGGTATTTGGACGGCGCAGCGAGATGCGTACCGGAATCATCCTGCATAAACCCGGCCACATCGTGTACCTGCAGACCCAACGGATGACCAATACCGTGCGGCATAAACGGCCCGGTGAGATCATTTTCCACCATCGCCTCTTCACTCATGTCGGTAATGATTTGATGTTTACGCAGCAGCGTCGCGATGCGCTGATGGAACTGAATATGATAATCCACATAGCTGACGCCCGCCTTCATGGTAGCGATCAGCGCCAACTGTTCGTCGTTAACATCTTTCACCAGGTGGGCGTAGTCGTTATCGCTTTTCGCTGACCAGGTCCGCGTCAGATCCGCCGCGTAGCCGTTGTATTCCGCGCCCGCATCCAGCAGGAAGCTGCGCATTTCAGACGGCGCCTGATGATCCAGTTTAGTGTAATGCAGCACGGCGGCATGTTCGTTCAGCGCCACAATGTTGCTGTACGGAACATCGGTATCACGATGACCCGTGGCGGTCAGGTACGCCAGGTTGATGTCAAACTCGCTCATGCCGGAACGGAAGGCTTCTTCTGCCGCGCGATGGCCGCTCACCGCCATTTTCTGCGCTTCACGCATACAGGCCAGCTCATAATCCGTTTTATAGGCGCGGTAGTAATGCAGATAGTCGATAACACCTTTCGGGTTGATGTTGTTGGCGGCGATATCCAATTGTAGCGCGCGCTCAGGAACCGGGCCGATATAGCCGATATTGCCACGCGCGGCAGGCAGTTGGCTGCCGATGCCATCCGCTTTCGGCAAGGCGACGACCTCGACTTCTTCCGTCCAGAAGGACGTTGGCAGCGGTTCAACGTTATGCCAGTAATCGACGGGCAGATAAAACCACAGTTTGGGTTTGTTGACGCCATCAACCAGCAACCAGCAATTTGGAACCTGAGTTACCGGCACCCACGCTTTAAACTGTGGATTCACCTTAAACGGATAAGGGTGATCGTCGAGAAAGACGTTGAATAGCTCGCCGGAGTGAATAAGTAACGCATCCAGCCTAAAGCGCGCCAGAACATCACGCGTCCGTTCTTGTAAGGTAACGATATGATTTTTATAGAGCGCGGCCAGTGATTCCATTTTTTACCCTTCTGTTTTTTTGACCTCAAGTCCCCGCATCTTAGCACATCGCTCCATGAGAGCGTGATCTCTGCCGAGCGTGATCACATCGGCATTTCTTTAATCATTTATTTGCATTTTTTTAACACAAAATACACACTTCGCTTCATCTGGTACGACCAGATCACCTTGTGGATTCAGGAGACTGACATGCTTTATAAAGGCGACACCCTGTACCTCGACTGGCTGGAAGATGGCATCGCCGAACTGGTGTTCGATGCTCCAGGCTCGGTCAATAAACTCGACACCGCAACCGTCGCCAGCCTCGGCCAGGCGCTTGAGGTGCTGGAAAAGCAACACGATTTAAAAGGGCTACTGCTGCGCTCTAATAAAGCGGCCTTTATTGTCGGCGCGGACATCACCGAATTTCTTTCACTGTTCCTCGTACCCGAAGAGCAGTTAAGCCAATGGCTGCATTTCGCTAACAGCGTCTTTAACCGTCTGGAAGATTTACCCGTACCGACCCTTGCCGCCGTAAACGGCTATGCGCTGGGCGGCGGGTGCGAATGCGTGCTGGCGACCGATTACCGTCTGGCGACACCAGACCTCCGTATCGGTCTGCCGGAAACCAAACTGGGCATCATGCCGGGCTTCGGCGGCTCCGTTCGTTTGCCGCGTATGCTGGGCGCGGACAGCGCGCTGGAGATTATCGCGGCGGGTAAAGATGTCGGTGCTGAGCACGCGCTGAAAATCGGCCTTGTGGATGGCGTGGTCAAACAAGAGAAACTAATTGAAGGCGCGATAGCGGTGTTGCGCCAGGCCATTGCCGGCGACCTTGACTGGAAAGCCAAGCGCCAGCCGAAGCTGGAGCCGTTGAAACTCAGTAAGATTGAAGCGGCGATGAGCTTTACCATCGCCAAAGGCATGGTCGCACAAACGGCAGGTAAACATTATCCGGCGCCGATGACCGCAGTGAAAACCATTGAAGCCGCTGCGCGTTTTGGTCGTGAAGAAGCGCTGAATCTGGAAAATAAAAGCTTTGTTCCACTGGCGCATACCAATGAGGCTCGCGCGCTGGTCGGTATCTTCCTCAACGATCAGTATGTAAAAGGTAAAGCCAAAAAGCTGACCAAAGATATTGAGACGCCGAAACAGGCAGCCGTACTGGGCGCGGGCATTATGGGCGGCGGTATCGCTTACCAGTCGGCCTGGAAAGGCGTACCGGTCATCATGAAAGATATCAACGATAAATCGTTGAGGCTGGGCATGACCGAAGCGAGCAAGCTGCTGAACAAACAACTGGAGCGCGGCAAGATCGACGGTCTGAAGCTGGCGGGCGTCATTTCGACCATCCACCCGACTCTCGATTATACCGGTTTCGATCGCGTAGATGTTGTTGTCGAAGCGGTGGTCGAAAATCCGAAAGTGAAAAAAGCGGTACTGGCGGAAACGGAAGAGAAAGTGCACCCAGAAACCGTGCTGGCCTCGAATACCTCCACCATTCCGATCGGTGAACTGGCAAACGTCCTGAAACGTCCAGAAAACTTTTGCGGAATGCACTTCTTTAACCCGGTACACCGGATGCCGCTGGTTGAAATTATTCGCGGTGAGAAGAGTTCAGACGAAACCATTGCCAAAGTCGTCGCCTGGGCAAACAAAATGGGCAAGACGCCGATTGTGGTCAACGACTGCCCCGGCTTCTTTGTTAACCGCGTGCTATTCCCCTATTTCGCCGGTTTCAGTCAACTACTGCGTGACGGCGCGGATTTCCGCAACGTCGATAAAGTGATGGAAAAACAGTTCGGCTGGCCGATGGGCCCAGCCTATCTGCTGGATGTTGTCGGTATTGATACCGCGCATCACGCACAGGCGGTAATGGCGGCAGGCTTCCCGCAACGGATGCATAAAGAGTATCGCGATGCGATCGACGCGCTGTTTGACGCCAGCCGTTTTGGGCAAAAAAACGGTCTGGGCTTCTGGCGCTATAAAGAAGACAGCAAGGGTAAGCCGAAGAAAGAAGAAGATGCCGCTGTGGATGACCTGCTGGCAAGCGTCAGCCAGCCGAAACGCGATTTCAGCGACGACGAGATTATCGCCCGCATGATGATCCCGATGATTAACGAAGTGGTTCGCTGTCTGGAAGAAGGCATTATCGCAAGCCCGGCGGAAGCCGATATGGCGCTGGTCTACGGCCTGGGCTTCCCTCCGTTCCACGGCGGCGCGTTCCGCTGGCTGGATACACAGGGCAGCGCGAAATATCTTGATATGGCGCAGCAGTATCAACACCTCGGCCCGCTGTATGAGGTGCCGGAAGGGCTGCGTAATAAAGCGCGCCATAACGAACCGTATTATCCCCCGGTTGAACCAGCCCGTCCGGTTGGTTCTCTGAAAACGGCTTAAGGAGTCACAATGGAACAGGTTGTCATTGTCGATGCTATTCGCACCCCGATGGGCCGTTCGAAAGGCGGCGCGTTTCGCAACGTGCGGGCAGAAGATCTCTCCGCCCACTTAATGCGTAGCCTGCTGGCGCGTAATCCGGCGCTGGAAGCGGCGACTCTCGATGATATTTACTGGGGCTGCGTACAACAAACGCTGGAACAAGGCTTCAACATTGCCCGTAACGCCGCGCTGCTGGCAGAAATTCCCCATTCGGTACCGGCTGTCACCGTCAACCGTCTGTGTGGCTCCTCGATGCAGGCGTTACACGATGCAGCGCGAATGATCATGACCGGCGACGCACAGGTTTGTCTGGTAGGCGGCGTGGAGCATATGGGGCATGTGCCAATGAGCCATGGCGTCGATTTTCATCCGGGTCTGAGCCGCAACGTCGCCAAAGCGGCAGGGATGATGGGGCTGACGGCGGAAATGCTCTCCCGCCTGCATGGTATCAGCCGGGAAATGCAGGACCAGTTCGCCGCGCGTTCTCACGCCCGCGCCTGGGCCGCCACCCAATCTGGCGCATTCAAAACGGAGATTATCCCGACTGGCGGTCATGATGCCGATGGCGTACTGAAGCAGTTTAATTACGATGAAGTGATCCGCCCGGAAACCACGGTCGAAGCGCTATCAACGCTGCGTCCGGCATTTGACCCTGTCAGTGGTACGGTTACGGCGGGCACCTCATCCGCGCTTTCCGATGGCGCAGCCGCCATGCTGGTAATGAGCGAAAGTCGCGCCCGTGAGTTGGGCCTGAAACCTCGCGCCCGTATTCGCTCAATGGCAGTGGTAGGTTGTGATCCGTCAATTATGGGTTACGGGCCGGTGCCGGCGTCAAAACGGGCGTTGAAAAAAGCAGGACTATCGGCCAGCGATATCGATGTATTTGAGATGAACGAAGCATTTGCCGCGCAGATCCTGCCATGCATTAAAGATCTGGGACTAATGGAGCAGATAGACGAGAAGATCAACCTCAACGGCGGTGCGATCGCGCTTGGTCATCCGCTCGGCTGCTCCGGAGCACGTATCAGCACTACGCTTATCAACCTGATGGAGCGTAAAGACGCGCAGTTTGGTCTGGCGACGATGTGTATTGGCCTGGGTCAGGGCATCGCCACGGTGTTTGAGCGGGTTTAATTATTTCAGCCCGGGCACCCGATAAAACATGCCGGATGACGACGCTGGCGCGTCTTATCCGGCCTACAACGTATCGTTTCCACGAGAAAATTTAGTTGCCGTTCTTCCCGCCTGTCAGGGGCGGGTTTTTTGCTTTTAAATGAATGCGAATGCATCGCCAAACAGACGATCTTCCCGCGCGTTACGCTCGTTACAGAACAGATCGCGGGCAATTTTCGCCATCTCAAAACGTCCGGCAATATAAATATCGTGCCCCGCCAGCGTACCGTGATCCTGCAATACTGCTGTAAGTACCGTTCCTGTACGTCCACGCCAGCCCTCTTCCGGCTGCTCGACAACAGGTTCAATACGCAAATTCGGATGGTTAACAGAGAGCGCTTCCAGCTCAGAGAGATCATAGAGGTGCTTTTCTTCGCGACCGCCCCAGTAAATGGTAACATCGCGGGCCGGGTTGCGCGCCAACGCCGTCAACAGGATGGAGCGCACATAAGAAAAGCCCGTACCGCCCGCGATCAGAATCAACGGACGATCTTCATCGTCACGTAGCCAGGCGTCGCCATGCGGAATATCGACGACGATTTCCCGGTCTTTCAGAATCCGATCCATGACCGCCATCGCATACAAATTGAGCTCGGAAGCGCCAATGTGTAATTCAATAAACCCTTTCTCGTCCGGCGTTGAGGCCATCGAAAACGGGCGTTTATCACGCTCGTCCATTACGACCATCAAATACTGACCAGCGCGGAATGAAAACGCCGCGTCCGGCACTAAACGAACCCGATATACGGTATCGGTGATAGCTTCTACCGAGGTCACTTTACAGCTTAAGGTTGTCATGCGCTCCCTCTGTCGGGTGTCGGGTCAATACCGACATTTTTCAAGCCGCGTCGCCGCTGCCTGAAATGTCGGTGTCCGCTTTCAGTTATTTAAAGATAGCCAGCTCATCCCAAATCGCATCAATACGCGCGGTAACTTCAGGATCTTTAACAATAGGACGACCCCACTCGCGTTGGGTTTCGCCCGGCCATTTGTTTGTGGCATCCAGCCCCATTTTTGAACCCAGCCCGGAGACCGGCGAGGCAAAATCCAGGTAATCAATCGGCGTATTTTCAACCAGCACCGTATCCCGCGCAGGGTCCATACGGGTGGTAATCGCCCAAATCACATCATTCCAGTCGCGTGCGTTAACGTCATCATCGCAAACGATAACAAATTTCGTATACATAAACTGGCGCAAAAACGACCAAACTCCCATCATGACGCGTTTCGCATGACCAGCGTACTGCTTTTTCATCGTCACTACCGCCAGGCGATAGGAACACCCTTCCGGCGGCAGATAAAAGTCGACGATTTCCGGAAATTGTTTTTGCAGAATAGGCACGAAAACTTCATTGAGCGCCACCCCTAATACCGCTGGCTCATCGGGCGGACGTCCGGTATAGGTGGAGTGATAGATGGCATCCTCACGTTGCGTAATATGCGTAACGGTAAAGACCGGGAAGTTATCCACTTCATTATAATAGCCCGTATGATCGCCATAGGGTCCCTCCGGCGCCATCTCTCCCGGCTCAATGTAACCTTCAAGAATAATCTCGGCGCTGGCAGGCACTTCCAGATCGTTAGAAAGGCATTTAACCACTTCAGTTTTCGTGCCGCGCAGCAAGCCCGCAAAGGCATATTCCGACAGAGTATCGGGAACGGGAGTCACGGCGCCAAGAATTGTCGCCGGATCGGCGCCTAATGCGACGGAGACCGGGAAACGTTCGCCCGGACGCGCGGCTAACCACTCCTGAAAATCCAACGCGCCGCCGCGATGGGACAGCCAGCGCATAATCAGCTTATTTTTACCTATCAACTGCTGACGATAAATGCCCAGGTTTTGCCGTTCTTTGTGCGGGCCGCGCGTTACCGTCAGTCCCCAGGTAATCAGCGGCGCGGCGTCGTCCGGCCAACAGGTCATGATAGGGAGGCGCGTTAAATCGACATCATCGCCAGAAGCGATTTTCTGCTGACAAGGCGCGCCGCGTAACCGTTTCGTTGGCATGTTCAGCACTTGCTTAAACTGCGGCAGCTTGTCAAACAGATCGCGAAAACCTTTCGGCGGCTCAGGTTCTTTCAGAAACGCTAATAATTTACCCACTTCCCGTAATGCGGAAACATCATCCTGCCCCATGCCCATCGCCACGCGCTTTGGCGTGCCAAAAAGGTTGCACAGCACCGGCATTGAGTAACCTTTAGGATTTTCAAACAGCAACGCAGGCCCACCGGCACGCAGCGTGCGGTCAGCGATTTCCGTGATTTCCAGATGAGGATCCACAGGTATTGTGATGCGTTTTAGTTCCCCCTGCAGCTCAAGTAGCGTCAGGAAGTCGCGTAAATCGTGATATTTCATGGCGTCCATAGTAGCCTCTTGGTAAGCGCATCATTATACGGCGTTCATCATCGGGATGCTGTAGTTTTGTTAAATTAGCGTGAACTCTGGCAACCAACGCAAACCCAGATGCGGCTTGAAGGATGAAGTGTATAATTAACTTCGCGCATGGCTTTTGCTATGCTTGCGCCCCGAACAAGCGGATAAGAGTCATTATGCAATCCTGGTATTTACTGTACTGCAAACGCGGGCAACTTCAGCGTGCCCAGGAACACCTCGAAAGACAGGCGGTAAGCTGCCTGACGCCGATGATCACCCTGGAAAAAATGGTGCGCGGAAAACGTACCTCCGTCAGCGAGCCGCTCTTTCCTAATTATCTGTTCGTTGAATTCGATCCGGAAGTGATACATACCACTACGATCAACGCCACGCGCGGCGTCAGCCATTTTGTGCGCTTTGGCGCGCATCCTGCGATCGTGCCCTCCAGCGTTATTCATCAGCTTTCTATCTACAAGCCCGAAGGGGTTGTCGATCCTGAAACCCCCTATCCCGGCGATAGCGTCATCATCACGGAAGGCGCATTTGAAGGGCTGAAAGCGATTTTTACCGAACCGGATGGCGAAACGCGTTCGATGTTACTGCTTAATTTACTCAATAAAGAAGTGAAGCAGAGCGTAAAAAACACCGGTTTTCGCAAGATTTAGCGATCGTTCAGAATACGACCTCAAATAAGGTTCTGGCGTTGGCATCTGTCATCGCCGCTAACCATTGCGGATCTTCACCACGCCATAGCGCGATGCGCTCCAGGATGTGAGGCAGATAAGCGGGCTCGTTGCGTCGTGACGTCGGTTTCGGCGTAAGATCGCGAGGCAACAGATACGGCGCGTCGGTTTCTATCAGTAGCTTTTCCGCTGGAATAAACGGTAATAGTTCACGTAGCTCAAGCCCGCGTCGTTCGTCGCAAACCCACCCGGTAATACCGATATAGATTCCTCTGTCCACACAGGCCTGCATTTGCTGGCGTGAACCGGTAAAGCAGTGCAGTATTGCGCCGGGAAGACTATCCAGCCAGGGATCAAGCAATGCCAGAAATCGCTCATGCGCGTCCCGGCAGTGCATAAAGATTGGCATCTGTAATTCGGCGGCAATTTGTAGCTGCGCCTGAAAGGCACGCTCCTGCTCCTGCGGCGTGGAAAAATTGCGATTGAAATCCAGCCCACACTCACCGATAGCGACGACTTCCGGCTGGTTCGCCAGCGCAATAATGGTGTCTTCAGACGCGGATGACCACTGGCTGCTGTCATGGGGATGGACGCCTGCCGTCGACCAACAATGAGGGTAGCACCGCGCCAATTTTAACGCCTGCTGACTTTCATGGATGTTCGTTCCGGTCAGTAGCATACCTTTTACTCCCGCCGCAAACGCACGGGCGACCACATCATCACGATCTTTTGCAAACTGGCTGCTGGTTAAATTAACGCCAATATCAAACATGCTTGCCCCCATATGACAACCGCCCTGGCGGGCGGTTGTGCTTAGTCTTCAGTATGCGCGGCCTTTTCGGTCTCGGCCTCGTTATCTTCGTCGCGCGTCCGTCGCTTACCGACATAAAAACGTGAGCAGAAAACGCCAATTTCAAACAGGCAGTACATCGGTATCGCCAGCAACGTTTGCGAGAAAACATCCGGCGGCGTAAGCAGCATTCCCACAATGAATGCCCCGACCAGGATATAAGGTCGTTTTTTACGCAAATCTTCCGGCGTGGTGATGCCCATCCAGCATAGCAACACTATCGCCACCGGCACTTCAAAGGCTACGCCAAAGGCCATAAATAGCGCCATGACAAAGCTAAGATAGCTGGCGATATCCGTCGAAACCTGTACCCCTTCCGGCGCCGTATGCGTCAGGAAACCAAAGGCCAAAGGGAATACGACAAAATAGGCGAAGGCCATACCAATGTAGAAAAGCAGCGAGCTGGATACCAGCAACGGTACGACCAGGCGGCGCTCATGCTTATACAGCGCCGGGGCGATAAAGGCCCAAACCTGGTACAAAATGACAGGCGCGGATAAGATCAAAGACACCATGAAGGTGAGTTTGATAGGCGTAAAAAACGGCGACGCCACATCCGTCGCAATCATTGTCGCCCCTTGCGGCATCTGTTTAATCAGCGGTGCGGCGACTAAATGATAAATATCATTGGCGAAATAAACTAACGCCAGAAAAATCAGAAGTACTGCGACGATGCAGTTTAGCAGGCGCTTACGCAACTCAATCAGATGCGTGATAAGCGGTTGAGTATCTTCTACAGCCATGTTTACGGTTTATCACTCGACGAGGGGGATGATTCGACAACAGGCGCAGCGGATTTCTTCTCGGCGTCTATCGTGGCTACGGAGGCGGTTTCCGTCGACTCAGGCACGTTAGCTTTAACGGGCTCCGGCTTTTGTTCCGGCGCGCTCACCTGTGTTTCAGCGGCGGCAGGGGTGACGCCCTCATGCTGCGTTTCGTTCCCTTTTACCACCGGATTATGTATGGTATGCGCTTCATCGCTCGCTTGTTCGGGATCGTTAGCGCTGTAGGTGCGTTTCATCGACTCTGCGGCCTGACGCAGTTCATCCATAGATGCTTTCAGTTCGGGAGTCAGATTTTCCAGGCTCGCCTTTTCGACTTTTTTCAGACTGTCCTGGAACTCCTGAAGTTTCAGTTCCTGAGTCAGTTCATTCTGAACCGTTGTCGCAAGGGACCGCAACGCGCGAATCCAGCCCGCTACCGTTTTTACCGCTACTGGCAATCGTTGCGGCCCCAACACAATGAGGCCGATAACGAACACTAACAGCAGTTCGCTAAAACCGATATCAAACACGGATTATACCTGCTCTTTATCTTGGCTTTTAGCGTCTTCCTTTTTCGCTTCGCCTTGCTTATCCGCGATAGATTTAGCGGTAAAATCAGCGTCCTGACTGGTTTTATCCTGTTTGGCATCATCATCGCTCATGGCCTTTTTAAAGCCTTTGATAGACGCGCCAAGATCGGAACCGATGGAACCGAGTTTTTTGGTGCCGAACAGCAGTACGACGATGACGGCAACAATCAACAACTGCCAAATACTGATACCACCCATACATGTTCCTCTGTGATAGATGATGAATTATTAGGGCCGCATTATACACATTATCCTTCGCGCTGCCTCTTTGTTAGCCGCTTTCGCCCGCCCTATTCACATACTTTTACATACGACCGGGACGACATTGACTTGCGGCCTGAGAACTGCCTCGAGTGATAATATGTACCTGCGTGACACAACCGGCGTTGAGCGATAAAAAATCTCAACGAGTTTTACGCCAGCCAACCAGCCAGACAACTACGCCGCCGACCATGAGCCAGCCAGGCATCAATCCCCATTCAGGACGGTTGACGAGTAAAAATGACCCGCTCAGTAACAGCGTTGCGCCAATTCCCAATAAATAACGAGACTGACTTTGACGCACATGGTTTACCTGTAACTCGCGCGCAATCTTATCAACACTGTGCTGTAAATATTTGCCCTGGCGCAAACTGTCGTACACCAGTTCAGGTATTTCTGGCATTTTTTCGACCCAGAACGGCGCTTTTTCTTTAAGAGCCCGCGTGAGAGCCGGAATACCCACCTGATCTTTGATCCATGACTCAAGAAACGGCTTCGCCGTTTTCCACAAATCAAGCTGAGGATAAAGTTGCCGCCCAACCCCTTCAACATACAATAATGTTTTCTGCAACAACACCAGTTGCGGCTGGACTTCCATATTAAATCGACGTGCTGTATTGAAAAGGTTTAACAACACATGACCAAACGAGATTTCCGCGAGCGGCTTTTCAAAGATAGGTTCACAGACAGTGCGGATGGCAAACTCAAAATCTTCAACGTTGGTATCTGGTGGAACCCAGCCTGAATCGACATGCAGCTCCGCCACCTTTCGGTAATCGCGATTAAAGAACGCGATAAAGTTTTCTGCCAGATAGCGCTTATCTTCTTTGTTTAGCGACCCGACGATACCGCAATCAATGCCAATATATTGCGGATTTTCAGGGTGTTCATAGCTGACAAAAATATTTCCCGGATGCATGTCCGCATGGAAAAAGCTATCGCGGAAAACCTGGGTGAAGAAAACTTTGACCCCGCGTTCCGCAAGCAGTTTCATGTTGGTGCCGTTCTTTTCCAGCGCCGCCACATCCGAAACCGGAATGCCGTATATCCGCTCCATCACCATCATGTTCTGGCTACAGTAATCGGAGTACACCTCCGGGATATACAGCATGGGACTATTTTCAAAATTGCGCCGTAGCTGAATCGCGTTGGCCGATTCCCGCAACAGATTCAGCTCATCGATCAGCGTTTTCTCATACTCACGCACCACTTCCGTCGGGCGCAGACGACGCCCATCCGGCAACAGGCGTGGCACCCAACGGGCAAGGCGATAAATCAATTTCAGGTCTGCCTGAATTACCGGCAAAATATCCGGGCGAATGACTTTAATGACTACGTCTTTACCGTTTGATTTCAATCGCGCGGTATGTACCTGGGCGATTGACGCCGACGCTAAAGGCTGGATATCAAAGTCGTCAAACCAGGCTTCGACAGGTAATCCCCCCATCGCTTCTTCAATCTGGGCTTTCGCCAGCCGACCATCGAATGGCGCGACTTTATCCTGGAGCAACGCGAGCTGATCGGCGATTTGCGGCGGGAACAGGTCACGGCGCGTGGAGAGCATCTGACCAAATTTGATCCAGACCGGCCCCAGCTCTTGCAACGCCAGTCTTAATCGTTCACCCAGCAATTTATCTTTATGCCGGTTTGGCATCCAGAACAGCGAATAGCGCCATAACCGGAGTGGCAGTGTAAGACGCATTCGGGGAATGAGTTCATCAAGGCCGTAGCTTAAAAAGGTGCGGACGATGAAATATAGGCGCCGTACTTCACCTGGCGTCATTTGGCCTCCAGTTTTTCCAGCCGTGTGGTCAAAGCCTCTACGGCGCGCTCAACAGCCGCGGTTTCTTCTGCAAACCATGCGACTTCCAGCGGGCCAGGCGCCATACGCCACTCTTCAGTGATCGCTTCAGCGGCATAACGCTGCTGGCGCTGAAACCCGTGGCGCAGGAATTTAGCCCCGCCACGCAGGACCTTACCGATACTTTCCGCCGCAATATCGCCAGTGTATGGCGCCAACAGCTCCGCAGGATCGAATTCGGCGAGATCGGCGAGCGCCACAAAATTTTGCACGACCTGAATATCGCCCTGCACTTCCAGTTCGCCGCTGCGAATCAGCGCGGCCAACTGCTGACGATCGCGTAGTTTTGGCAAAACGCCAGCTTGTGTGATTACCGTACAGTCCGCTTCGCCTTCCCATGCCCCCAGCACATCAACCTGGCGTTCGCTGAATACCAGGACTAATGGCGTCGAAAATCCCTTGAGCTCCACACGCAGTACTTTTCCCTGTAAGCGCGTTCTGGCTGATTTCAGCGCTGGCGAACGATACAGAAACGTATTGAGGAGACCTTCAATTCCTGCGGTCACTAAGGGTTTAAAAGGCATTCCACCCTCCTAGAATTTATAACCACGGTGCAATGCCACAACGCCCGCCGTCAGATTGTAATAATCCACGCTCTCAAATCCGGCATCCTGCATCATGGCTTTTAAGGTATCCTGATCGGGATGCATACGGATGGATTCCGCGAGATACCGATAGCTATCCGCATCGTTCGCGACCATCGAGCCAATACGCGGTAAAATATGGAAAGAATAGGCGTCATACGCTTTACTCAGCGGCTCAATGATAGGCTTAGAAAATTCAAGCACCAGTAAACGTCCGCCGGGTTTCAACACACGGAACATTGACCGCAGAGCTTTTTCTTTTTCCGTTACATTGCGCAAACCAAACGAAATGGTAATGCAATCAAACGTATTGTCAGGGAAAGGCAGTGCTTCGGCATTCGCCTGCACATACTCTACGTTGCCGATCACGCCGATATTACGCAGCTTCTCACGCCCCATTTTGAGCATAGAATCATTAATATCCGCCAGGATAACTTTGCCAGTTTCCCCGACCATACGTGAAAATTTCGCGGTAAGATCGCCCGTACCGCCCGCTAAATCGAGAACGGTTTGTCCACGACGCACGCCACTGCAATCAATGGTGAAGCGCTTCCACAAACGATGAATGCCAAATGACATTAAGTCATTCATCACATCGTACTTTGACGCCACAGAATGAAAAACGTGGGCCACCATGTCAGCTTTCTGCTCTTTAGCGACGGTCTGAAAGCCAAAGTGCGTCGTTTCTTGTGAATCTTCCACCATCTCAGTGCCTGCTTATCGATAAAAATGTTCAAGAAGTGTAACAGATTGGGCCAATTTGCCCTACTCTGCGCCAGGACTAAACTACTCCGTATGGGTTAACTTAACTGCTGCTTCACCCGTTCATCATTGGGATAATGTTCGTCTTGTCGCCCTTCAGGAATCGATCGTAAACGATATTCTTCATCTTGCGTAACGGCCTGTTCCGCTAAATCCGGATTAATCTCGCGTTTGATTTCCACGCCTAACCCCCGGAAGGCCTCCGCCTGCGCCAAAACGTTGCCACGCCCCGACGCGAGTTTTTTCATCGCCTGGCGGTAGTTATCCTGCGCTTTATCCAGACTCTGGCCGATCGCTGACATATCATCAACGAACAACCGCATTTTATCGTAGAGCTTACTGGCTCTGTCCGCGATGTGCTGCGCATTGCGGCTCTGGTGTTCATAGCGCCATAGGTTGGCGATTGTCCGTAATGCCACCAGTAGCGTTGTGGGACTTACCAGCATAATGTTATTTTTCAGCGCCTCGGTTATCAGTTCGGGCTGTTTATCTAACGCCAGCAGGAAAGCGGGTTCTACGGGGATAAACATCAGAACATAGTCCAGCGAGCGGAGCCCGGGAAGCTGCTGATAGTCTTTACGCCCCAGTAAGCGAATGTGATTGCGCACCGAGGCGATGTGCTCCTGTAAAGCAGCCTCGCGCGTATAGTCATCTTCAGCATTAAAGTAACGCTCATAGGCGACTAACGTCATTTTAGCGTCGATGACGACATCTTTGCCCTGCGGCAAGCGGACGATGACATCCGGCTGCATCCGCGAGCGCGCATCGTTCTCAATACTGACCTGTGTTTCGTATTCGTAGCCTTCACGCAGTCCGGATGCCTCCAGTACCCGCGCCAGCACAACTTCGCCCCAGTTTCCCTGCGCCTTATTGTCCCCTTTCAGGGCGCGCGTCAGGTTGATTGCTTCCTGCGCCATCTGCGCATTAAGCTGCTGCAAGTTACGAATTTCGTGCGCCAGCGTATGCCGCTCCTGCGCTTCTTTGCCAAAACTCTCCTGAACCTGACGGCGAAAACCGTCCAGTTGCTCACGCAGCGGCGTCAGCAGGCTATTCAGGCTTTGTCGGTTTTGTTCGTCTACACGACGATTACTGTGTTCAAAGATACGGTTCGCCAGATTTTCAAACTGTTCGCTTAAACGCTGTTCGCTGTTGATCATCTGACGGATTTTGTCTTCCGCGTGTTGCTGAGTCGCTTCCAGACGGGTCGTGACTTCACGTAGATCGGCTTCCAGAGAGGTATTAATACTGTGCAGGCTACGCAGTTCGTTATTAAGTAACTCGCATTCGCTACGCCAGTGCGCTTCTTGCGCTAATTGCTGCCGGGCTGCGCTCAGTTCGATATCCAGCTCCCGCCGTTCTTCGATAAGCTCGGCGCGGATTTGATCGGCGTGCGCTTTCGTCGCCAGCCAGCCAATAACCGCCCCAGCCGCCAGCGCCACGACGGCACTTATCATAAGAGTAATATCCACAACGCCTCCCCCTGGAACCACACAGTCCTGCACAAAATAGAATTGTGCTGTATAAACGTCCAGTTTAAAAGGAATTTCCTGCGAGGCGCCACGCAAAAAGAAAAGGCCGAACACGTCGGCCTTTGCAAAAGAGAGGGGAATTACAGCAGACGACGGGCCGCTTCCACGACGATTTTCACCGCGTGGCTTTCAGTTTGTTTCATCGTTTCCGCATTCGGAATCTCTTGTTGGGTACGGTTGACGATAACCCCCGCCACCATACCTGCGCGTAAACCCTGGCTTGCACACATGGTTAACAGCGTAGCGGATTCCATTTCGTAGTTCATCACGCCCATCGCCTGCCACTCTTCCATAGAACCTTTGAAGCGACGAACAACGCGACCAGAATAGGTGTCGTAACGTTCCTGACCCGGATAGAAAGTGTCGGAAGAGGCGGTTACGCCAACGTGAGTCGTGGCACCAATCGATTTCGCAGCTTCAACCAGCGCAGTGGTGCAGGAAAAGTCGGCAACGGCCGGGAATTCCATCGGCGCAAAATGCAGGCTCGCCCCATCCAGACGAACGGATGCGGTCGTTACCAAAACGTCGCCGACATTGATGTGCGGCTGAATCGCCCCCGTGGTGCCGATACGCAAGAAAGTACGAATACCCAGTTGCGCCAGTTCTTCCACGGCAATAGAGGTAGACGGACCGCCGATACCAGTAGAGCAAACGATAACTGCCTTGCCATCCAGCTCAGCGCGCCAGGAGGTGAACTCGCGGTGTGATGCCAGCTTAACCGGCTTATCCATCAGCGCGGCGATCTTTTCCACACGCTCAGGATCGCCAGGGACGATGGCGAGCTGGGCCCCTTGTAAATCGTTTTTGGTGAGGCCGAGATGAAAAACATCAGACTTGGACATATAAAACTCCTCTGTGAATCGGGTTTGTCAGAAGAAGCAAAGAGACACTTTACCTAAGACATAAAGATATTTTCGTGACAGCAATCACTATGGCGTAAAACAATTGCATTCAATTACCATTAAAAAGTGATGTGCATCACAATAAATAATCAATATCGCCAGGCATTGCACAAAAGATAGCCGCTTTAAGGCAATGTGGTTTGTTACACACTGTCTATAGTTAAGATTGCGCTATTTTTTAAGGGTACGGAGAATACCATGACAACGACACATCCATCCGGCTTTGCACCTGCAGCCTCCCCGCTTGCCCCTACGATGATTCATACCCCTGATGAGGCCATTAGCGCGGGGGTAACGTCAATTCCCTCTCAGGGCGACGACATGCCAGCCTATTACGCCAAACCAAAAGCGAACAACAGTGCGCTGCCTGTGGTCATTGTGGTGCAGGAAATTTTTGGCGTACACGAACACATTCGCGATATTTGCCGACGGCTGGCGCTGGAAGGCTATCTCGCCATCGCGCCAGAACTCTATTTCCGCGAAGGCGACCCCAATGATTTCGCCGATATACCCACATTATTGAGCGGGCTGGTGGCTAAGGTACCGGATTCGCAAGTCCTTGCTGACCTGGATCACGTCGCCAGTTGGGCCTCGCGCAACGGCGGGGATGCGCACCGGCTGATGATCACCGGTTTTTGTTGGGGAGGCCGGATAACCTGGCTGTACGCCGCGCACAATCCACAGTTAAAAGCGGCGGTAGCGTGGTACGGCAAGCTAGTGGGCGACACGTCGCTCAACTCGCCGAAGCATCCCGTTGACATTGCCACCGATCTTAACGCGCCGGTACTGGGTTTATACGGCGGGCAGGATACCAGTATTCCACAGGAGAGCGTGGAAACCATGCGTCAGGCGCTACGCGCCGCTAACGCGAAGGCGGAAATCGTGGTCTATCCCGATGCAGGGCACGCATTTAATGCCGACTATCGTCCGGGCTACCACGAAGCCTCAGCAAAAGACGGCTGGCAAAGAATGCTGGAATGGTTCGCGCAGTACGGTGGGAAAAAAGGCTAACAACAGCGCATTACGATGTTTGTTGGGTCTACGATGCCGGAGTCGGTGTAGGCTCAACAACGCGTCATAACCACGTTAGCTATGCTTTACCGCAGCATTTTTTATATTTTTTGCCGCTGCCGCAGGGACAGGGGTCGTTGCGGCTGACGACGCTCCCATTTTTACGCGCGTCCTGCGCCAGCCAGCGCATGAGCGACGCCATCGGATAGACCGCCACAATACTTTCCAATGACGCTATCCACCTGGTGATCATTCATACGTCGGATCTTTTTATTATCATGATCGCCAAGTAGCCAGATCAGAAAATAAAAAAAGAAATGAGAAGAACGGTAAACAGTGACAACAGTTGGTCAGGTAAAGCGCAGGCGCTACCCGTCAAAGGGTAGCGCCGCCTTGATGCCGGATAAACGCAGCGGCCAGGCTGGATTATTTCGCCTGACGCAGATTGTGTGCCGCTTTGACCATGTTCGCTAACGCCGCGCGGGTTTCCGGCCAACCGCGAGTTTTCAGACCGCAGTCCGGATTCACCCACAGGCGTTGTGCCGGAATACGCTGTGCCGCTTTCTTCAGCAAGGCTTCGATCCACTCGACGCTCGGCACGTTCGGCGAATGAATATCATACACGCCCGGCCCGATTTCGTTCGGATAATCGAACGCTTCAAACGACTCCAGCAACTCCATATCGGAACGCGAGGTTTCGATGGTGATCACGTCCGCATCCAGCGCCGCAATGGAGTCCATGATGTCATTAAACTCGCAGTAGCACATATGGGTGTGAATCTGGGTGTCGTCTTTCGCTACCGCCGCGTTGATGCGAAAGGCTTCTACGCCCCATTCCAGATAGGCGTCCCAGTCGCTGCGACGCAATGGTAAACCTTCGCGTAGCGCCGGCTCGTCGATCTGAATAATCCCGATCCCCGCAGCCTCCAGATCCGCTACTTCATCACGCAGCGCCAGCGCAATCTGTTTCGCAATCGTTTCGCGGGTCACGTCTTCGCGGGGAAACGACCAGCAAAGAATAGTCACCGGGCCGGTCAGCATCCCTTTTACCGGCTTGTCGGTCAGCGACTGGGCATATTTTGCCCACTCCACGGTAATCGGCGCCGGACGACTGATATCGCCGATTACCACCGGCGGCTTCACGCAGCGGGAACCATAGCTTTGCACCCAACCATTCTGGGTAAAGACGAAGCCGTCCAGGTGCTCGCCAAAATATTCCACCATGTCGTTACGCTCGGCTTCGCCGTGTACCAGCACGTCCAGCCCTAAACGTTCCTGCTCAATGATCGCCTGCTTGATATGTTCAGCGATGCCGGTGCGGTAGTTATTCGCGTCGAGGTTGCCCTTTTTGAAGTCCAGGCGCAGACCGCGAATCTCCGTGGTTTGCGGGAACGAACCGATAGTCGTCGTCGGCCAGGCGGGAAGCTTAAAACGGGCGCGTTGCGCTTCAGCACGCACCTCATAAGGATTCTCACGCTGGCTATCCTGCGCGGTGATCGCCGCCAGGCGTTTTTCTACCCCGGCATTATGGACGCGGGTTGAGTGGCGACGAGCCTGAATCGGCGCGCTCCACTCGGTAATCGCCGATGTGTCACCGCTGTTCAGCGCATCACGCAGCAACGCCAGTTCACCGCATTTTTGCAGCGCAAAGGCAAACCAGCTTTTTACTTCCGCATCCAGACGCGTTTCGACGCTGAGATCGATCGGACTGTGCAGCAAAGAGCAGGAGGATGCTACCCACAGCGCGCGTTTGCCCACAATGTCGTTAATCTGCGCGTGTTTCTCGGTCAAATCGGCGCGCCAGACATTACGCCCGTTAATCAAGCCCGCAGAGAGCAGCCAGTCGGCCGGCAGACGTTGATGCAGTTCCGATACATCATCTTTGCCATGAATGAGGTCAACATGTAGCCCCTGTACCGGCAGCGCGATAATAGTATTAAGGTTTGGCGTCACGCCTTCAAAATAGGTTGTCAGCAACAGCTTCACCTGGCCGGCGAGCGCGTCGTAAGCCAGTTTGAAGGCATCCAGCCACGCCTGCGGCAGTTCCAGTACCAGCGCTGGTTCGTCAATTTGTACCCACTCGATACCACGCTTTGCCAGCTCAGCCAGCACTTGCTGATACACCGGCAAAATGTCTTTCAGCAACGTCAGGCGGTCAAACGGCTCGCCTTTCACTTTGCCCAGCCATAGATACGTGACAGGCCCCAGCAATACGGGTTTGATCTTATGACCCAGCGCCAGCGCTTCATCCACTTCCTCCAGCAATTGTGTCCAGGTGAGTCTGAACTGCTGGCCTTTGCTGAATTCCGGCACCATGTAGTGATAGTTAGTATTAAACCATTTGGTCATTTCCGCTGCCGCCGCCGGTTCGCCAGTCGGCGCGCGACCGCGGCCAATGCGGAATAGAGTGTCAATGTCCACGGAACCGTCGTTGTTCTGATGACGAGCCGGCACATTGCCTAACAGCAGGCTGGTGGTCAGAACATGGTCGTACCAGGCAAAGTCGCCTACCGGCAGCAGATCAATACCCGCTTGTTTCTGCTGCTCCCAGTGACGCGCGCGCAGTTCGCGCCCAACCGCCAGCAGTTCTTCACGGGTAGCGTTCCCCGCCCAGTAGCTCTCTTGCGCTTTTTTCAGCTCGCGACGCAGGCCAACGCGAGGAAAACCGAGGGTGTGAGTCAATATTGTCATTTTACTTCCTCTCTTATTTTATTGAATCTGAAAGTAAAACTCTAAATAGTTCGGCTTGCAGGAAGGCGGCGACACAGCGCATCCCCAGGAGCTTACTGAAGTAAGTGACTGGGGTAAGCAAGGAAGCCAACGCATCTGCAAGTCGAAATATGACGAGTTTTGGACGTCTGGATGTTTACACATCCATAATGTAAAGGTACTGTATATTCCTCAAGCGCAATTTGTTCATGGCGAAGTGAAGGACTTTCATGATCGAGATTAAACACCTGAAAACACTCCAGGCATTGCGGAATAGTGGATCGCTGGCTGCCGCGGCGGCGGTGCTACACCAGACCCAATCCGCTCTGTCTCACCAGTTCAGCGATCTGGAACAACGCCTTGGCTTCCGCCTGTTCGTGCGTAAAAGCCAGCCGCTGCGCTTTACGCCGCAGGGGGAGATTCTGCTGCAACTGGCAAACCAGGTGCTGCCGCAAATCAGCCGTGCGCTACAGGCATGCAACGAACCGCAGCAAACTCGTCTGCGCATCGCTATTGAATGTCATAGCTGTATTCAGTGGTTGACCCCGGCGCTGGAAAACTTCCGTGCAAGCTGGCCGCAGGTAGAAATGGATTTCAAATCCGGCGTCACTTTTGATCCACAACCAGCCTTGCAACAAGGCGAGCTGGATTTGGTGATGACGTCGGATATTTTGCCGCGCAGCGGGCTGCACTATTCGCCGATGTTCGATTTTGAAGTCCGACTGGTGCTGGCACCCGACCATCCGCTGGCCAGCAAAACGCAGATTACGCCGGAAGATTTAGCCAGCGAAACGCTGTTAATTTACCCGGTGCAGCGCAGCCGACTGGATGTCTGGCGACATTTCCTGCAACCGGCGGGTATCAGTCCGCCGCTGAAAAGCGTGGATAATACGCTATTGCTGATTCAGATGGTGGCAGCCAGGATGGGGATTGCCGCCCTGCCGCACTGGGTGGTGGAAAGTGTTGAGCGCCAGGGTTTGGTGGTGACCAAAACCCTGGGCGATGGTCTGTGGAGCCGTCTGTATGCCGCCGTGCGCGACGGCGACCAGCGCCAGGCGGTGACCGAGGCGTTTATTCGCTCGACGCGGAATCACGCCTGCGATCATCTGCCGTTTGTGCGGAGCGCGGAGCGACCCATTTTCGATGCACCCACAGCGAAGCCAGGATCACAGCCGCGCCTGTAATAAAACTTGGCCAGTGGGGCTGCTGATGCCAAATTGCGAGATTAACCAGCAGTCCTGCGGGAACATGCATATTATTCATAATACCCAGCGTCCCGGCGTCCACCTGGGTAGCGCCATAGTTCCACATAAAGTAGCCAATGCCGGACGCCACCACGCCGAGAAACACCAGAATGCTCCATTGCAGCGTGGTTTCCGGCAACTGTTGCGCGTTCCCCAACAGCGACCATGCCACCGCCGCCACCAAAAACGCCCCCAGATAGAACCACGCAAAGGCGTTGTGCTGCGGCATGGGGCGGGTCTCCATCAGACGTTTATACCCCACCATTCCGATAGCGAAACTGATATTAGAAAGCTGCACCAGGAGCAAACCTACCCAAAAATGGTCGGTCACACGATCGTAGCGAATAATCCCGGCACCAATCACCGCCAGCAACGCGCTAAATGCATAGCCCCAGCGTAAACGACGCTGACTCATCACATCGTAAATCAGCGTGATATAGAGCGGCGTCAGAACGGTAAACAGCAGCAGTTCGGATACGGTCAGGTAGAGGTAGGCATGGAAGCTCAACATATACATGATGCCAAGCTGCATCGCCCCCACCAGCATATACAGGCTGATGGTTTTTAGGTTGTGCCCGCGAGTACGCAAAAACGGCAGAAAAACGAGCGCCGCCAGCCCAACGCGTATGAGCACCGCGAAATAGCTATCGACATGCCCGGCAAGATACTCGCCAAATAGACTAAAGGAGAAAGCCCACAGGATAGTGGTAATGATAAGTAGCGCCACAATGGATGTCTCTTAAAACAGGGAACACCCATTGTAGCGGAGAGCGAAGTTGACAACTGGTCAACTAACAAACAATCACGTCAGCGTAAGAAGAGTTCGCGTAGGTAATGCGGCACGGCGTTATCAGCGTTGATGCCGATCACCTCAAGTTCGGGATACAGGTCTTTCAGACGCTGGTGCGCATTGCCCATGATGCAGCCTTTACCCGCCATTGTGAGCATTTCAGCGTCGTTCATCCCGTCGCCAAAAGCGATACACTCTTTCAGGCTGTACCCCATCGCATGAGCGACCGCTTCCAGCGCATGACCTTTCGACACTCCGCCCGCCATCACTTCCAGACAGGTCAGCGTGGAGAAACTCACGTTTACCCGATCACCCCAGCGCGCGTTAATCGCCTGCTCCAGCGGCAACAACTTTTCATGGGTATCGCTGGTGAAAAACACTTTGCTGACGCCCTCCGGCTCCAGCAGCGCAGGCTCAAACAGCGAGTAGTTAAATACCGCCTCTTTGAAAAAACGCATTTCATCCGGGCGATGACGGTTCATAAACCATTCGTCGTCGCGATAAACGTTGGTGACGATGTCCGGGTTCGCATTCACCACCCCGAACAGGTCGCTGGCAATGTCGCGATCCAGATTATGCGTAAAAACCAAATTCCCGTCGGTATCGTGCACTCGCGCACCGTTGGAGGTGATCATGTAAGACTTGATTTCAAGATTATCGCGGATTTGCCCTACATCGACATGATGACGACCAGTGGCAAAGACAAAATGGATACCGCGTGCGGTCAACAGCTTCAGAGTCTCTTTGGCATAAGGGGACAACGTATGGTCGGGGGAGAGCAGCGTGCCATCTAAATCAGACGCAACAACCTGATACATAATAAAATTTAACCTCTAAGCAAAGCGATTTCCGCTGGATAAATTAGGCTTGTTGAAAAATCCAACAATGGCGTTAAGCGCGACTGAGCGCATGGCGTCCTTTTCAAAAAGGATCTCATGGTACGCGCCTTTGATAACCAGCGGTTTTCCCCCTTCACAAGGGTGCCCCGCCGCAGCGCGAATTTCACAAAAACGATCGTGGGTACGGTTATCCACTACCCGCTCTTCTTCCGCCTGAATCAGTAGCGTAGGCGTCGCGTCATCGCTCGCCCCCGCCAGTACCTGCTCACCCGCCAGAATGCCTTCGCGCACCCAATGCCAGGTGGGGCCGCCGACGCGCAGTTGCGGCTCGTCGGCATAAAATCGTAAGTTGCGCTGATAACGCTGGCGGCTGTGGGTCAGCGCATTCATCCCAAACGGTAACGCCCGCCACTGACCGGTACCAATGGCGTAATCTTCACGGATGCGCTGGTGCCCTTCGGCCCAGTCGAGAATATGGCGCACCATGAAGGAAGGCAAGCGTATCACAATACCAAACATCGGCGCGGTGAGCGCAATAGCGTCGCACCGCACACGATGGCGTTGCAGGAACAAGGTGGCTATCGCACCCCCCATTGAGTGCGCAAGAATATAACGCTTACGCCACGGCCCCGGCTCAATTTCCTGTTGCCAGAACGCCGCTAAGTCCTCAACATAATCGTTAAAATGATCAACATGGCCCCGATGCGGGTCCGATAACATTCGCCCGGAGCGCCCTTGCCCACGGTGGTCGATGATGAAGATATCAAAACCGAGATGAAAGAGATCGTACGCCAGTTCAGCGTATTTTACGTAACTCTCAATGCGGCCAGGACAAATGATGATCGTCCGATCGTTGGAATCGGTCCGAAAACGGACAAAACGTACCGGAATGTTGCCCACGCCGATAAACTCCGCCTCTTCCCGCTGACGCCAGAAATCAGTCAACGGCCCCATAGCAAAAGCAGCGAACGCATTTTCTCTTGTTTCCCAGTCCTTTTGCTGCTGAAACATCGGGTATCCGGCCTCATTTACCAGGTAAAATCGTTTTTTGCGTCGTGTCTGACACAACACAGCGGCAGTAGCGTATTGTGGCACAAAAACAGACAACCAGGGAGTTTCACATGACCTTTGAATGGTGGTTCGCCTATCTGCTGACCTCAACTCTGTTGAGTCTTTCTCCGGGTTCTGGTGCCATCAATACCATGACGACGTCTATCAACCATGGATATCGTGGCACAGCGGCTTCTATCGCCGGACTCCAGACCGGGCTGGGTATACATATCGTACTGGTGGGCGTCGGACTGGGTACGCTCTTTTCGCGCTCGCTCATCGCTTTTGAAATCCTGAAATGGGCTGGCGCGGCTTATCTTATCTGGCTGGGTATCCAGCAGTGGCGCGCCGCAGGCGCTATCGATCTGCATACCCTCGCCCAGACGCAATCGCGGGGCCGATTGTTCAAACGCGCGATATTTGTCAATCTAACCAATCCCAAAAGCATTGTCTTTCTTGCCGCCCTGTTTCCGCAATTCATCATGCCGCAGCAACCGCAACTGGCGCAGTACCTCATTCTCGGCGTCACCACGATTGTGGTTGATATGATTGTGATGACCGGTTACGCCACGCTGGCGCAACGCATTGCCGCCTGGATTAAAGGACCAAAACAGATGAAGGCGCTGAATAAAGCGTTTGGTTCGTTATTTATGCTGGTAGGCGCGCTCCTGGCGTCGGCAAGACATGCATGATAGTAGTGCCGGATGACGTTTATCCGGCCCGGAGGTAAATTAACGCGAAATAATCAGGTGAATGCCAAAGCCCGCAAACAGAGCGCCGGCAAAGCCATCAATCCATTTCGCCAGACGCTGATAGCCGCGGCGCATTTTCGGCAGCGCGAACAGGCTGGCGACCACAGTAAACCAGGCCAGCGTTTCCAGGGTGATTAACGCGAAAATACCCCAGCGCGCCGCAGCGCCGACGTTATCGCCGACGAACAGTGAAAAAACGGAACCAAAATAGATAATCGCTTTCGGATTTGACAGATTGGTCAACAGCCCTTTGAGAAAGCTGCGCCCGCTCTGCGCCAGTTCAACGTGCGGAGAAGGCACCGCCGCATCTTGTTTTTTCAACGCGCCGCGCAGCATCTGATAGCCCATCCAGCACAGGTACAGGCCGCCGCCTACCATAATGATCGTATGCAACCAGGCCATTTTTTCGATGATAAGATGCAGGCCAAGCAGCGCCACGCCCGCCCATACCATCACGCCGCAGGTAATGCCCAGTACGCCCATCATCGCTTCTTTACGCGAACGGCTGACGGCAGTTTGAGACACGAAGAAAAAGTCGGGGCCGGGGCTCATTAGCGCAACGATGTGCACCATTGCCACGGTGAAAAATAGCATCATCATAAAAATGACTCGCGGGAAAATAGTTCAGTGAGTCACCATCCTGGCACTTTTTTGCCGGGCTGACTACTCTTCGTCATCACCATCGACATGCGCGCGGATGAGCGCCATGAATTCTTTGCCGAAGCGCTCCAGTTTTCGCATCCCAACCCCGTTAACGCTCAACATCTCGCTGGCGGAAACCGGCATCTGTTCCGCCATCTCTATCAGCGTGGCGTCGTTAAAGACCACATACGGCGGGATATTCTCTTCATCAGCGATAGCTTTACGCAGCTTGCGCAACTTAGCGAACAATTTGCGATCGTAATTACCGCCGAATGATTTCTGCATCACGCGGGGTTTGAGGGCGACAATGCGCGGCACCGCAAGCTTGAGCGGAACGTCTCCACGGAGTACCGGACGCGCGGCATCCGTCAACTGTAATGCGGAATGCTGCGCAATATTTTGCATTACCAGCCCCAGATGAATGAGCTGGCGAATCACGCTCACCCAGTGCTCATGGCTCTTTTCTCGTCCCATGCCATAAACCTTGAGTTTGTCATGACCGAAATCGCGGATGCGTTGGTTATTCGCGCCGCGGATCACCTCGACGACGTAGCCCATGCCAAAACGCTGGTTAACCCGACCAATGGTGGAAAGCGCAATCTGGGCATCGTTTAAGCCATCATATTGTTTGGGCGGATCGAGACAGATATCGCAGTTACCGCACGGTTCTTGTCGGCCTTCGCCAAAGTAATTAAGCAATACCAGGCGACGGCAGGTTTGCGCTTCGGCAAAAGCGCCCATCGCATTCAGTTTATGCCGTTCAATATCCTGAAGCTGTCCGGCTGGTTTCTCTTCCAGACAACGACGCAGCCAGGCCATATCAGCCGGATCGTAAAATAACATGGCTTCCGCAGGCAGTCCGTCGCGCCCGGCGCGGCCCGTTTCCTGATAGTAGGATTCAATATTGCGCGGGATATCGAAATGCACGACGAAACGTACGTTAGGTTTGTTTATGCCCATTCCAAAAGCGACGGTCGCCACCACGATTTGCAGATCGTCGCGCTGAAATTTTTCCTGCACATCGGCGCGAATAGCGTTTTCCAGCCCCGCATGATAGGCCGCCGCGCTAATGCCGCGGCTTTGCAAGCGCGCGGCAGTATCTTCCACTTTCGCCCGGCTGTTACAGTAGATGATACCCGATTTGCCGCGTTGCTCCTGAACATAGCGCATTAGCTGATCGAGCGGCTTAAACTTCTCCATCAGCATGTAGCGAATATTTGGTCGGTCAAAGCTACTGATCTGGATTAACGGATCGTTAAGCCCAAGCAAACGAATAATATCCAGGCGCGTGGTGTCGTCGGCGGTGGCGGTCAACGCCATAAACGGCAAAGCGGGAAAACGCTGGCGAAGCTGACCGAGAGCCGCATATTCCGGACGGAAATCATGTCCCCATTGCGAGATACAGTGCGCTTCATCCACCGCTAGCAATACCGGATTCCAGTGCGCCAGATGATCAAGAAAGTTGTCCAGCATCAGGCGTTCCGGCGCAATATACAGCAGACGAATCTGTCCAGTACGGCACCCCGCCATCACCTCAAGCTGCTGCTCGCGGCTTTGAGTGGAGTTCAGACACGCCGCCGCCACACCGTTCGCCAGTAGCTGATCGACCTGGTCTTTCATCAACGAGATCAACGGCGAAACGACAACGGTCAACCCGTCCAGCAACAACGCGGGGATTTGATAGCACAAAGATTTGCCGCCGCCGGTGGGCATGACGACCAGACAGTCGCGACCGGAGAGCGCAGTATCAATAATCGCTTCCTGGCCCGGGCGAAACTGTTGGTAGCCAAAGGTTTCCTGCAAAACCTGTTTAGCCCCTGATTCCAGATTCAACACTTCCGCCTGCGCCACATTAACCCCGTTCACCATAAATCAAAACAGGCGCTATTTTCAGCGCCTGCGAGAGAAACTGCAATGTTTAAAATACAATCCGATCAGAAGATATCGTTGAGCATCACGCCGACGCCGACACGTGTCTGATTAAAATTATAGTCGATCAGTGATTCGCCATAGCCGCTGTACACCTGGGTATAAAGTCGGACATGTTTGGTGACCGGATAGCTTAATCCAAGCTCCGCGCCGCCATATCCTGTATTCCAGTTGTACTGGCCTTTGGCGCTTAATACCGCCTCGCCCAGGTGATAACCGATTTTAAGCTGGTAATAACCCATATATTTGGTAATGTCCGGATTATCGTCGGTACTGCCAATCACGTACCACGGTTTGACCTCTACCAGCCAGTTGCCGTTTTCGGCCATCAGACGGGTATACAGACGGTTCCAACTGCGCGAGGTGGGGTCCGAACGTCCGTTAGAGTCATGGTTGTAGCCCATCTCTACGTCGCGCAGCGTCCAGCCGGCAAAGCGATAATCCGTAGCAAAACCAAGAAAAAGCTGCGGTTCGTAGTTGGTTTCACGAAACGGCGAAGACTCTTTACTGTTGGAAAGCTGCCACCAGGATTTCTGCGTATAGGAAGCGCCCAGTACCGAGTTCGGCCCCAGTATTCCGCGCCACAGCGGAAACGCCAGACTCAACTGAAATTTCACTTCATCTTTACGTGCGTTTTCAGACCAGTTGTAGGTACGAATGGCCTCTTTGTTCAGATCGCTGGTGTTCGTGTAGATCAAGTAGTTCGTGTCATAAGGGTAAAGCGTAAAAGGGTTATCATGCTCCTGTAGCATGTTAGCGATGATACTTCCCCGCACTGCAGGCGCATCATGAACCTCTTTTATCGTAGCTTCTTGTGCATATACCGCTAGTGGCAGTAGCGTGGTTGGCAACAACCAACTCAGAATCGCCCGCATTCTTGGTGTTCTCCTGACGAAATATTTTCAGCTTGAATCATTCTCTGCCAACCATTTTTACATATTTACACACATAGCCGTTAGTTATCCCTTCTTAAAGTAGAAAACAACAATTAAGAAGCATAATATCAACATTTAATTAACTAATGGAGTGTCAGGAACCTATGTCCGCTGTACTTACCGCTGAACAAGCTCTGAAATTAGTGGGTGAAATGTTTGTCTACCACATGCCGTTTAATCGGGCGTTAGGACTGGAGCTGGAACGCTATGAAAAAGCGTTCGCCCAACTGGCCTTTAACAACCAGCCGATGATGGTCGGCAACTGGGCGCAAAGCATTTTACACGGCGGTGTGATCGCCTCTGCGCTGGATGTCGCCGCTGGACTGGTATGCGTCGGCAGCACGCTAACTCGTCACGAAACAATCAGCGAAGATGAATTACGCCAGCGCCTGTCGCGGATGGGAACGATTGACCTGCGCGTCGATTACCTGCGTCCGGGCAGAGGCAACCGCTTTACGGCCACCAGTAGCCTGCTGCGCGCAGGGAATAAAGTGGCCGTCGCCCGCGTGGAATTACACAATGAAGATCAGCTGTACATCGCCAGCGCCACCGCCACTTATATGGTGGGATAAAAGCAGGTAAACTGTTGTTACACTTCAGATACGAGTTTTCCGGATGGATGCAAAACAAACACGGCAGGGCGTATTACTCGCTCTTGCCGCCTATTTTATTTGGGGGATCGCCCCCGCGTATTTCAAGCTGATCTATTATGTTCCCGCAGATGAGATCCTGACGCACCGCGTGATTTGGTCATTTTTCTTTATGGTGGCGCTGCTTAGCGTCAGCCGCCAGTGGCGACAGGTTAAGAACCTACTGAAAACGCCAAAGAAGATTTTCCTGCTGGCCTTATCCGCCGTACTGGTCGGCGGTAACTGGCTATTATTCATTTGGGCGGTAAATAATCACCATATGCTGGAGGCCAGCCTGGGTTATTTTATTAATCCGCTGGTTAACATCTTGCTGGGGATGATTTTTCTCGGTGAACGGTTCCGACGTATGCAGTGGCTGGCGGTGATTCTGGCGGTGTGCGGCGTACTGGTGCAGCTTTGGACATTTGGCTCGCTGCCGATTATCGCGCTGGGGCTGGCGTTTAGCTTTGCGTTTTACGGCCTGGTTCGTAAGAAGATCGCCGTTGAAGCGCAGACCGGTATGCTGGTTGAGACGCTATGGCTGTTGCCGGTCGCAGCGGTTTATCTGTTTGGCATCGCCGATAGCGCCACCAGCCATATGGAACAGAATCCCCTGTCATTGAACCTGCTGTTGATTGCCGCCGGTGTCGTCACCACCATTCCGCTGCTGTGCTTCACCGGCGCGGCAACACGTCTGCGCCTCTCTACGCTAGGCTTCTTCCAGTACATTGGCCCAACGCTGATGTTCCTGCTGGCAGTCACCTTTTATGATGAACATCCGGGCGCGGATAAGATGGTGACGTTCGGGTTTATCTGGGTAGCGCTGGCGATTTTCGTGATGGATGCGCTGTATACCCAGCGCAGAACGCGTAAAGGATTGTGATTGCGGTTTACTTATCAGGCCTACAAATTCCGTAGGCCTGATAAGTCGTAGCGCCTGCTTTTTAACCCCACTTGAAGTAACAATCCTGATTTAATAGTTCATAAAGATGTGTGAAGCGAAGCCACTTTTCTGCCATCCCTTTCTTGTAACCTTCATCCGCAGCAAGAGATAAGTTACTGATTATTAATGAGATAAATGGAAATTACTCATATATTCAATTCATCAATGTATCTCCCTTATACCCTCTTTGAACCCGTCACACGCTTCAACGATAATTCTGCCGGTGACATACAATGTGGCGACATGGGAGAAGAAGAGCTTCTGGCGCTCGGCCTGAATGACATATCAGAAAAAGTCGATCCTTATCGCCTTATATATTATGATTTTCCCCGACCTTACATGGTAGATGGCGTGTTTAGCTTAACAAACCTCGGCAGAGAAATATCTCACGATGAATGTGTCGATATTCTATTCACAGAAATGAAAGAACTGGAAAAAATGTTTTCATTCTATGGTGAATATCAAACACTAATAGATGAACTCATCAGACATTTCAGATATGGAAATGGCAGCGCATTTTATAGCCAGCAACTAAATTCCGCCTTTCATAAAAGAGTAAAGAAGAATATAAAAGACAGCCCTCTTTTTATAATTAAAGACTACATTCAGAGGGAATTTAAAAAAACATAAGACAAATATATTTACCCGTAATATTGCATGGAATCAAAACAAACTTGCTTAGTTCACATCTCGCTAAATTTAATAATCTGGAGGACAGAATCAATGGACTGGGGATCTGCGTTCACAATATTGCTGCGCAAAAGATAACCCTCACGAATCTTCAGAAGTACGCCATGGGCTGGAGCACTACGCTACATTTCGCTGCGCAGGATCATTTTGGGCTGGATGTTGCCGATATCAAGAATAAATTTTATCGCAAATTTCGTTTTTTCCGCATATGGTTCTTTTTACAGCGGCACAAAGATTTTGCCTTTAAACCTTTTTTCACAAATTTTAATACAGTCACCAGAATCGGTGCTTACTGATGAATAATAAATGTAAAAAAATAGCGCTGTGTTTATTCTTGCTGGCCGGGACCTATAATCTGTGGACCCTGCGGCCGGTTAAAATTCTGTATACCTATTCATATTTTGGCTCGACAGTTTTTCTGGTTGTGGATCATCTGCCGTGGACTGACAGAGATAAAATCAGGTGGTACCTGACGTACAGGGAAGAATTTAAGAGGAAATACCCTTTACTGGATCAGGACTGGTTTCGCTATTATGTAATAGATATTGGCAACGGCTTTACTAATGCTAAAAATTATCACGATGGGCCGTATGAAGATTTATATTGCTTTCCGACCATTAAGGATGATGCTGATTGTATTGTGAAAGACTATTTATTCATCGTTGATGAGTATTCCGATAGTAATACTACTTTTGGTGTAACCGTTATTGATGGCGAGCATGAGTACCAGTTAACGCCCGAGAAACAAATAGAGAGAGTTTTCTATCCGTAAAGCATAGCGGGAGCTGTGCTGAACCACCGCTATGACTCTGCGTTCCGCTGAAACTGTAGGCCGGATAAGGCGTAGCCGCCATCCGGCACCAGAATTACAGCCAGTTCTTCCGCTTAAAGTAGAGATACGGCGCCAGCCCGGCAAGGATCATAAAGATAATCGCGCCAGGGTAGCCGAAGCTCCATTTCAGTTCCGGCATAAACTCGAAGTTCATCCCATAGCTGGAAGCGACCAGCGTCGGCGGCAGGAACACCACGGAAACCACCGAGAAGATTTTGATGATGCGGTTCTGCTCGATGTTGATGAACCCCATCGCCGCCTGCATCAGGAAGTTCACCTTCTGGAACAGCGATTCATTGTGCGGCAGCAGAGATTCGATATCGCGTAGAATCTCGCGTGCCTGCTCCAACTGTCCGCCCGGTAAGCGCGCCTTGCGCACCAGGAAGTTCAGCGCGCGCTGGGTATCCATCAGACACAGGCGTACCTTCCAGCCGATATCTTCCAGCTCCGCCAGCGTGGAGAGCGCTTCGTCGTATTCATCGCCCTGATGCCCTTCCATAATGACGCGGCTCAGTTTTTCCAGATCGCTGTAGATGTTTTCGATTTCATCCGCCAGTTGTTCAATTTTGGTTTCGAACAGATCGAGCAATAATTCATAAGCATTACCGTCGACCATCGCCTGACTGCGGGCGCGCATACGATACAAACGGAAGGCGGGCAGCTCGCGTTCACGCAGCGTAAACAGACGGCCATCGCGAATAGTGAATGCCACCGTAGAGTTACCGGCATGATCTTCCGCATCTTCGAAGAAGAAGAAAGAGTGGATATGCAGTCCGTCTTCGTCTTCAAAGAAGCGCGCGGATGCTTCGATATCTTCCAGTTCAGGACGCGTTGCCAGACTCTGGCCCAGCTCAGATTGTACGCGCAATCGCTCGTCGTCGTCCGGTTCGACCAAATCGATCCATACGGCATCAATCAGGGTTTGTGACTCCTCGACTTCCAGCCGGGTCAGTCGGTTTTTTTCCAGTTGAAATGCGCTCAGCATGACCGGGACTCCCAATGCGTAAAAATATCGGACAGCTCAGATGGGCACACAGAAACAAATTGGGTTTCAGACCATTAAACAGCCTGACTCAACGCGACGGGAAAAATGAAAGGTCGCTGACAACCGCTAAGGCTATCAGCAAAAAGGGATAGCCTTAGGAGTTGATCCTGGATGACAGGATAATGAGCCAGTATCTACTGGGTGTGTCCAAGGCGAATGTCCTCTTAGCGTAATCGTGGGCGCATGTTACGCCAGCAAAAATTTGCCGTCAACACGCAACGAAACGCGAAAAAGCAATAATTTCCCCTTATGCAGAAAGGTTAGCAGAGAGAGGGTATTTATCTATGATTTCAGAATATTAACATCACTATATCGCTGGATGGCGGCTTCGCCTTATCCGGACTCAAATCAACATGTTAACCACCGCGTAGGCCAGATAAGACGCGTCATCCGGCAATATGTGATTCGGTCAAACCGTTTCCAGTTTCGCATACGCGGCAACCAACCATTTGATCCCTTGCCCCTGAAAAGCCACCTGCAACCGGCTATGCTCGCCGCTGCCCTCCAGGTTGACAATAGTACCCTCGCCGAACTTCGCATGGCGCACACGTTGGCCGAGTTTATAGCCTGTGTCGTTTTCCGCCAGCGGCGTTCCCATTCGTTGATGGCTCACCGGACGACTGACGGTGGCGCGCAGACGTACCTCCTCCACGCACTCCTCCGGCAACTCGCCGATAAAACGCGACGGGCGATGGTAGACCTCTTTACCGTACAGACGACGCGTTTCGGCATAGGTTAACGTTAGTTTCTGCATGGCACGGGTCACACCGACGTAGGCCAGACGACGCTCCTCTTCCAGACGCCCGCCCTCATCCAGCGACATCTGGCTGGGGAACATCCCTTCTTCCATCCCGACGATAAATACCTGCGGAAACTCCAGCCCTTTTGCCGAGTGCAGCGTCATGAGCTGTACCGCATCCTGCCAGGTATCCGCTTGCCCCTCGCCCGCCTCCAGCGCCGCGTGAGAGAGGAAGGCCTGAAGCGGCATCAAATCTTCATCTTCGTCGTTGTAGCTGAACTGCCGCGTCGCCGTTACCAGTTCCTCTAAGTTTTCGATGCGCGTCTGGCCTTTCTCGCCTTTTTCTTGCTCATACATTGTGCGCAGGCCGGAGTCTTTGATCACCCGGTCGGTCTGCACATGCAGCGACATGTCGGCGGTCTCCTGCGCCAGGGCGTCGATCAGCTCCATAAAGCGTTGTAGCGCGCTGGCCGCACGCCCGGCCAATGCCTTCTCCTGCAACAACTCACGACACGCCTGCCACAATGTTAGCTGGCGGTCGCGCGAGGTCTGGCGCACCACGTCCAGCGTGCGGTCGCCGATACCGCGCGTCGGGGTATTCACCACGCGTTCAAACGCAGCATCATCGTTGCGATTGGCAATCAAACGCAGATAAGAGAGCGCATCTTTGATCTCCTGACGTTCGAAGAATCGCATACCGCCGTAAATCCGGTACGGCATACTGGCCTGTAATAAAGCTTCTTCCAGCACGCGCGACTGGGCGTTACTGCGATAGAGGATGGCACATTGTGCAAGCGCGCCGCCGTTGTCCTGCCAGGTTTTGATGCGGTTAACCACAAAACGCGCTTCATCCAGTTCGTTGAAAGCGCAGTACAGCGATATTGGTTCGCCGTCAACGCCGTCAGTCCACAGTTTTTTACCCAAACGCCCATTGTTATTCTCAATCAGAGCGTTCGCCGCACTAAGGATGTTGCTGGTCGAGCGGTAGTTCTGCTCCAGACGAATGGTCTGCGCGCCGGGAAAATCATTGAGGAAGCGCTGGATATTCTCTACCTGCGCCCCGCGCCAGCCGTAGATCGACTGGTCATCGTCGCCGACAATCATCACTTTGCCGGTATCACCCGCCAGCAGACGAACCCAGGCGTACTGAATGTTGTTGGTATCCTGAAATTCGTCCACCAGAATGTTAGTAAACCGCTCGCGGTAGTGCTGCAGGATGTGCGGCTTGTTCAACCATAGTTCATGAGCGCGCAGCAGTAGCTCGGCGAAATCCACCAGACCAGCGCGATCGCACGCTTCCTGATAGGCCTGATACACCTTCTGCCAGGTTTGCTCCACCGGGTTACCATAGCTTTGGATATGGTGCGGGCGCAGCCCTTCGTCTTTCTGGCTATTGATGTACCACATCGCCTGACGCGGCGGCCACTGCTTCTCATCAAGATTCATCGCCTTAATCAGGCGTTTAAGCAAACGCATCTGATCTTCGCTGTCGAGAATCTGGAAATCCTGCGGCAGATTAGCGTCCATATGATGCGCGCGCAGCAGGCGGTGCGCCAGACCGTGGAACGTCCCCACCCACATTCCGCCCTGGCTTGTACCCATCAACTGGCCAATACGATGGCGCATTTCCGCCGCCGCTTTGTTGGTAAAGGTCACCGCCATGATGGAGTATGGCGAGTTGTTTTCTACGCTCAGTAACCAGGCGATACGGTGCACCAGCACGCGGGTTTTCCCGCTTCCCGCGCCCGCCAGCACCAGCATGTTGCTACGTGGCGCGGCCACCGCTTCGCGCTGTTTATCATTAAGGCTGTCGAGCAGGTAAGAAACGTCCATTGGCACCGCCGCGTAAAAACATGAAAACTAAAAACGCCCGGCGGCGCTTCGCTTACCGGGCCTACTTATCGTAGGGCGGATAAGCATAGCGCCATCCGCCAGAATGACTGGGAATTTATACAGAACTACTGGTGATTATATCAGCGAGGTGAGAGATGCCAACCGCGAAATTTCAATATGCGGCAGTAAACGGCTGTCCAGTGTCCGCATCAGGTCGGCATTTTCCGGCTTAATCCAGCAAGCCTGCATCCCACAGCGAATAGCGCCAGCCACATCGGTAGTCAGATCGTCGCCGACATGTAGGATCTCGCCGATCGGCACATGCAGTTTTTCCGCCGCCAGGAAATACATGTCGCTAAACGGCTTGGAACGCCCATCCGGACCAGCGCGCAGTACAAACTTAAAGTAATCACCGAGGCCAAACAGTTCCGGCTGGGCGTTGCCGTTAGTGATCGCCACCAGCGGCCATTTTTTCGCAAGCCGCTGTAACGTCTCATGGGTAGCCTGCGGAACCTCAATCTGGCTACGCCATTTGGCAAAATGCATCATCGCCGCATTCGCGCCGGCAATGGCCTCCTGCGCCGATAGTCCCGCATCCCGCATGGCCTGCTCTATCGCGCGATGGCGCCAGCGGGTAACGTCATGATAAATTTCCGGCTCCACTTCACGCACCGCCTGCCGTATCCGCTGTAAATCGACGTTTTGAAACGAACGTAGCAACGGGTGATAATTTTGCATAAAAGCGAGCGCTTCCTGCTCAGTACGCAAAATCACCGGACGGTTATCATAAAGGGTATCATCCAGGTCAAAGGTGAGCGCGGCAATACGCCCCAAAGGCCGGTAAAAACGCATTATTTCCCCCGTTTAGCGCGCGGATGCGCCGCGTCGTACACCGAAGCAAGGTGTTGAAAATCAAGATGAGTATAAATTTGGGTGGTGGAAAGGTTGGCATGACCCAGCAGCTCTTGCACGCCGCGCAGATCGCCGCTCGATTCCAGCATATGGGTCGCGAACGAATGGCGCAGCTTATGCGGATGCACGTGGCTGTTTAGCCCCTGCTTTATGCCCCATTCGGCGAACCGTTTTTGGACATTGCGCGCGGAGATACGCTTGCCAAGTTTCGACAGGAATAACGCCTCTTCATCGCTGGCGAACAGACCGCGCAGATCCAACCAGTGCTCAATCCACGTCACCGCGTTACGGCCAATCGGCAGGCGCCGCTCTTTGCTGCCTTTGCCCATTACCCACACTTCGCCGGTATCGAGATCGAGGTGTTTTATATCCAGGCCAACCAGTTCGGATAAACGCAGCCCCGCGCCGTACATCACCTCCAGCATCGCCCGGTCGCGTACTGCGAGCGGATCGTTGAGATCGATGTCCAGCAGGCGGTTAACGTCGTCGACATCAATATTTTTCGGCAGATGACGCGGCGCTTTCGGTGCGGAGACGCCCTTCGCCGGGTTAGCTTTCAATTCGCCCTGACTGACTAACCAGTCAAAAAAGCTCCGCAATGCCGAGAGACGTAGCGCCAGACTGGCAGGACCAAGCCCTTTGCGCCGACTGCGAACCGCAAAACTGCGCACTATCGCAGCGTCACATTGCTGCCAGCTTTTCAGCCCGGTTTCTCCGGCTAAAGCGATAATGGCATCAAGCTGACGCTGGTAGTTCAGCAGGGTAATGGGGCTAAGCTGGCGCTCCACGCCTAAATAGCGCAGGAACCGCGAGACATCCTGAGAAAGCGCGACATCCGTCATACGCGTTCAATCCAGCGTTCCAGCAGTTCCGGCAGCATCAGCGCGATCTCCTGCAAAAGCTGCGTCCCCTGTTCTGGCTGATAGTGATGAACGTCGCGGCTACTGAAAAGCACGACGCCGAGATCGGCGTCACGGCCCAACATGGACATCGCAACCGAACCAATCGCTTTCGCCTCTGGCAAAACTACCAGCAGTTCCGGGCCGTTTAGCGGACCAAGATAATGTTGCGACTGTCCCAGTCGCTGAATACGCAGCGGCTCGAAAGCCTGACGGTTTAACGCCAGATGCGTATAGCGCGACGGCGCGCCAAGTCGCCAACGATCCGGGAACAGACGCAGCGTCGCGCCGGCAAGCCCCAGATCGCGCGCCCAGCGGTGCAATCGCATCAGCATCTCATCCAGACTATCCGCGGCGACCAGACGGCTTTGCAGATGCAGCAGTCGATAAAACAGACTTTCATTGGCATGAGCCTGTTCCATCAGCAGCGTCATATTTTCTTCAAGCGCATTGATGTGATTACGCGCGCGGGCCATATGCCACTCAACGAGCGAAACCGTTCCCCGCACGGGATGGGGAACACGCATCGCTTCCACGGCATGGGCATTACGGATAAAAAACTCAGGGTGGTGGCGCAAGTAATCGACGACCGCTCGATCGTCCAGTTCCATGAGCGTTTCCTGTAGTTCTTCCTCTGGTTGCTTCATAAATGGATAAATCCGTCGTAGACATGTGCCGCCGGGCCAGTCATGTATAACGGATGACCCGGACCTTTCCAGGCGATATCCAGCCGACCGCCCGGTAATTCCACGCGTACCTCTTCAGCCAGCAGTCCCTGCTGAATCCCCACGGCAACGGCAGCACACGCGCCGCTGCCGCACGCGCGGGTCTCCCCTGCGCCGCGTTCATAGACTCGCAGCCGGATATACTCGCGTCTTACAACCTGCATAAAACCGATATTGGCGCGTTCAGGAAAACGCTCATGGCTTTCCAGAACCGGTCCCAGCGTTTCAACGGCCGCCGTATCGACGTTATCAACCTGAATGACACAGTGCGGATTGCCCATTGAAACTACGCCGCACAGTATGGTCTGTTCCGCCGCTCGCATAATATACGTCTTTTCCGCTTTGTTGGCGCGAAAAGGCACCTGCGCGGGTTCAAAGTTTGGCTCCCCCATATTCACCCGCACCAGTTCATCTTCCGTGACGCTCAGTACCATCCGGCCCTTCGCGGTACTGACCCGAATATCGCGTTTATTGGTTAGCCCTTTCAGGCGAACAAATCGCGCGAAACAGCGCGCGCCATTGCCGCACTGCGAGACTTCACTGCCGTCGGCGTTGAAGATGCGGTAATGAAAGTCCAGCTCAGGATCATAGGGCGGCTCAACCACCAGCAGCTGATCGAACCCTACGCCCAGGTGTCTGTCGGATAGCCGACGAATCAGCTCCGGCGAAAAAAAGACATTCTGCGTTACCGCGTCGACGACCATAAAATCGTTGCCAAGGCCATGCATTTTAGAGAATTGCATCATTCACTCCGTTCACGCGGGGACAGAAAACTATCCTCAGTAATTGACCTGGGACGGGCCATCTCCCGTTGCGCGATCGTTCTTATCGGGCATCGTGGACTGCGTTTGTGAATCGACTTTTTTCGTCGGCGGCGGCACACTTTTATCGGCTGGCGGGAAATAAAGCGGCCCTTTCAAACCGCAGCCCGTCAGGCTGAACAGAGTCAGAAGTACAGCGAGTGTCTTAAACACGTTTTTCATTATGGATTGCCTGTAAGTTCATGCTTTCTGTTTTCTATCATCGCAGGAGAAGGCGTAAAAGCAAGAGTTTGGCGGTAAACTGCAACGCCTTTTGTTCCAGGTTATACTGCCGCCATCACGAAAAAACGGGAAACGACAATGAATGACAGTGAATTTCATCGCCTGGCTGACGCTCTGTGGCTAACCATTGAAGAACGCCTCGATGACTGGGACGGCGACAGCGATATCGACTGCGAAATCAACGGCGGCGTGCTGACCCTCAGCTTTGAGAACGGCAGTAAGATCATTATCAACCGTCAGGAGCCGCTGCATCAGGTATGGCTGGCAACCAAACAGGGCGGCTATCATTGCGATCTGAAAGGCGACGAGTGGATTTGCGATCGCAGCGGCGAAACCTTCTGGGATCTGCTGGAGCAGGCGGCGACACAGCAGGCGGGCGAGGCGGTGAGCTTCCGCTAAGTGCTTTATTGCCCGGTGGCGCTGCGCTTACCGGGCCTACCGGAGCCGAACGTAAGCCGGATAAGACGCGTCAGCGTCGCCATCCGGCCCGCTAACTATAAAAAATACTGCTGCAATAGCGGTGCGTCATGATCCTGGTTTGCCGGCGGCACGGTGTTGATAGGCTGCGTACGGAATGGGATCACCTGCGCGCGGCCATCGGTTTTCACTATCTGGTAGAACTGCGGCAGGTTAAAGTTGATAAAGCTGGAGCCATACGTGAAGCGATCATGCGATGACGAATAGAAGCGACTGACGTCGCGCACCAGTTCTTCCTTACTACCTTCGCAGTGGTGATACACTTCCGCCCGGTTACTTTCGTCCAGGATATAAATATTAAAGCCTTTCTCATCGCCCGTTTCTTCAAAGAAGAACTGGATAATCCCTTCGCTGGCGAAGCCATCCACCACTGACGGCAATTTCACATGGTTGGTTTCCACCTGTACCGACAGCCCGTGCAGCTTGTTATGCGAAATAGCGCCGTAGAATTCGATAGCATTCTCCAGCTTCTGCACCGAGACATTCAGGCGTTCGAAGAATAGTCCCCACGTCTGCCCGGAAACCCGCAGCGCCTTGAAGCGACCGGTCTCCTGACGGGTGCTGGAAAGGCGTAGCTCAATACATTCGGAGACCAGTTGCTGCACGCGGGTGCGAATCAGGCCGCGAAGATGCTGACTGTAGCAGAACACCTCCACGCTATCCGGCGGCGCGGCATCCTGGTGCATTTTCCCCAGAATCGTTTTCAGCGCTTCGATCATCGCCTGCTCGCCGTTAAAGTGCAGAGTACGCACTTCGTTCCACGAGTTGCGATACAACAAGTCGATGCTGCCTACCAGACAGTTTTGCTCTTCGCCAAAGCTGAAAACGTCCAGCTTACGGAAGTCAAAATGCACCACTTTATTGCGGAACGCCGCCGTCGGGTCATATTCGAGGTTAACGATAATCGCCAGATGACGAATTTCACAGGGGCTGTAGAGCGCTTTCGGCGTCGGGGCAGGCAAGCGCAACGGGAAATGGTGCGAAACATCGGCGACCATCTCCTGCAGCTTAGGCAGGTCGACAATACCGTTGCCCTTAATAAACAGATGCGTTCGAGACGTCAGCAGGCCATTGAACCACGCCCACGCGACCAGCTTATTAAGATAACGGTTATATTCCAGCGGCTGATGGCTGATAATGGAATCCATGTTCGGCGCGCGGTTGTAGAGATACCAGCCTGAACGGTTGGCGCGCCCCGGCGGCACATGAATAAAGGTTAAATTCGGCTCGGACAGATCCGGTGATATCTGCGGGTTCACCAGCGTGACTTTACCCGGCAACGCTTCAAAAGCGGCGTACAGCTTACGCGTCAGTACGCCGATATCCTGCGGGCTGGCGCTCACGCTGAGGTTGTTGCGCCGCGCAAAGCGAATCAGATTGCGGTAGCTCTGCATCATTGCGTCGAGCAATTCGTTGTGGGCTTCGCGCACCTGATCGATTTTCCAGTTTGCGCGATTATCGAGCATGGTCAGACGCGCGTCGTCCCATCCCCACTCGCTGACTAACTGGCTTAATACTTCCCGACGCCAGCCTACGCAGGCGCGCTCACGGCTTAATTTCTCGCACACTTTCAGGTAGAAGCAGCGGCGGACTAAATCCAGCCGCGTCGGATCTTCAATTGCCGTCAGGTATTCAGTGACCCGTTCCAGCATCATGCAGTAGGGATCGAGTCCAAACGATACGATTTCACCGTCATGCAGACGTTGTTTAATGTCTTTCGCCAGCAGTCGTGGGTTGGGATATTCCCATGAGTAGGCTTCCAGCAGCAGCGTTTTCAGCACCGCTTTGTACGGCGAGTCAATGCTCTTGTATAGCTGCCACAGGCTGGCGCCAAAGTACTCTTCGGCAGAGAGCGAACTTAAGCCCCCCAGATCCAGCCACTCGTTTGGCGTTAATACGCCCTGCGCGTAGAGCGTCATGACATAGTCGTCGTAATGCTCTTCTTCGTCGCACGGCACCATACTCCACAAAATACGCTTCCCAGCCAGGCGCACAGCGGTACGATAAAACTCATCAAGCAACAGGATGTGCTGCGTAGAACCGCAGTCTTCCCCGCCCAGACTGCCGCTTTCGTTATGGCGGAAACGGTTTTCATCGATCAGGAAGAAGCTCACCTCAACGCCAAGCGAGGCGGCCCAGCTTTCCAGCAGGCTACACTTACGTTGCAACAACTGACGCTCTTCGCCGTCGAGCCAGGCCTGATGGCACACCCAGATATCCAGGTCGGACGAGCAACTCTGCCCGACCGAAGAGGTGCTGCCCATAGTATAAACGCCGGTAATCGGCAGCTCGCCCTTTGGCGGGTCCTGCGGCGACATACCGCGGTACAACTCAAGTTCGTTCAGATAGTGGCGTTGGGTTTCATCAGGCGTGTAGAAGCAAATACCGCTGGGAACGTTACCATCAAGGTAACCCGGCATCAGTGGATGGTGATAGTGCAATAATGTCGGCAGAAGACTGTAAACCTGCTGAAAAGCGGGCCCCATGGCAGCAAGCGCGCGATCCACGCGCAGTTGATTTATGGCATCCAGTCTCTGTTTCAGAGTCTCAATATAGAGGTACAAGACGTATCGCCTGATGTTGCTACCCGTCATGGTTCAGGTCAGTACTTCGCCGTCGCCATTCGGGATAAACCGTATGTCAAAAATAACCGTTACCCTTTCTCGTCTGCATATTTTTATCTAATACCGACGAAAAAATGGTCTAAAACGTGATCAATTTAACACCTTGCTCATTGACCGTAAAGAAAGATGCACTACATACAAGTGTAGCACCGTTCGCTGCGTGTAAATTCTTAAATACGGGCTGGCGGTTTCTCGTCATTATTCACTGCCATTGACGACACAGCGCCTTATCCTCTCACTCACGGTGACCGGAAAACTAACATCCTCTCTATAAGGATGTTAGGATGGTCAATGATTGATAATGACGGTAACAAGCATGTTAGACAATGTTTTAAGAATTGCCACACGCCAAAGTCCCCTTGCGCTTTGGCAGGCACATTATGTCAAAGACGCATTGATGGCAACCCATCCGGGACTGACGGTAGAACTGGTGCCGATGGTCACACGCGGCGACGTGATCCTCGATACTCCCCTGGCGAAAGTGGGCGGTAAGGGACTGTTTGTTAAAGAGCTTGAAATCGCGCTGCTGGAAAAACGCGCCGATATCGCCGTGCACTCCATGAAAGACGTTCCGGTGGCCTTCCCGGACGGTCTCGGCCTGGTGACGATTTGCGAGCGCGAAGATCCACGCGATGCTTTTGTCTCGAATCAATATCACAGTCTGGACGATCTGCCTGCGGGTAGTATCGTCGGGACGTCCAGTTTGCGTCGTCAGTGTCAACTGGCGGAGCGCCGTCCGGACCTCATTATCCGTTCATTGCGCGGTAACGTCGGCACACGCCTCGGCAAGCTGGACAACGGCGACTATGACGCCATTATCCTGGCCGTGGCCGGTTTGAAACGCTTAGGTCTGGAGTCGCGCATTCGCACAGCCTTGCCGCCCGAAATTTCGCTGCCTGCCGTAGGCCAGGGCGCCGTCGGGATTGAGTGTCGTCTTGACGACGAGAGAACACAGGCGCTGCTCGCACCGTTGAATCACTCGCAAACCGCGCTGCGCGTAACGGCGGAACGCGCCATGAACACCCGCCTGGAAGGCGGTTGTCAGGTACCGATTGGCAGCTATGCGGAAATCATCAACGGCGAAATTTGGCTACGTGCGCTGGTTGGCGCGCCGGACGGTTCGGTGATGGTCCGCGGCGAACGTCGTGGTTCACCCGAGCAGGCGGAGCAAATGGGCATCTCGCTTGCGGAGGAACTGCTGGAAAACGGCGCACGCGCGATTCTGACGGAAGTTTATAACGGCGAGGCGCCCGCATGAGTATTCTGGTCACCCGCCCCTCTCCCGCAGGGGAAGCGTTAGTGAGCCGTCTGCGCGCACTGGGGCAGGTGGCCTGGAGTTTTCCGCTGATTGAATTTGTCGCCGGTCGGGAGCTGCCCACCCTGGCCGACCGTCTGGCGACGCTGACGGAAAACGATCTGGTTTTTGCCCTTTCACAGCACGCCGTCGCCTTTGCCCACGCCCAGATCCAGCGGGATGGTCGAAACTGGCCTGCGTCGCCGCGCTATTTCGCGATTGGCCGCACCACGGCGCTCGCCCTTCATACCGTTAGCGGATTCGATATTCGTTATCCATTGGGTCGGGAAATCAGCGAAGTCTTGCTACAATTACCTGAATTACAAAATATTGCGGGCAAACGCGCGCTGATTTTGCGTGGCAATGGCGGTCGCGAACTGCTGGGCGAAACCCTGACAGCTCGCGGAGCCGAAGTCAATTTTTGTGAATGTTATCAACGAAGTGCGAAACATTACGATGGCGCGGAAGAAGCGATGCGCTGGCATGCTCGCGGCATAACAACGCTTGTTGTCACCAGCGGCGAGATGTTGCAACAGCTCTGGTCGCTGATTCCCCAGTGGTATCGTGAGCACTGGTTACTACGCTGTCGGCTGTTGGTCGTCAGTGAGCGTCTGGCGCACCTCGCCCGGGAACTGGGCTGGCAAGATATTAGGGTCGCTGATAACGCCGACAACGATGCGCTGTTGCGCGCATTACAATAACTCTCATAATGGGATGCCATAATGACGGAACAAGAAAAATCCTCCGCCGTGGTTGATGAGACCAGGGAGACCGTGGAAACCACGCCACAGCCAGTCAATACCGAGAAAAAAAGTAAGAACGGCGCCGCGCTGGTATTAAGCGCGGTGGCGATCGCGATTGCCCTGGCGGCAGGTATTGGGCTTTATGGCTGGGGAAAACAGCAGGCAACCGCGCAAACGGAAACCAGCGATGCGCTGGCGAATCAGCTGACCGCCTTGCAAAAGGCGCAGGAGAGCCAAAAATCAGAGCTGGAAGGGATTATCAAAAAACAAGCGGCGCAGTTAGATGACGCGAATCGCCAACAGGCGGCGCTGGCGAAACAACTTGATGAAGTACAACAAAAAGTCGCCACCATTTCCGGCAGCGACGCTAAAACCTGGCTGCTGGCGCAGGCTGATTTCCTGGTGAAACTCGCCGGACGCAAGCTGTGGAGCGATCAGGACGTCACTACCGCCGCTGCGCTACTCAAAAGCGCTGACGCCAGTCTGGCAGACATGAATGACCCCAGCCTGATTACCGCACGACGTGCGATTACTGACGATATCGCCAGCTTGTCATCCGTTGCGCAGATCGACTACGACGGCATTATTCTCAAACTCAATCAGCTTTCTAACCAAATCGATAACCTGCGTCTGGCGGATAACGATAGCGATGACTCGCCGATGGATTCAGATAGCAGCGAGCTGTCCAGTTCGCTAAGCGAATGGCGCGTTAACCTGCAAAAAAGCTGGCAGAACTTTATGGACAGCTTTATTACCATTCGCCGCCGCGATGATACCGCCGTACCGCTGCTGGCGCCGAACCAGGACGTCTATTTACGCGAAAATATTCGCTCCCGCCTGTTAGTCGCCGCACAGGCCGTCCCACGCCATCAGGAAGAAACATACCGCCAGGCGCTGGATAACGTTTCGACCTGGGTTCGCGCTTATTACGATACTGACGACGCCGCGACAAAAGCCTTCCTGGAGGAAGTCGATAAATTAAGCCAGCAAAATATCACGATGGATCTGCCGGAAACCCTGGAAAGCCAGGCGATTCTTGAAAAACTGATGCAAACCCGCGTGCGTAATCTGCTGGCGCAACCGACAGCCTCTACGGAAGCGCCCGCCACGCAGACAGACGCTCCGGCAACCGCGCCGCAAGGAGAATAATGATGCTAAAAGTATTATTGCTCTTTGTGTTGTTGCTCGCGGGTATCGTGGTCGGCCCGATGATAGCCGGTCACCAGGGCTATGTGTTAATCCAGACCGATAACTACAACATTGAAACCAGCGTAACCGGACTGGCGATCATTCTCATCGTCACTATGGTGGTGCTATTCGCCATTGAGTGGTTGCTACGCCGTCTGTTTCGTACCGGCGCGCACACCCGCGGTTGGTTTGCCGGACGTAAACGCCGTCGCGCCCGCAAACAGACCGAACAGGCGCTGCTGAAGCTGGCGGAGGGCGACTATCAGCAGGTTGAAAAGCTGATGTCAAAAAATGCCGATCATGCTGAACAGCCGGTGGTGAATTATCTGCTGGCGGCAGAAGCGGCGCAGCAGCGCGGCGATGAAGCGCGCGCCAATCAGCACCTTGAACGTGCGGCAGAGCTGGCGGGGAACGACACCATCCCGGTCGAGATCACGCGCGTGCGCTTACAGCTAGCGCGCAATGAAAATCATGCGGCGCGTCACGGCGTGGACAAACTGCTGGAGGTCACGCCGCGTCACCCGGAAGTCCTGCGTCTGGCGGAGCAGGCCTATATTCGCACCGGCGCATGGAGTTCTTTACTGGATATCATCCCATCCATGGCAAAAGCGCACGTCGGCGATGAAGCGCATCGCGCCATGCTCGAACAACAGGCGTGGATAGGACTGATGGATCAGGCGCGCGCCGAGCAAGGCAGCGAGGGATTACGCACCTGGTGGAAAAACCAAAGCCGTAAAACCCGCCATCAAGTGGCGCTTCAGGTCGCGATGGCCGAGCATCTGATCGAATGTGACGATCATGATATGGCGCAGCAGATTATCATCGACGGTCTGAAACGCCAGTATGACGATCGGCTGGTGCTGCCAATTCCTCGCCTCAGAACCAATAATCCGGAACAACTGGAGAAAGTACTGCGCCAGCAAATCAAGACGGTAGGCGATCGCCCGCTGTTATGGAGCACGCTCGGCCAGTCGCTGATGAAACACGGTGAATGGCAGGAGGCAACCCTGGCTTTCCGCGCCGCGCTGAAACAACGCCCGGACGCGTATGATTATGCCTGGCTTGCCGATGCGCTCGATCGACTGCATCAACCGGAAGAAGCCGCCACCATGCGGCGCGACGGCCTGATGCTAACGCTACAGAACAATTCCCCGCAGTAATCGTCTGCTGCCCGGTGGCGTTTTTGCTTACCGGGCCCGCACTGCCTCCCGGCAAAAATCTCTTTTAGCCATAAATAAAAAAACGCCTGCCGGTTAGGGGCAGGCGTCAAAACAGGTCTGTATGACAACATAAAGGGGTGCTTCACTCAACGTTGTGTCCAGGGTGTTTGATGAGGCATAAGCGACATCTGTCAGTGGACGATAAGCACCGTAAACGGCTCTGCATCATTCCTGAGTTTATGAGGCCAAAAGGCGAGCATAAGAGATGGAATGAGCATCTACCCGTATATTATTGCACATAACGTGCCATCTTTGCACCGCTAAAAAACAGGCGCTGGTGTTAAAAAACGTAGAGAATTCACGCGATTGTCATCTTCCCGCCGCTGGCGAGGCTTTAGCATGTCGCCCGATGGAGACAGAACAGGATGCTTTTTATAAAGTGATTATTAATCAATAGATTATTCGTCACCGAACAGCGACAAATGAAGACAAGGATATCGCCAATAAACCACAATGATAACTCGTGCGGGATAAAAGGTTGAAAAGGAACAGAAAACAAAAAACCCCGCCGAAGCGGGGTTCAAAATTGGTCGGCGAGAGAGGATTCGAACCTCCGACCCACTGGTCCCAAACCAGTTGCGCTACCAAGCTGCGCTACTCGCCGATATACTGCTTTTTTGAATTTTTAGTTCAATTCATTGAGTCGTGGTGCGAGGGGGGGGACTTGAACCCCCACGTCCGTAAGGACACTAACACCTGAAGCTAGCGCGTCTACCAATTCCGCCACCTTCGCGTTTCACAACTCTATATTAATGGGGTGGCTAATGGGATTCGAACCCACGACAACTGGAATCACAATCCAGGGCTCTACCAACTGAGCTATAGCCACCACTGAAACTTTTTACGCGGTATTAAACCACCGCAGCTCAAGCACCTAAATAAATGGTACGCCCGACAGGATTCGAACCTGAGACCTCTGCCTCCGGAGGGCAGCGCTCTATCCAGCTGAGCTACGGGCGCTTAGCGCCGTTGCGGGGGTGGATAATACGGACTTCACACCCCGCTGTCCAGTGCCTTTTTAAATAAAATGCGCGTTTGGTTATGCTTTGCGCATTTTGGCGCTTATTCCCCCACCTTGTGGGCGGTTCCGTGACGATTCAGGCCGAAAACTTTATAGATCAGCGTCACGGCCAGCAGGAAGATGACGCCGACAAACAGCGACATGCGCGTATCTTCATTAAAGTACATGCCGATTAAAACGCAAACCAGAAACGCCATCGTCAAATAGTTCGCCCACGGGAACATAATGGAACGAAAAGGATGATCCGCAATCGCTTCTTTATGCGCCCGACGAAAGCGCAACTGGCTAATCAGAATGACAAACCACGGCACCATCCCCGGCAGTACGCTGGCGCTATAAACGTAAACAAAGACGCGCTGCGGATTGGGGATGATGTAGTTCAGGCAGGAACCTACCAGCAAAATCAAAATAGAGAGCGCCACACCCGCGACCGGCACGCCGTGGCGAGAGACTTTCGCGACTGCCGCCGGCAGTTGACGGTTTTTCGCCAGCGCGTAAAGCATACGCCCACAGCTATACATTCCGCTGTTACAGCCGGAGAGCGCCGCCGTCAACACGACAAAGTTGATAATGCCTGCCGCGGCGGTGATGCCGATTTTCGCGAAGGTGAGCACAAAGGGGCTGCCGTTGCTGCCAATCTCATTCCACGGGAAAATAGTGACGATAACGAAAATCGCACCCACATAAAAAATCAGGATACGCCATAGCACCTTACCCACCGCGCTACGCAACGTCACCTGCGGATTCTTCGCTTCACCGGCGGTAATACCGATCAGCTCAACCCCCTGATAAGAGGCCACCACGATACATAATGCGGTCAGAAAGCCTTTCCAGCCGCCGGCAAAAAAGCCGCCATGCTCAGTCAGATTACCAAAGCCAATCGCCTGGCCGCCGTTACCAAAACCGAAGAAAATCACCCCCAGGCCGATGATGATCATCACAATAATAGTGGTGACTTTGATCATCGCAAACCAGAACTCGATTTCACCATACAGGCGCACCGCAGCCAGATTCGCCAACGCGACCAGTCCTACAGCAATCAGCGCCGGTATCCACTGCGCCATCTCCGGAAACCAGAACTGGACGTAGACCCCAATGGCGGTAATTTCCGAGATCCCGACCGCCATCCACATAAACCAGTATGACCAGGCGGTAAGATAGCCAAAAAAGGGACTCATATACCGGTGGGCGTACACGGCAAAGGAGCCGGTAACAGGTTCCAGAAAGAGCATCTCCCCCATTGAACGCATGATGAAAAAGACGAACAATCCGGCGATGATATACGCCAGCAGCACTGACGGGCCCGCCCATTTCAGCGTACTGGCAGCGCCCATAAAGAGTCCGACGCCGATGGTGCCCCCGAGGGCAATCAATTCAATATGACGAGCTTCCAGCCCACGCTGTAGCTCCGGTTTTTTCTCTGCCATAAATCCTCATGTCGTGTTTGCAACGGTTCCGGTAGTACCGGTTATTGTTATGGGTACATCGATTGTTGCGAATATTTTCTTAAATTTGGACAAATGGCAAATGAAGCATTAAAAAAATGCACTTATTGTGTAAGAAAGCATCGATTATGTTATGAATAAGCAGCGCCATAAGCACAATCCGCTGCTCAAGTCATCAGAAGGGGGAATTAGAGATCGCCAGTATAGTGCCAGCGAAGGTAGCGCAGCAGACGCATCTGGCGGGTAATACGACTCGGTTGGGAAAGCAGACGATACAACCACTCCAGCCCCAGGTTCTGCCATATTTTCGGGGCGCGTTTGACGTGACCGGTAAACACATCATAGGTGCCGCCCACGCCCATATATAGCGCATGGGGATGCACTTCCCGACAATCGCGCATTAGCAATTCCTGTTTTGGCGATCCCATCGCGACGGTGACAATTTTCGCGCCGCTGGCATGGATTCGCCCAAATAGCGCCTGACGCTGCTCCGGCGTAAAGTAACCATCCTGGCTACCCACAATATTGACGTTCCACTGCGTCCGCAGTTTTGCTTCCGTCTGCGCCAGCACCTCAGGCTTGCCGCCGACAAGAAATACCGGCGTGCCTTCTTTACCCGCGCGCGCCATTAACGCTTCCCAAAGGTCGGCGCCAGCCACGCGAGAGACCTGCGCCTGCGGAAATTTTTTACGTATTGAACGCACCACGCTGATGCCATCGGCATATTTAAATTCCGCCGCTGCTATCAACGCGCGTACTTCCGGATTATCTTCCGCCGTCAGCAGCTTTTCGGCGTTGATCGCCACCAACGTGCCTTGCTTCAGTTGACCATCGGCAAACAGATAATTCAGCGCATGTGACATGTCGCGCCAGCCAATCAGAGGTAAGCCACGCAGCGAGTAAAGGGGCGCAGCGGCATTATTGGTCATAGTTTTCCTTCCACCTGTGCCTGAGGGAGCGAAGTTGTACGTTTATGAATTAGTCCGGCGCTATCAAATAGCCAGAACAGAAGCTTAGCGACCAGCAGGCTGGTGCCAAAAACCACCAGGAAGAAAACCACGCGCGAGACAAACGAATCCAGCCCTTCTCGCGCCAGCACAATCATATTAAAGATGGCGCCAAAGCAGAAACTGTGCAGAATCGCCGCCTTATAACGATTGGTCTCCCGGTTACCCAGTTCATACAGCCAGTCGAACCATTTGATAATCAGCCCGACGACGATCGCGCCGAGCGGAATAAACAGCGCCCCGCCCATGACCACCAGCGAACCGATAAGCGTTGGCGATATCGCCAGGCCGGAATGGTTATTCAGGACTTCCCAGGTAAAGTAATTAGCAGAATTCAGCACGATACTGGGTCGTCCCGGCCATAGCCAGGTGGGAATAAAGACGTAGAAATCACGCACGATAGGGGCCAGCCCCTGAAAATCAATATTATGGTAATTTTGCAATAGCAGCGCCAGATTCTCCCACGGCGAAAAGGTATCGCGCGTCAGATAAAGAAACGTATAGAACGCTTCATCACCGCTCACATTTAATCCGTAGCGTTTGAGCGCCAGCCAGAACATACCGACAATCCCCAGTATGCCCGCCGCCGCCAGCATCCACAGGCTGATCCAGCCCCGAATAATTCCGATAAACAGGAAGATAGCAAACGCAATAATGATGTTGGCGCGCGTGCCGCCGACAATCATGTAGGTCAACAGACCAAACGCGACGGTGCTCACCAGAAAGAACAGCCACGCTTTGCTGTCCTGGCGCAGGAAATAGACCACCAGCATTGCCGGAATGAAGAAATAGAAGAACCGTTTTAACGCCACGCCGGAAACTTCGCTGGAAAAGATCTGGCTGTAGGAGTGCAGCCGGAACAGCAAAAAGCCGTTATGCATAAAGAAAATCCCGACGCTCACCAGCGCGATGCCCATCAGGATCACCCAGGTAAGGTGGGTTTCCACCCGGTTCATGGTAAATAGCGGCTTGCGTGGTACATCCACAACGCGTTTGCGTAAACGCGTTTTATAGGTCACGTAATACACGCCGTAGAAACAGGCGGCGGATAATAAAGCCTGCAATAAGATTTCCGGCGGCGCGACGCCAACGTCGAAACGAAATACCAGCACGCTGGTTAGCGGAAAACCAAAAAAGAAGGTCAATAAAAACAGCAACGAAAAGAAAACGTTAAAATTAAAACGCACGCGGCGGAATTCAAACCAGGTCAGCGTGGCGATAAACAGCGTAGAAAGCAGCCAGACCACCAGCAGCCCGCTGAATTGCATCAAACTCATTCGGCTTCTCCTGCGGCGACTCTCAACGCATTATGCCACGGTTGCAGGTAATTGGGGCTAAAGAAGGTGATGCCGCTTTTATCTACCGATGCGAGCTGACGCTGCGCCTCGCGCACCACCTGCTCATTCAAATCATCGGTGGTAAACAGAACGGGCAGATGCTGTTCCGCCATATCCTGCCAGAAAGGGTTGTCACGATTCAGTACGCACGGGATATCGGCCTGAATTAGCAGACACAACGTCCCAATCCCCTGTTGGCGGGCAAAAATAAAATAACCGAGGTCGCACTGACGAAGCAGCGCAAGATAGGCATCAAATTCCATTTTTTCACTAAGAATTTGCAAATTTTCATCGCTAAATAGCGTCAGACCTGCCTGACGAACCTCATCAATATAGGCCTGGTTATTGACCGGATAGCCCATCGGCACCACCACGTTTACCGTATCGCCAAACTGCTGATACACCGCCCGTAACGCCGCAATATGCTCGTTACTGCGATCGCCGGAGTTACCTACCAAAATAGTCAATTTCCCCGCACGTTGGCGCTCTTTTGCCATAGAATTCAGGGAAGGGTCCATGCGCGTCGGGAAATAGAGTAACTCGCCGCGTACGCCCGGGTGCTGGCGCGCAAAATAGCTGAGATCGCCGCGCGTCGCGAATACGCCCCCTACTCGCCCCTGCGCGATACGACGAAGCGGGTAGAAAAGGCGGAATTTCAGCCCGCTGGACACTTCGTAGAGATCCGCGCCCCAGATATGCCAGTAAAACTGGGCAGGCTTAATACCGCCGCTTAACAGCGCCAGCCACAGGCTGGTGTTGAACTGACCGTGAAAGAAGAATCGCTGTCGACGATTTGCTTTCGCTTTGGCGATGACCGCCTGAGCCAGCGCTTTCTTACTACCATAAAAGCGAAGCGAGAGCGCCGGACAGCTTTCCGTGAAGCCGTTATCCTCGCCGGCAACCATAAATTCGCGCGCGTGCTCGCTTGTGGCAGCCAGCGTATCATTGAAAAACCGCAGCACGGTGTGGTTATGGTGAGGGATATCCGATCCCAGGACGTGAATCAGTACAGTCATGCTCGCCTACGCCAGAGTAAAAATATGCCGCAACAAAGTGAAAAATAGACAATATAGGTGGCCATATAAGCCTGTGCCGCACCCAGTGCGCCGTGAGCGGGAATCAGCCAGTGAGCGAACGCCGTTAACAGAATGAACTGGCTAATTTCGGCCAGAATGTAAAATCGCAACGACGCTTTGGCAATCACCAGATAACCGAAAACATAGGCGCCGACTTTCAGCACGTCACCCACTAACTGCCAGGCGAACAGATCGCGCATCGCGGTGAATTTAGCGGAAAAAAGCAGCCAGATAGCAAAATCGCGCAGTAGCCAGACGGTAAAACTCGCGGCCGCGACCGCCGGTAAAACAAATTTCAGCGCTTTTACCACCTCACGCGTAATGTCCTGTTTTTCCGTCAGGCGTGAAAGCGTGGGTAACAGGTAAACACTAAAAGAGGCGGTGATAAATTGCAGATAGGCGTCAGAAATGCTGCTTACGCCCTGCCAGATCCCGACATCGCTCCAGCTATAGTGCGCGGCCAGTTGGTTTCGCATCATCACATAGGCGACCGGCATCGTAACGGAGGTAATCAGCGCCATCAGGGTAAATTTACTGAGCTGCCCTACCAGACCGTTGTCCCAGGAGGGCCTGAGATAGTGTAGCGGGACGGTGCCGCGCTTAATCAATATCATACCGGCAGGCACTACCACCAGCGCCGGCACCAGCGCCAGGCCAAGCAACGCGCCTTCATAGCCGCCAACACGGTAGCAGAGATACCAGGCGGCGACGCCCAAAAAGCTGCCGACAATTAACGATAAGGCATTACCCGACGCGTCCCGAAAGCCCTTCATCAGCGCCAGCAGCAGGTTCGCCCAAGCGATCCCCATTTGTACCAGCGCAACCAGACGCACCAGCCCTTGATAGTCCGTGTGACCGAACAGTCCCTGGCTAATCGGCGCCGCCGCCAGCAGGAAGACCAGCGCCAGTAGCGTAGAGAAACCCAATACCATCGCGGAGGAGGTTCCCACCACGGTACGTAACTGCGCCGGGTCATCATGATGTTGTGCGACGAGTTTGGTCACGCCGTTAAATATCCCGGCACCCGCCAATACGCCCAGCACGGTGATCATCTGGCGGAAGTTACCCGCTTGTCCGACACCCGCCGGGCCAAAAGAGACGGCCAGCAGTTTCACCACCAGCAGTCCGGCGCCAATTTTTACCAGCGTACTGACCGCCGTCCACAGGGAGGCTTTAGCAAGCGACATATCAGGAGAAATAATTTAGCAAGGTGGCAATCACCGTCCGTTGATCGACGGGCGCAAGATTATAAAACAGCGGCAGACGCAGCAAACGTTCGCTCTCTTTTGTGGTGTAGACATCGTCCCCGATAAACTCGCCGAATTTATCGCCCGCCGGACAATCATGCAGCGGAATGTAATGGAATACCGCCATGATTTCCGCCTCTTTCAGGAAATTAATTAGCGCGCTGCGATCGGCGATATCCCGCAGTTTGATGTAAAACATGTGGGCATTATGCCCGCAGTTTTCCGGAATAGAAGGCAGCTCGATACGCCCGGCGCGCGCCAGCGGGGTTAACGCATCGTAGTAAGTCCGCCACAGCGACAGACGCTGTTGATTGATACGATCGGCGGCCTCCAGTTGCGCCCACAGGTAGGCAGCCTGCAGATCGGACATCAAATAACTGGAGCCGATATCCCGCCAGGTGTATTTATCCACCTGACCACGGAAGAACTGACTGCGGTTGGTGCCTTTTTCGCGGATGATCTCCGCGCGTTCAATCAGCGCCCGATCGTTAATCAACGTCGCACCGCCTTCGCCACCAGCGGTGTAATTTTTGGTTTCATGGAAACTAAAACAGCCGATATGACCGATCGTCCCTAACGCGCGGCCTTTGTACGTGGACATCACGCCCTGGGCGGCGTCCTCGACAACGAACAGATTATACTTATCCGCCAGCGCCATGATGACGTCCATTTCACAAGCGACGCCAGCGTAGTGTACCGGCACGATAGCGCGGGTCTTATCGGTGATCGCCGCCTCAATCAGCATTTCGTCAATATTCATCGTATCCGGACGAATATCGACAAACACAATTTTCGCGCCGCGCAGGACAAAAGCGTTAGCGGTGGAGACAAACGTAAAGCTCGGCATGATCACTTCATCGCCGGGCTGAATATCCAACAACAGGGCCGCCATCTCCAGCGACGCGGTACAGGAAGGCGTCAGCAACACCTTCGCGCTGCCGAAATGTTGCTCCAGCCACTGCTGGCAACGACGCGTAAAGCCGCCGTCGCCGCACAGTTTGCCGCTGCTCATTGCAGACTGCATGTATTCGAGTTCGGTTCCCACCACCGGCGGCGCATTAAAAGGAATCATGTTGTCACCTGTATAACCAGTACGCAGTGCTTTCGATGTTGGCACCGCTTTGTATGTAACGTTTAAGCGCGGCGGTGTTGCCCAACTGGGTCGCCACCCGCAATGTTGCTTTGCCGCGACGCTGCGCCCAACAGATCGCCGCCTGCATAAGTTCCGCTCCCGCGCCGCGTCCGGCCAACAGACCGATGCGCGCGTCGGTATCATTCAATTCCCGCAGCGAGACGTAACCGCGGATAGCGCCTGTTTCCGTGCGAAGCACCAGGCATTGGTGATCAAACGTGCCGCGTACCGCATTCTCAATCCACTGGGCGTAAAAACGGGCGCTGGCGTCGGGCACATACCACGGCGCGCGAAAACGACTCTGCGTAAACGCCTCTCCAGCCAACTGACGCAAAGCAGGGATGTCCGTAAGGCGTGCAATTTCCGCGCCATGCTGGTAGGCATGCCCTTTTACCGGCAACGCAAAATCCACCTCGCCTTCAACCAAAGAGAATCCCAGCGATTGCAACGCCGACAGCCAGGCGATGTTTTCAGCCGGTACTTTTACCTGCACGCGTTGCCACGCCTGCAGCGCTTCTGGCGTTAATTCGGGCGCTGAGGCATCGATACGCACAATGCCGCTATTCACGCCAAAGAACGTATTTTCCCAGAGTAACGGTTCAATACTGGCGCGGACGGGCACGGAGCAACTCCAGTAAATATTGGCCATAGCCGGTTTTTTCAAGCTGACTGGCGGCGCGTTTCAAACCATCATCATCCAGCCAGCCGTTGCGCCAGGCAATTTCCTCCAGACAGGCAATTTTGAAGCCCTGGCGCTTTTCCACCGTCTGCACAAAAGTGCTCGCCTCAATCAGGCTGTCGTGGGTGCCAGTATCCAGCCAGGCGAAGCCGCGGCCCAGCAGTTCAACGGTCAGCTTACCTTCCTCCAGATACATCTGGTTGATAGAAGTGATCTCCAGCTCACCACGCCCGGACGGTTTCACGCGCTTCGCATACTCGACGACCTTGCTGTCATAGAAATAGAGGCCGGTGACCGCCCAGTTAGATTTAGGCTGTTTCGGCTTTTCTTCCAGCGAGAGCGCGCGAAAATCATCGTCAAACTCCACGACGCCAAAGCGTTCCGGGTCCATGACCTGATAGCCAAATACCGTGGCGCCTTCGGTACGCGCCGCGACCTGACGGAGTTTGGGACTAAAGCCCTGACCAAAAAAGATATTATCGCCTAATACCAGGCAGGAAGGTTCACCGTTGAGGAACGCTTCGCCAATGATAAAGGCCTGTGCCAGCCCGTCCGGACTGGGCTGCTCGGCATAATGTAAATCGATACCGAACGCTGCACCGTTGCCCAGCAAACGCTGAAAGTCGCGTTTATCTTCCGGCGTGGTGATGATCAGGATCTCACGAATGCCCGCCAGCATTAGCACCGATAACGGATAATAAATCATCGGCTTGTCGTAGACGGGCAGAAGCTGCTTTGATACGCCGCGCGTAATGGGATGCAACCGGGTACCGGAACCTCCCGCCAGAATGATGCCTTTCATTCGTTTCTCCTCCAGGAGTAAGAGCCTGCCGTTTAGCGTTTCAGACCTAAGCGTTCGCCCTGATAACTGCCATCCTGCACGGGTTTCCACCAGGCCTCATTGGCGAGATACCACTGAACGGTTTTTCGCATCCCGCTTTCGAAGGTTTCCTGCGGCGTCCAGCCCAGCTCGCGGGCGATTTTCGACGCGTCGATGGCATAACGTAAGTCATGACCGGGCCGATCGTCGACAAAGGTAATCAGATCGTGATAATTCACCACACCCGGCGGTTTTTGCGGGGCCAGTTCCTCCAACAGAGCGCAGATCGACCTGACCACATCCAGATTTTTACGTTCGTTATGACCGCCGATATTATACGTTTCGCCCACCGCACCGTTCGTCACCACGTGATACAACGCACGGGCATGATCCTCCACATACAGCCAGTCGCGAATTTGCTGACCGTTGCCATAGACCGGCAATGGTTTACCCGCCAGCGCATTCAGAATCATCAGCGGGATCAGTTTTTCCGGGAAATGGTAGGGCCCGTAGTTATTAGAGCAGTTGGTGACAAGCGTAGGCAGACCGTAGGTACGTAACCAGGCGCGTACCAGATGGTCGCTGCTGGCTTTGGAGGCGGAATAAGGGCTGCTTGGCGCATATGGCGTGGTTTCGGTGAAGAAATCGTCTGCAGTATGCAGGTCGCCATACACTTCATCGGTGGAGATATGATGGAAGCGGAACGCCGCTTTAGCGTCCGCGTCAAGCGCGGACCAGTAAGCGCGAGCGGCCTCCAGCAAGGTGTAAGTACCTACGATATTCGTTTCAATAAACGCCGCCGGGCCGTCGATGGAACGGTCTACATGGCTTTCCGCCGCCAGGTGCATCACGCTATTGGGCTGATACTGCTGGAAAATTCGCTCCAGTGATGCCCGATCGCAGATATCCACCTTCTCAAAGGCGAAACGGTCGCTTTGCGCCACCGACGCCAGAGACATCAGGTTGCCCGCATAGGTGAGTTTATCCACCACCACCACCGCGTCTGCCGTTTCATGGATGATATGCCGCACCACCGCAGATCCGATAAAGCCTGCGCCGCCGGTCACCAGAATGCGTTTCATCAGCGCCAGACTCCTTTGGTATCAACCACATAACGTTGATGAACCGCATCGCCGGGAATCGCTTTAAATTCGTCATGATCGACCAGCATCACCAGCACATCGGCGGCGGCCAGCGCCGCGTCCAGTTTCGCCAGCGTGCAAACTCCATCTAATTTTTTCGGCAACTGACGAATATTCGGCTCGACGACCAGGGTTTCGCCGCTGTGCCAGCGGGCGATACTTTGCGCGATCCCCATCGCCGGGCTTTCGCGCAGATCGTCGATATTCGGCTTAAAGGCCAGCCCAAAACAGGCGATTTTCACTTCGCTGGCGCGTTTATCGGTGGCCGCCAGGCAATCTGCGACCGCGGCTTTTACCTGGTCGACCACCCAGTGCGGTTTGCCGTCGTTCACTTCACGCGCGGTGCGAATCAGTCTCGCCTGCTGCGGATTTTGCGCCACAATAAACCACGGATCGACTGCAATGCAGTGCCCGCCAACGCCGGGGCCCGGCTGCAAAATATTGACGCGCGGATGGCGGTTCGCCAGGCGGATCAATTCCCAGACGTTAATCCCCTGATCGGCGCAAATCAGCGACAATTCATTCGCAAAGGCGATATTCACATCACGGAAGCTATTTTCTGTCAGCTTGCACATCTCTGCGGTGCGCGAGTTGGTGACAACGCATTCGCCCTCAAGGAAAATTTTGTACAGCGCACTGGCGCGAGCCGAACATACTGGCGTCATACCGCCAATCACGCGGTCATTTTTAATGAGTTCCACCATCACCTGACCCGGCAGCACACGCTCCGGACAATAGGCGACATTAACGTCGGCCTGCTCGCCCGCCTGCTGGGGAAAAGTCAGATCCGGACGCATCCCGGCCAGCCAGCCAGCCATTTGCTCCGTTGCGCCAACCGGCGATGTCGATTCCAGAATCACCAGCGCCCCTTTTTTTAATACGGGCGCAATGGATTTCGCCGCGGCTTCCACATAAGCCATGTCAGGGTCGTGATCGCCTTTGAATGGCGTCGGCACTGCAATCAGGTATGCATCGGCCTCGACAGGCGTCGTCGTTGCACGCAGAAAGCCGCCTTTCACCGCCATCTTCACTACATTGCCCAACGCCGGCTCCACGATGTGAATTTCACCGCGATTTATGGTGTCTACCGCATGTTGGTTGATATCCACGCCGATAACCTGCTTCTGACGGGAAGCAAAAGCGGCCGCAGTGGGTAATCCGATATACCCCAACCCAATAACAGAAATGGTCGTAAAACTCATAACGATACCCGATAACTTTTTAACGCCTGTAAAATGCGCGCGCATGACTGCCCGTCGCCATAAGGATTATGGGCGCGGCTCATGGTTTGATATTCATTTTCGTCGTGCAGCAGACGCATGACTTCCGCCACAATGCGCCGGGAGTCCGTGCCGACCAGCCTTACCGTACCGGCGGTAATCGCTTCCGGACGCTCTGTGGTTTCACGCATGACCAATACCGGTTTACCCAGTGACGGCGCTTCTTCCTGAATACCGCCGGAATCCGTCAGAATGAGCCAGGCGTGATTCATCAGCCAGACAAAAGGTAAGTAGTCCTGCGGCTCAATCAGTACTACGTTTTCAACATGGCCGAGGATACGGTTGACAGGTTCGCTGACGTTGGGATTGAGATGCACCGGATAGACAATTTGCACATCCTGGTTCGCTGCGGCGATTTCCGCCAGCGCATGGCAGATATGCTCAAAGCCCTGACCAAAGCTTTCACGTCGATGACCGGTCACCAGAATCATCTTCTTATTCACGTCGAGGAAAGGATACTGCTCGGCCAGTTCAGCCTGTAATGTATCGCTCGCCAGAACGCGATCGCGTACCCAGATCAGCGCGTCGATAACGGTATTGCCGGTGACAAAAATGCGCCCATCCGGAATATTCTCCCGCAACAGATTCTGCCGCGAGTTTTCGGTCGGCGCAAAGTGGTACATCGCCAGATGTCCGGTCAGCGTGCGGTTTGCCTCTTCCGGCCACGGGGAATAGAGATCGCCGGTTCGCAACCCAGCTTCTACGTGCCCCACCGGAATACGTTGATAGAAAGCCGCCAGGCTGGTAGCAATCGTAGTGGTGGTATCGCCATGAACCAGCACCACATCAGGTTTAAAATCTGCCAGGATCGGCTTTAATCCCTCCAGAATTCGGCAGGTAATTTCCGTCAACCCCTGTCCCGGCTGCATAATATTGAGATCGTAATCAGGCACAATAGAAAAAAGAGTTAATACCTGATCAAGCATCTCCCGATGCTGCGCAGTAACGCATACTTTGGCCTCGAAATGAGGATCTTTTTCCAGCGCATGGACCAGAGGCGCCATCTTAATGGCCTCCGGTCGTGTACCAAATACAGTCAGTACTTTCACATCGATTCTCTTCGAATAGACAGCAGGGGCCCAGCCCCCTACTGCAGAGGTGTTGCTAAATCGTGCGGCGACGGGTTAAGGCAACGCCCGCACCGATTAGCGCCCCAACGATACCCCACATGATCATCAGGAAGGCTCGGCGTGGGCTATCACGTTTTACCGGTTCTTCCGGCGTACGCAAATAACGATAGGTCTGAAAACGAGGGTCCAGGGTCGGCCCCACATTAAGCGTATTCAACATTGCCCGATTTTGAAAGTAGTCCAAATCGAACGCAGGGCCAACCGCTTGCAGGTTTTCAAGACGCGCCTGTAACATAGGGCGACCGAGTAAAAAAAGCTCTGAGTCCGGTAATTCATCCGCCGGGACATCCGTCGCGCTACGAGAAATATTATGTTGTTCCGCAATTTTGAGCGCCTGCTCAATACTGTTTACACGACGTGAATAGATCGCTTTCGCAACCTCTTCCTGCCGTTTGACCTGCGCTTTCATCTGCACGGTACGCGCAGCCCAGGCGCCTTTTAATTCATCATTCAGATGGCTCGCCGCCCGCTGACTGGCGAACGCGACATACTGACGCAGCAGATTATTGGCGTCCGGCGCGGTTTCAGCAATCAGCTTCACGTTGTCGTTGATAGCGCGTGTAAAATCACCTGGCGTAAACTGAATGTTATTGATCAGTTCATCAAGCATCGCCGCATCAGCTTTGCTATTCCCGACCATTCGCTGCTTATAATAATCCGTCTGTAACCAGAAATCGCGACGCGTATCCCAGGAGGCAAGCTGCATGATGAACTCTTTATACGCTTCGTCCATCACCGAGGGCTTATCGGAAGAGGCGGGATCGGTCTTAATATCCAGATTGCGCAGAAACTGTTGCTGGGAGTAATAACCGCCCAACATATTTACGGTTGGGCGATCGGTGATCGCCGTCGCGCTCCACTCCTGACGAGCAAAAAAGGTATAGGCTAACGCGATAAGGGCAAATAGCAGGCCAATGCCGATAATCCAGAATTTGCCGGCCCATAAAGTACGAAACAACCCGCGAATATCCAGTTCATTTTCAGCGCTCACCGCGCGTGCCCCCGGTAATGGTTGTGTCATCGTATCCTCATTTACTTAGTTAAGTTTGGCCGGTTCTCACGGTGCCTGCGCAGGCGGCGTTTCACACGCTTAATAAATCTCGCCACCTTCCAGGCCCGCTTAATACAGTAGCCATAGAGGAAGAATGCTAGCAAAAAGAGCACCAACATAACCCACTCAGGAACAAAATGAGAATATTCTGCCGTTACGCCTACTCCCGCCAGAATGGCGGCAGCAAGCGTAATCAGTACAAACGCCTGACGAGAGGTAAATCCGGCGCGCATGATAAGGTGGTGAATGTGTTGACGATCGGGTGAGAAGGGACTCATTCCTTTACGCAGACGGCGATACATAATCGCCACCATATCCATCAGCGGGATAGCGATAATCCATAGCGCGGTAACCGGACTAATAGGGTGAGTTTTCCCCTGCGTCGTTTCCAGTAAGATCCAAATAACGGTAAAACCAATCAGAGTACTACCGGCATCACCCATAAAGACTTTATAACGCCGCCCCAAAATACCAAGATTAAGCATAATGTAAGGCAGAATTGCGGCGATCATGGCGAAGCACCATATTGCCAGGCTGGTTTGGCCATCAAACCATAAAATCAGCCCCATCGCCGCAAATGAGACGCTGGATAGCCCGCCCAGCAGGCCGTCAATACCGTCAACCATATTGAAGGCGTTGATCGCCGCCCATACGGCAAACAGAGTAAGGAAATAACCGAAGGGACCGAGTACCATCTCCCAGGAGCCAAAGATATAACCGAGGCTGCTAAGATAGAGTTTACCGAATACCATCATAATGATACCGATCGCAGCCTGTATGGTCGCACGGATCTTTACGCTGATATCAAAACGGTCGTCCAGCGCACCGATAAGAACCAGTACGCCCGCACAAGAAAGATAAAGCGACGCATGAGGAATATAGTGATCAACGATTCCGAATGTGAAGCAAATCCCTGCGTAAACCGAAATCCCTCCAACCAACGGTATCAGCCCCTGGTGGCGTTTACGGAAGTTGGGTTTATCCACTAAACCGATTTTTTTTGCGACCTTACGCGCAAAAAACAGGAACAGTGTCGTGAATAAAAAAATACTGATGAGATCAGTACTCACGGTCAGTAAATTCACAATGCGTGCTCTCAGATAAAATTAATACCAGAAGTATAACCATGAAGACCTTTATTCAGAAGGGAAACCCTGCTCTGAATCAGGCAGAATTGTTTAAATATCAACCACACGATACCGATAACGAATGGATCGCGAAGCCCCGACCCGGTTTATCATCGTTTTGTAAATGTGTCGTTAAGATTACAGATATAAAACAAAAACGCCACGTAAAAACGTGGCGTTTTCAGGTAAAGACCAGATTATGAGCGCTTCATCATCTCGAAAAAGTCGTCATTAGTTTTGGTCATCGCCAGTTTGTTAATGAGGAATTCCATCGCGTCAATTTCACCCATCGGATGGATGATTTTACGCAGTATCCACATTTTCTGCAGCTCTTCCTGGGTGGTAAGCAGCTCTTCTTTACGCGTACCGGAACGGTTGTAGTCGATAGCCGGGAAGACACGTTTTTCAGCGATCTTACGCGAGAGATGCAGCTCCATGTTACCGGTGCCTTTAAACTCTTCGTAGATAACTTCGTCCATCTTGGAACCGGTATCGATCAGCGCCGTCGCGATGATAGTCAGGCTACCGCCCTCTTCCACGTTACGCGCCGCACCGAAGAAACGCTTCGGACGATGCAGGGCGTTAGCGTCCACACCACCGGTCAGTACTTTACCAGAAGCAGGCACCACGGTGTTGTAGGCACGCGCCAGACGGGTGATGGAGTCGAGCAGGATGATAACGTCTTTTTTGTGTTCAACCAAACGTTTCGCCTTCTCGATAACCATTTCGGCAACCTGAACGTGGCGGGATGCCGGTTCGTCAAAGGTAGAAGCAACGACTTCGCCTTTCACCAGACGCTGCATCTCGGTCACTTCTTCCGGACGTTCGTCGATCAACAACACCATCAGCACGCAGTCTGGATGGTTATACGCAATGCTCTGCGCGATGTTCTGCAGCAGCATGGTTTTACCCGCCTTCGGCGGCGCGACAATCAGACCACGCTGGCCGCGGCCAATCGGCGAAGCCAGATCCAGAACGCGCGCCGTTAAGTCTTCGGTAGAACCGTTACCACGTTCCATACGCAGACGAGAGTTTGCGTGCAGCGGGGTTAAGTTCTCAAAGAGGATTTTGTTACGGGCGTTTTCCGGTTTATCGTAGTTAACTTCGTTAACTTTCAACAGCGCAAAATAGCGTTCACCTTCTTTCGGCGGGCGAATCTTACCAGAAATGGTATCACCAGTGCGGAGGTTGAAACGGCGGATTTGGCTGGGGGAAACGTAGATATCATCAGGACCGGCGAGGTAGGAGCTGTCTGCAGAACGGAGGAAACCAAATCCATCCTGCAGTATCTCCAGCACACCGTCGCCAAAGATATCTTCGCCACTCTTTGCGTGCTGCTTCAGGATGGCAAAAATAATGTCCTGCTTGCGCATACGGGCCAGGTTTTCCAGCCCCATACTTTCGCCGAGAGTGATCAGCTCAGAAACCGGCGTATTCTTTAATTCGGTAAGATTCATAATGGTGTGAGTTCTTAAACTTGGGGTAAATCTCGAACTTAATGTTGTGAATGGTATGGCAGGGTCATCCATGCCTGTTTACGGCTATCAACTCATGTCTGTTCGCTGTCTGGTCACAGGAAAGTACGCAGAACTGAAACGACAAGACGGAATGAGCGAAGAGCCAGGAATCTTTCCACTTCTCGTGCGAGAAAAAACGGGAAGTGACGGATAAAACCAGATTCAAACTTAATAAGGTATGTTTAATTCGAAGTCAATACTAACTTAGCACGACTCAGACCGGGCGTCCAGAGATCCTGACAATTTAAGAATAACGAAAGGACAACGGACGCCACGAAACTGCCTGATACCTTAATCATTCGTCGAATGACAGACCCCTGACCATACAGCGCCTTTATCATTCGACGTATAAACGGTATTACGCCAGATTGGCGTCGAGAAACTCTTTCAACTGACCTTTAGACAATGCGCCTACTTTGGTTGCCGCCACTTCGCCGTTTTTAAACAGCAGCAGAGTCGGAATACCGCGGATGCCATACTTAGGCGCAGTACCTGGGTTCTGGTCAATGTTCAGTTTGGCAACAGTCAATTTGCCCTGATATTCGTCAGCGATTTCATCCAGAATCGGAGCGATCATTTTACACGGTCCGCACCACTCTGCCCAGAAATCAACGAGGATAGCCCCGTCCGCTTTGAGTACATCCGTGTCAAAACTGTCGTCAGTCAGGTGAATAATTTTATCGCTCATATATAACTCCACAGGAATAAGCCTGGCGTGTTGGTGTAGCATTAACCAACGAGGTGCTGATGTTAACTTCGCCAACAAAGGTTGACTTTATTTCACCGGATACGCTTTCGTAAAGCAATAGTAAGCTGATATTCTACCACACTATGAGCAAAACACATTTAACAGAACAGAAGTTTTCCGACTTCGCCCTGCACCCACAGGTGGTTGAAGCCCTTGAAAAAAAAGGGTTTTATAATTGTACGCCCATTCAGGCACTGGCCCTTCCGCTAACGCTGGCGGGTCGTGACGTTGCAGGGCAGGCGCAAACCGGTACCGGGAAAACGATGGCGTTTCTGACGTCAACGTTTCATTATTTACTTTCTCATCCCGCGATCGACGATCGCAAGGTGAACCAGCCGCGCGCGCTGATCATGGCACCGACGCGTGAATTAGCCGTACAAATTCACGCCGACGCGGAACCGTTGGCGCAAGCGACAGGCTTAAAATTAGGCCTGGCTTACGGCGGCGATGGTTACGACAAACAGCTTAAAGTGCTGGAAAGCGGCGTTGATATTCTTATCGGTACGACGGGCCGACTGATCGACTACGCCAAACAAAATCACATTAACCTCGGCGCCATTCAGGTCGTCGTACTCGATGAAGCCGATCGCATGTACGATTTGGGCTTTATTAAAGATATCCGCTGGCTGTTCCGTCGTATGCCGCCGGCTGCGCAGCGTCTGAATATGTTGTTCTCCGCCACCCTGTCTTACCGGGTTCGCGAACTGGCGTTTGAACAGATGAACAACGCCGAATATGTTGAAGTTGAACCGGAGCAAAAGACCGGCCACCGCATTAAAGAAGAGCTTTTCTACCCCTCTAATGAAGAGAAAATGCGTTTACTGCAAACGCTGATCGAAGAAGAGTGGCCAGATCGCGCCATTATTTTCGCCAACACCAAGCATCGTTGCGAAGATATCTGGGGACATCTGGCGGCAGACGGCCATCGTGTTGGTCTGTTGACCGGCGACGTCGCGCAGAAAAAGCGCCTGCGGATTCTGGATGAGTTCACCCGCGGCGATCTGGATATTCTTGTGGCGACCGATGTTGCGGCGCGCGGGCTGCATATTCCCGCCGTAACGCACGTCTTTAACTACGATCTGCCGGACGATTGTGAAGACTATGTTCACCGTATCGGTCGTACCGGTCGCGCAGGCGCCAGCGGACATTCCATCAGTCTGGCTTGCGAAGAATATGCGCTGAATTTGCCCGCCATTGAGAGCTATATCGGCCACTCGATTCCGGTCAGCAAATACAATCCGGAAGCGCTCATGAACGATCTGCCCAAGCCGTTGCGCCTGACGCGTTCGCGCCCTGGCAATGGTCCGCGCCGCGCTGGCGCTCCGCGTAATCGTCGTCGTTCAGGTTAAGAAAAGTTATGCCATACACAAAATCATTTAGCCTGTATCAAGGCGGCAAGAAAACGAATCCCGATAAGCTTACTTTAGTAAGTGATTTGGGGGAGAGTACGCAGCCAACACGGATACAGGTTGAAGGATGAAGTGTATGAATTCTACCTCGTTGTATGCAGCCATTGATCTCGGTTCCAATAGTTTTCATATGCTGGTCGTACGTGAGGTGGCGGGAAGCATCCAGACGCTGACCCGAATAAAACGCAAGGTGCGTCTGGCCGCTGGTCTGAACAGCGACAACCGACTTTCAGCCGAAGCGATGGAACGCGGCTGGCAATGCCTGCGCCTGTTTGCTGAACGTTTGCAGGATATTCCACAGCCGCAAATCCGCGTGGTTGCCACCGCAACATTGCGTCTCGCCGTCAATGCGGGTGAATTTATCGCAAAAGCGCAGATCATCCTCGGTTGTCCGGTGCAGGTTATCAGCGGCGAAGAAGAGGCGCGGCTGATTTATCAAGGTGTCGCTCATACCACTGGCGGCGCAGATCAGCGGCTGGTGGTGGATATCGGCGGCGCCAGTACTGAACTGGTTACCGGCACTGGCGCACAAACCACGTCGCTGTTTAGCCTGTCGATGGGCTGCGTAACGTGGCTTGAACGCTATTTTAGCGATCGTAATCTGGCGCAAGAAAACTTTGATGATGCGGAGAAGGCCGCGCGCGATGTGCTGCGTCCGGTCGCCGATGAACTGCGTTTTCATGGCTGGAAAGTCTGCGTGGGTGCCTCCGGCACCGTACAGGCATTGCAGGAAATCATGATGGCGCAGGGGATGGACGAGCGCATTACGCTCGCCAAACTGCAGCAGCTAAAACAACGCGCGATACAGTGCGGGCGTCTGGAAGAGCTGGAAATCGAAGGCCTGACGCTGGAACGCGCGCTGGTTTTCCCAAGCGGGCTGGCTATTCTGATCGCGATATTTACCGAGTTGAACATCCAGTGCATGACGCTGGCAGGCGGCGCGTTACGCGAAGGGCTGGTGTATGGGATGCTGCACCTGGCGGTGGATCAGGATATCCGCAGCCGCACGCTGCGAAACATTCAGCGTCGGTTTATCGTCGATACCGATCAGGCGAATCGCGTAGCGAAGCTGGCGGATAACTTCCTCAAACAGGTAGAAAATGAATGGCATATTGAGCCTATCAGTCGTGAACTGTTGCTTAGCGCCTGCCAGTTGCATGAGATCGGTCTGAGCGTTGATTTTAAACAGGCGCCCTATCATGCCGCCTATTTAGTACGCCATTTGGATCTGCCTGGCTATACGCCCGCGCAGAAAAAGTTGCTCGCTACCCTCTTACTGAATCAGACCAATCCGGTCGATCTCTCTTCGCTTCATCAGCAAAACGCGGTACCACCCCGTGTTGCGGAACAGCTATGCCGTTTGCTGCGACTGGCGATTCTCTTTGCCGGTCGCCGTCGTGACGATCTGGTACCAGAAATTACGCTACAGGCGCTAAATGAAAATCTGACGTTAACCTTGCCTGACGGCTGGCTGGCGCATCACCCGCTGGGTAAAGAGTTGATTGATCAGGAAAGCCAGTGGCAAAGCTATGTACACTGGCCGCTGGATGTTCGCTAAACGTAGTCTGATTTCCGGATGGCGCTTCGCTTATCCAGCCTACGGTTTCGCTCGCTTTGCCGCCATCATGGCTTTTAGATTAGCCAGGTGACTTTGCCCTTTTTGCATTCGTTCTTCGGCGCTCACCACTTTGCGCTCCTGCTCCCAGATTAAATCATCCTGCGGCAGTTCCAGCAGGAAGCGACTGGGTTCCGGGCGTACCAGTTCCCCATACTGACGGCGCTCTTTACATAATGTAAAGGTGAGCTCTTTCTGCGCGCGGGTGATCCCGACATAGGCCAGCCGACGCTCTTCCTCAATATTATCTTCGTCAATGCTGCTTTGATGCGGCAAAAATCCTTCTTCCATTCCCACCATATACACATACGGGAATTCCAGCCCCTTCGAAGCATGAAGCGTCATCAACTGTACCTGATCCAGCTCTTCTTCGCTCTCGCCTCGCTCCATCATATCGCGCAGCGTAAAGCGTGTAACCACCTGGGTCAGCGTCATCGGCTCATCAAGTTCGTTGCCTTCCAGCATTTCGGTCATCCAGCTAAAGAGCTGGTTAACGTTTTTCATACGCATTTCCGCCGCTTTGGGACTCGGCGAGGTTTCGTACAACCAGGATTCATAATCAATACCGTGGATGAGATCGCGCACGGCGGCGATAGGCTCGCGTTCGGCCAGACGCTGGATTTCCCCCAGCCAGTGGGTAAAACGCGTCAATGAATCGTAACCACGCCCGGTCAGCTTCTGGCTAAGCCCCATATCAAAGCTGGCGGTAAACAGGCTTTTATTACGCGTCATTGCCCATTCACCCAGCTTTTGCAGAGTGGCCGAACCGATTTCGCGTTTTGGCGTATTCACGATGCGCAGGAAAGCGCTGTCATCATCCGGGTTGGTCAACACCCGCAGGTAGGCCAGCAGGTCTTTAATCTCAGGACGGGAGAAGAACGATGTGCCGCCGGAAATTTTGTACGGAATACGGTTCTGCATGAGGAATTTTTCAAATACCCGCGACTGATGGTTCCCGCGATACAGAATGGCGTAATCCTTGTACTGGGTCTTGTTCACAAAGTGATGGGCAATCAGTTCGCCGGTAACGCGCTCAGCTTCATGCTCTTCATTGTTTGCGCTTAACACTTTGAGTTCCGCGCCGTAACCGAGTTCGGAAAAGAGGCGTTTTTCAAAGACGTGCGGATTATTGGCGATAAGAATATTCGCCGCTTTCAGAATGCGGCCCGAAGAGCGATAGTTTTGTTCCAGCTTGATCACCTGCAACGCCGGGAAATCCTGGCTCAGTAACACCAGGTTTTGTGGGCGCGCCCCACGCCAGGAGTAGATAGACTGATCGTCATCGCCCACCACGGTAAAGCGCGCACGTTGCCCGACCAGCAGCTTAACCAGCTCATACTGGCTGGTATTAGTATCCTGATATTCATCCACCAGTAGATAACGAATTTTATTCTGCCAGCGCTCGCGTACCTCGTCATTGCGTTGCAGCAGCAGCGTCGGCAGCAGAATCAAATCATCAAAATCGAGAACGTTACATGCCTTCATATGGGCGTCATAAAGCCCGTAGCTGTGGGCAAAAATACGATCGCGTTCACCTTTTGCCTCCGCCGCTGCCTGCGCAGGCGTTTTGAGATCGTTTTTCCAGTTGGAGATCGTGGAGATCAGCTGTTGTAACAGAACCTTGTCGTCTTCGATCAGGCCTTCGGTCAGCTCTTTGAGCAAGGCGACCTGGTCGGTATCGTCAAACAATGAAAAGTTCGATTTCATCCCCAGCGCAGCGTACTCGCGCTTAATAATATCCAGCCCTAGCGTATGAAAGGTGGAGATCATCAAACCGCGCGCTTCCTTACGACCGAGCGTCTGCCCGACGCGTTCTTTCATTTCGCGCGCCGCTTTATTAGTAAACGTCACCGCCGCAATATGCCGGGCCTGATAGCCGCATCCGCGGATCAGGTGGGCGATTTTATTGGTAATTACGCGAGTTTTACCAGAACCCGCCCCAGCCAGCACCAGGCAGGGTCCGGTGACGAATTCGACAGCGTGTTGTTGGCCGGGATTTAAACGCATGGGAATAGTGCTCAATCTTCGAACGGGGGAGGGATTGTAGCAGAAAGCGAGGCTCAGAGAAGACCAGGCTGCCTTTTCTGGCAGCCTGGAAAAGGTCAATCAGCAGGCTCTGGCGGCAAGCGGCGTATAGCCATTACGCTGCGCACTCTTGATCCAACTGTAAGAACCCATTAGCGCGATCGCCGTCAGCAGAACATACTCAAGCGACATCGCATAAACGCCTTGTACCGCATAGATCACAACACTAATCACATCAATAATCACCCACAGCAGCCAGTTTTCCACGTACTTGCGGGTCATCAGCACCATCGCCGCAATCGACAACACCAGCATGGTGGAATCCCAGAACGGGAACGCGTCCGGCTGGAGTTCAGGCATCGCCACCTGAATACCTACCGTTTGCAGCAGGGCGAGCATAACGCGGGTCAACATAGCAAAGACCGGATCGATAAACCACGTCATCAGCAGAATGGCGATAATACATATGCCCCCCAACCTCCATGTTTGTTGACGAGAGAGCCAGCGTACTTTCAGAGCGGCTTCCTGGGCGTCATTCTGCCGGCTCCATGCGTACCAGCCGTAAATATTCGCCGCAAAGAAAAACACCTGAAGTAGCAAGCTGGCATATAGTTGAATCTGAAAAAAGATGGCGGCAAACAGAGTGACGTTAATCAAGCCAAACAGGTAATTAATGATTTTTTCCCGGCTGGCGCACCAGATGCACAATAAGCCAAAGACGGTGCCGATAGCCTCAATCCACGACAGCGCATACCCACCCTCGCCGAGAGGAATGTTGACCATTACATTGTTAATGCTGAAAAAGTCCATCATTGCTCCCCTTGCAAACTATCGAAATAAATGGCCTGAAGCGCCAGAGAAATCTGGCGCTCTTCACCTTGCTGGCACAAGGTTTCCTGCTGAACATAATGGTTAATACTGCTCTCCAGACAGCCATTATGCGCGACGACCACGTTTAGTAACGACGCTGTACGCAGCCCACGTAACGCCCCCACGACCATCAGCGCGGCGGTTTCCATATCCGCGCCGAGAACCCCCCGGGCCGACCATTCGGCATCCAGTTCAGCTTCGCGATCGGTATAAAAGCTGTCATGGCTGCGTACCAGTCCACAAACGGCAGAGATGTTCATCTGTTTCGCCTGCTGTATCAGCGTGGCGGTAAGATACGGGTCCGCACAGGCCGGATAACTGGCGGGCGCATAGGTTTTGCTGGCGCCGTCGTCAGCCACCGCGCCGTGGGCGATGATCACATCGCCCAACGCCAGCGAGTCCTGCAACGCGCCGCAACTACCGATACGGATTAGCGTGTTGACACCAACCTGGCGTAACTCCTCGATGGCGATAGCGGTTGATGGTCCGCCGATTCCCGTGGAAAGCACGACTATTTCAACGCCCCGATACCAGCCGCACGCCGCGCGAAATTCCCGGTTTTGCCCCAAAATTTTAGCCTTATCAAGAAAACGGGCGATTCTATCCACCCGCCCGGGATCGCCGGGCAAAAGCGCATATTTCGCGCAGGTCATGCTTGTGTTAAGCCGAATATGGGGTTGCATCTCCCGTCTCCTTATTGTTCTGAGAGGTTCAGATTTCCGCCTCCTGTTTGAGTTTTTCAGGAGCCAGTAAAATGATCCGCTCACCGTCGGTATCGATAATGTTCAGCGATTTCAGATCGTGCAGTATCCGGTTGATACTGCGCGTCGTCGCCGCAAATTCCTGACCAAGATTCTGCTTATCAAGCAAAATAATGGTTGATTCATATTGTTGATAACGCAGCCATAATGCCTGGCATACGCGCTGATGCAGCGAGTACAAATTGTCGCTACTGGCCTTTTTCGACAACTGGTAATACTGTTGACTGAAAAACCGCAGCATTCGCTGGTTAAAATGGTTATCCAGCGTTAGCCAGCGGCAAAAATGCGCTTGCGGCAGGCTGAGTAGCTGTACATTGCCGACGGCTACGACAGAACAGATGTAATGCCGCGACTCAAATATCTCCAGCTCGCCCAGCATGTCGCCTTTGCCATAACGCGCCTGCCGGTAACGGCGTCCATCTTCAGCTTCGTAAAAAACATCCACTTCGCCGGCCACGATGAGCGAAAATTGCTGGCATATTTCCCCCTGGCGGCAGATAAGCGCGCCGCGGGAAATGTCGTCAAATCGCCAGCACTGCATGATTTCCAGCGGACAATATTTGAGTAATTCATAGAGCACAGGGTCGCGTACGACCTGGCGTAGCCCTAAAAGCCAGTCGTCTGGAAATTCTGCGTTTTTCATTATGTTCATGGTATCTCGCCCCTTGTCAGAAAGGACAGGACCGCCGTCCCGCACATCCGCAATACGCCCGCTAAAAATGCCGCTTATCTCCCGGTTCATTAAATCAGGCGGGACATCTGTCCTGTAATGGCGAAGAGTATATGTCTGACAGCCTAAGGAGTGATAAAGTGACGGCCAATCTTTGCGACGTGAGAACACAATAATGGCAAAAACGGCAGCAGCGCTGCATATCCTTGTAAAAGAAGAGAAACTGGCTTTAGATCTTCTGGAGCAAATTAAAAACGGCGGCGATTTTGAGAAGCTGGCGAAGAAGCATTCTATCTGCCCATCCGGTAAAAAAGGCGGTCATTTAGGCGAATTTCGTCAGGGCCAGATGGTTCCGGCATTCGATAAAGTGGTCTTTTCCTGCCCGGTACTGGAGCCAACCGGCCCACTGCACACCCAGTTCGGCTATCACATCATTAAGGTGCTGTACCGAAATTAAAAGACCGGTGTCTAATTGCACCGGTTTTTTATCTCAAAGCCTTCCCCTAAGGATTTCAACTTGCAGGAAGGCGGCAAGTGAGTACAGCCCCAGGAGCATAGATAACTATGTGACTGGGGTGTACGAACGTAGCCAACGCATCTGTAAGTTGAAAGACGACGGGGTATTATCCGGCGACGGCAATACGCTTCATATCCGTCATATAACCGCGCAGTTTCTGGCCCACCTTCTCGATAGCATGACTGCGAATCGCGTTGTTCACGTCGCGAAGCTGTGCGTTGTCTACCGCGCCTTCCGGGATAGCGTTACCCAGATCGCCCGGTTGCAATTCCGCCATAAACGGTTTCAACAGCGGTACGCAAGCGTAAGAGAACAGGTAGTTACCGTATTCTGCGGTATCGGAGATCACGACGTTCATTTCATACAGGCGCTTACGGGCGATAGTATTCGCGATCAGCGGCAGCTCGTGCAGGGATTCGTAGTAAGCAGACTCTTCGATAATGCCGGAATCGACCATGGTTTCGAACGCCAGCTCAACGCCCGCTTTCACCATCGCGATCATCAGTACGCCTTTGTCGAAGTATTCCTGCTCGCCGATTTTACCTTCAAACTGCGGTGCGGTTTCGAACGCGGTTTTGCCGGTCTCTTCACGCCAGGTCAGCAGTTTCTTATCATCGTTAGCCCAGTCCGCCATCATACCGGAAGAGAATTCACCGGAGATGATGTCGTCCATATGTTTCTGGAACAGCGGCGCCATGATCTCTTTCAATTGCTCGGACAGCGCGTAAGCGCGCAGTTTCGCCGGGTTAGACAGACGGTCCATCATCAGGGTGATACCGCCCTGCTTCAGCGCTTCGGTGATGGTTTCCCAGCCGAACTGAATCAGTTTTTCCGCATACGCCGGGTCAGTGCCTTCTGCCACCAGCTTGTCGAAGCACAGCAGAGAACCAGCCTGCAACATACCGCACAGAATGGTCTGCTCGCCCATCAGGTCGGATTTCACTTCCGCGACAAAGGAAGATTCCAGCACGCCCGCGCGGTGACCGCCAGTTGCAGCGGCCCAGGCTTTGGCAATCGCCATGCCTTCGCCTTTCGGATCGTTTTCCGGGTGAACGGCGATTAGCGTCGGTACGCCGAAGCCACGCTTGTATTCTTCACGTACTTCGGTACCCGGACACTTCGGCGCCACCATCACCACGGTAATGTCTTTACGGATCTGCTCGCCCACTTCCACGATGTTAAATCCGTGGGAGTAGCCCAGCGCAGCGCCGTCTTTCATCAGCGGCTGTACGGAGCGTACCACGTCAGAGTGCTGCTTGTCCGGCGTCAGGTTAACCACCAGGTCCGCCTGCGGGATCAGCTCTTCATAGGTTCCCACTTTAAAGCCGTTTTCGGTCGCTTTGCGCCAGGAAGCACGCTTTTCAGCAATGGCTTCTTTACGCAGGGCGTAGGCGATATCCAGGCCGGAGTCGCGCATGTTCAGGCCCTGGTTCAGACCCTGCGCGCCGCAGCCGACGATAACCACTTTTTTACCCTGAAGGTAACTTGCGCCATCGGCGAATTCATCGCGACTCATAAAGCGGCATTTACCCAGTTGCGCCAACTGCTGGCGCAAGTTCAGTGTATTAAAGTAGTTAGCCATGGTGATACCTCATGATGTTGTGTTGTGGTGCTTATTATTCGGTTCGCTTTTGCGAGATTGAACCCACTATATGACAGGAAATTTATTGCGGAAATTGATATATTCACAACGTTATGTTGCGGTTTATGCAACGTCAAAAAACGGAGGTCTGTCTGTGGATTTACGCGATCTAAAAACGTTCCTGCATCTGGCGGAAAGCCGCCACTTTGGCCGCAGCGCGCGGGCAATGCACGTCAGCCCCTCCACGCTTTCCCGCCAGATACAACGCCTGGAAGAAGACCTCGGGCAGTCGCTGTTTGTGCGCGATAACCGCACCGTGACGCTCACTGACGCCGGGGAGGAACTGCGAGTGTTCGCCCAGCAAACGTTATTACAGTATCAGCAGCTACGCCATACGCTCGACCAACAGGGACCATCGCTCTCCGGTGAATTGCATATCTTTTGTTCAGTGACCGCCGCCTACAGCCACCTGCCGCCGATCCTCGACCGCTTCCGCGCCGAGCATCCCTCCGTCGAAATTAAGCTCACCACCGGCGACGCCGCCGACGCGATGGAGAAGGTAGTGACGGGAGAAGCGGACCTGGCAATCGCCGGCAAACCAGAAACGCTGCCGGGCGCGGTGGCGTTTTCGATGCTGGAGAATCTGGCTGTTGTGCTGATCGCCCCGGCGCTGCCCTGCCCGGTACGTAGCCAGGTCGCGGTAGAAAAACCGGACTGGGCGACGGTGCCGTTTATCATGGCCGATCAGGGGCCGGTACGTCGCCGCATTGAACTGTGGTTCCGTCGGCATAAAATCAGTAATCCATCGATTTACGCCACGGTGGGCGGTCATGAGGCGATGGTATCAATGGTCGCATTGGGCTGCGGTGTGGCTTTAATTCCGGAGGTTGTACTGGAAAACAGTCCGGAGCCGGTACGTAATCGTGTGATGATTTTAGAACGTAGCGATGAGAAAACGCCGTTTGAACTGGGCGTGTGCGCACAAAAAAAGCGGCTGCATGAGCCGCTTATTGATGCGTTCTGGAACTTACTGCCTGGCCACTAATGCGAGATGGCGGCGCTTCGCTTAGCCCGCGAGGAAGAACCGGAACGCCGGGTTATTGCTCTCATCATGACATTCATAACCCAGTTCATAGAGCCGGGTTTCGAAATCCGGCTCATGATCGCCCAACTCGAACGCCGCCAGCACGCGGCCATAATCGGTACCGTGGCTACGGTAATGAAATAGCGAAATATTCCAGTGCGTGCCAAGCGTATGCAGGAATTTAAGCAACGCGCCGGGCGACTCCGGAAATTCGAAGCTATACAAACGCTCCTGTAACGGCTTGGAGGGACGGCCACCGACCATATAGCGCACATGCAGTTTCGCCATTTCATCGTCGGAGAGATCCACTACGCTATAACCGCCGTCGCACAGTTGGGTGATAATCTCTTTTCGCTCCTCCAGACCCTGACTGACGCGTACGCCGACAAAAATACAGGCATTTTTCGCGTCGGCAAAACGGTAGTTAAATTCTGTGACCATACGCCCGCCAAGCAACTGGCAGAATTTGAGGAAGCTACCCTTTTCTTCCGGAATGGTCACTGCCAGTAACGCTTCGCGCTGTTCCCCTAGCTCGCAGCGTTCAGACACATAGCGCAAGCCGTGGAAGTTGACGTTGGCGCCGGAAAGGACGTGCGCCAGGCGTTCGCCGCGAATATTGTGCTGGGCGATATATTTTTTCATCCCCGCCAGCGCCAGCGCGCCGGACGGCTCCGCCACTGCACGCACATCTTCAAACAGATCTTTCATCGCCGCGCAGATAGCGTCGCTATCCACGGTGACAATATCATCAAGGTATTCCTGACACAGCCGGAACGTTTCGTCGCCGATGCGTTTTACCGCCACGCCTTCAGCAAACAACCCAACGCGCGGGAGATCCACTGGATGACCTGCTTCCAACGCCGCTTTCAGGCAGGCGGAATCTTCCGCTTCGACGGCAATAACTTTGATTTGCGGCATCAATTGTTTGATCAGTACCGCTACGCCCGCCGCCAGGCCGCCGCCGCCAACCGGCACAAAGACACGATCGAGATGCGAATCCTGCTGAAGCAGCTCCAGCGCCAGCGTGCCCTGCCCGGCGATCACCATTGGGTGATCAAACGGCGGCACCCAGGTAAAACCCTGCTGCTGCGCCAGTTCAATAGCTTTCGCTTTCGCTTCATCAAAATTAGCGCCGTGCAACAGCACTTCGCCGCCAAAACCGCGTACCGCATCGACTTTAATATCTGCCGTTGCTTTTGGCATGACGATCAGAGAGTTAACGCCAAGCCGCGCGGAGGAAAACGCCACGCCCTGTGCATGGTTCCCCGCCGAAGCGGTAATCACGCCGTGGGCTTTTTGTTCTTCGGTCAATCCGGCCATCATCGCGTAAGCGCCGCGCAACTTAAAGCTATGTACCGGCTGCCGGTCTTCGCGTTTGACGAGAATAACGTTGTCCAGACGTGACGAGAGCTTTTCCATTTTTTGCAGCGGCGTCACCTGCGCCGCTTCGTATACTGGCGCGCGTAGCACTGCGCGCAGATACTCCGCCCCTTCCGGTGCGGCTGACAGAGGTTGAGATTCCGCCATCATCAACCTCCCAGTTTCGATTTATCGCGCACCGCGCCTTTATCGGCGCTGGTCGCCAGGCTGGCGTAGGCACGCAGGGCAAACGAAACCTGACGCTGACGATCTTTCGGCGTCCAGGCTTTATCACCGCGAGCCTCCTGCGCCTCGCGGCGTGCGGCGATTTCAGTCTCGCTCAACTGCAACTGAATACTGCGGTTCGGGATATCAATCGCAATGGTGTCGCCATCTTCAATCAGCGCAATAGTGCCGCCGCTGGCCGCTTCCGGCGAGACGTGGCCGATGGAAAGACCCGAAGTACCGCCGGAGAAACGCCCATCGGTGATGAGCGCGCAGGCTTTGCCCAGCCCCATCGACTTCAGGAAGCTGGTCGGATAGAGCATTTCCTGCATTCCCGGCCCGCCTTTCGGCCCTTCGTAGCGGATCACGACCACATCGCCTTCCACTACTTTCCCGCCGAGAATCGCCTCTACCGCGTCGTCCTGGCTTTCATACACTTTTGCCGGGCCGGTGAAGGAGAGAATGCTGTCATCCACGCCTGCGGTTTTCACAATGCAGCCGTTTTCGGCGAAGTTGCCATACAGCACCGCCAGACCACCGTCTTTGCTATAGGCATACTCCAGCGAGCGGATGCAACCCTCTGCGCGGTCGTCATCCAGCGAATCCCAGCGACAATCCTGCGAAAACGCTTTAGTCGTGCGAATGCCCGCAGGCCCGGCGCGGAACATCTGTTTCACGGCTTCATCTTCCGTCACCATAACGTCATACCGCTCAAGCGTTTGCGGCAGCGTCAGGCCTAATACGTTTTTCACATCACGGTTCAACAGACCCGCACGATCCAGCTCGCCCAGAATGCCTAAGACGCCCCCCGCGCGGTGGACATCTTCCATATGATACTTCTGCGTGCTCGGCGCCACTTTGCACAACTGCGGGACTTTGCGGGAAAGCTTATCGATATCGCTCATTGTAAAGTCGATTTCTGCTTCCTGCGCCGCCGCCAGCAGATGCAGAACGGTATTGGTCGAACCGCCCATCGCAATATCCAGCGTCATAGCGTTTTCGAACGCCGCCTTGTTGGCAATGTTTCGCGGCAGTGCGCTTTCATCATCCTGCTCGTAATAGCGTTTAGTCAGTTCAACAATCCGCTTACCAGCATTGAGGAACAACTGCTTCCGGTCAGTGTGAGTCGCCAGCAACGAACCGTTGCCCGGCTGCGACAGGCCCAGCGCTTCGGTCAGGCAATTCATGGAGTTAGCGGTAAACATGCCAGAGCAGGAGCCGCAGGTTGGGCACGCGGAGCGTTCCACCTGGTTACTTTGATCGTCAGAGACCTTCGGATCCGCCCCTTGAATCATGGCATCAACCAGATCCAGCTTGATAATTTTATCTGAAAGCTTGGTTTTCCCGGCTTCCATCGGTCCGCCGGAGACAAAGATCACCGGAATGTTCAGGCGCAGCGAAGCCATCAACATGCCTGGGGTGATTTTGTCACAATTGGAGATACACACCATCGCGTCGGCGCAGTGAGCGTTCACCATGTACTCAACGGAGTCGGCGATCAGCTCGCGCGATGGCAGTGAATAAAGCATCCCCCCATGACCCATCGCGATGCCGTCATCCACGGCAATAGTGTTGAACTCTTTCGCCACACCGCCGGAAGCTTCAATCTGTTCGGCGACCAGCTTACCGAGATCGCGCAGATGAACGTGACCCGGCACAAACTGAGTGAATGAGTTCACCACGGCGATAATCGGTTTGCCAAAATCACTGTCGGTCATTCCGGTGGCGCGCCACAGCGCGCGGGCACCCGCCATATTACGGCCATGGGTGGTGGTGGCGGAACGGTATTTAGGCATGCTTTATTTACTCCCCATCTTTTCCCTTCATACTTCACGCCACAGGCGCGTTGGCTGCCTCACTCACCCCAGTCACTTACTACAGTAAGCTCCTGGGGATTCGCTGCGTTGCCGCCTTCCTGTGACGCAAATTATTTTGGGAAAATATTAATTTTATTTATTATGAATTTACCTGATCCAACCAGCCCCATTTATCCTCGGTTTCTCCAGTGAAGAGACCAAAGAAGGCTTGTTGAATACACTTGGTAACAGGACCGCAGCGGCCTTCGCCTACCTGGATACCATCAACGCTGCGTACCGGAGTAATCTCTGCCGCTGTTCCGGACATAAACACTTCGTCGGCCAGATACAGCGATTCACGGGACAGCACCTGCTCGCGCACTTCAATACCCAGCTCTTTCGCCAGTTTGATGATCGCGTCGCGAGTAATGCCTGGCAACGCGGAAGAGGTAAACGGCGGAGTAAACAGCACGCCATCTTTTACCTCAAACAGGTTTTCGCCTGCGCCTTCGGAGATATAGCCGTTTACATCCAGAGCAATGCCTTCCTGATAGCCGTGGCGGCGCGCTTCGCTACCCACCAGCAGTGAGGAAAGGTAGTTCCCGCCCGCTTTGGCGGCGGTCGGAATGGTGTTCGGTGCAGCGCGATTCCAGGAAGAAACCATCGCATCGATCCCCTGATCCAGCGCTTCGGCGCCCAGGTATGCCCCCCACGGGAACGCGGCAATGATGACGTCAGTGGTGTATCCCGGGGGCGGATTAACGCCCATACCGACATCGCCCACAAATACCAACGGACGGATATAGGCGCTGGTCAGATTATTTTTACGAATCACGGCGCGGCAGGCTTCCATCAGTTCATCAATACTCTGGGAAACCGGAAAACGGTAAATTTTTGCTGAGTCGCGCAGGCGCTGCATATGTTCACGATGACGGAACACCACCGGGCCTTTGTGAGAGTCATAGCACCGAATCCCTTCAAATACCGACGTACCGTAGTGCAACGCATGAGACATTACGTGAACCTTCGCGTCTTCCCAGCGCACCATCTCGCCATTGAACCAAATGTAATCAGCTTTTTTCGTCGTCATTTTTCTTCCTTTTGCGCTCAGGCGCGGATTTGTTGTGATGTGGCAGCGCTCTGGCAGATCGCGACATGCGCAACATCTACCAGTTTACTTAACTGACTAAACAGTAAGTCGACCGACCGGGGACTGGCAACGGTCAATTCAATATTTATATTCTGCGCATCGGTCGCGGCTTCCATATTCATGGAGCACACCTGAAAACCACGATGGCGCACCACGCGTAAAACACGTTCTAAGGTTTCTGGATTAAAGCGTGCCGATACATTGACCTGATGTTGCATCATGATAATTTCTCCAGCATTTCAGAGTTACTGGCGCCAGGCGGCACCAACGGCCAGACATTTTCAAGTTCGTCGATTGAGACGTGAAGCAGGTACGGACCTTCGCTTGCCAACATCGTGTCAAGTGCCGCTTCAACCTGGTCTTTACGAGTAATGTGCTGGCCTTGAATGCCGAAGGCGCTGGCCAGCATGAGGAAATCGGGGTTATCGGTGAGGGTGGTTTCGCTATATCGTTCCTGGAAAAACAGTTGCTGCCATTGTCGAACCATCCCTAACCGCTGGTTGTCGAGTAAGACTATCTTCAACGGTAACTGCTTGCGTTTTACGGTGCCCAACTCCTGAACATTCATCATGAAGGAGCCGTCACCGGAGATACAGATAACGGTATCATTCGGTCGCGCTACCTGTGCGCCAACGGCAGCAGGCAGACCAAAGCCCATCGTCCCCAGACCGCTGGAGGTAATGAAATTCTCCGGGCGGGTGTAAGTCATATGCTGGGCTGACCACATCTGATGCTGTCCCACATCCGTCGTCACCACACTGTCTGCGGGTTTGCGTTCCGACAATTGCTTCAACAACAACGGCGCATAGATAGCCTCTCCAGGATGGTCATAGCGCCAGGCGTGCTCGGAACGCATTGCAGCGTTATGCTGCCGCCACTCATCGATAGATAACGGTTGCTGTAACGCAGGTAACAGCGTATTCAGATCGCCCTGTAACGCTACGTGCGCCTGGCGTAATTTGTTCAATTCGGCCTGATCAATATCTAAATGGATCACACTGGCGTTCGGCGCAAACGTATTCAGCTTACCGGTCACCCGGTCATCAAAACGCGCCCCGACGGCAATCAGCAGATCGCACTGCTGCACCGCGTAATTTGCGGCTTTGGCACCGTGCATTCCCAGCATTCCCAGATAGTACGGATAATCAGCTTCAACAGCGCCCAGCCCTTTCAGCGTACAGGTAACCGGCATTTGCGTTACCGCGATAAATTTACGCAGCGCCGGAACCGCCTGCGCCATACCAACACCGCCGCCGACGTACAGCATCGGCTTCTGCGCCTGCGCCAGCATGTTACGCGCCTTCTCAACCGCGGTATGGGGGAATATCGCTTCGTTAGCAACGGTAGTGAACCAGGGCTCCAGCGCTCCGCTGGCTAACTGGATATCTTTAGGGATATCCACCAGAACGGGTCCGGGACGGCCAGCATTGGCGACTTCAAAAGCCTCTGCCATGATACGAGGCAGCTCTGCCAGCGACTGCACCAGAAAGCTGTGCTTGGTACATGCCAGCGACAGCCCTAACACATCCACCTCCTGGAACGCATCGGTGCCGATGAACGGAGCGGAAACCTGACCCGTGATCGCGACGACGGGTACCGAATCTAACAACGCATCCGCCAGGCCAGTGATCAGGTTAGTGGCGCCAGGGCCGGAGGTGGCGATACAAACACCGGTTTTACCGGTAGAACGGGCATAACCGATCGCAGCCATCACCGCGCCCTGCTCATGACGGCACAACAGATGCTCCACACCACCGTCATACAACGCATCGTAAACCGGCATAATTGCGCCGCCAGGATAACCAAATACGGTTTTCACCCCCTGAGCTCGCAAAGCATGTACCACCCACTGTGCCCCGTTCATAGTTACATCCCCGTCATAATTCTGGAGAAACAGAATTTTATGCTGTTATTCACGATCTGCTCCTCGCTTAAGTTTTTCAGGCCAAAAAAAACCCCCGGACCTTTCGGTGCGGGGGTCTTAGTTCGTTAAGGCTTGATTTCTAAGCCTTTCCTCGTCCAAGTGCAGCCCCGCACGGTGGGATAATAATCACCACCACGCTAATCACGACCAGGCTAATCACTTGTAGAAGGGCTGTCATTTTTGTCTATTCTTGCATCTTGTTCGAAGGAATACCTAAAGAGTTACCATAGGTTTCGCCAATAGCACAAGATATTTTTTTAACCACGTTTCAGATAGTGCAGGTGTATACCTAAAAGCTCTTTGTTTTTTATAAGAAAAATTAGCAACTGAAAAATTTTCACGTTTTCTTCCCTCTTTTGGTGCGCTTTCCCTCCTGTTTTCCTCCTTTTCGCTTCTGCGAGTGTTCTTCCAGATTTATGTTTATTACCTGAAAATGACGCCAAAATTCAGGAATCCACCACTAAAAAACAAAAAATCAGTAATTCAATGTTCTCTTCTATTCCGCATAATCCACGCAACAGGAGGGATTATGTCACTGTCGATTGTTCATACCCGCGCCGCACTTGGCGTCAATGCGCCGCCTATCACTATAGAGGTGCATATCAGTAATGGGTTACCGGGATTAACTATGGTAGGCCTACCGGAAACCACGGTAAAAGAGGCGCGTGATCGGGTACGCAGTGCGATCATTAATAGCGGATATGAATTTCCGGCTAAAAAGATAACCATTAACCTTGCTCCAGCCGATCTACCGAAAGAAGGCGGAAGGTATGACCTGCCTATTGCTGTTGCGCTTCTGGCCGCGTCTGAGCAGCTTACGGCGTTGAATCTTGAGGCATATGAGCTGGTAGGTGAGTTAGCGCTTACAGGCGCATTACGCGGCGTTCCTGGCGCAATATCAAGCGCAACTGAAGCCATCAGGGCTGGCAGAAATATTATCGTCGCAACAGAGAACGCGGCGGAGGTTGGGCTTATCAGCAAAGAAGGTTGTTTTATCGCCGATCATCTACAAACCGTCTGCGCCTTTCTGGAAGGGAAGCACGCCCTGGAAAGACCCTTAGCCCAGGATATGGCATCGCCTACCACAACTGCCGATCTTAGCGATGTAATCGGTCAGGAGCAGGGTAAACGCGGCCTGGAGATTACAGCGGCAGGTGGACATAACCTGTTATTGATCGGCCCGCCGGGTACGGGTAAAACCATGCTGGCCAGTCGACTGAGCGGGATTCTTCCACCATTAAGTAATGAAGAGGCGTTGGAAAGCGCCGCGATCCTCAGTCTGGTTAATGCAGATACGGTACAAAAACAATGGCAGCAACGTCCCTTTCGCTCACCTCATCATAGCGCCTCACTTACTGCTATGGTCGGCGGCGGCGCAATACCCGCACCGGGAGAGATATCGTTGGCGCACAACGGAATTTTGTTTCTTGATGAATTGCCTGAATTTGAGCGACGCACACTGGATGCACTACGTGAACCTATAGAATCCGGCCAAATTCATTTATCTCGCACCAGAGCGAAAATAACGTACCCTGCCAGATTCCAGTTAATCGCCGCAATGAATCCCAGCCCGACCGGACATTATCAGGGAAACCATAATCGCTGCACGCCAGAACAGACACTACGTTACCTTAATAGGTTGTCAGGCCCGTTTCTTGATCGTTTCGACCTTTCGCTTGAGATACCGCTTCCTCCGCCCGGGATTCTTAGCCAACACGCCTCAAAGGGTGAGAACAGCGCTACGGTAAAAAAGCGGGTCATCGCCGCCCAGGAGCGGCAGTACCAACGCCAGAAGAAGTTAAACGCGCATCTGGAAGGTCGCGAGATCCAAAAATACTGTGTTTTACATCACGATGACGCCCGCTGGCTTGAGGGCACGCTGGTGCATCTTGGATTATCCATTCGCGCCTGGCAGCGCTTGCTAAAGGTGGCCAGAACCATTGCCGACATAGAACAGGCAGACAGTATCTCGCGTCAGCATTTGCAGGAGGCGGTAAGCTATCGGGCGATAGACAGGTTGTTAATTCATTTGCAAAAGCTATTGGCGTAAAAAAAGGGCATTACGCCCTTTTTATTAATCATCAGCTTCGGTGTAGTCTTCTGCGCCTTCAACTTGCGGCTTGCCGCCAGACAAGGTGTGAAAGCGTTTTGGGCGCTTGATACGCGTCATATACTTAGACCAGACGCGTTCTGCATCCGTTACCGGCTCGCGTTCACCGCGACATACCGCTACAAACAGCTTCTCTTCTTCAGTTACTGGCTCACGCTTACCAAGATCCAGATCATTAAAGGCATGACCATGACGCTCAAGCAATTGTGCCTCTTTAATCGTGAAATCCCCATGACGAGAGAATCCACGTGGATAATGTTTATTGTCAAAATATCGATTAGTCGTCGTAAAGCTTTCCGCCATCCTGCACGCTCCTAATTCTTTGTCTGAGCTATTTATGGCGCGGAGTATTAGTTACGCTTGACAGAGTGTAAAACAAAACATTTAAATCATAACGACAAATAATTTTGTGGAGAGCACAGTGGATACGGAATTGTTAAAAACTTTCCTGGAAGTTAGCCGGACGCGACATTTCGGGCGGGCCGCAGAAGCACTTTACCTGACGCAATCCGCGGTGAGCTTCCGTATCAGGCAACTGGAGAATCAACTGGGCGTAAACCTCTTTACGCGGCACAGAAACAATATCCGTTTAACCGCGGCTGGCGAAAAGCTTTTACCGTATGCGGAAACGCTGATGAATACGTGGCAGGCGGCGCGTAAAGAGGTGGCGAATACCTCGCGTCATAACGAGTTTTCCATTGGCGCCAGCGCGTCTTTATGGGAGTGTATGCTTAACGACTGGCTGGGCCGACTGTACCAACTACAGGAGCCGCAAAGCGGCCTGCAATTCGAAGCCAGAATCGCTCAACGGCAATCGCTTGTGAAGCAACTTCATGAACGCCAGCTTGATCTCCTCATTACTACCGAAGCGCCCAAAATGGATGAATTCAGCAGTCAACTGTTAGGGCACTTCACTCTGGCGCTATATTGCAGCAGCCCTGCCCGTATGAAATCAGAACTCAATTATCTGCGGCTGGAGTGGGGACCAGACTTCCAACAGCATGAAACAGGATTGATCGCAGCAGATGAAGTGCCGGTATTAACAACCAGCTCAGCCGAACTCGCCCGACAGCAGCTTAGCGCATTAAATGGCTGTAGCTGGCTTCCTGTAAACTGGGCAAACGAAAAGGGCGGATTACATACCGTTGCCGATAGCGCAACGCTTTCAAGGCCGCTATACGCCATTTGGCTGCAAAACAGCGATAAATATTCGCTTATCCGCGATCTGTTAAAAACTGATGTGCTGGATGAAAAATGAAAATGATGAAGAGAAAAAGAAGGGAGTTTACGATTACCTGACCAGGTAATTTTAGGCAAAAAAAATCCTTAGCATCTGCTAAGGATTATTTCTGGCAGGGGCGGAGAGACTCGAACTCCCAACACCCGGTTTTGGAGACCGGTGCTCTACCAATTGAACTACGCCCCTAATTAGGGTGGCGGAACGGACGGGACTCGAACCCGCGACCCCCTGCGTGACAGGCAGGTATTCTAACCAACTGAACTACCGCTCCACCGAATTCTTTTACTTTACTACCACCGGCTGT
>NZ_JBDGON010000015.1:0-104959 GCF_057751355.1 Salmonella sp. FC25216 | reverse complement strand
GGATGAGGCGCAGGCGGTGGATCGTACTGACGGCATCAGTATGTCGTTTGCCGACTGGCGTTTCAACCTGCGCTCGTCGAACACCGAACCGGTGGTGCGCCTGAATGTGGAGTCTAAAGGTAAACAAGAAATTATGAAAAAAATGGCTTGTATAATTATAGATATAATGAAAAAGGAAAAGGAAGAATGAAAATAGTTGTGATAAGGTTGACTGGAGGGTTAGGCAATCAACTTTTCCAATACGCTATGGGTTATGCTGAAGCAAAAGAGCAAAATTGTCAGCTGAAAATAGATCTGCGTGGCTATAAAAAATATCACTTACATGGTGGCTATCGTTTAAATAATTTAAAAATTAAACCTGCAATGCTTACAAAAAGAGAGATGTTATATTTTCCGAATATACTAGTTCGCGCTATAAATAGATATCCTAGATTATCTTTATATCTAAAGAGGTTTGAGTCAGAATATTTTCCAGTAAAAAATAAAGAACATAGTAAGTCAATCGAATTTATTGGCTTTTGGCAAAATGAACAATATTTTAAAAGATATAAAAATGAGTTGCGTAAAATATTTACTCCTGTGAATCTAAGTTCAGATGTTTTGAAACTTAAAGAAAGAATACAAGGACAAAATTCTATTGCTCTCCATATTAGGCGAGGCGATTATATATCTAATCATGAGGCAATGAATACTCATGGGGTTTGCTCCTTGAATTATTATATTTCCAGTGTGTCTTATGTTAAGAGAATGGTTGCTAACATTTCTTTTTTTGTATTCAGTGACGATATACAATGGTGCAAGGAAAATGCAAGAGAAATATTTAATAGTGATGATGAAGTCAACTATGTTGAAGGCAATAGTCAAGAGGTAGATATGTGGCTAATGTCAGCAGCGAAGCACCATATCATAGCAAATAGCTCTTTTAGTTGGTGGGGAGCATGGCTTGCTAGGGATGCAAATAATATGACAATTGCACCAATTCCATGGTTTGATAAAAAAGAACTTTCAGGATTTGATCCGTGTCCAGAAAGTTGGATAAGAATTAAAAAATAAGAGTTCTTGTAATGTTCAAAAAGAAAAGTATATTTGTTTTTTTAGGGCTTCTTTGCTCTATACTTCTTGCGTTACCTTTAGCTATGCAAGGCGGTTTTGATGATTCCTTAGTTTACTATTCACAAGCTGATTATATATGGAGTTACGGTTTATATGATGGACTAAGAGCTATTTATATACAAACAAATAAATTTGAGCCCGCTATGGGGCTACTATTTTTTATAGAAGGGTTTATTGTTACCGAAAAATTCTATTTTTTATTACTTAATTTAACACTAGTAAATTTTATTACAGTTTTGATATATATAAAAATTAATGAACAATCAAATACAAGTATAAGTTTTATATATGCAATACTATTGCTCTCTACATATTATATTTTTTCTAATAATATTTACGTGTGGAGGACAATCATTTCTTTATACTTTTTTATTTTGTTTGTTTTTTCTAAATCAAAGAGTTGCAAGGTTATTTTTTTCTCATTGGGGTTTTTGTTTCATTACTCATTTTTACTATTTTATTTTTGTTATATAATATGTAAATTTAATAAGTCAAGTTTGAAATTTTTTTTGATATATGCATTTTTATTTTCTTTATTTATTTCTAATGTATTAAATTTTTTAAGTTATTTTTCTTTTTTTGTTTCAGGGGGGGAACTAACGATCTTCTTGGATAAAAGTAGTGATAGTATTAAGAGGATTATTATTGGAGTATCATTCCTTATTATATTGATCATGGTTAAGGTTGATAAGAAAAGTTATAGTTGGAGTCTTTATAAATTATCCTTGTTTTTCTGTATATTATCGATTGCGCTTTATCAAAACTGGCAGTTATCCTGGAGGGTATTTGTTCCCGCAGCTACTTTAGGGAGTGCTATAGTTTTAGCGAATATAAGAAAGGATAATATAATCCCTTTTTTGGGGGTGGTTTTATCAACTATCCCCACAATGAGAATAATTTACAATTTATTATATCTAGGACATCCATAATCTAATGAGATATTCATAATATGTTTAAGAACAAAAAAAAAGCAGAGATGATAAAAAATGGAATATCTAATTATGTTTGCGTAGCATGGATGGGTGGAATTAGTATTCTGATTTTACCCTATTATCTGCATATACTTGGTGCCACCCAGTGGGGAATAGTAGCTATTTGCATTACTATACAGGCGTTAATGTTATTAGCTGATATGGGCATGGCTCAAATAATGCCAAGAGATATAGCCAAGCATAGTTTTGATAAAAACAAATTATATGCTATATATAATGGCTTTTATAAGGTATATATATATCTTGCTTTTTTTATATCAACGACAATTATTATATTAAGTTATTATATTGTCTATCATTGGCTCAATGTAACAATTAAATATGACACTTTGGTTTGTATTATATTGTTAGCTATTCAATTTTTATTCCAATTCCCTAATAATGCAAATATAGGTTTCTGGAATGGAACATTGCAACAACATAAGTCGAATATCAGACAATGTTTTTTCTTTACGTTAAGACATATTATCGCTTTTACTCTTGTTTATAACTGGCCATCGGCGATATCATATCAAATCGGTTTTTGTTTAGTTGCTATATGCGAATCTTTAATAAACTCTTATAATATTTATTCTGAATTGAAAAGCTACAATTGTAAAAAAGAACATTTGTTTAGTATAAAAAAAATATTTTCCGAAAGCGGTGCTTTATCTGCTGCTGTACTTATTGGATTACTGGTAACCCAACTAGACAGAATAATCCTTAGCCGAACGCTTGATTTAACCATCTACGGGTATTATATATTAGGAGCAACGCTGGCTCAATATTTTCTTCAGCTACAGTACCCACTACTTAGAGTTTTTTTTCCGCGTTTAGCTATTAACTTAAATAAAAAGACAATTTTTGCATTGTTAAAATGCATGTGTCTTTTCTGCGTACTTCCATGTATTATTATGATAATAATAGCCCCATACTTTTTGAAGTATTGGTTGAATAATTATCAAGCAGCAATGGTAGCTTTATGGCCTCTTAGGTTAATTCTTGGTGCAATAGCAATTAATTCTCTTTATAATATTATTTATCAAGTTCTTTTAATCAAAGAAGAAACTAAATTGATACTTTCTATAAATATAATTTCGCTTGTGGCTGTATCGGTTGTTGTTTCCGCTTTGGCTGAAAGATTGAGTGTAATAGCTGGTGGTATTGGGTGGGTAGTTTGTGCTTTCATACAATTGATAATTTCAATAATTTGGTTTTTTAAAAAAAGGGATAGTATATTATCATGTTAACAGAAGTCAGACCTGTTTCTACTACTAAACCGCTAGTATCAGTTATTTTACCTGTAAATAAATTTAATCCTTATTTAGATAGGGCAATTCATAGTATTTTATCACAATCTTATCCTTCAATTGAATTGATTATAATAGCAAATAATTGCACAAATGATTTTTTTGATGCTTTAAAGAAAAGAGAATGTGAAACTATAAAGGTGCTTAGAACAAATATCGCATATTTACCATATTGTTTAAATAAGGGGCTTGATCTTTGTAATGGTGATTTTGTTGCCCGCATGGATTCTGATGATATATCACATCCTGAAAGGATTGATCGACAAGTTGACTTTTTAATAAATAATCCGGATATAGATGTCGTTGGCACCAATGCAGTATATATTGATGAGGACGATATTGAACTTGAGAAAAGTAATTTGCCTGAAAATAACAATGCCATAAGAAAAATGCTACCCTACAAATGCTGTTTAGTACATCCTTCAGTAATGTTTAGAAAAAATGTGGTAATAACCTCTGGTGGGTATATGTTTGCAAATTATTCTGAAGATTATGAGTTATGGAATAGATTGGCAGTGGAGGGAAGGAATTTTTATAATTTATCTGAATATTTGCTTTATTATCGACTTCATAATAATCAAAGTACATCAAAGAATAACTTATTTATGGTTATGGTCAATGATGTGGCAATTAAAGTCAAATATTTTTTGTTGACTAAAAAAGTAAGTTATCTTTTGGGAATTATTAGGACTGTTTTTTCTGTTTTTTATTGTAAATATATAAAGTGAGGCATTTTCTTTGAAAACAGTTAGCGTTGTTATTCCGTGTTTTAACAGTATTGGTACTATTGATCAAGCGCTAAATTCAGTTTATAAGCAAACCTATAATATTTTGGAAATTATATGTATAGATGATTGTTCAATTGATAACACATATGAATATATAAAAAACAATCATCCTACAGTGAAGCTTTTTAAGAATAAAAATAATATGGGGCCAGCTGCCAGCAGAAATATCGGTGCCTCATATTGCTCTGGAGAATTTATAGCATTTTTAGATGCTGATGATACTTGGTTTTCAGATAAAACAAAACTGCAAATGGCTTTAATTGAAAGGTATGGGCTTGATTTTATTGGATCATCATTTGTAGTAGATAAAAGTGAAACCGAAACGAATACATCAACATGTCGCATAATCACTACTAGAGAGTTAGCATTCAAAAATTATTTCCCAACACCGTCAGTTATCCTTCGAAAGGATTTAGTTCGTTTCGATGAATCGATGGGGTTCGCTGAAGACTATGATTTATGGTTGAGGCTATCAATAGCAAACTGTGTTATGGGATTTATAGATCAGCCACTGGTTTCTCTTGGGAAACCTAGTTTTGGTTACTCAGGATTAAGTTCAAATCTATTTAGAATGCAATGCGGTGAATTAAAATCTTTATCAAACTCTCTAAAAAAGGATTTAGTTTATTATTTTGCTATAATGTGGTCAATTCTAAAATTTTTACGTAGATTAGTTATTGTTTCATTTAGGCGCATCCTAAGTTAATATATGTATTGATATGACTGAACTCTACATACAATATCAAGCATATCGAATCACACCTGACAGGAGTATGTAATGTCCAAGCAACAGATCGGCGTCGTCGGTATGGCAGTGATGGGGCGCAACCTCGCACTCAACATCGAAAGCCGTGGTTATACCGTCTCCGTTTTCAACCGCTCCCGTGAAAAGACCGAAGAAGTGATTGCCGAGAATCCCGGCAAAAAGCTGGTGCCTTATTACACGGTGAAAGAGTTTGTTGAATCCCTTGAAACGCCTCGTCGTATCCTGTTAATGGTGAAAGCGGGCGCAGGTACTGACGCAGCCATCGATTCGCTGAAACCGTATCTGGAAAAAGGCGATATCATTATTGACGGCGGCAACACTTTCTTCCAGGACACGATCCGTCGCAATCGTGAGCTGTCTGCGGAAGGTTTTAACTTTATCGGTACCGGTGTTTCCGGTGGCGAAGAGGGCGCGCTGAAAGGGCCATCCATTATGCCTGGCGGTCAGAAAGACGCCTATGAACTGGTGGCGCCGATCCTGACGAAGATTGCTGCCGTGGCAGAAGATGGCGAACCGTGCGTGACCTATATCGGTGCCGATGGTGCAGGTCACTACGTCAAGATGGTCCACAATGGTATTGAATATGGCGATATGCAGCTTATTGCCGAAGCGTATTCGTTGCTGAAAGGAGGCCTGAACCTCAGCAATGAAGAGTTGGCGAGCACCTTTACTGAGTGGAATAACGGCGAGCTGAGCAGTTATCTGATCGACATCACCAAAGACATCTTCACTAAAAAAGATGAAGACGGAAATTACCTGGTGGATGTCATTCTGGATGAAGCTGCCAACAAAGGGACCGGTAAATGGACCAGCCAGAGCGCGCTGGATCTTGGCGAACCGCTGTCGCTGATTACCGAATCCGTCTTTGCGCGTTACATCTCTTCGCTGAAAGCGCAACGTGTTGCCGCATCTAAAGTGCTCTCTGGGCCGAAAGCGCAGCCGGCGGGTGACAAAGCGGAATTTATCGAGAAAGTGCGTCGCGCGCTGTATCTTGGCAAGATCGTCTCCTATGCGCAGGGCTTCTCGCAGCTACGCGCCGCGTCTGATGAATATCACTGGGACCTCAACTACGGCGAGATCGCTAAAATTTTCCGTGCGGGCTGTATCATTCGCGCTCAATTCCTGCAAAAGATCACCGATGCTTACGCAGAAAACGCCGGTATTGCCAATCTGCTGTTAGCGCCTTACTTCAAGAAAATTGCTGACGAGTACCAGCAGGCGCTGCGCGATGTCGTGGCTTACGCGGTGCAGAACGGCATTCCGGTGCCGACATTCTCTGCAGCGGTGGCCTACTATGACAGCTATCGCGCCGCAGTACTGCCAGCTAACCTGATTCAGGCGCAGCGTGACTACTTTGGTGCGCACACCTATAAACGTACTGATAAAGAAGGCATTTTCCATACCGAATGGTTGGAATAACGATGCTATAACATTAAAAATTGCGATCTGAGTGATAAAGTTGATATCACAGATCGCAATTTTGTTATTTTTTCTAAAAGTTAGATATATCTATTAGGTAATACGCTAGAGGTGATATGAAAATTCTGTTGACGGGTTCAACCGGAATGGTCGGACGTAACATTGTTGATAATAGTAATTCAAGTAATTATGAGTTACTATGCCCAACTAGCACTGAGTTAAATTTGCTTGATAATAAAGCTGTCTATAACTATATCTCATGCTATTCTCCTGATTTAATTATTCATGCTGCAGGTTTAGTTGGTGGAATACAAGCAAATATAAAACACCCAGTTGATTTTCTAGTGTCAAACCTAATGATGGGGATTAACATTGTAAATGAGGCTAAAAATTGTGGTGTTAAGCATTTTATAAATTTAGGAAGTTCTTGCATGTATCCTAAAGATATTGATACAGCAATTTCTGAAGATGCTTTGCTTACAGGTAAGTTAGAGGATACTAATGAAGGATATGCAATTGCCAAAATCACTGTAGCAAAACTGTGCGAATATATAACTAGAGAAAATAAAGAGTATCATTATAAAACCATCATACCATGTAATCTATATGGAAAATATGATAAATTTGATGAAAATTCCTCACATATGATTCCTGCTGTTATAAATAGAATACATAATGCAAAGATTAATAATATTAAAGTAATTGACATTTGGGGGGATGGTGAGTCCCGCCGTGAATTTATGTATGCAGAAGATTTGGCTAATTTTATTTACCAGGTAATTCCAAACATCCAACGACTGCCAAATATGCTGAATGTTGGATTAGGTCATGATTTTACGATTAATGATTATTACAGAATCATAGCTGAAGAAATAGGGTATACAGGTGGTTTTACTCATGATTTAACAAAGCCTGTCGGTATGAGAAGGAAGCTAGTTGATATCAGTTTGTTGAAAGAATTTGACTGGAAATATCAGTTTGAATTGAAAGATGGTATAAAAGAAACTTATAAATACTATTTGGAGAATATATATAAATGATTAACTATCCATTAGCAAGTAGCACTTGGGATGATTTAGAATATAAAGCAATTCAATCGGTTATAGACTCTAAAATGTTTACGATGGGGGAATGTGTAAAAAAATACGAAACTCAATTCGCAGAGACATTTGGAAGCAAATATGCCGTGATGGTTAGCTCAGGTTCTACAGCTAATTTATTAATGATTGCTGCCTTGTTCTTGACGAAAACTCCGAAATTAAAAAAAGGTGATGAAATAATAGTTCCGGCTGTTTCTTGGTCAACTACTTATTATCCGTTGCAGCAATATGGTCTGAAAGTAAAATTTGTTGATATCGATATAAATACTTTGAATATTGACATCGAGAGCTTAAATGAAGCTGTTACAGATAATACCAAAGCAATACTTACGGTAAACTTATTAGGTAATCCTAATAATTTCGATGAGATTAGGAAGATAATTGGTGGCAGAGATATTATCTTATTGGAAGACAACTGTGAGTCTATGGGGGCAATGTTTAATAGTAAATGTGCAGGTACCTTCGGTTTGATGGGGACATTTAGTTCATTTTATTCTCATCACATTGCTACGATGGAAGGTGGGTGTATTGTTACTGATGACGAAGAAATTTATCATATATTATTATGCATTAGAGCTCACGGCTGGACGCGAAACTTACCAAAAAATAATAGAGTTACTGGTATGAAGAGTGATGATCAATTTGAAGAGTCATTCAAATTTGTTTTGCCAGGTTATAATGTTAGACCACTAGAAATGAGCGGTGCAATAGGTATAGAACAATTAAAAAAATTGCCAGGATTTATTTCAGTGAGAAGGAAAAATGCTGAGTATTTTCTCGAAAAATTTAAAGACCATCCATATTTGGACGTGCAACAAGAAACTGGCGAGAGTAGTTGGTTCGGTTTCTCATTTATCATAAGGAAAGGTTCTGGTGTTATCAGGAAAGAGCTTGTTGAAAAATTGAATTCGGCAAGGATTGAGTGTAGACCTATCGTTACTGGTAATTTCCTGAAAAATAAAGATGTTCTTAAGTACTTCGACTATACCGTTCATAACAACGTAGTTAACGCTGAGTATTTAGACAAGAATGGTCTTTTTGTTGGTAACCATCAGATAGAATTATTTAATGAAATTGATTATCTCAGAAAAATATTGAAATAATTAAAAAGTGGATAAATTCTTGATTCGAATGCTCATAGGAAATTTTTTAATAAATGTTTCGAACAGGATGGGGCTACCTTGAGAGTCTTTCTCTATATGATAGTTGTTACAAGTAGTAATGTTCTAACTTACAGTTAAGTTACTAAGGTTTTTATATGAATTTTTATATTTATATATATCACCTATACAAAATTGCTGATACTTACGCCAATAAAAGTCAGTGCCAGTTTTCTCTAGCCGTTGCGTATAATATATCTGCCTTACAGGCAGCTTGTCCGATTACTTGATTTAGTAATGGCTTGATTATTCGCATTTATGTATTCCAATATGTCTGCGAAGATGTCGGGGTTGATACGGCATTGCCGGATTAAACTGATTTAGCCCAGCAGTAAATCTAGACCCGGAGCGCTCCTTGACTGCACCCCAAAAGTTGGCCCCCCAACTGAGTAAGGTGCAGTTTTTTATGGCAAAGCCCAGGTATTCACTCAAAACCAGACTGGCAGTAATCAGACACTACCTCTTCGGTAATAATGGGACACACCGAACCGCAGAACGATTTGGTGTCGAAAGAGCATCTGTTTGTCGCCGGGTCAGAGCATGGCAACTACACGATATTGATGGCATAAGCTGGAAAAATGACCGCCACTCCCCGGAGTTCATAGCTGCTGTTGTTCGGACGGTGCTCAATGGAGAACTTTCGAAGCGAGAAGCCGCTGCACGGTTTAATATCTCAAATGAAATCATTGTCCGACACTGGGTAAATGTCTACAAAGATGCTGGATCAAATCAAAGGGCCTGATTCTTGTAGAATACCGAATTCAGGCTCTGAAGGCAGCTTTACATGAACTGTCCAGGTTTATGGGACAGTTCAAATACCGGGCTTTTTTTATCTCTATTCTTATTGATTTATCGTGTTTGCTTAATATTAACTTAATAATCTGTGTTTATCGTAATGAAGATAATCTGAATTGTTTTCGTCTGCGTTGCAGTTTATTTACTCAGGCGTTAAAACTTTACTATCTTATCAGGATGCGAAATACATCATGATTCATAATTAAGTTAATTCTGAGAGTAAATAATGAAAATCACGATATCCGGGACGGGTTATGTTGGCTTGTCTAATGGTTTGCTTATTGCACAACACCATGATGTGGTGGCGTTAGACATTGTTCCTTCCCGTGTTGAACTATTAAATAATCGGATATCTCCGATAGTTGATAAAGAAATTCAGCAATTTTTAAAAGAAGATAACATCAGATTCAGGGCAACGCTGGATAAGTTTGATGCGTACCAGAATGCGGATTATGTCATTATTGCTACACCTACGGATTACGATCCAAAAACCAACTATTTTAATACGTCCAGTGTGGAATTGGTCATTCAGGATGTGATAAGCATCAACCCCGCAGCCGTTATGGTTATTAAGTCTACGGTGCCGGTAGGCTTCACTGCGGCAATGCGTCAGAAGTTTGCGACAGAAAATATCATTTTCTCCCCAGAGTTTTTACGTGAAGGCAAAGCGCTTTACGATAACCTTTATCCTTCGCGTATCGTTATTGGTGAACAGTCTGATCGCGCCAGAGAGTTTGCCGCGTTACTCCAGGAAGGCGCTATTAAGCAGGAGATTCCAACGCTGTTTACGGACTCCACTGAAGCGGAAGCCATTAAACTTTTTGCCAATACTTACCTCGCCATGCGAGTCGCTTATTTTAATGAATTAGACAGTTATGCTGAAACGTTAGGATTAAATACCCGACAAATTATTGAAGGGGTGTGCCTCGATCCGCGTATTGGCAACCATTATAATAATCCCTCTTTTGGTTATGGCGGATATTGTTTGCCAAAAGATACCAAACAGTTGCTGGCTAACTATAAGTCGGTGCCTAATAATATTATTTCCGCTATCGTTGAAGCAAATCGTACACGTAAAGATTTTATTGCCGACGCTATCCTCGCCCGAAAACCTAAGGTGGTGGGAATTTATCGCCTGATCATGAAGAGTGGCTCCGATAACTTCCGCGCCTCATCGATTCAGGGGATTATGAAGCGCATTAAAGCGAAAGGCGTAGAGGTCATTATCTATGAACCGGTAATGAAAGAAGACGCTTTTTTCAACTCTCGCCTTGAGCGTGATTTGCGCTGCTTTAAACAACAGGCGGACGTTATTATTTCTAACAGGATGGCTGCAGAGCTTTCGGATGTCGCTGAAAAAGTGTATACCCGCGATCTTTTCGGTAGCGACTAATAAAACTTCGGGGCTTGATGAATCCCGATGATTTATTGACCAAATAAATGGAAAAAAATGTCTGTTTTTATCATTAATCCTATAGCATATATTTGCTTTACGACTAAACTGTTCCCAGCTTCATCCTTTTTTAGTTAGGGTATCTATGACAGTGGATAGTAATACGTCTTCCGGGCGTGGGAACGATCCGGAACAGATTGATTTGATTGATTTATTGCTACAGTTATGGCGTGGGAAGATGACCATTATTGTAGCTGTTATTATCGCCATTTTACTGGCTGTAGGCTATCTGATGATAGCCAAAGAAAAATGGACATCTACGGCGATTATTACTCAACCCGATGCCGCGCAGGTTGCCACCTATACCAATGCGTTAAATGTCTTGTATGGTGGAAATGCGCCTAAAATTTCTGAAGTCCAGTCCGGTTTTATTAGCCGCTTTAGCGCTGCGTTTTCCGCATTGGCGGAAGCGCTGGATAATCAGAAAGAACCGGAAAAGCTCACCATTGAACAGTCGGTAAAAGGGCAAGCGCTGCCGCTCTCGGTTACTTATGTGAGTACTACCGCTGAAGGGGCGCAGCGTCGACTGGCGGAATATATCCAACAGGTGGATGAAGAGGTCGCTAAGGAACTGGAAGTTGACCTGGAAGATAACATTACGCTACAAACCAAAACGTTGCAGGAGTCCCTTGAGACACAGGAAGTTGTGGCGCAGGATCAAAAAGATCTGCGCATAAAGCAAATCGAAGAAGCGTTGCGCTATGCGGATGAGGCCAAAATCACGCAGCCGCAGATTCAACAAACCCAGGATGTCACCCAGGACACTATGTTCCTGCTGGGGAGCGATGCGCTAAAATCGATGATACAGAACGAAGCGACGCGTCCACTGGTCTTTTCTCCGGCCTATTACCAGACGAAGCAGACACTGCTGGATATTAAAAATCTAAAAGTGACTGCCGATACGGTGCACGTCTATCGTTATGTGATGAAGCCGACGTTACCGGTTCGTCGCGATAGCCCGAAAAAGGCCATTACCCTCGTGCTGGCTGTGCTGCTGGGCGGGATGATCGGCGCCGGGATTGTGCTGGGACGCAATGCGCTACGTAGCTATAAGCCAAAAGCCTTATAGGCGTCTTTGCCGGATGGCGGCATAAGTGCCTTATCCATTCTGCGGAACGCAATATTCTTCAGCAAAAAACCGGGCGTTGCCCGGTTTTTTTACGCTTATTGATGGCGCTTACGGAGGTTGTCAATCACGGTGGTGAGGTTGAGATCTTGATCCTGCAACAGCACCAGCAGATGGTACATCAAATCAGACGCTTCATTGGTCAGCTCAACGCGATCGTTAACGGTTGCTGCCAGCGCGGTTTCTACACCTTCTTCGCCAACCTTTTGCGCAATACGCTTGGTACCGCTGGCGTATAGTTTCGCCGTGTAAGAACTGGCTGGATCGGCGGTTTTGCGCTCTGCCAGCAGTTGTTCCAGTTGATACAGGAATAACCACTGATGGCTGGCGTCGCCAAAGCAGCTACTGGTACCTTTGTGGCAGGTCGGCCCGACAGGGTTTGCCAACACCAGCAGTGTGTCGTTGTCGCAATCCGGCGCAATGCTGACGACATTCAACACATGGCCCGAGGTTTCGCCTTTGGTCCATAAACGCTGTTTCGTGCGTGAGAAGAAAGTGACGTGGCCGGACTCAATGGTCTTGTCCAGCGCTTGTGGGTTCATATAACCCAGCATTAATACTTCGCCGGATACCGCATGTTGCACGATGGCTGGCATCAGGCCATTGGTTTTTCCCCAGTCCAGGTCGCGGCGTTGTTGCTCTGTTAACATATCCTGATCTCCACGCCCTGGCCTGCCAGGTACGCTTTTAATTCGCCAATATTGATGATTTGCTTGTGAAAAACGGAGGCGGCAAGCGCGCCGTCGACATCGGCATCACGGAACGCCTCAAGAAAGTGTTCCATCGTGCCCGCGCCGCCGGAGGCGATCAGCGGCACGCGGCAAACGCCACGGACTTTTTTCAACTGCGTCAGATCGTAACCGTTACGCACGCCATCCTGGTTCATCATATTCAGGACAATTTCTCCTGCGCCACGCTGTTGTACCTCTTGCACCCAGTCCAGCGTCTCCCACTGCGTCACGCGGGTACGGTTCTCATCGCCAGTATACTGGTTAACATGATATTTCCCCGTGGCGTCGTCAAACCAGGTATCAATTCCAACGACAATGCACTGTACGCCAAAGCGCTCAGCCAGACGGGTAATCAGCGTTGGGTCAGCCAACGCCGGGGAGTTGACAGAGATCTTATCCGCTCCGAAAGAGAGAATTTTAGCGGCGTCGTCAATTGACCGAATACCGCCCGCTACGCAAAACGGAATGTCGATCACCTCGGCGACACGCGCCACCCAGCTTTTATCCACTACGCGGCCATCGCTGGAGGCGGTAATATCATAGAACACCAGTTCGTCCGCGCCTTCGTCGGCATAGCGTTTGGCCAGCGGAACGATATCGCCAATGATCTCATGGTTGCGAAACTGTACACCTTTTACCACCTGACCATCACGAACGTCCAGACACGGAATTATACGTTTTGCCAGCATTGGATGGCCTCCTTAACGGTAAATTTCCCTTCCAGCAGCGCGCGTCCGACAATCACGCCGCGTACGCCGGTGCCGCGCAGGGCGGCAATATCATCGATATCGCCAATACCGCCGGAGGATTGAAAGGCGATCTGCGGATATCTGGCGCATACCTCTTCGTACAGCGAAACATTAGAGCCTGCCAGCGTGCCGTCGCGCGAAATATCGGTACACAGCACATGTTTCAGGCCGACGGGGAGATAAGTTTCCACCAGTTGCTCCAGCGAGACGCCGGAATTTTCCTGCCAGCCGCTAACCGCTACCTGCTTGTTGCCGTGTTCGTCTATGCGAACGTCCAGCGCCAGTACCAGCGCCTGCGCGCCGAAACGTTCAAACCAGCCTTTCACCACATCAGGGGATTTTACTGCCGTTGAACCCACGACCACACGGGCAACGCCAGCCTTCAGTAATGCCGCAACGTCTTCTTCGGTACGCACGCCGCCGCCGACCTGTACGGGAATATTTACACCCGTGACCAGCGTTTTGATCAGCGATATCTGTCGTTTAGCCGGATCTTTAGCACCGGTGAGATCGACCAGATGCAGCACCTCGGCGCCCTGGGCGGCGTAATCCTGCAAACGGGGCAGGGGATTGTTACCGTAATCCCGCTGCCGGGCATAGTCGCCCTGATGGAGACGCACCACGACGCCGTCGATTAAATCTAATGCCGGAATAATCATTACATCTCCAGGAAGTTTTTCAGCAACTGCGCGCCCGCCGCGCCCGAACGTTCCGGGTGGAACTGTACGCCGAAGAAATTGTCTTTCTGTACTGCGGCGGTGAACGGCTCGCCGTAATTACACTGGGCGATAGTCCACGGATTGACCGGCATCGCATAGCTGTGAACAAAGTAAAAATAGGTGCCATCTTCAATGCCCTGAAACAGCCGATTGCCCGCCTGCGGATACACGCGATTCCAGCCCATGTGCGGCAGCGGCAGGCCAAAATCGGTCATTTTCGGCACATCTTGTTCGATGATGTTCAGCAGATCCACGCCGCGCGTCTCTTCGCTGCGACGCCCCAGCAGTTGCATACCCAGGCAGATACCCAGTACCGGCTGAGTACACGCTTTAATTAAGTCGATGAGTTCACGTTCGCGTAGTTGATCCATAGCGGCTTGCGCCGTGCCGACGCCCGGTAGCAAGAGTTTGTCAGCACGTAGCACCACTTCCGGTTCGCGACTGACCACTGGGGGGTAACCGTGGCGTGCCACGGCGGATTTTACCGAGCTTAAATTGGCGCAGCCGGTGTCAAGGATGACGACGTTCATCACAGCACTCCTTTCGAGGACGGCAATGTATCGCCCTCCACGCGAATAGCCTGACGTAGTGTACGACCAAAGGCTTTAAACAAACTTTCAACGCGGTGGTGATCGTTCTTACCCTTAGTCTTGAGATGCAGAGTGATGCCCATCGTGTAAGAGAGCGAGCGGAAAAAGTGTTCAATCATCTCTGTACTCAAATCGCCCACACGCTGGTAGGTAAATTCAGCTTTATATTCCAGATGTGGACGACCGGAAATATCCAGCGCGCAGCGTGCCAGGCATTCATCCATCGGCAGTACAAAGCCAAAACGGCAGATACCACGTTTGTCGCCGAGCGCCAGTTTTAACGCCTCGCCGAGCGCCAGCCCGGTATCTTCTACCGTGTGATGATCGTCGATATAGAGATCGCCCTTAACGGTAATCTCCATGCGAAAGCCGCCGTGGGTGGCGATTTGATCGAGCATATGATCAAAGAAGCCGACGCCGGTATTAATCTTGCTGTTGCCTTCGCGATCCAGCCAGACGCTGACATCAATTTGTGTCTCTTTGGTGTTGCGGACCACATGCGCATAACGATCGCGTTTCGTTAGCTGTTCGCCAATCATCGTCCAGTTCAGAGTTTCACGGTGATAGCGTAAACCAGTAATGCCCATGTTCTCAGCGAGCTGGATATCGGTCGCACGATCGCCAATCACATAGCTGTTGGCGCTATCCATCGCTTGTTCCGCAAGATAGCGCTCCACCAGCTTCACTTTAGGCTTGCGGCAGTCGCAATCGTCTGCGGGCAGGTGAGGGCAGATAAGCACGTCATCAAAGCGTATGCCCTGAGAGGTGAAAATCTGCATCATCAGGTTGTGCGGTCCGTCGAAGTCCGCCTGCGGGAAGCTTTGCGTGCCAAGTCCATCCTGGTTAGTGATCATCACCAGCTTAAAACCGGCTTTTTGCAGCTTCAGCAATACGGGAATTACCTCTGGCTCAAAGGCCAGTTTATCAAAGTGGTCTACCTGAAAATCGCTCGGCGGTTCGGAAATCAAGGTTCCGTCCCGGTCGATGAAAAGATACTTCTGACTCATACTGGCTCCGCACGTAAGGCGTCAATGACGCGCTGGTTTTCCTGGCGGGTGCCGACCGTAATCCGCAGGCAGCCGCTTAAAGAAGGTTGTTTATTCTGATCGCGTAAGATAATGCCCTGATCCCATAATGATTTAAATACGCTGCTGGAGGCGGTAAACCGCGCCAGAATATAGTTGGTTTCTGAGTCAAAGACGTGTTCTACGCAGGCGGTCTGTTGCAGAGCATTCACCAGATACTGACGCTCCTGCACTGTCTGCGCCACGCGCTCGCGCATTGCGTTTATTCCCTGCGGACTCAGCGCCTGGGCGGCGATATCCGCCACTGGCGTAGAAAGCGGATAAGGGGCTATTACTTTTAACAGCAGGTTGATCACCTCTTCATTGGCCAGCGTAAAGCCGCAGCGTAGACCCGCCAGCGCAAAAGCTTTCGACAATGTGCGCAGGATAACCAGATGAGGATATTCAACCAGCCAGCTTGCCAGCGTGGCCTGCGGGCAAAACTCAATATAAGCTTCGTCGGCGACGACTATCGCTTTACCACGTGTCAACTCCAGCAGCGTGCGCAGATCCTGCGGGTTGATAAGTTGCCCGGTGGGGTTATTGGGGCTACAAACGAACACCACTTTTGCGCCGTCAAGGTTGTCAGAAATCCCCTGTAGATCCAACTGCCAGTTTTCAAGCGCGGAAACCGTCCGGCGCTCTACGCCAATGGTTTCCGCGCTGACGCTGTACATACCGTAAGTGGGCGGGCAGTAGAGAATGGCGTCTTTCCCTGGTTCGCAGAAGGCGCGGATCACCAGTTCGATCCCTTCATCCGCGCCGCGGCTGACCAGCACTTGCTCCGGCTTTACGCCAGCATATTGCGCGTAGTTTTCAATCACGGCCTTTGGCTGGCATTCCGGGTAGCGGTTAAGCGCTTGTTGGGTGAGCTGAAATTCCACCGCTGTCGGGAATTCATTCGCGTTCAGCCAGACATCGCCGTTACCGCCCAGACGGCGGGCGGACTGATACGGTACCAGGTTGCGGACATTTTCACGGGCTAAGTCAGCGACGCTGAGAGTGTTTTCAGTGCTCATGCTTGCTCCTTGAGGGCGTTTACGCGCAGGGTAACGGCATTCTTATGGGCGGTCAGGCGTTCTGCCGCCGCCAATGTTTCAATGGTTGATGCCAGAGCGGAAAAGCCCGCTTTCGACAGTTCCTGCACGGTCATTCGTTTCTGGAAGTCCGCTAACCCAAGACTGGAACAGGTAGCAGTATAGCCATAGGTTGGTAAAACATGGTTGGTTCCGGAAGCGTAATCACCGGCGGATTCCGGTGACCAGTCGCCGAGAAATACCGAGCCTGCGCTGGTTATCGCATCCACTAAATCGCGCGCATTGCGCGTCTGAATGATTAAGTGTTCCGGTCCATACTGATTAGAGATGGCGACGCACTGCGCTAAATCTTTGGTCACAATCAGACGACTGGCGCTCAGGGCCTGACGGGCGGTCTCTGCGCGCGGCAGTTCAGCCAGTTGACGTTCCACCGCCTCCGCTACCTTGCGGGCGATGTCAGCATCTGGCGTCAGCAGGATCACCTGGGAATCCGGGCCGTGTTCTGCCTGCGAGAGCAAGTCAGAAGCGACGAAGTCCGGCGTTGCGCCACTGTCGGCGATGACCAGCACTTCAGACGGCCCGGCTGGCATATCAATAGCCGCGCCGTCGAGACGCTGACTGACCTGACGCTTGGCTTCAGTTACAAAAGCATTGCCGGGGCCAAAAATTTTATCCACTTTCGGTACGGATTCGCTGCCGAAGGCCAGAGCGGCAATCGCCTGTGCGCCGCCGACGTTAAAGATTTCCTGCACGCCACATAGCTGTGCCGCATAGAGGATTTCATCAGCGATGGGCGGCGGCGAGCACAGAACCACGTTCTGACATCCCGCAATGCGCGCCGGCGTTGCCAGCATCAGCACCGTTGAGAAGAGCGGAGCCGAGCCGCCGGGAATATACAGACCAACAGACGCAACGGGACGGGTAACTTGCTGGCAACGCACGCCTGGCTGGGTTTCTACATCTACTGGCGGTAGCGTCTGCGCGGAATGGAACGTTTCAATATTTTTGACGGCGGCGGCCATCGCCTGTTTTAATTCGTCGCTCAGACGCGCGCCGGCGGCGGCGATCTCTTCAGTGGTGACGCGTAGCGCTGTCACTTCGGTTTTATCAAATTTAGCGCTGTATTCACGCAGGGCGTCGTCACCGCGCGTTTTTACATTATCCAGAATATCGCTGACCGTCCGGGTAATACTGTCAGAGGCGGAAATCGCCGGACGCGTCAGCAGCGCACGCTGCTGTTCAGGGCTACAACTATTCCAGTCAATCAGGGTATTGAAGCTCATGGTCTTAACTCCATCACAGGGTTCCGCCTTATCCGGTATACAGAACCCAAAATATCAACGCATTACGTAGGTCTGATAAGCGTAGCGCCATCAGGCTTTAGATCACTCCATCATCTTCTCGATCGGCAGTACCAGAATCGAGCTGGCGCCAAGCGCTTTCAGTTTCTCCATGGTTTCCCAGAACAGAGTTTCGCTGCTGACCATATGCATCGCCACGCGCTGTTGCTCGCCCGCCAGCGGCAGAATCGTTGGCCTTTCGGCGCCTGGCAGCAGGGCGATAACCTCTTCCAGGCGTTCGCTTGGCGCGTGCATCATGATGTATTTCGATTCGCGCGCCTGAATCACGCCCTGAATACGGGTCAGCAATTTATCGATCAGCTGTTGTTTGCTCTGTGCCATTTCACCGTCGCGCTGAATCAGACAGGCTTTAGAGCGGTAGATAACTTCGACTTCACGCAGGCCGTTAGCTTCAAGCGTCGCGCCGGTAGAGACCAAATCGCAGATAGCGTCGGCCAGCCCCGCGCGCGGCGCGACTTCGACAGAGCCATTTAACAGACACGATTTAAAAGAGACGCCTTTCTGGTCGAGGTAACGTTTGAGGAGGTGCGGATAAGAGGTAGCGATACGTTTACCGTCCAGCGCCGCCGGGCCGTCCCAGGCTTCGTCAACTGGCGTCGCCAGCGATAAACGGCAGCCGCCGAAGTCAAGACGGCGCAGGGTAAAATAGCGCGGATCTTCGCCCTGCGCGCGGCGGTTGAGTAGCTCTTCTTCCAGCACGTTTTCGCCGATAATGCCGAGATCGACCACGCCATCCATCACCAGACCCGGAATGTCATCATCACGCACGCGCAGGATATCAATCGGCATGTTTTCCGCCATCGCAATCAGACGCTGAGTGTGTAAATTAATTTTTATGCCGCAGCGGGCCAGCAATTCCCGTGAATCATCGCTTAAACGGCCTGATTTCTGAATAGCTATGCGTAAGCGGGTGTTGTCTAACATTCTGTGTTCCTCTTTATCCTGTCTGAACCGGTCTGTATCGCGCGCCAAAAAAAAGCCCCCGGAAGATGATCTTCCGGGGGCTTTCTCATGCGTTCATGCACCACTGGAAGATCTGAATGTCTTCCAGCACACATCGCCTGAAAGACTAGTCAGGATGATGGTGGTGATGGTGGTGTTTAAATTGAACGCGTGTCATAAAAATTCCGATGAATGCTTATTCATTTGATACCTTTTAACCTAAACCACTTTTACGCCTTAAAGCAAGCGCTTTTTTCATTTCGCATTTATAGTATGAATTGTCAGTCACGGCGGGCTGGCGTAGCCTTATGTATAAGGCGTTAAAGTCAGGAGAAAATGGATGAAAAAGGTCGCAATTGTCGGTTTAGGTTGGTTAGGCATGCCGCTGGCAATGTCGCTGGCAGCGAGAGGCTGGCAGGTTACCGGCAGCAAAACCACCCTTGACGGGGTGGAGGCGGCCCGTATGAGTGGAATTGAAAGCTATCCGCTGCGTCTGGAGCCGGAGCTGGTCTGTGAAGCAGACGATCTTGACGCTCTGTTGGACGTCGATGCGCTGGTGATAACACTGCCCGCGCGCCGTAGCGGTCCGGGAGATGAGTTTTATCTGCAGGCGATGCAGGAGCTGGTCGACAGCGCGCTGGCTTATCGTATCCCGCGTATTATTTTTACCAGTTCGACGTCTGTTTACGGCGATGCGCAAGGCGTAGTGAAAGAGACTACGCCGCGTAATCCGGTCACGGCCAGTGGGCGTACGCTGAAGGAACTGGAAGACTGGCTGCACAATCTGCCTGGCACGTCAGTGGATATTCTGCGGCTGGCGGGGTTGGTCGGCCCGGGACGCCATCCTGGACGTTTCTTTGCCGGAAAAACCGCGCCGGATGGTCAACACGGGGTCAATCTGGTGCATCTTGAAGACGTGGTTGGCGCCATTACCCTCTTGCTACAGGCGCCGAAAGGGGGGCACATCTATAATATATGTGCGCCGGCGCATCCGGCCCGCAACGTGTTCTATCCGCAAATGGCGCGCTTGCTGGGAATGGAACCGCCGCATTTTCGTGACGCGCCGGACAACGGCAAAGGGAAGATTATCGACGGTAGCCGGATTTGTAATGAGCTTGGATTTGAATATCAATATCCCGATCCGCTGGTGATGCCGATGGAATGAGTCGCTGTCCAGCAGGTGGCCGCCATATAGCGCAAGGGGACGAGTATGAAACCACTGCTGGACGTTCTGATTATTCTTGATGCGTTAGAAAAAGAGGGCAGCTTCGCGGCGGCGTCGGCAAAATTATTTAAAACGCCGTCCGCCCTCAGTTATACCGTTCATAAGCTGGAAAACGATCTTAATATCCAACTGCTCGACCGTAGCGGATATCGCGCGCGATTTACGCGAACCGGTAAAATGCTACTGGAAAAAGGCCGTGAAGTGCTGCATACCGTTCGCGAGCTGGAAAAGCAGGCGATTAAACTGCATGAAGGCTGGGAGAACGAACTGGTCATCGGTGTGGATGATACCTTTCCCTTTTCTCTTCTGGCCCCGCTTATCGAGGCTTTTTATCAACGCCACAGCGTGACGCGCCTTAAATTTGTTAATGGCGTTCTCGGCGGCTCATGGGAGACGCTGACGCAGGGAAGGGCGGATATCATCGTTGGCGCCATGCGCGCGCCGCCGCCTGACACCGGCTTTGGCTTTGCAAGACTGGGCGATCTTGAACTGGTGTTTGCTGTCGCCCCTCATCATCCTCTGGTTCATGAAGAGGAACCGCTTAGCCGCCAGACGATCAAACGCTTTCGTGCGATTGTGGTTGGCGATAGCGCCCATTCATCCCGATCAATAGGGTCTGAACTGCTCGACGCTCAGGAAGCGATTACAGTGTTTGATTTTAAAACCAAGCTGGAGCTGCAAATTAGCGGCCTGGGATGCGGCTATTTACCGCGTTATCTGGCGCAGCGATTTTTGGAAAGCGGCGCGCTTATAGAGAAGAAAGTTGTGGCGCAAATTGTCTATGAACCGGTGTGGATTGGCTGGAATGAACAGACCGCCGGGCTGGCCAGCGGCTGGTGGCGGGATGAGATTTTAGCAAATAATGCTATTGCTGGGGTGTATGCAAAATCGCCAGTTTAAAAATCAATCGCTTATGAAAAATAATTTTTTGAACGCGCTCTCATTCTCTTGTCATTTCACTTCAGTTTAGGGCAGAATACGCCGCTTGCAAAAAATGACACTAACCGACGTTTTAATACGCGTCGGTTATTTTTTTGCTTCAAACACATCATTCAATACCAAGAGGCCGGGCTTCGTACCGGATAGATACTTACTTAAAAATCGACAGTTGTTGTCGCTGAGGAATCCAGAAAATGGGGCAATTTTTTGCTTACGCGACGGCATTCGCCGTAAAGGAGAATGACCATGTCGCATAACGTTACTCCAAACACCTCTCGCGTGGAATTACGTAAAACGCTTACGTTAGTTCCGGTTGTAATGATGGGTCTTGCCTATATGCAGCCGATGACGCTGTTCGATACATTTGGTATCGTTTCAGGCCTCACTGACGGTCACGTACCGACGGCGTATGCATTCGCGTTAATCGCGATTCTGTTTACGGCGTTGAGCTACGGGAAACTGGTACGTCGCTACCCTTCCGCGGGTTCGGCGTACACCTATGCCCAGAAATCTATCAGCCCGACCGTTGGCTTTATGGTGGGGTGGTCTTCTCTGCTCGATTATCTGTTCGCGCCGATGATCAACATTCTGTTGGCGAAAATTTATTTTGAAGCTCTGGTGCCCTCCATTCCGTCATGGGTGTTTGTCGTGGCGCTGGTGGCCTTTATGACGGCCTTTAACCTGCGCAGCCTCAAATCGGTCGCTAACTTCAACACCGTGATTGTGGTGCTACAGGTGGTGCTGATTGCGGTCATTCTGGGCATGGTGGTTTATGGCGTATTTGAAGGCGAAGGCGCCGGTACGCTGACGAGCACCCGTCCGTTCTGGTCCGGCGATGCGCACGTTATTCCGATGATTACGGGAGCGACGATCCTGTGCTTCTCCTTTACCGGCTTTGACGGCATCAGTAACCTGTCGGAAGAGACCAAAGATGCTGAACGCGTGATCCCGCGTGCGATTTTCCTGACCGCACTGATTGGCGGCCTGATCTTCATTTTTGCGACCTATTTCCTGCAATTGTACTTCCCGGATATCTCTCGCTTTAAAGATCCGGATGCGTCTCAGCCGGAAATCATGCTGTACGTGGCGGGTAAAACCTTCCAGGTGGGGGCGCTGATCTTCTCTACTATCACCGTACTGGCTTCCGGTATGGCGGCGCACGCAGGCGTAGCGCGCCTGATGTACGTGATGGGACGTGACGGCGTATTCCCGAAAAGCTTCTTTGGTTATGTTCACCCGAAATGGCGTACGCCAGCGATGAACATCATTCTGGTCGGGGCGATCGCGCTGCTGGCGATTAATTTTGACCTGGTGATGGCGACAGCGCTGATTAACTTTGGCGCGTTGGTCGCGTTTACCTTCGTTAACCTGTCCGTAATTTCGCAGTTCTGGATCCGTGAGAAGCGTAATAAAACATTGAAAGATCACTTCCAGTATCTGTTCCTGCCGATGTGCGGCGCGCTGACGGTTGGCGCGTTGTGGGTTAACCTGGAAGAGAGCTCAATGGTACTGGGCCTGATCTGGGCGGGTATCGGGCTGATTTATCTGGCGTGCGTAACCAAAAGCTTCCGCAACCCGGTTCCACAGTACGAAGACGTCGCGTAATCGCGCGTATTATCGACAATAGCAAAACCGGAGGCACTGCCTCCGGTTTTTTCTCTGTCATCCAGCACGTTTGCCGGATGGTGGCGTAAACGCTGGCCCTGTAGGCCTGATAAGCGCAGCGCCATCAGGCATTGGTCAATTACACAATCTCAGTTGCATACTGCCACAGTGATTTCAGTAACCCCAGCTTCGTTTTATCTTCCGCATACTGCTGAGAAAGCATCTGCAATTCGTTGGCATACTGTTGTAAAAACTCCGGCGTCAGCACCTGACGGCGATGCGCCAGCCAGCGCTGCTGCTCTGCGTCATCCAGCGTACCGGGAAAATTGCGCGCGCGGTAATTAAACAGTAGCTTCTCAATGCGCTTATCGACAAAGGTAATATCCAGCGCGGGCAGGTTACGTGGTTCGGTTTCGAGTACGATTTTCATGGCTGCGCGATCGGCATCGCTGAAAAAACCATCATAGAGCTGGGCATCAACATTATCCGAGGCGGCAAAAGGTTCGGCTTCGGCGAAAATAGCCACCACTTTGTCGCGGACCTGCGGGTTTTCACGCAGCACTTTCAGGTTATCCAGGCAGTGCTGGCGATGAATTCCCAGCCGGTCGGCATCCTCCGGGCGCAAGGTATTCGCCGGTGCCAGTACCGGACATTTATTGATATGCACCAGCTTTACCGGCACTGCGGCGTGATCGCCAAGATCGGCTTTGGCCGTATAAAGCCGCTCGCGAAGGGTATCGCTGTCCAGCTCAAGAAGAGGGGAAATATCGCCTGCTAAATCGACCATGATCACCGCGTTACGGTTTTCAGGATGCCACGCCAGCGGCGCGACCCAGCTTGTATTACCGCGCCACGCGCCAAACATGCCGGAGACATGCACCAGCGGCTTCATTTGCGGAACGTCAATCAGCGCCGCCAGTTTATGTTTACTGCGGTGGCTATAAAGATAATCAAACAGCCGCGGCTGGCGTGTTTTCACCCGTTGCGCCATCGCAATAGTGGCGTAGACATCCGCCATCGCATCGTGAGCGTTGCTGTGTTCGATACCGTTCGCCTGGGTTAAATGTTCCAGACGAAAGCTGGGCAGGCCGTCGTCGTTTTCCGGCCAGTTAATTCCCTCCGGGCGCAGCGCATAACAGGCGCGCATGACATCCAATAGATCCCAACGTGAATTATCATGCTGCCAGCTCCAGGCGTAGGGATCGTAAAAGTTGCGATAAAAAATATTGCGTGTGACTTCATCGTCAAAACGCACATTGTTGTAGCCTACAACGCAGGTTTTAGGAACGGTAAACAGCGCATGAATGCGTCTGGCGAAAGCGGCTTCGTTCTCTCCTTTCTCACGCGCTTCCTGCGGTGTGATGCCGGTAATCAGCACCGCGCCGGGCTGCGGCAGATAATCATCGGCGGGTTTGCAGTAAAACACCTCCGGCTCGCCAATAACGTTGAAGTCATTATCCGTACGGAGCGCAGCGAATTGCGCAGGTCTGTCGAGGGCCGGATGCGTACCGAAGGTTTCGTAATCGTGAAATAAAAAGGTAGGTTGCTGCTTATCGTCAGTCATGGGGTGATGATATCCGGTATCAATTTTAGCGCTGTAGTAAGAGTACCAAAAATCGCCATGCTAATCAGCACGGCATGTGAAGATTGCGGGAGTGTATGAAGAATGTCGTCAGTAAAAACGCCACGGGAGAATTACTGGAATTAATCGTCTTTTTTAAAATGTTATTACGTGTTATTGGAGTTGTATCATTCTTATAATTAACAGTAGGTTGTTTGATAATTCTTGTGATTATTTAATTACATTCAATGTGCGTGTTCAGAAAATATAAAATCTTTATAAAACAAAAGGTTTTATGTATTCATATGTTCATTTTAACAACTGTTTCAAATTGTGAGTAAAGCCGAAATTTCATAATACAAATTAAATATAATCTTCAGTTATATCTAATAACAGGAGGTTATATGAGCATTAGTCGTCGTTCTTTTTTGCAGGGGGTAGGCATCGGCTGCTCTGCCTGCGCGCTGGGCGCTTTTCCGCCCGGGGCGCTGGCGCGCAATCCGATTGCCGGTATTAACGGTAAAACCACGCTAACGCCAAGTTTGTGCGAAATGTGTTCTTTTCGTTGCCCTATTCAGGCGCAGGTAGTCAATAACAAGACCGTTTTTATTCAGGGCAATCCTTCTGCGCCGCAGCAGGGGACGCGCGTATGCGCCAGGGGCGGAAGCGGCGTCAGCCTGGTCAATGACCCGCAACGGATTGTGAAACCCATGAAACGCACCGGACCGCGCGGCGGCGGTGAATGGCAGGTGATTAGCTGGCAACAGGCTTACCAGGAAATCGCGACGAAAATGAATGCCATCAAAGCGCAGCATGGCCCCGAGAGCGTGGTTTTCTCTTCCAAATCGGGCTCGCTCTCCAGCCATCTTTTCCATCTGGCTACTGCCTTTGGTTCGCCTAATACCTTTACTCATGCCTCAACATGCCCTGCCGGGAAAGCCATCGCAGCAAAAGTGATGATGGGCGGCGATCTGGCGATGGATATCGCTAACACGCGCTATCTGGTTTCGTTTGGTCACAATTTGTATGAAGGCATTGAAGTTGCGGATACCCATGAATTAATGACCGCGCAGGAGAAGGGGGCCAAAATGGTTAGCTTCGATCCGCGCCTGTCGATATTTTCCAGCAAGGCGGATGAGTGGCACGCTATTCGTCCCGGCGGTGATTTAGCGGTTCTGCTGGCGATGTGCCACGTCATGATTGACGAACAGCTCTACGATACGTCTTTTGTTGAGCGTTATACCAGCGGATTTGAACAGTTAGCACAGGCGGTAAAAGAGGCGACGCCGGAATGGGCTGCCGCACAGGCCGATGTCCCTGCCGACGTCATTGTCCGGGTGACGCGTGAACTGGCCGCCTGCGCGCCTCATGCTATTGTCAGCCCTGGCCATCGCGCGACGTTCTCGCAGGAAGAGATCGATATGCGGCGTATGATTTTTACGCTTAATGTACTGCTCGGTAATATTGAGCGCGAAGGCGGGCTATATCAGAAAAAAGGCGCGTCGGTTTACAACAAACTGGCGGGGGAAAAGGTCGCGCCGACGCTGGCGAAACCCGACGTTAACAATATGCCGAAACCGACGGCGCAACGAATCGATCTGGTCGCACCACAGTTTAAATATATCGTGGCCGGTGGCGGCGTGGTGCAAAGCATTATTGATGCGGCGCTAACCCGGAAGCCTTATCCGATAAAAGCGTGGATTATGTCGCGGCATAATCCCTTCCAGACCGTCACCTGCCGTCCGGACCTGGTAAAAACGGTTGAGCAATTGGATCTGGTGGTCAGTTGCGATGTCTATTTGAGCGAGAGTGCGGCGTATGCTGACTATCTGCTGCCGGAATGCACTTATCTCGAACGGGACGAAGAGATATCGGATATGTCGGGGCTGCACCCGGCTTACGCTCTGCGCCAACAGGTCGTAGATCCGATTGGCGAGGCGCGTCCGAGTTGGCAAATCTGGAAAGAACTTGGCGAGCAGTTAGGATTAGGGCAGTACTATCCCTGGCAGGATATGCAGACGCGCCAACTCTATCAGTTGAACGGCGACCATGCCTTAGCGAAGGAACTGCGACAGACAGGGTATCTCGAATGGGGCGTTCCGCTGCTATTACGCGAACCTGAATCCGTTCGCCAGTTTACGGCGCGTTACCCCGGCGCTATCGCGACGGACAGTGACAACACCTATGGCGAACAGCTTCGCTTCAAATCGCCCTCCGGCAAAATTGAACTTTATTCCGCAACCCTGGAGGAATTGCTCCCAGGCTACGGCGTTCCGCGCGTTCGTGACTTTGCGCTTAAAAAAGAGAATGAGCTTTACTTCATTCAGGGCAAGGTGGCCGTGCATACCAATGGCGCGACGCAGTACGTACCTTTACTCAGCGAGCTAATGTGGGATAACGCGGTCTGGGTCCATCCGCAAACGGCGCAAGAAAAAGGCATTAAGACCGGCGATGAGATCTGGCTGGAAAATGCCACGGGTAAAGAGAAAGGTAAGGCGCTGGTGACGCCCGGCATCCGTCCGGACACGCTATTCGTCTATATGGGATTTGGCGCGAAAGCCGGGGCCAAAACAGCGGCGACGACACACGGCATCCACTGCGGCAATTTACTGCCGCACGTGACGAGCCCGGTATCCGGTACGGTAGTGCATACCGCAGGCGTGACGCTGAGCCGGGCATGAGGGAGGAGGGAACCATGAATCATTTAACGAATCAGTACGTCATGCTGCATGATGAAAAACGTTGTATCGGCTGCCAGGCGTGTACCGTTGCCTGCAAAGTGCTTAATGACGTACCTGAGGGATTTAGCCGCGTACAGGTACAAATTCGCGCCCCTGAACAGGCATCCGACGCACTAACCCATTTTCAATTTGTCCGTGTCTCCTGCCAGCACTGTGACAATGCGCCGTGTGTCAGCGTTTGTCCTACCGGAGCGTCATATCGTGATGAAAACGGGATCGTGCAGGTTGATAAATCGCGCTGTATTGGCTGCGATTATTGTGTTGCCGCGTGTCCTTTCCATGTGCGCTATCTGAATCCGCAAACCGGCGTCGCCGACAAGTGTAACTTCTGTGCCGATACGCGGCTGGCGGCTGGCCAGTCTCCGGCGTGCGTATCCGTTTGCCCAACGGACGCGCTGAAATTCGGCAGACTGGATGAGAGCGAGATCCAGCGCTGGGTCGGTCAGAAAGAGGTCTACCGCCAGCAGGAGGCGCGTAGCGGCGCAGTCAGTCTGTACCGTCGTAAAGAAGTCCATCAGGAGGGTAAAGCATGAATACTATCTGGGGAGCGGAACTACACTATGCACCGGATTATTGGCCGCTGTGGTTAATTTACGCAGGCGTCGTGGTGCTGCTCATGCTTGTCGGGCTGATTATCCATGCGTTATTGCGCCGGATGCTGGCGCCAAAAACGGCGGGCGGCGAAGAGCATCGTGACTATCTCTACTCGCTGGCGATTCGCCGTTGGCATTGGGGAAATGCGTTACTGTTCGTTTTGTTACTGTTAAGCGGTTTATTTGGTCATTTTTCTCTCGGCCCTGTAGCGCTAATGGTACAGGTGCATACCTGGTGTGGTTTTGCCTTACTGGCCTTCTGGGTTGGCTTTGTGCTGATCAACCTCACCACAGGTAACGGGCGTCACTATCGGGTAAATTTTTCCGGACTGGTGACGCGCTGCATACGTCAGACGCGTTTTTACCTTTTTGGCATCATGAAAGGGGAGGCGCATCCGTTTGCCGCAACAGAGCAGAATAAGTTTAATCCACTGCAACAACTGGCATATCTGGCGATTATGTACGCGCTGGTGCCGCTATTAATCATCACAGGTCTATTGTGTCTCTATCCGCAGGTTGCGGGTCTGGGCCCAGTGATGCTGGTGCTGCATATGGCGCTTGCTATCATCGGCTTACTATTTATTTGCGCACATCTCTATCTGTGTACACTAGGCGACACGCCGGGACAAATCTTCCGTAGTATGGTTGACGGCTATCACCGTCATCGTACCGCGCCGCGTGGGGATAAGCCCGCCGTCTGACCGTATTCATAAAATAAATTAAGCAAGAAAATGTGCCTTGTGTCACATTTTCTTGCAATTTATCCATGTTTGTTTAACCGAACTTCCGTAAAAAGAACGGCAAATAGAGACAATCCTGAGGACATGCTGTTGAAACGCCGTTTGTTTATTGCCGCTTCTTTATTTGCGATGCACCTTTCTCCTGCGCTTGCGGCTGATACCGTAAGTTTTGCTCCCCAACCGCCAGCCATTGATGCAGGCGCCTGGGTGTTGATGGACTACACTACGGGACAGGTTCTTACCGCCGGTAATGAACACCAGCAACGCAATCCCGCCAGCCTCACCAAGCTAATGACGGGCTACGTCGTCGATCGCGCCATCGATAGTCATCGTATCAGTCCTGACGATATCGTCACCGTTGGGCGCGACGCCTGGGCGAAGGATAATCCGGTTTTTGTCGGCTCCTCGTTGATGTTTTTAAAAGAAGGGGATCGCGTGTCGGTACGTGATTTAAGCCGTGGCTTAATTGTGGATTCCGGTAACGATGCCTGTGTGGCGCTGGCGGATTATATCGCGGGCGGGCAGCCACAGTTTGTGGCGATGATGAACAGCTATGTGAAAAAACTTAACTTACAGGATACCCATTTTGAAACCGTCCACGGACTGGATGCGCCGGGGCAACATAGTTCCGCGTATGACCTGGCCGTACTCTCCCGGGCGATTATTCACGGCGAACCTGAATTTTATCACATGTACAGCGAGAAGAGCCTGACCTGGAACGGCATCACGCAGCAGAACCGCAACGGCTTGTTGTGGGATAAGACAATGCATATCGATGGGCTTAAAACCGGACACACATCGGGGGCGGGATTTAATCTTATCGCATCGGCGGTGGACGGACAGCGTCGACTCATCGCCGTCGTGATGGGGGCGAAAAGTTCGAAAGGCCGTGAGGAACAGGCGCGAAAACTGTTGCAGTGGGGCCAGCAAAACTTTGCAACGGTGCAGATTTTGCACAGCGGCAAAAAAGTGGGCAGCGAGCGGATCTGGTACGGAGACAAAGAAAAGATTGTGCTGGGTACGGAACAGGACTTCTGGATGGCACTGCCTAAAGCGGAAATTCCGCATATCAAAGCAAAATATGTGCTGGATAGAAAAGAGCTGGAGGCGCCAATCGCCGCTCATCAACAGGTAGGTGAAATAGAGCTCTACGATCGAGATAAACTGGTCGCCCAGTGGCCGCTGGTCACTCTGGAATCGGTGGGCAAAGGCGGTATGTTCTCTCGTCTGAGCGACTATTTTCAGCATAAAGCGTAAGCCGTTGTCACACGCCATGCGCCTCAAACTCCTGCTTGCAAAGGGAGGAGTGCGAGTCTGCTCACATAATAATCACGTTATCCTTGTGGCGTTGAAAGTTAAAAATTACACTGTATATAAATACAGTGTAATGGTGGAGGCAGCATGGATTACGAAATCAGGCAGGAACAAAAACGTAAGATAGCCGGTTTCCATATGGTCGGCCCATGGGAACAAACCATAAAGCAGGGTTTTGAACAACTGATGATGTGGGTAGACGGAAATCAAATCGTCCCGATCGAATGGATAGCCGTTTACTACGATAATCCGGATGAAGTGCCTGCGGAAAAACTCCGCTGCGATACCGTTGTTTCCGTAGCGGAAAATTTTGTCCTGCCGGACAATAGCGAAGGCGCGATCGTGACTGAAATCGAAGGCGGCGAATACGCAACGGCTGTCGCACGTGTCGAAAATGACGACTTTGCGACGCCGTGGTATCAGTTTTTTGACGCGTTGCTACAGGACAACGCTTATCAGATAGCCGCTGCGCCCTGTTTTGAAACCTATCTGAATAACGGCGCCGAAGACGGGTACTGGGATATTGAAATGTATATTCCGGTACGGCGGAAGTGATCGATTTGTTTTCAACCTGAAAATAGCGGACGGATAATTTGTTCCGTCCGCCTGTGCGCTATTTTTGCTATAAAGCAGATACAATGCATTTTTTGCCATTCCCGTAAGGAGTGTAAGAGTGCGTGCCGATAAATCATTAAGCCCCTTTGAAATACGGTTGTACCGTCATTATCGCATCGTGCATGGTATACGTATTGCTCTGGCGTTCATTCTTACCTTTCTGTTGGTTCGTCTGTTTTCTATTCCCGAAGGCACATGGCCGCTTATTACTTTAGTGGTGATTATGGGGCCCATCTCGTTCTGGGGAAATGTAGTGCCTCGCGCTTTTGAGCGCATAGGCGGTACGATTCTGGGCGCTGCGTTGGGGCTGGTGGCGCTACGCCTGGAACTCTTTTCCTTGCCGCTGATGCTGGTGTGGTGTGCGGTAGCGATGTTTTTATGCGGGTGGCTGGCCTTAGGGAAAAAACCGTATCAGGCGCTATTGATAGGTATAACGCTTGCGGTTGTTGTCGGCGCTCCCGCTGGCGATATGGATACGGCATTATGGCGTGGCGGGGATGTGATTTTGGGGTCGCTACTGGCGATGTTGTTTACCGGCATCTGGCCCCAGCGCGCCTTTTTGCACTGGCGCATCCAACTGGCGCATTGCGTCACGGCGTATAATCGGGTGTATCAGGCGGCGCTGTCGCCGAATTTGCTGGAGCGCCCCCGGTTGGATAAACATTTGCAACAGTTGCTGAACGATGTCGTCAAAATGCGTGGGCTGATAACGCCCGCCAGTAAAGAAACCCGGATACAAAAATCTATTTTCGAGGCTATTCAGACCATCAACCGTAATCTGGTTTGTATGCTGGAATTACAAATCAATGCCCACTGGGCGACGCGCGCCAGTCATTTTGTGATGCTTAACGCGCACACATTGCGTGAAACCCAGCAGATGACGCAGCAAACCTTGTTAACGATCGCCCACGCGTTGTATGAAGGCAACCCGCAACCGGTACTGGCAAACACTGGTAAACTGAATGATATTGCTGCCGAGTTGCGGCAGCTAATGAACGAGCAGCAGGGCGACGCGGTGGCTGAAACCCCCATCCACGGCTATGTTTGGCTAAGTATGGAAACGGCCCGACAGTTGGAACTGCTTTCGCATTTGATCTGCCGGGCTTTGCGCAAATAAAAAGCAGATGGGGCGAATGAATTCGTTGCTGCTTCGATTCAGCAAAGATTAAGAGTATGATACTAATATAAGGATAAAATGAGTGTTACTGGCAACGATTTTATCCCCGAACGTTCAGGTTTCCCCAGGCGGCGACGTAACGGTGTTTCCTCTGGCGGCTTGAAGTATGACGGGGATAAACGTAATGTTTATCCACTAGCAGTTGCTTAACGAATCCGAATCTCACATTATCAGGGGTGTAAAAATGGAAACAACCAAGCCTTCTTTCCAGGACGTGCTGGAGTTTGTTCGTCTGTTCCGTCGCAAAAATAAACTGCAGCGTGAAATTCAGGACATTGAGAAGAAGATCCGTGACAACCAGAAGCGTGTGCTGCTGCTGGACAACCTGAGCGACTACATCAAGCCAGGTATGAGCGTTGAGGCGATTCAGGGCATCATCGCCAGTATGAAAAGCGACTATGAAGATCGCGTTGATGACTACATCATTAAAAATGCCGAAATCTCCAAAGAGCGTCGCGACATTTCCAAGAAGCTGAAAGCGATGGGCGAAATGAAACACGCCGATGTAAAAGCCGAATAATGCGCTACGGCAGTGGGAGCGTATATCAGGTTCTCACTGCAGTTTGACCCCGCCAGTTACCATCTTGAGTAAATGTTGTTTTGGCCAGTGTCGGGTAAGTTTTTTCTCTGCCAGCTTACTTTTCAGGCGCGCAATATCATGACGTTTCCGGTCCAGCATCAGACCCACCACGCTACCGCTATGCGCCACATTCAATCCGTATAAATCGCACTCTTCGACCAGCGACAGCAGGGCGGTAAATCCCGGCTTAGGTAGCAGAGTCTGGCTGGCGATAGCGCTAAGCGTAGCCGCCTCACCCAGTCGGAGCGGATTTTGCGTTATACAGGCTTCCTGCACCAGACTCCAGGCCTGCTGCAAGGTTGCTGAACTTGCTAGTAATTTCTGCTGGCGAGGGAGACGGTGATAATCTTGCGTGCGCAGCGTGACCGGGCTTTCCAGCATCAGCAAATCAAGAGGCGGCGGTGGCTCGCAGGCGATTTGCGTGGCCGCATTATTATGATCAAACAGCGTTAACTGATGAAAAACGGTGCTATCGGTAGGTTCTATTGAGACACAAAGCCGTGCAAGGGTAGCTTCATCCAGCGAATGGCCAAGATGATGCGCCGTTGCCACCGCCGTAGCGGCGATATCTGCGGTGCTGCTGGCCATGCCTTTGGCAATGGGAATTGACGAACGCACGTCGACGCGAATCTCGTGACTCCAGTGCGCAGGATACTGCCAGTGCGCCAGAACGCGCTCCACCATCGCCCGCGACAATGGGCGCTCGTTTACCAACGGCGGCGCAGCCGTGACTGCTACGGTGCTGTACCAGTCAACCGGGCAGGAGACCAGTTTCTCACTGCCCAGAATCCATCCCTGGATAAGTTCCCCGCATGAGGCGGGGCATTGCGCAACAGCCACGTTATCACCTTTCAGGTACGAATAGGGTGCGCGCATAGTGTCATGGTAAAGGCGCTATTACCATGACTTGCCGCAATTCGTCGTATAACGCTCTCAGGCTGATACACAAAGCCCTTCCGTGGCCGGTAGCGCAATGCGCATAACGTCTTGTGCGATCATTAACTCTTCGTTGGTGTTGATGACGGCGACTTTCACCAGGGCGTTCTCCGTCTGGATAAATGTCGCATTACACTGATTTTTCTCTTCATCAACGGCTAAGCCTAAAAATTGCAAATTATGGCAAACCGCCGATCTGGCGCGCGCTGAGTTCTCACCAATGCCCCCAGTGAATACCAGCGCATCCAGTCCACCCATTTGCATGATATAACTGCCAATGGTGGCGCGAATGCGTTCGGCAAACAGGGTGAGAGCGAGTTTAGCCTGCCGGTTACCGGTATTGGCTGCCTGTTCGACATCGCGGTAATCAGACGACACGCCAGAAACGCCCAGCAAGCCTGACTCATTATTTAATAACTGATTCAACTGTTGCGGCGTTTTGCTTTCGCGCAGGGCTATCCACGGCAGAATAGAGGGATCAATATCTCCGCTACGGGTGCCCATCATCACGCCTGACTGCGGCGTAAAGCCCATCGACGTATTGACCGAACGCCCGTTTTTGATGGCGCAGACGCTACTACCGTTTCCAAGATGACAACAAATCACCCGTAATGCGCTGAGTGGTACGCCCAGCTTTTCAGCCAGAACGCCGCTGACATACTTATGGCTGGTGCCATGAAAGCCATAACGGCGAATCCCCAGTTCGGCGTAATAACGCCAGGGAAGCGGGTAAATATAGGCGGGTTCATCCAGCGTCTGGTGAAATGCCGTATCAAACACGGCTACGGAAGGGGCATCAGGCAACAGTTGACGAAAAACGTGAATACCCAATGCGTTTACCGGGTTGTGAAGCGGAGCCAGTTCAGCAAGACGTTCGATTTGCGCTAACGTTTCATCCGTGACCAGCGTCGAGTCTTTAAAAAACTCACCGCCGTGCGCCACACGATGGCCCACCCCGTCAATGTCCCGCAGACTGTTAATGATTTGATAACCCAGCAGCTTTTCCAGCAGCAGCGTTACCGCATCGCGATGATCGGCAACGGGGACGGTTTCCTGCCATTTTTGGCTGAGCGTCTTAATTGTCACCTGCGCATCCGCCATTCCAATACGCTCAATCAACCCCTGGCAGCGCATGTCGCCCTGCGGCATCGCCAGTAACTGAAATTTCAGCGATGAGCTGCCCGCGTTAATTGCCATTATGTTGTGCGTCATAAAGATTCCTTAGCATTCAAAAAAGCAGCCATTTCATCAAATCCGGATTTTGTTACCGAGCTGGTGATAAAAAACTGTTGCGCGCCAGCCTGTTCCAGCCAGGTGCGGACACAGGAAATCTGCGGTGGACTGGCTAAATCAGATTTGGTGACGATCCCGATAGTGGGGCGATTCATCGGTGCGGTAAACCCCGGTGAAAAAGGCGACCACGCGGCGTCAGCGTTAAGTACCAGTGCGATAACCTCCGCGTCGCAGGCGCTGGTCAGCAGGGCGCTGTAGAGACAACGGTTTTCCAGATATTCCCCTGGCGTGTCGATGGCGGCGGGGGACCAGATAATCGTCTGCGTTTTTTGATAATGGAGCGTCTCTCCACGCCAGCACTGCGTTAATGAGGTTTTACCGCACTGCGAAGGGCCAATGAGCATGATGCGTTTCATGGCATTACGTCCGCGTAACGGGGCATGAGGTGAAACGCATCATTTCGCTCAGAGTGCGCGTGACTTGTTTAAGCGCATACTCAACGGCTGAAACATCGCCGGTCAGCACCACTGCGCCCGTGAAACGATCCAGAAAACCGATCTCGACGGCGCCTGATTTTGTGGCGATATCGCAGGCAATGATAGACGCTTCGCTGGGCGTAATCGTTAAAATGCCGATGGCGGCAACCGCATCCGGCAGGCCCAGTTTTTTAAATAAATCCTTACCGGGATTGGCGATCAGATGCGCCAGCGTCACTTGTTTACCGGGGACGTATTCCTGAATCATACGTTCGGTCGTGGTGTGTATTTCCATTATCCCTCCACCATCTGTCGCCACATAGCCTCATGCGGACGTGGGATCACAGAACGGTAAACCAATAGCCCTTTCTCCCCGGCGCTTTCGCTGGCTACCGTCACGGCGTTATTAACATCAGAGATATCACCCGCCACGACCATATAGCACTTCCCGCCAATGCCGAAGGCCATGTGGACGCGTACCAATGTCACACTGGAGGCTTTTACCGCCCGATCGGCGGCGCTGATACAGGCAGCCACGCTCCAGGTTTCAACAATACCAATCGCCTGACGCTGCTCCACGGCGTTTAACCCGCTAATGGCGGGTAAGACGCTGGCATGGATGTTCGCCAGCACCAGGCTGTCGAGGAGCATCTCACCTGCCAGAGAGACGCCCGCGGCTATTGCCTGTTGCACTGCGCCGACATCGCCGCCCAGCATCAATAAAAACTTACCCGGACAGATTGTTTTGCTCACCAGGAGCGACACATTGGCGCTTTTTAGCATCGCATCGCCAGCTTCCATTCCTTTGGCGATGCTGGTGAGTTCTAAAATACCTATTGCCTGAGACATAATTAACCTCTTACGACCGTGATGGCCTCATCGGTGATTTCGTGAACGATGCCATCAATACTGGCGTGAATGGGCGCGCCTAATGCGTCTTGCGGGATGTCAGCGATACATTGTCCTCTCACTACGCGATCGCCTTTTTGTACGCAGGGGATCGCGCTGGCGCCGATATGCTGGCGCAGCAGTAATATGACCCTGTCAGGCTGCGGTTCGAACGGGTTGAATGGCGCGTCGTGATACCAGTCGTTTAAACCCAGTTTGGCGATCAGCCGTTTGATGGGAATCAGACGGTACTTCGCCATCTCATCCGCCGGGTGGAGCGGTCCTTCGTAGCGCTGATGCTGCGCCCTGAGTTCGCGCTTAAGCATCCGATTGATGCGAACCGGGGAGATGCCCACCGGGCAGGCGACGCTTTCACAAACGTTACATTCCGAGCAGGTCAGTGCGCTGAGTAAGAGCTGGGGCGTCGCGGCCTGGTGATAATTAACGGCGCGCACCAGCAGATGCGGCGATAGCTCATGACCGATTAAGTGTCTTGGGCAGAGCTCCGTACATAACCGACATTGCTCGCAAACCGTCCTGGCGATCGCGAGAATTGTGCGATCGTCTTGCATCCGACGCGCGATCAAAGGATGCGTTTTTGGCAAGACCAGCAGGCCGCCGGTCGTCCTGGTGACGGGCGCATCCAGAGAAGGGAGCAGATTTCCCATCATCGGACCGCCATTAATAAACCCGGGATTGTCCACCGTTGCGCCACCCGCAAGCGCCAGCACGTCGCGTAACTGCATTCCCAGCGGAACCGTTAATGTCAGCGGCCTTGCGACTGCGCCATTGACCGTTAGCGTTCGGCGAGTAACCGGATACTGCTGTTCAACTGCTCTGGCGATATTCAGTACCGTCTGCACATTGTTCACCACCACGCCAACGCTGACAGGCAGCGCGGCTGGCGGGACGCGACGACCTGTTGCCAGCCATATCGTTAATACTTCATCACCGGCAGGGTAGACATCCGGCAGCATATGCAATCGGATGGCTGGCGTCAGTAACGGCGTCAACGCTTTGATTGCCGTCTGATATTTTTCTTTAAGCGCAATGATGCCCTCACGCGCGCCGGTTGCTCTCATGGCGTACTGTACGCCACGAATCAGCCGTGAAGCTTGTAAGGCCATCAGTTGCTGATCGACTTTGAGCATAGGTTCGCATTCGGCGGCGTTAACCAAAAATGTGTCGACCTGCGCCTGTAATTTTACGTGAGTAGGAAATCCTGCGCCGCCAGCGCCCGTCACGCCAGCGGCGCGCACGCGATCGCGGATAGTTTGCGCGTCGCAATCGGCGAGGTTGACGGTTGAAGCAGTATTCATAACAGCGCCTCCAGTAGCTCGCTAATAGCGATGGCATCGGCAGTACGCGGATTGGTTTGCAGCGTGATATCCGCCAGCGCCGCTTCCGCCATAGCAGGGATACGCGGCGTATAAGCTTGTTTTTTATCTTTCAGCGCTTCAGCAAGCGTTGGGATGGCGCACTGCTTTTTGAGCTGTTCAACGCGCTGTGTTAACGCATTGAGGCAAGTCGTTTCGTTAGCGCTTTCCGGGCATAAACGGCAGGCTTTGGCGAGCCTGGCGTATCGCTTCGCCGCGCGTGAGTCGTGTGCATTAAAGCGGATAACGGAGGTAAGCAATAGAGCGTTGGCAAGCCCGTGCGGCAGATGAAACTGTCCGCCTAACTGGTGGGCGATGGCATGGTTTAAACCAAGTCCGGCCTGGCTGAACGCCATACCGGCCAACGTTGACGCATTGTGCATTTTGCCGCGCGTCGCCAGACAGTCGCCTTTATTGACCGCTACGGGAAGATACTGAAAGACGATTTGCGTCGCTTTTTCCGCCAGGGCATCAGTGAAGTCGTTGGCGCGTAGCGAAACATAGACCTCCAGCGCGTGGGTCAACACATCCATACCCGTATTCGCCGTAATAGTGGCGGGTACGCTGACTACCAGCATCGGATCGAGAATAGCCATATCAGGATAAAGCGAGTTATTAAATAATGGATATTTAATTCCTTTATCAGGATCGCTAATAACACAGGCGCACGTGACTTCAGATCCCGTTCCGCTGGTAGTAGGGATAGCCACGCAGGTTTCAATTTCGATGCCAAATTCTCGGCTGAACCAGACGATAGCTTTTGCAGCATCCAGCGCGGAACCGCCGCCAAAACCAATCACAACATCAGGATTCAGGGACTGCATTTGCGTAATACCCTGTACGACCGTACCGATAGTAGGATCCGGCGTAATGTCGCTAAAAATGCTGAGACGATTATTTGCTGGCAAGGCATTACGCAGCGTATCAAGCAGCGGCGATCGCGCCAGAAAAGCATCACAGATAATCCAGATATGTTTATTCGTAAAACGCTTAAGCGCCTTCAGACTGCCCTGACCGCTATACAGCCTGGTTTGTAGTGAAAAGGTATTCATTACAACCTCGTTAGCGGATAGAAAAGCCGTTAGTGAGTACGCAACGCCGCGAACGGGCGAATGTGCGTGCTGACGTCGTACCTTCTCCGGTCGGCGTGGCGATAGTGAAGGTGGTAAAACCTTCTCCGCCGACGCCGATACCCGCATAAGACGGGCCATTTTTAACGAATATGGAGGTCTGTAAGGTACGCGCCGCCAGATTCAGACGTGACACGTTTTCTGAGTGCATAATCGCGGTATGGTGAAGGCCCGCTTCGACTTTTAGCGCCAACGCCAGCGCGCTATCAAAATCGCTGACTTTCACAATGGGCAGCATGGGCATCAGTTGTTCACACGTGACCCACGGATCTTCGGCATTCACCACCGCGATGAGCAGGCGAGGCGTTTTTGCCGGTGTTGCGATGCCTGATGCTTCCAGTAGCGTCGCCGGGCTCTTACCCACCAGTTTTTTATTCGCATGACCATCCTGTAGACAGACGGTACGTAATTTATCGGTGTCCGACGGGCTGAGAAGCAGCGCGCCAAACGCTTGCATCTGCTGAATCAGGCGTTCTGCAACGCTCTCGACAACAATCAGGCTTTTCTCGGCAATACAGGGCAGATTGTAATCAAAGGCAGCGCCGTTAATGATATCCTCCGCCGCTTTAACCAGATCGGCGGTTTCATCGACGATGCAGGGCGGATTCCCTGCACCAGCGCCAATCACTTTTTTGCCGCTTTTCATGCCCATCGCGACAATACCCGGGCCGCCCGTAATCGCCAGCACGGCGATATCAGGATGCGACATCATCTGCTGTGTCGCTTCAAAGGTAGGTTCTGCCACGGTGACGAGCAGATTACGTATGCCGCAGCAGCGAAAAGCGATCTCTTCGATCATCCCGATCAGCTTGAGCGACACCGATTTTGCGCCGGGATGAGGGCTAAAATAAACGCTGTTTCCCGCCGCCAGCATACTGATACTGTTATTAATAATCGTTTCTGTCGGGTTAGTGCTGGGCGCAACGGAGCCGATAACGCCAAACGGCGAATATTCAAACAGCACCATCCCGCCGTCGCCGGTGAGCGCCGTTGTGGTGAGATCTTCAATACCCGGTGTGTTATCCAGCGCGGCTTTGTTTTTGAGGAGTTTATCTTCTTTATTGCCCATTCCCGTTTCGGCTGCGCTTTCTTCCGCCAGCGAAGCCAGATGCGGCGCCAACTCCGCGCGAATAGCGTGAATAATGGCGCTACGCGTTTTTAGCGGGCATTGTTGGTAGCGTAAGAAAGCCTGATGCGCAGCGCGAATCGCCTCATCAACAGTCTGAAAAATACCGTTTCCTTTAGTTTGCGTTTTTTCCGGCGTTAGCTGTTCGCTTAAAATATTGCGGATCAGCATCTCAAGTTCAGATGTATTCATTGATATGTTCTCACGTCAATCGCCGCAATGGCGGCTTGTGCAATATCCATGTCCTGTTCAACGCTTCCGCCGCTGATACCAAGACCGCCAATCAGTGCGCCGTTACGCCACAATGCAAATCCGCCGCCAAAGGTGACGATTTTCCCCTGCATATGGGTGTCCAGACCATAAAGCGCAGCGCCAGGCTGGACGGCGGAGGCGAGTTCATGGGTGGCGGATTTCATGGCCACGGCGGTCCAGGCTTTTTTGGGTGCCAGTTCGCTGCTGACCAGCAACGCGTCGGGCATCCGCCAGGTCACGGTTGGCGTGCCGTTACCATCGACAATGCTGATAACAACCGGAACATGAAGCTCTTCTGCCCGCGCCACGGCGGAGCGAATTAGCTGATGGAGCTCCTGAAACGAAAGGGACATAGAAGATTCCTTAATGGCTGAGGGATAAGTTGAGGCGAGATAACGCCTGGTCACTTCGTTAATAATGTGGCGCTGGTGAGCGTCATGATCTTCTGCGCGCGCCAGTGCGTACAGACAGTCGGACAGACGGTTGATGTAACGCATGAGTACCTGTCTGACGGCGATATCCGCGCTCAACTCCACCAGGCGTCTTTCGGCTCGACGCGTAAGCGTTCGTGCGAAGTGCAGGCGGCTCGCCGCTTCGCAGCGACCCGGTAAAATAAAACTGTGTACAACGGCAACGCGTGACATTGCCGCGTCTATCGTCGCTTCCAGTACGGCAATTTCTTCGGTGCTGATATAACGCTGGCCTGGGTTAGGTTGCTCACTTTCACTGGCCAGTTCGGCGCTAAACCAGAATATTTGCTGCTGGACGGATTCGAGAAAGCGACGATGCTGTGGATGGTGTGTGGCGCACACGCATAAGCTTAACGCGGCATTGAGCTCATCCAGCGTGCCATACGCTTCGACGCGTGGATGCGTTTTACTGACGCGTTGTCCGCTAAATAAAGCCGTAGTACCTGCATCGCCAGTTCGGGTGTAAATCGTCATAGTTCACCTCAACGTGAAAGCGTGTCGACAATACCGACAACTGCGAGATCGATGGCTTCGTTAGGACCGGAAAAAACATGCCTGGCGCTGGAGCCGCTACTGAGCAGAACCAGTTCGCCAACGCCAGCGCCTACGGAGTCAACGGCAACTTCGTCGCCATTCGCTGGCTGTTGCGGAAGGTGTCCGTCAGCACTGACTCTGCGTACCAGTAAGAGCTTTTTCCCGACCAGAGAGGGGGATTTTTGCGTGGAGACCACTGCGCCTGTGACGCGAGCCAGATGCATGATTTACTCCTGCCTAATCAGTTGAATGTTTCGGACGCTGGCCGCTTCGTGGGCCAGTGCGGTAACGATGCATCGGCGACGAAGTACCAGAATCTGGCGCCTTAGTCGGGCAACATCGGCATAACTCAGGAGCTGACCTGAGTGCAGAATGATGGACTGACCATTTTCATCACAGAAGCTCAACGGCAGACGCGCCAGCTTTTTCACCGGTAAGGACGTCAACAAAGAACGGCATAGCGATATTTGTACATTGATCCCCAGCGCAAGTGCGTAGTGGAGCTTTATGGCAGCAATATCGTTGTCGTTTTGTTCGGCAATTCCCCTGAGCAAAGGCAGATCCGCCAGCAAAATGCGCAGATTGCCATACCGGGAAAACAGCGTGCGTGAATCGGCGTCCCGGAGCTGGGCTGTGCTAAGCGCAATATTGCTTTGCGCCCGTCGCTGCAGACGAAAGACGACCTCTTCAGCAATGCGTTGTACTTTGTCTTCGTTCATCGTCGGGCTACCAAAGAAGCGAAAGTATGAGGATCGTCGGCGCCGGCGGCATTAGCTTCATCCGTGTCGATATGCATCTCCAGACGCATATCCGGCGAGACGCGAATTGCGACATTGTCGAAAATAAGCCTGCGTTCGCTGCCTTCAATGGCGATAGAAACGGTATCGCCATGCGCCACGCGGAAGATCAGCGCATCAAGCGGGGACATATGAATGTGGCGTTGAGCGACGATGACCCCGGACGCTAACTCCAGTTCAGCGAACGGGCTTATCAGACGAATGCCCGGGGTTCCTTGCAAATCACCAGACATACGTAGCGGCGCGGTGATACCTAATGTCCTGGCGTCGGTCCGGGATATTTCAACCTGGCTTATGCTTCGCAGCGGGCCCAGCAGTCGAACCTTTTTTAACTGACCTTTAGGGCCAGCCAGCGTGACGGTCTGTTCCGCCGCGTATTGTCCCGGTTGCAGTAGCGCTTTTTTTTCGCGGATGGCCTGTTCGGGGAAAAGTCGCGCGTAATCTGCGGCGCAGAGATGGATATGCCGATTTGAAACGCCGAGCGGAATGGGGCGATTGCGCAGCTCATCCAGCACTTTATGAACCGTGGATTCAAGAAGCGTTTTATCCATTACGCGTCGCCTCGTTTTCCTGAATGCAGACATTGCGTGCGGGGTTCGCCCTTTTGGCGCTTGCAGGCAGGGTCCAGGCATAAATTGCAGCTAATAAGAGGCGATAAATCTTGCTGTACTTCCGGCAGTTGAGGTTCCTTAATCGGCGTTGCCTGCGCAATGGCGGGAGCGGATTCGGGGATAACGGCTAAAATACCGTCTCCTGGCCTGGCGATCACTTTATGAGCAATCAGACCATGCCGTTGGTCGGCAAAACTTGCGCCGGTGATGATGGCCGCCTGAACGGAGGCCACATCACCGGTGATTTTGATCACCGTCCAGCCTGAGCCGTGAGTTTTTTCGAGGCCCACCAGCGTGATGGAAGCGGCTTTCGCCATGACATCCGCGCAACTGATGGCTAATGCCAGACCACTAACTTCAAGTAATCCCAGTGATTGCTTCACGCTGTGCTCCTTATTTGCTGCCAGTCAGGCGGATTTAGGTAAAATAGCCTCAACGTCGCTATGCGGACGCGGAATAACATGGCAGGATTTCACTTCGCCTACCGCACTTGCCGCGACGCTGCCCGCATCAACGGCTGCTTTCACCGCGCCGACATCGCCGCGAACCATAACGGTGACGAGACCGGAGCCAATTTTTTCATAGCCAACCAGTTGCACATTGGCAGATTTCACCATGGCATCAGCGGCTTCAATGGCGCCGACCAGCCCCTTTGTTTCAACCAGTCCTAGTGCGTTATTCATACTGCTTTTCTCCTGTCGATGATGAGTCACATTCCCTGAAAGGAATGCCTTTAACCAGTCGCGCAGCGTTATTGCCGGTGCATCGCTGAGCGCGGTTGTTTTGGTGATACGTCAGCGTAAAAAGCGGCGCTGATGGGGGAAGATTTTTGTAATGCACTATCAGTTTTTCCCGATCGCAAGCGATGCCGACGAGCAAGGGGGAGCGGCTGGCGGCAAGCCATGCCTGATAGATCACCTCGCCAGCCTCTTGTTCCTGCACAACCCAGGGTATGCCTTCTTCCTCAATACCCAGCAATACGTGTTGCCAGTCGGATATATGGCATCCCAGAGTGGTGATAACGATAGCGGGTAAATTGTGATTACTTTCCATGAGCAAATGCCTTATGCCAGGAGAGAATCAGCCCTGTGGCGACAGCGTTTCTTGGGCCTTCTGTCCCACGAATATTGCCGCGTCCGGCCACCAGACGATAATGCGCCAGCGCGTCGGTAACGAGCTGCGGTACTTCGAAATCAAGCGCCGAACCACCGACCAGGACAACAAACGGAATGTCGCGGATATTGCCCGTTGGGCTGACCTGGCGTAGCGCCCGCAATGCGTTGGTGACAAATACGCGTTCTTTTGCGCTGCGGCGAATAGCGCGCACTTTTTCCAGCGCTATATCTCCCGGAAGCGGCACCAGTTCACCTGGTTTGACGACGCAGACACGAGCGAATACTTCAGGAGGAAGCGGAGCGGGGAAGAACTGAACGCTGCCATCCTCATGGCGAAGGTGAAAAAGACTTTCCACTTTTGCTAACGGGTATTTTTTGATCTCTTCCGCAAGGTAGCGATCGTTAAGTCCCAGCTCACGCGCAATAATCATCGTGACCATATCGCCCGCACCAGCGAGATGCGTGGCGATAATTTCACCTTTGGGATTAATGATGGAAGCATCTGTTGAGCCTGCGCCTAAATCCAGAATAGCCAGTGGGCGCGTTGTGCCGGGCGTGGTTAGTGCGCCCAAAATAGCGGCTTCCGCTTCTGCGCCGCCGACCTGGACGTTAATGCTGAGTTTTTGCTCAATCTCACGTGCAATCATGGCCATCTGGAGACGGTCCGATTTCACCATTGAGGCTATGCCTACTGCCTGCTCCAGGGAAAACTCTCCGGCCAGTCCGCCCGTCACGTTCACCGGAACGGAGGTATCAACAGCCAATAAATCCTGGATAAAGATTTCAGCGCTGGGTTTATTGGTCAGTTCCGCCATGGTTTGACGGACATGTTCCAGCATTCCGCCGATGTTGGTGCCAGTTTCACCCGTGACGTTATCAAGACGAGGGCAGTTGCTCACAGCTTTCATAATGGCATCGGCACCGGCGGCGATGTCAACGCGCTGAGTGCGTCCCTGTGAAAGCAGCTCAATATTGCCAGCGGGGATCGCGCGGGCTTTTACATCCCCTGAGGGTGTTTTCACCACCACCGCCGAGCGGTTGCCAATTAGCGCGCGTGCCATCGGCACAATATTTTTGGTCTCTTCCGAATTAAGATTAAAGACGGTAGCAATGCCGTAAGGATTGGACAGCGTTTCGATCACTTTTCCTGGAACGGCAACTTCTATTGCCGCCAGCATTCCCAGTGGAATTCGGTCGATATAACGAACTTCGTCCACGATAGGCAGCGGTTTTTCCAGCCGGTTGCTGACCAGCACGCCATCATCCTGCTGTAAGATAACGCCGGTTAGCTGATAACCGGCGCGCGCAGCGGCATTGATCATGGTCGCGACGTCAGCAAAGTCAAAGGCGGAAGAGACTACCAGAATGTAAGGTTTATCTGCCGGGCAGGTGAGCAGTTCTTGCGGCGTAATCGTTACGCCAACGCCCAAACCCACGCCGCCGGGGGTCTTGGGGTTATGACCGATCATCGTTGATTCGGTGATGATGGTTTCCGTTATGGTCTCCATCGCCACATCGCCGATAACTGGGGTAGCTTCATTGATGCGAATAAGCGAAATATCGCTGATATTGATGCCTGCGTTTTTTGCGGCAAGCGCAAGCGCCTCCTGAATGCCGAACACATTCCGCAATGTGCCTTTGATTCCGGTGGTTTCGGCCAGCGAGCTGCTTTTTATTATCAGCTCGCCTGAATCACTCAACGCTGCCAGTGCGACTTCCGTTGAGGAGTTACCGATATCTATGCCAGCTATATATTGCATATCCGCTCCCGCGCTTAATCGTCGCCTTTGAGTTTTTTGCGTTCGACATACAGCGTGGCGGCTTCACGAACGAAAGTAGCGCATATCTTTGCCTGATAGCGTGATTCCAGATCGTCCGCGATGGCCATCAGCTCTTCTTTTGTGGAGCGATAGGGACGCAGGGCGTTGTAGATTTCCAGAATGCGATCGTCGGGTACGGCGGTTAACTCTGCCGCGCGTTCGAAGTTCATCGCGAGGCGATCGCGTCCGGCATCTTTAGCGATAGCCGCCTGAATACGCAGTGTTTCTGGCGTAATTCGCATATCCTGGGCGGTGACGTTGTCGCTCAGTACGTTTTCCAGCGTGAAATCATCCAGCGTTTTATTGGTGGCGGTTTTTACCCATTCTGGATGTTTATTTGCCAGCGGATAATCGCTGACTTTCGCCGTGTGCGTTGACGTTCCCGCGGCGGCCGACACAGAGGTTTGCCCCTGCAGGCTATTCATGCGGCTTAACACGTCCCGAACCATAGATTCAATTGCTTCGGTATTCATGGAGGTATCCTTTTTTAAAGCGCCACGCGCAGTTCTTGCGGGTTTTTACCCGTCACAACGTATTTCGTTTCTTTAATGTGCAAAATGGCCGATTTTGCCTGGTACTTCGGACGAGCCATTTGATCGTTCAGCGTTGGGACTGGCTGTGGTGATTCGCGTTTTGCGTAGCGCGCGGCGTTCTTACCAATCTGGCGATAGGTCTCCAGCGTCAGAAGCGGTGCCTGTGGAAACAGCTCCAGGTTAGAAAGCGGCGGCAGGCCTTGCTGATGAATAACGGTTGTACCCTTTGACTGAATGCCGATAGAAATACCAGACCCGCTCAGTCGGTTGCCTTCAACGGCTACAAAGGCGACATCGGAAGATTTAAAACAGCGAATGACACGCGCTTTGATACCTTCTTCTTCAATCCCGGCAATGACTTCACGCAGAATGCTTTTATGCGGTAATCCGACAATATTGACGGTCTGTGACAGGCCAAACGCTGGTCCAACGGCAATGACGACTTCATCCTGCTGCGTTCCCTGTTTCGCTTCGCCAATTTCCGTCAAAAAACATTCTCCGCCAGGTGCAGTGGTTTGTGCAGCGGCGGTTGCTGAAGGGGCGTGAAACGAAACCGGCGTGTCGCTGGTTTGCATTTCTGACAGTACGTCTTCGATTATCTGACGCAGCAGTTTTTCATTAATTTCCATTTTTCACCCCTTAGCCAAGTTCGTTGTGATCGAGTGCGCCAGGGATATTTTTAATCTCTTCCCAGCGTTCGCCTTGCAGGCGATAACCTGTTGCCGGTCCGGCATAATCATTAACGTCGTTCACCGCCGAGAGCACTTGTCCACTGCCGACGATAATGGCGGAAGTATGCAGGTAGTCTCCGGTCAGCTTGGCTTTCTGAATGTTGAGCATGTCCTGAGCGACATCCGGGAAGCCGCCTTTGGCAAGCGCTTTCACCACTTCCAGACCGTTACGGTTTTTGTTGATGATGTCCTGCGCGAACTTAATATCTTCAACGATGTTGCGTTCAGGCATATCTTTCGAACCGTGAGCGTAAGTTGCGGCCTCAATCTCTTCATCGGTGATCGGCGGCAACCCCATACCGGCAAAGACGGCCTGTAGCGCGCGGGCAGCTTTATTGCGGATAGCGATAACGTCTTCTTCGCGAACCGGGCGCAGACCGCCGTCGACTTTCAGGTCGCGTTGAATGACGTTGTAATCGTCAAAGTCTTCGGCATCTTCATTAGAGCCGGCGAACATGTTGTCGTAGTTCGGTACCGCGGAATAGCCGGAGGAAATAAAGTCGGTCCCCGGCAGAAACTGCATCAGCAGGCGCGCAGTACGGCGCATATCCGAGTGCGTGAAGGTCTGATCGTTGCTGGAGGCGCATTCCAGATCTAACGACGAGCAGATTAAGTTTTCCGCCAATACGGCGCGGATGCCTGACGGTACCGCGGACGGTACGCCAATACAGCTGACCGATCCGTTTTGCAGCCCCTGAACGCCAGCCGCTTTGGTGATGTAAATGCAGCGCGCTTCCAGATAAAGCATGGATTTGCCTTCGGCATAGCCCATCTGCACTTCTGAGCCGGAGCCGGAGGTAAAGCGCATTTTCAGGCCACGAGAGGCGTAAGAAGAGGCCAAAAAGCCTTTCGACCACGGCGTATCATCGCCATCGGTAAAGACCGGTTCCGTACCGTAAACGGAAATTGTTTCGGCGTAGCAGGTATGGCCCAGCATCCCGAGTTTGAGTTCGGTAGCTTCTTCCAGCGAACACTGGGTCAGTACGCCGGGGCGGCCCACCTGTGAGCCAACAAGAAGGGCAATAGCGTTGAACGGCGCATAACGCGCTACTGCTACCGTTGTCTCCTGTTCATCAAATCCACGCCATGCGCCTTCGGCGGCATCCGCAGCTATCTGTACCGGATTATCTTTGACGTTGGTGACGTGCGCCTGCTGAGAAGGTGTACGACGAGCGCGCATTTTTTGCATCGCCATCATCATCTCAACCACATTCATCTGCGAGACGACTTCGACAATTTTTGCCGGCGTCATGGCGGTAGTGAGTGGAACAATGTCGCTGCGTTTCACATTAGGGTCACACAGCATATTGGCGAGTTTTACGGAGTCCATCGCCATAACTTCTTCCGCTCGCGCCAGATTGATGCCGTAACGGGCAATAAAGTGGTCAATCAGGTCAAAATCACTCACCGGTTTACCGTCTAACTCCGTGACGGCGCCGTTAACGATTTTGATAGACGGTTTTGGGTCGTTCGGGCTTTCCATTGCAATGAAGCCTTCTTCGATCCACTCCTTAACGAAACCGTCCTGGTTTACAGGGCGTTTCGCCAGCGCTTCAAATCTTTTCGATCTCATGAATCAGCCTCACGGATATCAGATATAGGACGGGCGATCGTTTTTCGGTTCGTCACCGAGGGTCGCAAGGACGGTTTTGCCAATTTCACGAGCGGAGATCACGGCCTGACGTACTGCGCCGGAATCGCCGGAAATGACCAGAATCGCTTCGTTGCTAAAGCTGGTGCCGTGTGCCGGAGAGCTATACGCTACGACGTCAACGTTGGCGGATTTCAACGCGGTATCAGCCATCAGTACGCCGACGGAAGCAGGGGCGCCGACAATTACGCCGCAGGCGCGTCCAACTGGCGCACCAAAGGCTTTTTCAAGCGCATAGCTGGCGCGTGCGGTATATTGCAGCTCGATGTGTCCAGCTTCATTGGCGTAAACATCGCCGAAGGTACGGTCGAGCTCTTTCAGTGCGACTTCGATCCCGCGTTTTACGTCGGAAACGTCGTTTCCGCCTAAAATGATCAGCGATCCGTGACCCGCGCCGCCTTTGGTATCGCGGGGTAGCTCAATACTGACCACCTCAGTGTTAGTCGCTTTGACCGCTTCATCCGCGGCCATAATATGGGGGCCTGCGCCAGTACGGGCGCCAAGAATACCGATGGAGCGGTAGCGTTTTTCGAGTTTCATCGCCTCTAACAAGGCGCTGTCTACATTGGCGATCACCAGACCGATGGTGTCGCCAATCGCGGTACCGACGAATTCCGTTAAACTGCAGCTTTTTTCTGCCATAGCCGTCTCTCGTTTGGGATGGGGGGTATCAGAACTAACCGTTTTTTCCGGCGTCGCCACACGGGCAATCACTTGCGCCATGATCTGTTCCACCAGTTCATTGCTACTCATGGGTTAATTCCTTTTGGTAAGATTTTTTCTACATCGGTATGTGGGCGTGGGATAACGTGTACGGCTTTTACGTCTCCTACATTTCGCGCGGCTGCCGCGCCAGCGTCGGTAGCCGCTTTTACCGCGCCGACGTCGCCGCGAACGATAACCGTTACCAGCCCTGAGCCAATTTTTTCGTAGCCGACCAACATCACATTGGCTGATTTCACCATTGCGTCTGCGGCCTCTATGGCGGCAGTTAAGCCTTTGGTTTCTACCATTCCTAACGCTTCTTGTTGCATAAAGACCTCGCCTGGGTTTTCCCGATAGTGATGACTATAAGAAGATGCGAGGAAAAAGAATGGCTGACTTGCTGTTGAGTATCATAAAATAATGGGGGAGTAATATGATTAAATTGCGTTTTGTTTTTATAACTCATTGATAATTAATGTTTAATATATTATTATTTATATGATTATTTTGCTTTTATTATTTCATTTTTACATTTTTGTTAGTGACGGAAGTATTTTTATTTGATACGGCGAAAGACGCAAAATGTGATGCTTATTCGAACTTGATAAGTTGGCTTGCGCAATATTTTATTATTCTCACAGGCGTATTTTATAGCTCATATTTCCCGTATGACGGGCTGATAAAAATATAGGGAAAGCAATATTTTGCTATCGCAACACGATTTTTCCGGGAGACAGGTCCGCAGGTTGCCAACAATTTACAGGCGGCACTTTTTATAGTGAGGTTAGCTGTACTCTACCGCCAGCCGAAACTTGCGCTGGTCAGGACACGAACTTTGCTCAGAAGGTGTCACATGAATGATTCTCTAAAAGCGCAATGTGGTGCGGAATTTTTAGGCACCGGACTCTTTTTGTTTTTTGGTATCGGTTGTTTGAGCGCGCTCAAAGTCGCAGGCGCCAGCCTCGGATTATGGGAGATTTGCATTATTTGGGGGCTTGGGATTTCACTGGCCGTTTACCTTACGGCCGGGATCTCCGGCGGACATCTTAATCCTGCGGTGACAATCGCGCTGTGGCTGTTTGCCTGCTTTCCCAGGCAGAAAGTATTGCCTTATATTATTGCCCAGGTTGCCGGCGCTTTTGGTGGCGCTCTGCTGGCGTATGCGCTTTATAGTAGCCTTTTTATTGAATTTGAGACTGCGCATCATATGGTGCGCGGTAGCGTCGAAAGTTTGCAATTAGCCAGCATTTTCAGTACCTATCCGGCCGCAGCGCTAAATGTATGGCAGGCGGCGTTAGTGGAAGTGGTAATTACGTCGATTCTGATGGGCATGATCATGGCATTGACGGATGATGGCAATGGCGTTCCTAAAGGGCCGCTTGCGCCTTTGCTTATTGGGATACTGGTTGCCGTTATCGGCGCGTCTACCGGGCCTCTTACCGGTTTTGCAATGAATCCGGCGCGTGATTTCGGCCCCAAACTGTTCACATGGTTAGCGGGGTGGGGGAACATGGCGATGAGCGGTGGGCGAGAGATCCCTTACTTTATCGTGCCGATTGTCGCGCCTGTTATCGGCGCCTGTGCCGGAGCGGCCATATATCGCTATTTTATTGGTAAGAATTTACCTTGTAATCGCTGTAAACCGGAAGAAAATGCGAACCAGATTCACAGCAATGATGTATCGTAAAAACAGGTGAGATAATTTCGTGATCTGCTTTCACGAACTGATCAAAACGTCTCCCTGCAATGGGAGACTTTTGGTATTGTCATTGTACTTTTTATCAGGGCCAGGATAATGGTAATAAAAAGTGAATGTAAATAATGTGTTTTGTTTATAACAATAAATTAACTGAGGGGTTTTATCATGATTTCTGCGAGCGCTCTGAACTCAGAACTCATTAATAAAATCGCACAGGATTTTGCACAAGCCACCGGTCTGGCGGTTGTGGTTGTCAATATTCATGGTGATGAAATATCTGAGCTATTCAATTTCACGCCGTTTTGTCAGTTGATGCGGCAACATCCCCAGCATAGTACACGTTGTCGTATGAGCGATCGCTGCGGGGGACTGGAGGCATCGAAGTCCGATCAACCCTGTATTTATCGTTGTCATGCCGGGCTAACGGATTTTTCTATTCCGCTGGTAATTGCAGGGCATTTAGTTGGCTTTGTTTTATGCGGACAGGTTCGATTAAGTAATGACGTGGAACTGGTAGACATTCTTAATGTCGACGATCGCTGGCAGGCTGACCCTGAGCTGTTGAATGAATTTCGGAATGTGCCAGAGATGGACTATTCACGAGTTATCGCTTCCGCCGATCTGCTTAAACTGATCGTTGAGAATTGCCTGAAAAAACAACTCAATTTTGTGGTTATCAAAGACAATCCGCAGAAATCGGAAACAAACAAAACCGCTCGTGGCCCCAGCCCGCATGACAGTAAAATGAAAAAAGCGCTTCGCTATATTGATGCGCATTTGTCCGACGATCTTCGTCTGGAGGATGTCGCTTCACATGTCTATCTTAGCCCCTATTATTTCAGTAAGCTATTCAAGAAATATCAGGGGATCGGATTTAATGCGTGGGTGAATCGCCAAAGGATGGTTAGCGCCAGAGAATTGCTTTGCCATAGTGACTGGAGTATTGCCAGTATTGCACGTAATTTAGGCTTTTCGCAAACCAGCTATTTTTGCAAAGTCTTCCGCCAGACCTATCAGGTTACACCGCAGGTTTACCGCCAGCAGATAAATGAGAGTTCTCACCCTCCATCGATATAAGTAGCAATATTTTGCTATTGCCGATTTTTGATAGTGTTTTGTATCTTAATCATTTCAGAAAGAAAATTTATCTGGTGTAACAATAAATTGTCATAGCGCAACAAAATAATAAAATTTAGGGCATAAACTGCACCAGTTTTTATTTTTGTGATGAAGTACAGTGTTAGGAAAGATAAGTTTTATTACGCTTTGTCGACACGTTCTATCGTCAATATACCGGTAAGGATGAGTAGATTAACGTCAGATGAGCAACCGCTCAGGCTATTGCTCACAGAAATGTAAAATGTAGCACATTATTAATTGCCGTTATGGGTGTGCCGTACAGCCATAACGTAAACCAACAGGTTTGCCACATTTGTGGTAGGGAAGGGGGTGAAAATCCCCCGCAGCCCCCGCTGCTGTGATGCTGACGACCCCGTAAAGACCACTGATCGCAAGATTGGGAAGGACGGGCGAGGAGGACGCTAAGCCAGAAGACCTGCCTGTCGGTGATAACCAACAACTTCGGTGGGAAGTGGGTTGCGAAGACGCGTACAGTCGAAAGACTGAACATGCGCGTACCTGTATACCCCTACCACCCTGAACAGGATCAGGGTAATGGCGGCAAGGCATCACGCATTTATTCTTGCAGGCACAGGAAGCGGTTGTGGCAAAACCACGGTGACGCTTGGTTTGCTGAGGCTGCTGCAAAAACGCGCGCTGCGCGTACAGCCGTTTAAAGTTGGGCCAGATTACCTTGATACCGGCTGGCATACCGCTATCTGTGGCGTGGTGTCCCGTAATCTTGACAGTTTCATGCTTCCTCCTCCTGTTCTCAACGCCTTATTTTGCGAACAAATGCAGCGGGCGGATGTCGCTGTCATTGAGGGGGTCATGGGGCTGTATGACGGCTATGGCGTCGACCCCAATTATTGCAGTACAGCCGCAATGGCAAAACAGCTTGGCTGCCCGGTCATACTACTGGTGGACGGCAAGGCTGTTTCAACGTCGCTTGCGGCTACCGTTATGGGATTTCAGCACTTCGACCCGACCCTCAACCTCGCGGGCGTGATTGTGAATCGCGTCACTAGCGACGCCCACTATCAGCTCCTCAAAAATGCCATTGAACATTATTGCTCACTGCCGGTACTGGGGTATGTCCCTCCTTGCGACGGCGTCGCATTACCTGAACGCCACCTGGGGTTGATTACCGCCAGAGAATCCCGCGTCAATCAGCAATCATGGCATGATTTTGTCGCTACGCTGGAACAAACAGTGGATGTGGATGCGCTACTCTCGCTGAGTCTGTTATCAGCGCTTCCGGCGGGAACGTGGCCTGAACGCCCAGGTAAAACGGCGGGGGCAGGGCTGACGCTTGCGCTGGCGGATGATGAAGCCTTTAACTTTTATTACCCCGACAACATCGATTTGCTGGAACGTGCCGGCGTTAACATTGTGCGTTTTAGCCCACTGCATGACCGCATATTGCCTGACTGTCAGATGATCTGGCTGGGCGGTGGATATCCTGAATTATACGCCGCGGATCTGGCGGCAAATACGATGATGTTAAAACATTTGCGGGCTGCGCATCAGCGCGGTGCGGCGATTTATGCGGAGTGTGGCGGTCTGATGTATCTGGGGAGCACTCTGGAGGATAGCGGCGGAGAAATTCATCAGATGGCGGATATTATCCCCGGCCACAGCAAAATGGGTAAGCGACTTACCCGCTTTGGTTACTGTGAAGCGCGGGCTATGCAGCCAACGCTATTGGCGGCGCCTGGCGAGATAGTGCGCGGCCATGAATTTCACTACTCAGATTTTATCCCCGAAACACCCGCCGTTATGGCCTGTCGTAAGGTTCGCGATGACCGCGTGTTACAGGAATGGACTGGCGGCTGGCAGACAGGCAACACGTTTGCCAGCTACCTGCATGTCCATTTCGCCCAGCGTCCGGAAATGTTGCAGCACTGGCTGGCGGCGGCGAGGCGCGTATCATGACGATCCTTGCCTGGTGTATCGCCTGGGTGCTGGATTTTATCATCGGCGACCCTCAACACTGGCCTCATCCGGTACGCTGGATAGGTCGTTTAATCACGTTTGTGCAGCGAATTGTGCGTCGCTATTGTCACAGCGACAAAGCGCTGCGGATTGGCGGTGGCGTAATGTGGATTGTGGTTGTCGGGGCGACCTGGGGCATGGCGTGGGGCGTACTGGCGCTGGCGCAGCGGATTCATCCCTGGTTTGGCTGGAGCGTCGAAGTCTGGATGATCTTTACCACGCTGGCCGGACGCTCTCTGGCCCGCGCCGCGCAGGAGGTTGAACGACCGTTACGGGAGGACGACCTTGCGGAAAGCCGAATAAAACTCTCCTGGATCGTCGGGCGCGATACGTCGCAACTTCAGCCAGAGCAGATCAATCGCGCCGTGGTGGAAACGGTTGCAGAGAACACCGTTGACGGCATTATCGCGCCGCTCTTTTTCCTCTTTCTCGGCGGCGTGCCGCTGGCTATGGCCTACAAAGCCGTCAATACCCTGGATTCAATGGTGGGCTACAAACATGAAAAGTATCGGGCGATTGGTATGGTTAGCGCCCGTATGGACGACGTAGCGAACTATCTTCCCGCCCGACTGAGCTGGCTGTTGCTGGGCATTGCGGCAGGACTTTGTCGCCTGAGTGGTTGGCATGCGCTGCGTATTGGCTGGCGTGACCGTTATAACCACAGTAGCCCAAATTGCGCCTGGTCGGAAGCCTGTGTGGCCGGCGCCTTAGGTATCCAGCTAGGTGGCCCAAATAGCTACTTTGGCGAGCGAGTGGACAAACCCTGGATCGGCGACGCGCAGCGCGATATTTCCGTAGACGATATTTCCCGAACGATTCGATTGATGTGGGTCGCTTCAACCCTGGCGCTGGCGCTGTTTATTGCGGCACGGTGCTGGTTATCTGGCGTGGCCTGAGGACGACAGTATGCATTATATCCAGCAGCCCCAAACCATTGAGGCCAATAGTTTCACCATTATTAGCGACATTATTCGCGAAGCGCATCCCGATTACCGTTTCGCCAGTCCGCTCCATGAGGCCATTATCAAGCGGGTTATCCATACCACCGCCGATTTCGACTGGCTGGACATTTTGTGGTTCTCTGCTGATGCGCTGGAGCAGCTTTGTGATGCGCTACGCCATCCGTGCATTATTTATACCGATACCACGATGGCGCTGTCCGGCATTAATAAAAGATTGCTGGCGACGTTTGGCGGCGAGTGTCGTTGTTATATCAGCGATCCGCGCGTGATACGCGCCGCAAAAACGCAGGGGATTACCCGTTCAATGGCTGCTGTTGATATTGCTATCGACGAGGAGGAGAAAAACAAAATCTTTGTTTTCGGCAATGCGCCGACGGCCCTGTTCCGTTTGCTTGAGCATAACGTGACGGTGAGCGGCGTGGTGGGTGTACCGGTAGGCTTTGTTGGCGCTGCGGAGTCCAAAGAGGCGCTCACCCATAGCCATTTCCCGGCGATTGCCGCGTTAGGGCGTAAAGGCGGCAGTAACGTAGCCGCCGCTATCGTCAATGCGCTGCTTTATCACCTCCGGGAGGCTTGATGAGCGAGCTTTCTTTTGACGCGCCGGTCTGGCATCACGGTAAAGCGTTACGTAAAGGATATACCACCGGTTCCTGCGCGACGGCGGCGGCAAAAGTCGCCGCGCTGATGGTATTGCGTCAACATCTAATTCATCAGGTTTCCATCGTCACGCCGTCGGGCGTCACGCTATGCCTGAACGTGGAGTCGCCGCACATTGAAGGCCAGCAGGCGATAGCCGCAATTCGTAAAGATGGCGGCGATGACGTGGATGCCACGCACGGGATGTTGATTTTTGCCCGCGTTACGCTCAACGACAGCGGTGAGATTACGCTCACTGGCGGCGAAGGTATTGGTACGGTAACGCGTAAAGGGGTCGGACTGCCGCTCGGGAGCGCCGCTATCAATCGTACGCCGCGCCATACCATTGAGTCTGCGGTGCGCGAAGCGATAGGCCCGGCGCGTGGGGCCGATGTGGAGATTTTTGCCCCGGAAGGCGAAGCGCGGGCGCAAAAAACGTATAACTCGCGGCTTGGCATTCTTGGCGGCATTTCCATTATTGGCACTACCGGCATTGTGACGCCGATGTCGGAAGAAAGCTGGAAACGCTCGCTATCGCTGGAGCTGGAGATCAAACGGGCGTCAGGATTAACGCGGGTGATACTCGTGCCGGGCAATCACGGCGAACGGTTTGTTCGCGAACAAATGGGCGTCGACACACAGGCGGTCGTCACCATGAGCAATTTTGTCGGCTACATGATTGAAGAGGCGGTACGGCTGGGGTTTCGCCAGATAGTGCTGGTGGGTCATCCTGGAAAATTGATCAAAATCGCTGCCGGGATCTTCCATACCCATAGCCATATTGCCGATGCGCGGATGGAAACGCTGGTCGCGCATTTAGCTCTACTGGGCGCGCCGCTGGAGTTACTCACTCTGGTCGGCGATTGCGATACCACCGAAGCGGCAATGGAGCACATTGAAGCATATGGCTTCGGGCATATCTACAACCATCTTGCCAGGCGTATTTGTTTGCGAGTCATAGAGATGCTGCGTTTTACCAAAACGCTGCCTGTCTGCGACGCCATCCTGTTTTCTTTTGATAACCATATTCTCGGTAGTAATCGTCCCGTCGACGAGATTGCTAAGGAGCTGCAATGCTAACGGTCGTGGGAATGGGGCCCGCCGGACGGCATTTGATGACGCCTGCGGCGCTGGAAGCGATAGACCATGCCGATGCGCTGGCAGGCGGTAAACGCCATTTGGCGCAGTTTCCGACGTTTGGCGGCGAACGATTTACGCTGGGCGCGGATATTGGCGCGTTGTTGTCCTGGATTGCCGCCCGTCGGGATAAACGGATCGTGGTGCTGGCCTCCGGCGATCCGCTGTTTTATGGCATCGGTACGCGCATGGTGGCCCATTTTGGTATTGAGCATGTTCGCATTATCCCAGGGATCAGCGCCGTACAGTATCTGTGCGCGCAGGCTGGAATTGATATGAATGACATGTGGTTGACCAGTAGTCACGGTCGTTGCGTCAGCTTCGAGCAACTGGCGAGCCATCGCAAAGTGGCGATGGTCACGGACGCCCGCTGCGGCCCGCGGGAAATCGCGCGGGAACTGGTCGCGCGCGGTAAAGGGCATCGCTTAATGGTGATTGGTGAAAATCTGGCGATGGAAAATGAGCGAATCCACTGGCTACCTGTCAGTGCGGTCAACGCCGACTATGAAATGAGTACAGTGGTGATCCTTGATGAAAGATGAGCTTTTTCTGCGCGGCGAGAACGTGCCGATGACCAAAGAGGCAGTACGGGCGCTGGCACTGTCGAAACTTGAGCTCCACCGCGCCAGTCACCTGCTTGACGTCGGGGCGGGAACGGGAAGCGTCTCAATTGAAGCGGCGCTGCAATTTCCTTCGTTGCAGGTGACGGCTATTGAGCGCAATCCCGCCGCGTTACGGTTGCTTGATGAGAATCGTCAGCGCTTTGCCTGTGGCAATATCGATATTCTCCCCGGCGAAGCGCCAATGACCATAACCAGGAAAGCCGATGCGGTGTTTATGGGCGGCAGCGGCGGGCATCTGACGGCGCTGATTGACTGGGCGATGCGCCATCTGCATCCCGGTGGCCGTCTGGTAATGACCTTTATCTTGCAGGAAAACCTCCATGGCGCTCTGGCGCATCTTGCGCGCATCGGTGCATGCCGAATGGACTGTGTACAGCTTCAGCTCTCATCGTTAACGCCGCTGGGGGCGGGACACTATTTCAAACCGAACAATCCTGTTTTTGTTATCGCCTGTCAGAAGGAAGAAAACCATGTCTGAGACATTTGATCCACGCTGTGTGTGGTTCGTCGGCGCCGGGCCGGGCGATCGCGAGCTGATCACGCTTAAAGGATACCGTCTGCTGCAACAGGCGCAGGTAGTTATCTATGCTGGTTCGCTGATCAATACCGAACTGCTGGATTACTGCCCCGCGCAGGCAGAACGCTACGACAGCGCCGAACTGCATCTTGAGCAGATTATCGAGCTGATGGCGGCGGGCGTGAAAGCGGGAAAAACGGTGGTGCGTTTGCAAACGGGCGATGTCTCGCTGTATGGCTCCGTACGTGAGCAAGGCGAAGCGTTAACCCGCCGCGGTATTGACTGGCAGGTAGTGCCTGGCGTCAGCGCGTTTCTCGGCGCTGCGGCGGAGCTGGGCGTGGAATATACCGTACCGGAGGTATCGCAGAGTCTCATTATTACCCGTCTGGAAGGGCGTACGCCAGTACCGGCGCGCGAACAACTGGAGGCTTTCGCCAGTCACCAGACGTCGATGGCGATTTATCTCTCCGTTCAGCGTATTCACCGGGTGGCGGAACGTCTCATTGTCGGCGGTTATCCGGCAACTACGCCTGTCGCGGTCATCTATAAGGCTACCTGGCCGGAAAGCCAGACCGTTCGCGGCACGTTAGCGGATATTAGCGACAAAGTACGTGATGCTGGCATCCGTAAGACGGCGCTGATCCTGGTCGGGAATTTTCTGGGTAAGGAGTATCACTACTCAAGACTCTATGCAGCGGACTTTAGCCATGAATACCGTAAAGCCTGAATCCATTGCGTTGTTTTGCCTGACGCCCGGCGGTGTGGCGCTGGCAAAGAGACTTGCCGCGATGCTGCCGTTAACCTGCTTTACCAGTGAAAAACTGCGGGAAGAGGGATTTATTCCCTTCGACGGCGGATTCGCTAATACCGCGCGGCAGGCTTTTACCACCTATACCGCGCTCATTTTTATCGGCGCGACCGGCATTGCCGTTCGTGTCCTGGCGCCGTTAGTGAACGACAAGTTCAGCGATCCGGCGGTGGTCGTCATTGATGAACGTGGTCAGCATGTCATTAGCCTGCTTTCCGGTCATGCGGGCGGGGCCAATGCCTTGACGCGCTACCTGGCAGGAATGTTAGGCGCCGATCCGGTGATTACCACGGCAACGGATGTCAATGAGATGTCCGCGTTGGACACCTTAGCTTTCCAGCTTAACGCCCGCATGACCGATCTTCGAACGGCGGTAAAAACCGTTAACCAGATGTTGGTTAGTCATCAACGTGTGGGGTTATGGTGGGATGCCGAACTGACGGAAGACATCGGCCAGTGCGATATTCGCGGTTTTATCCCTGTTGATGATTTGCAGCGGTTGCCTGAACTGGATGCGCTGATCTGCGTCTCTTTGCGTAATGACCTCCCTGAGCTTTCCGTACTGCACTGGAAACTGGTGCCCCAGCGCGTGGTGGCGGGAATTGGCTGTCGCCGCGATACGCCATTTCCCCTGTTAGCGACATTACTGGCGCGCCAGCTTGAAGCGCAAAAACTCGATCCGCTGGCGTTAAAAGCGATTGGCAGCGTCACGCTCAAAAAAGGGGAGCCGGGGCTTATTCAGCTCGCCTCCTGCTGCCGCGTGCCTTTTAAAACCTTTACCGCCGAAGCGTTGCGCGAATTCGAACACCATTTTCCTGGTTCTGGCTTCGTCAGAAAAACGGTGGGCGTTAGCAGCGTATCCGGCCCGGCAGCGTGGTTATTAAGCCAGGGACAATTGTTAGGCGAGACCCTGCGAGAACAGGGCGTCACTATTACTTTAGGAGTTGCACACTGATGTTGAGCGTAATTGGTATTGGCCCCGGTTCGCAGGCAATGATGACGATGGAGGCTATCGACGCGCTTCAGGCGGCGGAAATCGTCGTGGGCTACAAAACCTATACCCATCTGGTTAAAGCATTCACCGGCGACAAACAGGTGATCAAGACCGGCATGTGTAAGGAGATTGAACGCTGCCAGGCGGCTATTGAACTGGCGCAGGCCGGGCATAACGTAGCGCTAATCAGCAGCGGCGATGCGGGGATTTACGGCATGGCGGGTCTGGTGTTGGAACTGGTCGGCAAGCAGAAACTGGACGTTGAGGTGCGGCTCATTCCTGGCATGACCGCCAGCATCGCCGCCGCCTCTTTACTGGGCGCGCCGCTGATGCATGACTTCTGCCATATCAGCCTGAGTGATTTGCTCACGCCGTGGCCGGTTATTGAAAAACGTATTGTCGCTGCCGGAGAAGCAGACTTTGTTATCTGTTTTTACAACCCGCGCAGCCGCGGGCGCGAAGGGCATCTGGCGCGCGCGTTTGAACTGCTTGCCGCCAGTAAAAGTGCGCAAACGCCGGTTGGTGTGGTGAAATCCGCTGGACGTAAGAAAGAGGAAAAATGGCTGACTACGCTTGGCGATATGGATTTTGAACCGGTAGATATGACCAGTCTGGTCATTGTCGGTAATAAAACGACCTATGTTCAGGATGGGCTGATGATCACGCCGCGAGGTTACACGCTGTGAAAGAGGGGGAGGTGCTGGTGGTGGGCGGTACCAGCGATGCGCGCGCGTTATGCCGACAACTGGATGCGGCGAAAGTCGCATACACCTTATCCGTGGCGACGCCAGCCGGAAAAGCGCTGGCTGGCGATATTAAAGGACAGGTGCGCTGCGGTCGTCTGGAGTACGGGCAGATGGTCGCCTGGCTAAAAGAAAACCGCACTCGCTGGGTAATAGACGCATCGCATCCCTATGCGGAAATGGTCAGCCATAACCTCCTTCGCGCCTGTGAAACGGCGGGCGTGTTGTTAAGTCGTTATCAGCGTCCGGATCAGCTTAGCAATCTGACGCATCCGCTTCTCTATACGGCGCGCAGTATTGCCGATGCCTGCGAGATAGCGAGGCGTTTTGGTCCGCGCGTTTTACTGACGACCGGCAGTAAAGATTTGGCCGTCTGGCGTGCCGGACTGGCGGAAAAAACGTTGCTGGCGCGCGTACTGCCCGTGGCGGAGGTGATTCAACGCTGCAGCGAACTGGGGTTCGGCGTTGGAGAGATTTTCGCACTGTGCGGGCCGTTCAGCGCTGATTTCAACGCCGCGTTTTACCACCAATGCCGGGCCGACGTGGTCATTACCAAAGCGTCCGGCGCGGAGGGGGGATATCAGGAAAAAGTCCGGCCCTGTCTGGATGCGGGCATTCCCTGCATCGTTATTGCGCGCCCGACGCCGCTCGTGACGGGTGATGAATTACTGGAAAGCCAGGCCGCCTTTGCGCAGCGTTTATCGCGCTGGCTGGCCGCAGCTAAGGAGTAAAAATGAAAAAAGCGCTTCTGGTGGTCAGTTTTGGCACCAGCTATCACGACACCTGTGAAAAAAACATTGTGGCGTGCGAGCGTGATCTGGCGGCGTCCTGTCCCGATCGCGACCTGTTTCGCGCCTTCACTTCCGGAATGATCATTCGCAAGCTTCGCCAGCGTGACGGTATCGACATCGATACGCCATTCCAGGCTTTGCAAAAGCTTGCTGCACAGGGATATCAGGACGTGGCGATTCAGTCGTTGCACATTATTAACGGCGACGAATATGAAAAAATTGCCCGTGAAGTACAAACCTTGCGTCCGTTATTTACTCGCCTGACTCTGGGCGTGCCGCTGCTGAGCAGCCATAACGATTATGTGCAGCTAATGCAGGCGTTGCGACAACAGATGCCATCGCTCAGACACACGGAGAAAGTCGTTTTTATGGGCCACGGCGCCAGCCATCATGCATTCGCAGCTTATGCCTGCCTCGATCATATGATGACCGCGCAGCGCTTCCCGGCGCGCGTCGGCGCCGTAGAAAGTTATCCAGAGGTCGATATCCTGATCGACAGCCTGCGTGACGAAGGTGTCACCGGCGTACATTTGATGCCACTAATGCTGGTGGCGGGCGATCACGCCATTAATGATATGGCTTCAGACGACGGCGACTCATGGAAAATGCGCTTTAACGCGGCGGGCATTCCGGCGACGCCGTGGCTGAGCGGGCTGGGAGAAAACCCGGCTATCCGGGCGATGTTTGTCGCGCATTTGCGTCAGGCGCTGAACATGGCGGTAGAGGAGGCGGCATGAACGGTAAATTATACGCATTAAGTACCGGGCCTGGCGCGCCTGATCTGATTACCGTTCGCGCAGCGCGGATTCTTGGCGCGCTGGACATTCTGTATGCGCCCGCTGGTCGTAAGGGCGGCGATAGTCTGGCGCTGTCGATTGTGCGCGACTATCTCGGCGAGCAGACGGAAGTACGTTGTTGCCATTTCCCTATGAGTACTGACAGCGCCGAGAAAGAAGCGGTCTGGAACGAGGTTGCCGCCGCGCTTACCGCAGAGGTAGGGGCTGGTAAACAGGTCGGTTTTATTACCCTTGGCGATGCGATGCTATTCAGTACCTGGATTTTTTTACTCCAGCGTATCGGTTGCCCGGCGTGGCTGGAGATTGTCCCCGGCGTCACCTCCTTCGCCGCGATAGCCGCCCGGGCGAAAATGCCGCTCGCCATAGAGCAGCAATCGCTGGCGGTTATTTCTTGTACCGCGCCGGAAGCGGAAATAGCCCAGGCGCTACAACAGCATGATAGCCTGGTGTTGATGAAAGTGTATGGCCGGTTCGCCCGTATTAAAGCGTTGCTGGCGCAGGCTGGCCTGCTGGAGTGCGCCTTAATGATGTCCGAGGCCACGCTGCCCGGCGAGCAGTGCTGGCGTCATCTCCACGAGGTCAACGATGATCGACCGTTGCCCTATTTTTCGACCATTCTGGTCAACAAACAGTGGGAGTATGCAGAATGAAACTTGAACAGCAGCTTAGACAGTTGTCTTTCAGTGGACTGGCTGCAGCGCTATTGCTGATGGTTGTCCCGCAACAGGCGTTTGCGATGCATATCATGGAGGGCTTTTTACCGCCAGTGTGGGCGCTGGCCTGGTGGTTACTGTTTTTACCCTGCTTGTGGTATGGGCTGGTGCGCTTACGGCGTATTGTGCAGGAGGATAATCATCAGAAGGTACTGTTGGCGCTGTGCGGCGCGTTTATTTTTGTCCTGTCCGCGCTCAAAATTCCGTCGGTAACGGGGAGTTGTTCACATCCGACCGGCGTTGGTCTGGCGGTTATCTTGTTCGGGCCCGGGGTGGTGGCGATTCTCGGCGCGGTTGTGCTGCTGTTTCAGGCGCTGTTGCTGGCGCACGGCGGTCTGACGACGCTTGGCGCAAACGGAATGTCGATGGCGGTGATTGGTCCGGTTGTCGGTTATCTGGTGTGGAAGATGGCCTGCCGCGCCGGACTGCGCCGCGATGTCGCCGTTTTTCTGTGCGCGATGCTGGCGGATTTGGCAACCTATTTTGTGACTTCAGTCCAGCTTGGCGTTGCGTTTCCCGATCCCCATGCCGGAGCGACAGGGTCTGTTGTGAAGTTTATGGGGATTTTCTGCCTCACACAGATTCCTGTCGCCATTGCCGAAGGTTTATTAACCGTCATGATTTATGACCAGTTAACCAAACGGCAATTGATTACCGTACAAGGACATTAAAATGAAAAAAACGTTGATGTTGTTAGCGATGGTGGTGGCGCTGGTGATTCTGCCGTTTTTTATTAACCATGGCGGTGAATATGGCGGTTCAGACGGCGAAGCGGAAAGCCAGATTCAGACTATTGCGCCGCAGTATAAACCCTGGTTTCAGCCGCTGTATGAGCCTGCCAGCGGTGAAATTGAAAGCCTGCTGTTTACCCTTCAGGGCTCTCTCGGCGCTGCGGTGATTTTCTATATTCTGGGTTACTGCAAAGGTAAACAACGCCGTGATGACCGGGCTTGACCGACTCAGCTATCAAAGCCGCTGGGTACACGTTGCGCCGCAGCGCAAGTTTTTGCTGTGGCTGGCGATGATGATACTGGCGTTTGTTCTGCCGCCTGTGGGGCAGGGCATTGAGCTGCTGATCATTGCCGGATTGAGCTGTTGGCTATTGCGGATATCCCTCTGGCGCTGGTGTCAATGGATGGCGATACCTTTGGGATTTTTGTTGGTCGGCGTGATAACGATTATCTTCAGCATCAGCCGCGAGCCGCAAATGCTGCTGGCTGGCGTATCTGTCGGGCCGTACTGGATCGGGATTACCCGTGCGGGCGTGGTCACGGCGAATGCAACGTTCTGGCGTAGCCTGACTGCGCTGGCCGCGACTCTGTGGCTGGTGATGAATCTACCGTTTCCGCAGTTAATTAGTCTGCTTAAACGCGCGCATGTTCCACGCCTGCTTACCGAGCAAATCCTGTTAATGTGGCGCTTTATCTTTATTCTTCTGGATGAGGCGGTGGCAATCCGTCGCGCGCAAACGCTGCGTTTTGGTTATTGCAGTCTGCCTAACGGCTATCGATCTCTGGCGATGCTGGCTGGACTCCTGTTTACGCGGGTGTTAATGCGTTATCAGCAAATGACCACCACGCTGGATATCAAACTGTATCAGGGTGATTTTCACCTGTAAGGACTATTATGCTTGCCACTTCAGACCTGTGGTTCCGTTATCAGGATGAGCCGGTACTTAAAGGGTTAAATCTGGATTTTTCGCTCTCGCCTGTTACCGGTTTGGTGGGCGCGAACGGTTGTGGGAAGTCTACGCTTTTTATGAACCTGAACGGCCTGTTGCGCCCGCAAAAGGGCGCCGTGTTGTGGCAGGGAAAACCGCTGGATTACAGTAAACGCGGACTACTGGCGCTGCGCCAGCACGTTGCGACGGTTTTTCAGGACCCCGAACAGCAGATTTTTTATACTGATATCGATAGCGACATTGCGTTTAGTTTACGTAATTTGGGCGTGCCGGAGGCGGAAATCACGCGCCGCGTCGACGAGGCGCTAACGCTGGTTGATGCTCAACATTTTCGTCATCAGCCCATTCAGTGTTTGAGTCATGGGCAAAAAAAACGTGTGGCTATCGCCGGAGCGCTGGTGCTACAGGCACGCTATCTATTGCTGGATGAACCCACTGCCGGTCTCGATCCCGCGGGGCGCGCCCAGATGATCGCTATCATCAGGCGGATTGTGGCGCAGGGAAATCATGTCATTATCTCCAGCCATGATATCGATCTTATTTATGAAATTAGCGATGCCGTATACGTGCTACGCCAGGGCCAGGTCCTGACGTATGGCACGCCTGACGAGGTTTTCGCGTGTACGGAAGCGATGGAACAAGCGGGGCTAACCCAGCCCTGGTTGGTCAAACTTCATACTCAACTGGGACTGCCGCTGTGTAAAACAGAAACGGAGTTTTTTCATCGAATGCAAAAGTGCGCATTCAGGGAGGCGTCATGACGCAGGCAGTTATGTTGCAGGGGACGGCATCCGATGTTGGCAAAAGTGTGCTGGCGGCGGGTTTATGCCGCATTTTTTATCAGGATGGTCTGCGTACCGCGCCGTTTAAATCGCAAAATATGGCGCTTAATTCTGGTATTACGCCGGATGGTAAAGAGATGGGGCGGGCGCAGATTTTTCAGGCGGAAGCCGCGGGGATCACGCCAGATGTGCGTATGAATCCGGTGCTGCTCAAACCGACCAGCGATCGCCAGGCGCAGGTCGTGCTGATGGGGAAAGTGGCGACCAATATGGATGCGGTTAGTTACCATGACTATAAACCGCATTTGCGTGAGCAAATCCTTGCGGTCTATAACAGCCTGGCGCAGGAATATGACGTTATTGTGCTGGAAGGCGCCGGAAGCCCGGCGGAAATCAATCTGCGCGATCGTGATATCGTCAATATGGGAATGGCGGAAATGGCCCAGTGTCCGGTTATTCTGGTGGCGGATATCGACCGGGGCGGCGTATTCGCCGCTATTTATGGCACGCTGGCGCTGCTGCATAAACAGGAGCGTGACAGAGTAAAGGGCGTCATTATCAACAAATTCCGCGGCGACGTGGCGCTGCTCTATTCCGGTATCGAACAAATCGAATCGCTTACCGGCGTCCCGGTCCTGGGAGTGATGCCGTGGCTGGATGTGGATCTGGAAGATGAAGATGGCGTCGCGCTGCAAAACGATAAATATCGCGGTAACGCCCCCCGTGATATCACTATTGCCATTGTGCAACTGCCACATATTTCTAACTTTACGGATTTTAACGCTCTGGCGGCGCAGCCGGATGTGCGCATACGCTATATTCGCCGCCCGGAAGCGTTGACTGACGTTGATCTGGTGATCCTGCCGGGCAGTAAGAATACGCTGAGCGACCTCGCCTGGCTGCGCGAAAGCGGGATGGCGGATGCGGTATTGCAGACACATCGACAGGGCGTGCCGGTGATGGGAATTTGCGGCGGCTACCAGATGCTGGGCGACACCATTGTGGATGAGGTGGAGTCGGGGCTGGGTACGCAGCCGGGCCTGGGGCTGCTTAATACGATCACTCGCTTTGCACAGGATAAAACCACGACGCAGGTTAACGCGACAATGTCAGGCGAACTGCCCGGCTGGCTGGCTGCCGCGGCGGGGCTACCGGTACGCGGTTATGAAATCCACATGGGGGAAACGGTGCTGCAGGAAGGATGCTGTACGGCCATGACGTTACAGAAAAATGGATGCCCTATGGCGGATGGCGCGGTTACTGCTGACGGACTGGCGTTCGGCACTTACCTTCACGGCCTGTTTGACAGCGATGCGTTTACCCGTGCGGTGGTCAATGGCTTACGGGCGCGAAAAGGACTTGCGCCGCGGGAAACGGCTTTTTGTTATGCGGAGCATAAAGCGCGGCAATTTGATCTGCTGGCGGAGGCGATGCGGCAACATATTGATATTGATAAAATTTATACCATCATGCAACAGCACCAGGAGCCAGTATGATGATTCTGGTGACGGGCGGGGCGCGTAGCGGAAAAAGCCGCCATGCTGAAACCTTAATTGGCGATGCGCCGCAGGTACTGTATATCGCCACCTCGCACATTCTTGATGACGAGATGGCGGCGAGAATTCAGCATCATAAAGATGGCAGGCCGGCACACTGGCGGACCGCAGAATGCTGGCGGCATCTTGATACGTTGATTACCGCGGATCTTGCCCCTGACGACGCGATTTTGCTGGAGTGTATGACCACGATGGTGACGAATCTGCTGTTTGCGCTGGGAGGAGAAAACGATCCCGAACAGTGGGATTACGCGGCGATGGAGCGTGCCATTGAAGATGAAATTCGGATTTTAATTGCAGCCTGCCAGCGCTGCCCGGCGAAAGTGGTACTGGTTACAAATGAGGTGGGAATGGGGATCGTCCCGGAAAACCGTCTGGCGCGCCATTTTCGTGATATTGCCGGTCGGGTAAACCAACGACTGGCGGCAGCGGCGGATGAGGTCTGGCTGGTAGTCTCAGGTATTGGAGTCAAAATTAAATGAGTAAGCTGTTTTGGGCCATGCTCGCTTTTATTAGCCGCTTGCCCGTGCCGTCGCGTTGGTCGCAGGGACTGGACTTCGAGCAGTATTCGCGCGGGATTGTGATGTTTCCCTTTGTCGGGTTGATTCTGGGGGGGCTCAGCGGCCTGGTTTTTATCCTCCTGCAACCCTGGTGCGGTATTCCGTTGGCGGCGTTGTTCTGTATTCTGGCGTTGGCGCTGCTGACCGGCGGTTTTCATCTGGATGGTCTGGCCGATACCTGCGATGGCATTTTTTCCGCGCGCCGTCGTGAGCGGATGCTGGAGATTATGCGCGATAGCCGTCTGGGAACCCACGGAGGGCTGGCGCTTATTTTTGTGCTACTGGCAAAAATTCTGGTCATCAGCGAACTGGCGTTACGCGGAGCGCCAATGTTGGCGGCGCTGGCAGCGGCTTGTACGGCTGGACGCGGCAGCGCCGTTTTATTGATGTACCATCATCGTTACGCCCGTGAAGAGGGGCTTGGCAACGTATTTATCGGTAAAGTCAGCGGACGGCAAACCTGCGTTACGCTGGGATTGGCGGTAATCGTCGCCACGGTATTGCTGCCCGGTATGCAGGGACTGGCCGCAATGGTGGTCACACTCACGGCGATTTTCATCCTCGGCCAGTTGCTTAAACGTACGCTTGGCGGGCAAACCGGCGATACGCTGGGCGCGGCGATCGAACTTGGCGAACTGATCTTTCTGCTGGCTCTGTTATGAGCCGATTATTACGGACGAGACATCTTATGCAGACACTACACGCTTTACTCCGTGACATTCCCGCGCCGGATGCCGACGCGATGACGCGGGCGCAGCAACATATTGACGGCCTGCTCAAACCGCCGGGCAGCCTGGGGAGACTGGAAGCCTTAGCTGTTCAGCTCGCAGGAATGCCGGGTCTTCACGGTGCGCCGCAGGTAGGCGAAAAGGCGATGCTGGTGATGTGCGCCGACCATGGCGTCTGGGATGAAGGCGTGGCGGTTTCGCCCAAAATCGTGACGGCGATTCAGGCGGCGAATATGACGCGGGGAACAACCGGCGTATGCGTGCTTGCCGCTCAGGCCGGTGCGAAGGTGCATGTCATTGATGTCGGTATTGATGCCGAACCTATTCCTGGCGTAGTTAATATGCGCGTCGCGCGCGGCTGCGGAAATATCGCCGTTGGCCCGGCGATGAGTCGCTCTCAGGCTGAGGAGCTTTTGCTGGCGGTTTCCCGCTACACTTGCGACCTGGCGCAACGCGGCGTGACCTTATTTGGTGTGGGGGAGCTGGGAATGGCGAACACTACGCCAGCCGCCGCGATGGTCAGCGTTTTTACAGGAAATGATGCAAAAGAGGTGGTGGGGATTGGCGCGAATCTTCCGCCTTCCCGTATAGATCATAAAGTGGAGGTCGTGCGGCGGGCGATTGCGATTAATCAGCCCGATCCGCGTGATGGCATTGATGTATTGTCGAAGGTAGGTGGTTTTGATCTGGTCGGGATGACCGGCGTGATGCTTGGCGCGGCAAGGTGTGGCTTACCCGTATTGCTGGACGGTTTTCTTTCCTACTCGGCAGCGCTGGCGGCCTGTCAGATTGCGCCTGCGGTCAGACCTTACCTGATCCCGTCGCACTTTTCGGCGGAAAAGGGCGCCCGCATCGCGCTCGCGCATCTGGCGATGGAGCCCTATTTACATATGGCAATGCGGTTAGGTGAAGGGAGCGGCGCAGCGCTGGCGATGCCTATCGTGGAGGCCGCGTGCGCGATGTTCCACAACATGGGAGAGTTGGCGGCCAGTAATATTGTCCTGCCGGAGGAAAACGCAAACGCAACATAACCCCGGAGCACAACATCAGCAATGTGAGAAAAAAGCTATACTTAACGCACGCCTGCCGCGACAGAGGAAGGGATATAATGCGTCGTATCACACCTTTTTTTCCGCTTTTCGTTTTGTTGGTAAGCCATTTCGCGCTAGCTATAAGCTATCCATTGCCGCCCGAAGGCAGTCGTCTGGTAGGACGTCCTGTCACGATCGCCGTACCGCAGAACAATACTCAGCCCTTAGAGGCATTTTCCGCCCGCTACGGTCAGGGGCTGAGTAATATGCTTGAAGCTAATCCCGGCGTGGATGTGTTTTTACCTCAGTCTGGTTCCACACTGGTAGTGCCGCAGCAGTTGATTCTGCCTGACACCGTTCGTGAAGGTATTGTGGTAAACGTCGCCGAGATGCGCCTTTATTATTATCCCGAAGGTACGAATACGGTAGACGTATTGCCCATTGGTATTGGTCAGGCTGGCCGTGAAACGCCGCGCAACTGGATAACTGCGGTTGAACGCAAACAAGATGGTCCGGTTTGGGTGCCAACGGCTAATACGCGTCGGGAATATGCTAAAGAGGGAAAAACGCTGCCCGCGATGGTGCCAGCGGGGCCGGATAACCCTATGGGTCTGTACGCGATATACATCGGTAGGTTATACGCCATTCATGGCACCAACGCTAACTTTGGTATTGGCCTTCGTGTCAGTCAGGGCTGTATCCGTTTACGCAATGACGACATTAAATATTTATTCGACAATGTTCCTGTCGGAACCCGCGTTCAGATTATCGATAGGCCTGTTAAATTCTCGGTAGAGCCGGATGGCAGTCGTTGGCTGGAGGTACACGAACCGCTTTCGCGCAACCGTGCTGAATTTGAATCAGACAAAAAAGTTCCATTGCCCGTTACGCCAGTGCTGAGCACGTTTATCAAAGGGGATGACGTTGATACTTCGCGGGTTAATGAGGTGCTGGAACGCCGTTCCGGAATGCCGGTTAACATCAGCGCGGGCATGTCAGGCCTTTAAATATCCGACCACATTGCTGGCTGTTCTGGGCTGGAGTATCTGTATTGCTTGTTGTAGGCCGGATAAGGCATTTTATTCCGCCATCCGGCAAAATGACTTTGGGCTTGTCAGCAATTTAAAGTCTTCTTAAACACAGGCTTGTTGGACCACACTCCTTGGGGGATCTGTAAATCTCTTCGATTATTGGATAAGACGATAATATCGTCATAAAAATGAAAAAAAACATTAAAAAGTTATCGTTAAAAATGACAGGGATATCTAATGCGATTTTTTTGAACAAAATCGTGCGACTAAAAATAAAATTAGCCGATATTATGGCGTAGATTAATTAAATGTTAGTAGATCCAATGATGGGTAAGCAGGTGATTCTGCGATAATTAAGTTGGATGTCACCAAGACTGATATTATAAAAATAACCTTTGCAAAAACTTTTCTTTGCATCCGTGGTTAAAATAAGTGAGTGAGATGTAGATATGAATTGATCAACATTATAGATGAAAGATTTTGTTTTGCCGAGTAGATGAATTATTTCAAGGAAATGTCATAGCTGCGAATGATGTCGTAATTCATTTTCACGCTTTAATATCACTAATAGAATGAAAAGGAACTGTCCAAAGATAGATGTATTGGCAGATGCCAGGTCATTGTCAGGTCGACTACCCGAAGCGCCGCTGGACAGGTATTGCAGGAGGAGCACGGTAATGGGGGGGTAAGCCGGGAATATGAGCCACAGACGCAGCGGCTGAAAAGGATAAAAACAGAACGTCCGGCAGGGCATCCGCAGGGGACAGGAGTGCTTCAGGACCTGCGTTATGAATATGTCCCGGTAGGCAACGTGAAATGTGTTCGCAATGACGCAGAAGAAACCCGGTTCTGGCGCAACCAGCAAGTGGAGCCGGAGAACCAATACGGTTATGACAGCCTCTACCAGTTGATTAGCGCCAGCGGGCGGGAAAAGGTTAATATAGGCCAACAGAACCTTTCCTTCTTCCCCGCCGACAGTATCTCCTGTACCCGTTATCTACGCACCTATACCGACGACAGCGACAACAACCTGAGTCGGATACGACACAGCGCGCCGGGGAGTAGCAACGGTTACACGACATATATCACCGTCAGCGACTGCAGTAACCGGGCCGTATTGCGTTCTCTGGCGGCGACGCCAGCAGAGGTGGAAATGCAGTTTGGCCCGGGTGGGGAGCAACTTCAGCTTCAGCCAGGCCAGACACTGGCATGGACAGCGCGTGGGGAGTTGTTGCAGGTGACGCCAGTGGAACGTGAGGGAACGCAGGACGATTGGGAATACTATCGTTACGATGCGAGAAGCCAGCGAGTGGTGAAGGGAAGTCGGCGGCGGACAGGGAGCGGGACACAGACGCAACGGGTGGTATACCTGCCGGGGCTGGAGCTGCGAACGAAAAGCAGTGGAGAAAGCCTGCAGACAGTGGTAGCGGGTAACGTGCGGTTATTGCACTGGGAGAGTGGAAAACCGGAGGGGCTTAATAATGATGGGCTGCGTTACAGCTACGATAACCTGACGGGAAACTGTGGGCTGAAGGTGGATGAGGATGGCTGCATCATTAGTGTGGAGGAATACAACCCCTACGGGGGAACGTCTGTCTGGAGCGGGAGTAGCGAAACTTTAAATACCAACCCATGGATGGGGGAACTTTACCTTATTTTGCCAGTCACATAGCACAATATCAGTATTTACTGGCAGCAGTCTCAGGGGGATGGGTAGGACAGATGCATCAACTTTGATCAGAGAAAATGTCATTAATGAGGATACATTAGCGAACACTGCCTGGTTAAAGGGCTAGAAGTTAATGTCGGCTTTTTTTAATAATACGCCAAATGGAAAATCTACCGCTAAGATTTTGCAGGCTTTTAATCTTAATGCTATATCAGTTAAAAAGGAGAATTTTTCTGTAGAATTAATGCGTAAATAATATGTCTATTTATCCGGCTGTTAATTATAAATATAGACTGCAATAATATGATTTTTTCTGACGGCTCATGTTCATTTTTAATGGGCTCTTCGCGTCAGCATCCTGACTTACTCAGAGTGCTGGATGCCATCGCCAGAAAAGCATTTAACCTGCTTTAAAGTCGTAATAGCCTGAGCGGATAGCAGTGTCAGTGAGTGCCATAGTGAAAGACTATTTATTTAACGAACCGTGAAGCGCTCGGACGCCAAAACTACAGATATGAAAAAACACGACAATCCTTTTCATGACAGCCGGGTTAATCTAACTGCTTGTTTTTATAAGGCATTAAGACTCACTGAGATGTCTTAATACTAAAATCTGGCTCTCTGACTGGGATCGCTTTTGTTAGTAACTGGCTAAACTTGAATTTGCTGTTTGTCAAGACCACCAGAATGACCACCAAATAAAAACTATGGTGGCACAGCAGTGGTAAGGGGAAGTTTATGAAAAGGCTAATTCTTTTGCAGAGTTGAAAAGCAATAAATATATGGTCTTTTAGAACAGTCATTTTGACGGTAATAGAATCGAAATCATCATCGAACAGATAGTTCTCGTTATGTGGGATGACTATGCTCATAATTGAGTCCATTATGGAGGCAGATGTGTTTGGTAAAGGCGTGGCGATTTAGTTCTGCAGACGTATGTGACGTATGTGACGTATGTAATGTTGATGCAATGATCATCTCGAAGGGCTTAAAGTTTGGCCGCTGGCTGGCATAAAGCTGGTGAGTGAGTTCAACCTCATTAGTCGTCAGCGACTAAATAACTTCGCAAAATAGTAGATCACTTAAAAAGAACTCAGCCCGGATTGTGCGATCTGATCAATCGCCAAATATCCCAAACCACCAACCGGACTGAGCGATGCCGATCATAGCACCAATTCCTGAGGAAGAACGACGACTGATGCGCAAAGAAGCACAGCAGACCCGCGATAAAAATCATGCCAGACGACTCATTGCTATGCTGATGCAGCATCAGGGAATGACCGTTACCGATGTCGCCAGAATACTCTGTGCTGCCCGCTCATCTGTCGGCAGATGGATAAACTGGTTTACTTTACATGGCGCTGAAGGCTTAAAAAGCCTCAGGCCGGGACGTGCTCCACAATGGCCGGTTACCGATATTCTTCAGGTGCTTCCGCTGCTGGTTCAGCGCTCCCCAAAGGATTTTGGCTGGTTGCGCTCACGCTGGAGTACAGAGTTGTTGTCCCGCATCATCAACCAGATTTTTAACCTGACACTGCATAGCCCCACTCTGCACCGATACCTGAAACGTGCGGGCATTGTCTGGCGCAGAGCCTCGCCAACGCTGAAAATCCGGGACCCGCTGTATGAAGAAAAACAGCTTGCCATCGGACAGGCGCTGAATGAGGCTCCGGCAGAACATCCCGTGTTTTATCAGGATGAAGTCGATATCGACCTGAACCCTAAAATTGGCGCGGACTGGATACCCAAAGAGCAACAGAAACGTATCGCCACGCCGGGGCAGAACCAGAAGCATTATCTGGCAGGCGCACTACATTCGGGTACCGGGAAAATCCACTATGCCAGTGGCAGCGGTAAGAGTTCTGATTTATTTATCAGCCTGTTAGAAGCATTACGGCGCACATACCGATGAGCGAAAACCATTACGCTGGTACTTGATAACTACGTCATTCATAAAAGCCGCAAAGTGGAACGCTGGTTGGAAAAGAACACGAAGTTCCGGTTGCTGTTCCTGCCAGTGTCTTCCCCGTGGCTGAATCCGATAGAGCTGTTGTGGTTATCGTTACACTGCGGTGTATTCCCAGAGCAGGACACAGGCTGACAACCGTGTGGCTGTCACTCAGTCTGGCAACTATCGTGAACCGTTCAGTGAGTCGGACATCAAGAGCGCGGTAGCCTTTTTTAATATCGTATTCTGTTCCTCCAGGCGGCGAACCTGCTTTTCCAGCTCGCGGATACGTTTCTGGTCTGGAGTAATAGGTGTGGCAGAGGGCGTAATCCCCTGGCGCTCTCGCCTGAGCTGGCGTACCCAGCTCTCAAGCGTGGTAGAACCGACATTCATCGCTTCACTGGCTTGTCTATATGAGTAGCCCTTATCAACAATCAGCTGTGCACATTCCAGCCTGAACTCGGGGGTGAAAGTACGCTTAGTTTTCTTGTTCATTAAGTCACCTGTTTTGTGTTGAGGTGAGAATATCACCTTTAATCAGGTGGCCAAATTTACTGTGCCACTACAGGGGCCAGATCCCGGGTTTTATATATGCGTTTCCTGATGCGCTCTTTTTTCAGCGAACTGGAGAACGATTCGGCCACCGCATTGACGCTCCTGTCGTGTGTCCACTATCGCTGGGTAAGATCAGGCAGTTGCTGAAAAAAGTCCGGCATTTTATGGAAACCCTCAGCCCATTCCCAGGAGGTAAGCATGTGCTGGCAAAAATGTAACAATATTCGAATCACTTATTTAAATGAAAAAGCACATAAATTTTATGAGAAACACCATAGCCATATCGTTTTCTGGGACTTAACCTCATCTATGCACTGAAAACATTCAAGGATATGCATTATATACATTGGTATATTTATTAAGCACAAATGCTATTTTTGGCATGATATTTATCATATTGCATTTATTATATTTATTGTATTTATTGTATTTATTGTATTTATGATCTAATGGAATATGATTTTATTGATCTGCCGTAGTCTATTATTGCCTCGACCTACATATTGAAATTGATGCAGGATATTGCATACTACATTGCTCCTTTTGAAATATCTGTTCTTGTAACAAGCAGACGGACACATAGTAAATAAAAATCTCATCTGGATTATTATATTATGAGAATTTCGCATGCGATCACAACACTGTTGACGCAGCCCTAACTATGCCATTGATGTTCCTTAAGGAAAAAACGAACCTGGTGTAGTTCTTTTGACATTGTCGCAGTTAGCTATTTATTTTGAAGGGAGACTGAATAATGTGATGACGCTGTAAAATTTTTAACATGACACGGAATTATGAACACTCTCACCACTAAATCATCAAGGGAATATGCATGCCTAATATTAGTAATACCCATCTGACACAAACTCATTATCCCCTCGCTGTTGTCGAGGCAAAGACTGACCATGGCGATGAGCGTTTTGTGATTGATAAAAACAAAGGGATCGTTTACCAGTTTTCGATCGTTACAAACAATACTATGAAACTAAATCAGGTGGATTTATCTACACTAAAAAAGGCAATGGGGATCAAATCTATAGATAAGGTTACACACTGCGATGCCATTGAGATAATGAAAAACCCTAGTATGATCAATACTATTCTTAGCCCGTATAGCTCTAGTTCTTCATCGCCTGGCCGATTCAAGGCCATCACCGATTTAGGTGAGGTTGAAAAGAGCCAATACAAACAGTTATCAGAATCCGACAAAACGGCACAACTGCGCCAGGCTCTCCTCTCGCTCGTTGACGACGATCTGAAAGAACCGTTCAGTAGTCTGTTAAATGAGTGGGGAACCTATGGTGTTTCCGCCTGCGAGGTCGATAAGGGAGCCTATTCCAATTTCAAACAATTCTATGATGAAGAAATGGCAAGCCATGCCGTAAAAAAAGATGATTATGCCAAACTTGATTTTTCCACCCAAAATATTAAATCACACATTACCGACCCACGTTGTATAAACGCCAAATTGACGCCATTACAACTGTTCAAAGCGGCTTTTCAGCTAGGCGATACCCCTGCAGTTTCCAACTTTCGTTTTATGAACAACCCAGCCACTAAAGACGACGGTAAATACCGGGAGTGGATGTATCACTTTGACAACAGTAATTATGCTGCCGAGTTTAAACTGATTACCACACGTACCGCAGGTACCGAGCAGGCCAACAACGAACAGTGCCTGGCTGCGTTCCCCTATGATACCGAAAAAACCATCCGTTTTACGCAAAGCGAAGCGGCAACAAAATTCCCGACGATGGACGACCTGCAAAAAGAATTCAGTCATATACCGGGAGCCAGCTATGTGGTTATTCGTAACCCCGACAACACAACGCCGATTGAAACAGGTATTCGCACCGAGATGATTGTACATCACCGTTCTGCAAGCGGCAAAAACGAAACGGAATCACGCGATGCCGAATTGATGACCTTCCATGGTGTTGACCGGTGCCAACCTTTCCTTACTCCACAGGAACTTGAACAAGCCCTGCATCTCACGTCATTACAACGTTTCGTATTGGGTGAATTCCGTGATGCCGAGCCTCAACAATTTCTCGAAGCATTAAAAGAACAAAAAGAAACTCTTAACGCGCAAATAAGGCAAAGCCTGACGGGCAACGCACTTAAACCACTAGAAAAAATAACTGTGGCAAAATTCAGTGAACAGGGGCTACAAATCACCGACGAGGAATTATTCAATAAACAGATAAGCACTTACGATAACCTACCCGAAGTTCTGGATAAGCTCCCGAAACTGGAGCTTTCCTCTGCAGATTTAACTGAGGACGTGCTCACTATCGTTCCCATGCTAATGAACTACGATCAGAATGCCGAATTGAAGCCCGATTGCTCCGAAAATAAGGCATTTCCTGCCAGAACCCAATTGCGGGAACGCACTAACGAACAATTCAGGGAACCGCTGGAACGAGATTTACAACACGTCAAAATGAGTCACAGCCCCAACAACCTTCTCTCCATGGATAAATTGATTGATATCACTCATGATATTCAGGACTTTTACCAGAAGGGAGTCCATTCTCTCAAAGCGTTAAAGGCAGACCCTAAACTGATAGCGTTATATGAAAGCCGGGCAGAATTGGCCAGAGAGTATGCCAGTCAGTTCCCGACACGCGCAACCCACCCAGAAACCCATCAGGTACTCTCACTGTTCACCTACTACATGGTAGACGATCTGGACCAGGCAGCCGCCACTTTGCATAACCTGGGGGCCAACGTCGATAGCACTCATCTTGCCCGTATGAAAGATCAACAGCAACCACTACTACAGCACTTTATTACCCATCGTCTGTTAAACGATCAACTGGCAGACTGAACCTGTTTCCCCGGGGCCATGATGGCCCCTTTCTCTACAAACGAGTAAATAACCAATATGATTATTCATAATTATCGAAGCATGATTGGCCAATTTTTTCCGCTCCAGCAGGAAAATAATGAAGTCCGTACAGCAAATCTAACCCAGGACAGACCTGTCGGGGAATTTATCAAAATGGATGCCCTGCCGGGTGATAGTAAAAGTAGCATTGAGAAAATGACGTACCCTCTGGGAGGGTACGATGAAACAGGGAGCATGTCACCTTATATGATAGTGCTGCTTGGCGATCAAAGAGCGCTGGATTTTGCCGAGAAAGTGCTTCAGGCACCGAGACAGCGCTTGTTGGACACACTGGGTATCGATGATAATAATAAAGCAGATCGCCACACCCGGCTACATAGCGAACTGGAATCCCTTACTCGCTTCTACCCAAATAATCCTGAGTTTGAACCCAAAAAGATCACATTAAATGACCAGCCTTTTATAGAGCAGGAGCCTACCAAACCTTACTTTGCTGGACAAAGAGTTATCACTCCTGATTTCACCACGTACCGTGCAGAGCAAGAAAAACAAAGAAATAATCTTTTATTATGTAAAACGCGAGATGATAGCGCACTGTATTTCAATCAAACCCCGATCATTGAGCTAAAAAGGTACAACGATGATGTATTTGCCAAAGAAACAGCACTGCGTGCTGGCGACAACTTTTTGAATAAAACGCAATATTTCACCCCAATGGTTGAGTATTTAACCCAGTTCAGCAAAGAAGGGGATATTTTGGTACAAAACCCCTTTGAAACCAGCAGCGATAAAAATACGCCGCACTTACAATTTATTCCTGGCGATGTCCCTTTGCCCCTGTTCTATCAAAACTCGCAGGTGTTGATTGATGACAAATACCAACAGGTTGACTGGCATTTACCTACCCTGGCTGTGACTGTGGATAGCCGACAACATGACTGGCGAGAACAGACAGAACGGGTACAGACGGTGTGCCAGGAGTTGCTGGCTAATCAACACATCAGTACTACACCAGTGCTCAGGAATCTGGGGAATGGCCTGATAAAAATGTATTTGATCTTCAAACAGGACGGTAGTGATCTGGCAGCAGAAACTATGCAACGTGCCCCAGGTTGGCTGGAGTCCTGCGGCATTTTCATTTCCAATACGCCAAAAGCAGTTACGTTCACCACCCTGGGGGCAGTTCAATATTATGCCCCCTATGGGGTCACGGATAAGGAACAACTGCTGACAAGTCTGGTACACCATCTCATCAACAGAGCATAAATGCTTGTACAGTGATAGCCTGGAAACACATTTTGTTGATCGGATATTACACATCCAGAGCCGCACTGAGATTATGGACCTGAACCGTGTGGCGCTGGTTTCCGTCTGCGGGGCTTGTATGGCGCAGGGCTGCGCCACCCTGCGTATCCGTGACTCGCATAAAGATGAAAAGATGGCAGCAATCCATAAAGCACTGGGCGAATGCAGCGCAGAGCATCCGGTTTTGTGACATCCTTCGGCTTTGTTGAATAAATAAGATTCTGTGCGAACGTCCCTGTAGCTGGCTGGATTTTCAGGCAATACGCACGCTTTCTGGCATACCTGCCTTCGTCATTTTGTTCAGCGCGCGTACCATGGCCAGAGCTTCTGCAACCTGACCATCGTAGTCACGCAGTGTCAGTGAACCTCCGAACAGCTGTTTTACCCGATACATGGCTGTTTCCGCTATAGAGCGACGGTTATATTCCGTTGTCCATTTCCACCTTGCATTGCTTCCGCTCAGCCGCTGATTAGCAACGCCGCGATTGCGGTCCTCATACTCACCAGGCCAGTAACCCGCTCCCTTACGGGGAGGAATGAGGGTGCGGATTTTCTTACGGCGCAGTTCATCGTGACATAACCAGGTATCGTAAGCGCCATCGGCAGCGACCGACCTGATTTTCCGGTGGGTCTGCCGGATTAACCCGGGGAAACCCTCTAAGTCTGTAACGTTGTTAAGTGACAGGTCTGCGCAGATGATTTCATGTGTTTTGCTGTCAACGGCCAGATGCAACTTTCGCCAGATACGGCGGCGTTCTTTGCCATGTTTTTTGACTTTCCATTCGCCTTCACCGAAGAGCTTCAGCCCGGTGGAATCAATCACCAGATGCGTGATTTCACCCCGGGTGACCGTTTTAAAACTGACATTGACCGACTTTGCCCGCCTGCTGACACAGGTGTAATCCAGACAGCGTAGCGGAACGCCCATCAAGGTGAAAATGGAATCAATGAAGCCCTGTGCGGCCCGCAGGGGCAGCCGGAATACGCGTTTAATCACCAGAACGGTAGTGATGGCAAGGTCAGAATAGCGCTGAGGTCTTCCGCGTGCTGAAGGCGGGGATGTGTCATACCACGACTTAATCGCCTCGTCATCCAGCCAGAAAGTCATGGAACCACGGTTGATTAGAGCGTTGTTATAGGTGTGCCAGTTGGTGATTCTGAGCTTCTGTGTAAATAGACCCGTTTTAGTTCCATGCATTTTTTGAGATCCCGGCCGGATAAACTCCACTTTTACTGCATGTTTCTCTGCCCATTCAGCCAGTGCCAGCGAGATAAATTCCGGTCCATTATCCATGCGAAGCATGGCCGGATAGCCGCGGTTTGCCGCGATCCTGTCGAGCACCCGGACCACTCGTGGGGCTGGCAGATTCAGATCGATTTCAATCGACAACGCCTCGCGGTTAAAGTCATCAACAACATTGAACGTGCGAAACGACGGCCACAGACCAAATCATCATTCATAAAATCGACAGACCAGTTCTGGTTCAGCACTTCCGGTGTGGCCAGTGGCGGGGGGATTACGCACCGGCAGTCGTTGTTTACCCTTACGGCGAAAATTCAGCTTCAGCAGACAGTAAATACGGTGGTTCCTTTTGTCATTCCACTGGTATCCCTGTCGCCGCAGAACCTGGAAAAGCTTCGGAAAACCGTATCGCGGGTATCGTTCAGCCGCTGCCTGCAATGCGGCAATAACGGGTTCGTCACGCGTAGAATCCGGGCGGTAATGATAAACCGTTCTGCTCAGGTTCAGACTCCGGCAGGCCTGACGGATACTGAGTCCGAATGTCGTTATCAGATGAGTGACCAGCTCACGCTTAGAGGCTGGTTTTAAAGCTTTTTTTCGATAACGTCTTTCAGCGCCCGACATTCCAGGCTGAGGTCGGCAAACATCTGTTTGAGACGTCTGTTCTCGTCCTCAGGCTCTTTTATCTTTTTAATATCAGAGGCCTCCATTCCGCCATATTTAGACTTCCAGTTGTAATAGGTGGCTTCAGAGATACCGACCTCCCGACAGACATCTTTAACCGTTCGTCCGGCTTCGACCGACTTAATCACGGCGATGATCTGATGCTCAGTAAAACGGGCTTTACGCATAGCGAGCTCCTTTGTTGGCAGATTGATTATGCCGGAGGATCTCTAAATGTGAATGGCACGATTATGCGGGATACTTACAAGTCGTCTGGCATGATTTTTATCGCGGGTCTGCTGTGCTTCTTTGCGCATCAGTCGTCGTTCTTCCTCAGGAATTGGTGCTATGATCGGCATCGCTCAGTCCGGTTGGTGGTTTGGGATATTTGGCGATTGATCAGATCGCACAATCCGGGCTGAGTTCCCTTTAAGTGATCTACTATTCCGCGCAGCTATTTAGAAATATCTGCAAAGAATAATGATATGGTCAAGTAGGGAGCCTATATAAACAGGCCAGTTTCAGTTTCATGCACTTTTAGATATTCCTGTGAGATAAGTTGGGGAAGTTGCCAGGTGCATGAAACTTAAATCGATCTATCCAGCCGTTGACTTTAGGTATTCTAAGTACTCTGCATTATTTAAAACAACCAAAGTGCCTGCAATTTCCTTTATTTTATTCTGTAACTGATCAATATTCTGTTTATAATTATACAGTTCTAAATCCAACATGAAGATTTCATCAATTTTATTGCTGATTTCAGCCCAGTTCAATGAAATTGATGGAGGTGCGGTAAGAGCCTGCTGTCTATTTTTGATTCCAGGTATGCTGCAATTAATGGGTATTGTAACATTATGTATTTGTGTGAAATGTTGGAATTCTGCAAGCATTCGCATTCCATTTTTAGCTGCTATTAATCTTTTAAATAGCATTCTTACAGCGGGCGGAACATTATAATCATAATCAGCCATAGCATTGAAATATGAATACAAACGCTGGAAACTATCATTGCGTTGTTTCTTTAGATCCATCCTTTTTGCGTTGATGTTTTGATATTCAGTAATTAACTCCCATATCTTGCATGATTCGGATTTTATTGCTGGCAGATTTTTTAATATTTCATCAAATTTTGCTAATTTTTTCTGAGTGCAGTGACTCTTCTGTTTCACGATAATATCTCTCAGTTGCAGTAACTGTAACTGATCAGTAGCTGAAATATATATTCCATGTTTGATGCATTCGGCGATTTTCTTATCGATGGCTTTTATATGGGAAAAACTAACGCGCCCGGAACATAAAGAATGGGTAAGTGGTTGTTTTGCGTACACTGACTTGTTCAGATGACCTATAAAGCTTGAAAATGGTTGATGCGAGGTTTTCATTGTAAATCCTTAAAATTACGCCATAGGAACATAGTGCATATTACATGCGCTAATTTTTTATTGAAGTCTATTCTTGTTGTGATGAGGGGTGTGCGTGGATTTTAAATGGTCTGTTTTTGGATTTTTAGCGGGCTAATTTGGTAGTGTGGGAACCATGATTATGGATAAGATACTAACTTTCTTTCAATGTCACAGTAAATAACTTAGCCCTGATCTCATGCATTTTGAGACTCTAATTTAGGGTGAAGTTGAGGAATACAGTAATTTATACACTAATAGATGTTATTTGTATGACAATCATTTATCTGTATAGTATCGATTATCTAAATTTACCCTTAGGATATTTATTTTATGACCGTCAAGCTGCTTGATGAAAAATACTTCCTTTATCATTATACACATTGTAACTAACCAGTAAAAACTCAAAAAACTATACCGTTGTATATTAAAGCATAGAGGAGAATAAAAAATGAAGAACACATATCCATATTACCAGGAAATTAGAGCAAAAATAGAGGATGCTGCAAAAGAAGACGTCGATAAAAGCGAGATCTTCTGGGCTATCGCGGATAGTGGCACGGCACCGATCGATACCCTGACAGACATACCTATATTTAATGTAACCACTACTATAGTCCAGGAACTCTACAGCTTAATTAATGATCATCCGGTAATGCCCGTACCGAATCCATGGTTCGTATGGAATCAGCATGATGACAATACTAGTCCAGAAACAATTAAGTATCTCCAAAAACGAGGCTATGTTTCGGCAGCATCATCAGCCATTGCTATCGCAGGTGCTGGAGGGGCGCTGGTAACATGTATTGATCTTGGAGTCGTCGGACAGGGGGGAGCTGCCTGTGCATCCACAATGAAGCATTTGGCTGGATTTCGCGACATTGCGGCAAAATATAAAGAGAGCGCTACCATCCAGTCCTGGCTTGATGTTCTTATCACCATGAAGAATTTGAAACTGGCAGTCCGTGGAGGGCAAGTTAGCGTTGCAGTGCTGTCTGCTGTGCCGGTATTGTCTACAGCCCTATCCATTATTGGCAGCTCTTTGAGCTCAGCGGCAAAATTGGGAATAAATCTCAAGTATTCTAATGTATGCCGCTACACCGCAATGGACTTACACTGGCGAGCTATGCAAGAAACAATTCTTCTTGAAACCTTCAGCCGGGGTAAGGACGATTCTGGCCCGGCAAGAACAATTCTCTTTGAATTATTCGAGCGCAAAGGCCTTACAGGGTTTGTATGGGGTAAACATCATGTTGATCAATTAATTAAGGAACCCGCGGGTTGGATGGCGATTGCGGATAAATTACTGATCATTTAACTGCTATTTTCAGGTAACAGTCAATCGATGTTTAAACTCCAGTCGTGTCTAAAACACTCCTTATCATTCTGTCCCTAAATCAGTGCGCTACAAGGCCCAAAATCTTTGCCTTTTTGCAGGCTCCGGATGAGTCCAGCCGGAGTCATGCTATTTAATGATGGCTATATCCTTTCACAGCGAGACTACTGGACACCGGTAACCTCACTTCAATTTCTGATTGCCACCCGGCAGCTATCAGGCAACCTGACCAGGGGCTGGATAATTTTAGGGGAGCACAAACGTTTATGCCAGATGATGACTTTGCCTTATCCAACATAAACATTCGGGAGGTTTAGCTCTATGTCCGGCCCGAGGTTGATTTAGTCGCCAGTCTACTTCGTCCTTACCCCGGCTGAAGGTTTCAAGAAGAATTGTTTCTTGCATAGCTCGCCAGCGTAAGTCCATTGCGGTGTAGTTTAGAATACTTGAAAGCTGTTCTGACTTCTTCCGCTGAGCTTAGAGTACTATTATAAATATAACGGAATATATGCTGCTGGAATGATAAAATGGACCGCCATCGAGGACTCGAACCCCGTACTACAACATCCCGGTCGTCGCTCTTCCCGATGAGCTAATGGCGGTTTGGTGATTTCTACTGGAATTAATCCAACACCCTTAGATTTATGGGATACATCTTCCACCCACTAAGCTAAGTAACCAAAAAATAGAAAAGTACACCTTCCTGAATGAGACATATACTAATAATATCATTCTAATAATACCAGCAAATAAATGATGTAAAAATGGATTCATATGGTCTCGTAAAAAAATTAATTCCGACTTGTTTCTATCTTACTATATTTACTTAATATTAATTCACTTTTTGTTAACATCAGATCTTCAGATATAGAGTTATTTAATTCTTCATAAGCCGCTCTATGAGTTATGGAGCGTTCACCAGTAAACAACGTCTTATAAGTCTCATCCCATCCCAGATCATTTCTTCGCAGATCGTTTATTTCTGCTCTTATCTTAATACAGTGATGAGTATCATCAATAAGAAAAGCTTGTTGATTCATATATTCAGTATAAAGTTCTACTGTTTTTGGCGACAAAATAGCTTGGTCCGAATATATAATTTCATTTAACATATTATGCATTCTAATGATTAATTCGAGTTGCTTGGGGGTTCATCCTAATCACTTACTTGAGTAACCTCCAGAGGCTTCGTTCAGTTGCCGCCTACAAGCAACTTGGCATATATAGAAAATATTTGGCCATAATTAGTATGAGTGCCATATAAATTTAAAATTGCAATTAATATAACCATCATCAGACAGAGCCAAAGGATAACATGTTAAGTTTTCATATAAAGTAAACAGACTACTTTTTTAGTAAAAATAGTCTGCTTATCTGTATCTAGCGAGGAAGATATATATAGAAGATACACTATCAAGCCATCGTTTTTAATTGATTCAGACCTGATATATCTTTCTCACTAAATTTAGACCATGCAATATTAATCGTAGGTAAAGAATTGTTTTGCGATTCAGTTAATTGCGCTATCCTTTTTTCGAGAACCATTGCGTGTTGTGCCATACGCTTACAACTGACCCACTCATTATGACCTTTATAATATTTATAGTTATCAACCTTTTTCATTGTCACATTTCCCCAGCGCCCCTCTTCTTTAACCATGTATGAGTTTTCTTTCGGCAACTGAATGTTTTTTTGATGGTGCAAGGACCGACACCTTAACCTTCGGGTCACAATCAGTTGATATCACTGGTCCCGTTTCTGATACAACGATTTTAAAAGATAATATCAAAGGTTCTGTAACAGTTAATACTTCATGTAATGCCGGTCAGGGGGCAAAACTTAAACTCAAAACAGTCAGGGGTTGCGGTTACAAGTACCACTATTAATGGTGTTAAGATAGCATTATTTCCAACGAATGTGCAGGGGATTGTATATGGAATAAAATTCGTCTCGGATTCAGAGCCACCAACGGGTTACATTGCAATGAGTACGGATTACACAACGGTTTTTTCTGTTGATGATAATCATGATAAAGAGTACTGGAAAGGTAAGTCAGGTCATTTCGATTTGACCCTTTTCCAGACCAGTGATTATATACCGGGGCAGGGGCATACAATAACGCCTAACGCAAATATGGTTGGTGATTTCCGAATTGGTTCCCAAACTGATGCGCAGGACATCCAGATCAATAATAACGCCTTTACGCTCACCATCCCACAACCGACATGTGATGCTGCCACGCTTGAAAACTCAGATAATGCATCAGGTACTCAGGTTAATCTTGGGGATTACTATACGAGTGAACTGATTGGTAATAAAGATCCGAAAAAAAATTCCTTTTACTATAAAATTAACTGGATGCGGTGGTGTTAATCATCTGATCACCAAACTAACGTCTCAATATGTATCACCTTATAGTAATAGTATGTTGGCTGATATCAATAATGCGCAGCGCGGTTTCGGTGTACAGATATACTCAACAAATGATATCGCACTGATTCCAAATGATGCTAATAGTTATTATTCTGTCCAGGATTCAAGCACACCTGATACGCGTGAGGCTAATTTTTATGCGGTACTAAGTGACGATGGAAAAGGGGTAATCACTACCGGAGCATTTAAAGCGATAGGAACGTTCATTTTTGATTGCGCCAGCATCCAGAATCACCGTCTCGCGGGGTCGTCCGCCTTTGGTGCCAAAAACTACTGTCAGACGCGTATCGCCACGTTCAACAGCCTGTTTCCACGTTTTCAGTGATTGTGCGCTTTGCACCGCCTCCTGTGAACGCAATCCCATCAGCCGCGACAGTTCCAGTGCTGCCGCCAGCCCCGGATCTTTCGTGCGCGCCATTTCCAGCACATGCCGGTAATGGTCCGGTGTGATGGCCTGCCGCGTTCCAGAGCGGGATTCGCCAGAAAGCCCCAGGGATTTATTTGTCAGTCGCTCATGCACTGCCACCTGCTTACGCCCGGCCTGTTGCAGTACAGCACGCAGCGAAGCCATTTCATTCTGTAGCGTGCGTTTGCCGATCCCCTGCGCCAGTCTTTCATGAATGTAGCTTTCAATGTGGCGAACCTTGATCTGCGCCACCCGCTGGATCTGGATGTTCAGTTCCCGTAAATGCTGATCAAAACATTGCACGATATGGATGCGATCGTACACTGTTTTATGGCTACCGCCGCAATGTTTTGCCAGCGCCTTCATTTCACTGCCTAACCTGCCCGTACCCTTTCCCCCATGATTTTGAAAACACAAACAGTCTCCGGCGTATGCTTTTTGGCTGCGCCAGAACGATACCTTCACGCCGGAGTGGCAGCTTATTAAGGTACAGGGAGTTTCAGCCAGTACTCGGTATGGACTGCCTGCCAGAGCAGGAATTCTCCGGGGCATCATGCCCCCCTCGGTATCGATCTTTTTCTCCTCTTTTTTGCTGACAGCGGCCCCAAAAAGGCGTGTCAGATTCGGGAATGAGCGCCGGGCTCCTGAAATCAGGGGTATAGCGCGGTGTGGTGGTTGTGCGTCACTTTGTCACTTTGCGCGACGCAAAGTGACGCACCGGTTGAGGGCCGGGCGCGAAAGATCGCGGATTCTGGCGCAGTTTTACGGTCAAGCGGCAGCAAAGCCTGGCGGCAATGCAGGCCGCAGCCCGTAGGGTAAAGGAGGCAGATCCTCAGCCGGACAGGGATTTACCCGGAAATTTCAGATGTCGTGGAATTCTGACCAGTGAGCTGGCGCAGCGAAAGGACGTATTGTCGGTAAAGTATGACCTCTGTCGCAGTGACCTGCGAGCCGGTGTTTGCGGAGGTATTCACCGGTAGGGGCTGCCATCCTGAGTTCCTCAGGCGCTTCTTTCAGGCCGTGAAGCATGGGCGCTGCCAACGACAGCATTGTGCAATCCGGAGCTTACATCCGGTCGATGGACGTGAAAAGGTGATTGTTTTTTGTGATTTCAGAGGGGTCTCTCAGAGCTCAGGAGGCCACAGTGAAATTACAGAGAGAGCTTGTCTTCCCGCATCCGGCGGTATTCAGCCGCTTCGAAGATACCGTGCAGACGATGGAGTTGTTCGGCCAGAATGAGCAACAGAACATAGTTTGGCCCGGCCTCATCAGGATTTTCCAGCATCACCCCGTCAGAATACGGGCACGGTCCACCAGTTCACGGGCATCGGGTTCAACAGGTTTCAGGTTCATGATTTCCTCCTTTCACTGTACCCATTCACCGCCCCGGATACGGGCGATATCCAGCAGCAGTGACTTCATCGCCCGACTCACCGCACACAGCGTATTGATCAGCGGCTCATCAGCATTCTGGGTATTGGGTCTGCGCACCATTCATCAAACCGGATGTGTATCCGGGCGAATATTGTCGCCAGCCTGTCCATCTCCACACGCTCTACGGGCCGTTTTTGGTTATGATCGCTAAAGATGTCATCCGCAAGCTGACGCAGATCGTTGATAACCGGAAACAGTCCGCCGGGAAGCTGTGGGTTGGCACTGTCAAAGCGGAACGTCGTCAGGCGCAGGGCAAAACCGTAAAGTACTGATGCCAGCAACTGGCGCAGATGGTGAAGTTTTCCGGAGGTGTAATGGTTGCAGTCGCCAGGGCAGTGACAGTGCGGGACTCTGCAAGGGCCAGGGTGCTGTGGATTTCCATGGCAAGACGGAGTGGATATTGATCGGCGCGGGACAGAGGGCGAGAGGGAAAACGTTCGTTCCAGAGATCGGATTCGCTGAGCCAGTGAAGGATGTTGTCGTGGTGCAGGACGCCTGCCGGAGTGGGGCCCCGGATATCCAGAAGCTGGATCAGTTCGTCGTTATCTTCACGGGACTGGGGAATATAACCGTGGCGATCGAGCTTTTTTCTGAGTTCAGAGAGCGGAATAACCATCATGATGGTGCTCTCCTGTCAGGGGTAACAGGCCATCATCGGAGTTCTCACGCTCATGGTGATGGCCCAGAACAGGGGTGAGAAACCGGCCTAACAGGACACCGGCCAGCCCGAAGGCTGCCCTGCCTGAGCCACCATTGAACGTCGTGCACAGATATATACTGCGCACATCAACGGCAGTTCAGGGCGATAACGGTAAACCATTATCGCCTGTTAGTTTCGACGGGTTCCTACACCCGGCAGCCCCTTCGGGACTGCGCGGGTGTTGTAGTCCATTGCGGCGCGACAGAAAAGCGGCGCCAGGCACAGGGCAGAGAATTTGTGGTGCGATCGTTTATCCGGACTATTTTACCTTTTGGTTTTCAGGCCTTTTCGGGCAGGTCAGTTACCCTTATGAACCCTTACCTTTGGCCTTTTTAGGTCCCTTTGTTTCACACTACATTATGATGGCCAGGTTCCTGGGTCGGGTCATTAAATCTATTGCTATCAACATGAATGTACCTTTTACGATAAATATTATGAATGGAAGTGTTGACCATGATAGTTTACGCCAAGGCGATACCATCCAGACTATATTTATTAATCTATTCTGCCTGCCCATAAACAGGACATTTTACGTCACCTTAGCTATCAGAACTCCTCCTATAAAACGTTTAACCAGCCTGATAACCTTCTAATTGAAAACTTGCCCTAAACAATGAAACTGCATGACAAAGTTACGGGGCAATATCTGGCTAAACATAATTATCAATGAGTTGGAACTATCATCATAAAAATTTATATATTTACTTAGTAAGGATACAACTGAAGATTGTTTGTTTACTTATATGCAACAGTCTGTTTGATTATTTTTCATATTCATTTCGATAGCTTTTCGCTAGATTTAAGTTACTCAAGAATTATTGTTGAAATGATGATGAATAAAAAAATTCCGATATCTCTCATGGTGTTAGTTATATGCCTCTCTGTTGGCGGGTTGATTTCCACCGACATATTTTTACCCGCGCTTGGTGAAATGCGATTGTTTTATAAAGTGACTGAAGCGCAAATACAGGACGCAATTGCGTTATTTTTATTTGGTGTGGCATTTTCGCAACTTATCTATGGCCCATTGAGTGATAGCCTTGGGAGGAAAAAAACATTAATCGGAGGGTTACTGATATGGCTGATTTCCACTGCCAGTGTGATTTATACGACGCACATTAATGAATTGCTGGGTTTAAGATTATTGCAGGGGATCGGCTCATGCGCTGGTATTACCATCAGTCGGGCGATCATTAACGATATGATGGATAAAAAATCATCTGCGCAGCTCTACCTGGTCATCTTTCCTTTTGTGGGGATGTCACCTGCGATTGCGCCGATGATCGGCGGGATTTTGACTCAGCATTTCGGCTGGCGGGCATGTTTTATCTTTTTAACCCTCTTTATCCTGGCCACGCTGGTTCTCTGCTTTACGGCACTCCGTGAGACATTGCCGGTAGAAAAAAGACAAAAACTAAGTGTACTGACAGCAACAAAAAATACCGTTGATGTTGTGCGAAACCCAACCTTTCTCTTTTATGCTGCCATTCCCTGTTTTGCCTATGCGGCTTATTTTGCCTATATCGTCGAGTCGCCGTTTATGCTTGCGAAACTGGGGCTTTCCCCAGCCTATGTGGGTTATACATATATTCTGCTCTCCGCCAGTTATGTCGCCGGAAATTTGACGGCCAAAAGGCGTTCAAGGCGCGAGGGTATTGAAGATACGATCCGTCAGGGATACCGCATTTTTGTGCTGGGGGGGATTATTTTTGCCTTGCAGATGTATGTGAGTCCATTTCCCCTGCCGACGACGATTATCGCTATTTCCATTCTGACCTTTGGCAACGGCTTTTTGCTGCCGTTGGGGACGGCATCAGCCATTGCCGCCCATCCGCAGGCCTCCGGGACGGCATCTGGTGTGATGGGAGCACTGCAACTCGGGAGTGCTGCCATCGCCACTTTTTTAATTGGCAAACTGTCCGCCCATGCACCAGGAATGACCGCCCTGATCATCGCATGTGTGTGTGTATTCGGTTTTCTCATTTATGTGTTGGGTCAATCTTCATTTATGCAATTTGTCTCTAACAAAGAGAGTAAGATCAATGATTAATAATATCGATGTCACATTACGGGATGGTGGTTATCAGAATGGTTTTCACTTTCCGACAGACTACGCGATTAAACATGTTCAGGCGCTAGTGGAAAGCGGTGTTGAGTGGATTGAAATAGGTTATCGGAACGGGTCTTTTAAGCCGATTCCTGATATTGGTATTACGGGGGTGTCACCCGATGAATATATTCAGCAGATCCACAATGCTGTGCCGGATGCTAAATTAGTGGTGATTGCCCATCCGCATAATATTAATCACGATGATGTGATTCGTATGAAAATGCACGGTGTGAGTCTGCTCAGGATCTGTATTAAAACAGATAATCCACAACCAGCATTGGCATTATGCGAATTTGCCAAAATGAGTGGGTTACGTGTGAGTATGAATTTTACCCGTGCCAGCCAAATTAATATCAATACGCTTATTGATGTGGCTGCACAATGCGAAAAAGCCGGGGCCGATATTATCTGTATCGCCGATTCAAATGGTAGCTTACGCCCGGAACAGACATCGCGGCTGGTCAACGTCCTTAAATGCACCACGCGTGTGGACGTGGGTTTTCACGCGCATGACAACCTGGGGCTGGCGATGGCAAATGCAATTGAGGCTGTCAAAGCCGGGGCAACGTTTATCGACAGCTCATTAACCGGAATGGGAAAAGGCGCGGGCAATCTCGCCATGGAGACTTGGCTTGCCCTGTGCAATTTCAATAGCGACGCTGACATTTATCAGACGGAAGTGATCTTCAGGCAGGTTCAACAGCTTCAGTCTCAGGCCTGTTTTAATGCTTCGCACCGCAGCGTGGTGGACATGATCCTCGGGGTGAAAAACCTGAGCGTGGACTACCGCAAAATGATTGAGGAGAAACTTTCCGAAAATCTCAGCAACACCTTTACGGCCATTGATCACGTTATTACCGGGACGGCAGCATGAAAAAGAGGGAGGCCGTTATCCTCGCCCCGGTGATGCCCGTCTGGGATGAAGGTCAGTTTTGCACGCCACTGGTTATGTTGCTGGTGGCAAAGGGGTATCACGTCACCGTTATTGATACGTTGACCCTGATTCAGGATGCCTCGCCAGAGAGGGCGGTTGAGGCACTCTGCCAGGCACTGAATGCCCGGTTCCAGTCTCCCTATCTGCTGGTGGGGTTCGCCATGGCGGGCACGTTAGTCCAGCTGTTGGCTCCGCACCTGCACGGCCTCAGTGGTGTGATGTCTGTCAGTGCACCGGGTTTTGCGGATGAACAACTCAACAGGCGTTTGGGCGAGCTTGTCTCGCTGCTGGAGAAGGGCGAGGTTGAGCATGCGGTGGACGTTCTGCATCAATTCGTTGTCCCTGAAGGGCAAGCCGCCCAGGAGGGGCGTTTCACGTTGCCTGACGCGGCGAAAGCATCTGCCATTCAGCGGATGTTGACCGGATTTGCCTTGCTACTGAACATGGACGCTCGCGCTGCCATTGCTCGCTATAACGGGAAATACCTTGCCATCGTGGGGGATAAATCACAGCTGGCGTCCTGGGAAAACCAAACCCATAGCACTCAACCGACACACCTCTACAGGCGCATCCCGAAAGCGGGTATGCGCCCATGGAATGACAATCCCGCAGCGATGAATGCCTTACTTAATGAATGGGTCGACACACTATGAAAAAAAATGTGCTGGTTTTACCGGGTGATGGAATTGGTCAGGAGGTTTGCGAGGCTGCGCTACCTGTTATCAGTGCTATGGATCTTCCCATTACGCTCACTTTTGGCGAGATTGGCTGGGCATGCTGGACGCGGGAGGGAAACCCCGTACCAGATCAAACCTGGGAAAAAATCGCCGGGGCAGACGCGGTGCTGCTTGGCGCAATAACCAGTAAAGGTAAAGCGCAGGCGCAGCAGGCTTTACCTCTGCCTCTCCAGCAGAAAGGTATCGAGTATGTTTCGCCGGTGATCCAACTCCGCCAGAAACTGGGGTTGTTCGCCAATATCCGCCCGGTGAAATATGTCGCAGGCGATCGACGTCCTTTTCGCTGCTGCGTGATTCGGGAAAATACCGAAGGTTTGTACGCCGGGATGGATTTTAAAGGGGTTAGACCGGCGGTTTCCGACTGGCTGAAGCATCCTAATCTGAACAAGTATGGCCCGGAAGAGGCTGCCTGGACGGTTCGGCTGCAAACCCGGTATGGGCTGGAGCGCTTGTTTCAGACGGCCTTTGAGTATGCCCGCAAGCACCACTTTACCCGCGTCACATTTGCCGATAAACCCAATGTGATGCGCGAGAGTGGTCACTTTGCGGGGAGCATATTCCATGAGGTGGCTGCGCGTTTTCCTGAGATCACGGCAGATATCCATAATGTCGATGCTATTGCCCTCTGGCTGGTGCGTAAGCCCCATGAGTTCGGCGTGATTGTCGCAGAAAATATGTTTGGGGATATTTTGTCCGACTTAGCCGCAGGGGTGATGGGCGGTTTAGGCCTTGCACCAAGCGCCAATATTGGCAGCCATGTTGCCTACTTTGAGCCGGTACATGGCAGCGCGCCAGGGATGGCAGGACAGGGGAAAGCCAACCCGTGTGCCATGTTTTACACCATTGCACTGATGCTGGAGTATCTGGGCTTTGAGTCACAAGCCGAAAAACTTCAACACGCGGTTGACCGGGTGGTCCGGGACGGGAAAGTGGCTACCTATGATTTGGGAGGGACGGCATCCACACGGGAAATGGCGCAGGCCATCATCCGGGAGCTGCTTCACCCGACGCTCGGGAAAACGGCCAGCGTGATCACCATCGGTGATGAACTGTTGTCCGGGCAATACCCGAACAGCAATCAGTTGCACATCAGCCAGCGGCTTGAGGCGGCGCAGCATCAGGTGAGATTTCAGGCGTCCTGCGCGGACAATATTGCCCAGATCAGCGCCCTGATCACCTCGCGTATAGGGCAGGACGATCTCATTGTCATTTGCGGCGGACTTGGCCCCACCTCCGACGATAAAACCCGCGAGGCGGTGGCACAGTCTCTCGGCAGGCCCTTGATTTATGATGAGGATGTCTGGGCCACTATTCAGGCGCAGCTCAGGGCGTTTGGGGTGAAAAACGATCCGTCTAACCGTCAACAGGCCAGATTTCCAGACGGCGCTAGCGTTCTCGATAACCCGTTCGGTACTGCCCCCGGTTTTTACACCAGCATAGCCAGTAGCCTGGTAGTTGTTCTGCCTGGCCCTCCTTCTCAAGCGTTGCCCATGCTTGATGACTTGTTATCAGGCCGCGAGCATAGCGAACCGGCAAAGACTACATCCTCCTGGACGCTTATTGGTATAAGCGAAAGCGAAGTAGGTTCAATTGTGAGCGCCTTAGTCTCTTCGACGGCGTGGGATGTGCATTTTTTATGGAAAAGTCCCTATGTCATTGTGCAAATAGAAACGCCGGAGCACAGCCCGTTACCACTTCCGGTGTGGCAAAGTCTGGATCGGGCATTACGTCCGTATCTGGTGAGTAAACGTAACAAAAAGGCGAGTGAGATATTGCAGGACACCTGCAACGTCCGCTGGCAGACGGCCGATGTGGAGCTGTCATCTTATTTGCCAGTGGCCAGAAAAAAGACGGGAGGTGAGCCAGTGCTTTGCATCGACGTCGCGGTTAACCCCTCTCTGGTCGACGTGCTGGAGAGTGAAACATGGATGGGGCAAATGACGATGTCGGTTCGCCATCAGGATGGCAAGAAACACCAGATGACCTTTCCCCTTAATAAAGCCCTTCTGGCGCAAACCCTGCCTGAGTATGCGGCCTGGTGCGTACTGAAAACCCTGACAATACAAAATGGATGAGACGATCATGACAACCCAAAAAACGATTAAAGAGCGCCTGTTGGCCCTGGACACGGCAGCAGTCTCTGATGCGCTGGACAGCCTGTACATTTCGGGGGGGCTGTTGGGGATTAAGCCGCAGGTCAGCGGAAAGAAAATCGCGGGGCCGGCTTTTACCGTTCAATATGAAGCTTGTACACCGGAAAAAAATCGCTTCATGAATGCCGGTAACTATATTGATCAGGTTCCGGCCAGAGCCGTTATTGTGGTGGACAACGGCGGGCGTCTGGACTGCACGAGCTGGGGGAATATTCTCACCACTAAAGCGGTGCAAAAGAAGATCGCCGGGTCTGTCATCTATGGTTCAGCCCGTGATATTACCGATATTCGCCAGATGGATTACCCCCTGTTCTCCTGCAATATCTATATGGTTTCTGGGAAAAACCGGGCGCGGGTAAAAGCGGTGCAGTGCACGCTTGATATCCACGGTGTGACAGTCTGCCCTGGCGACTGGGTGTTTGGCGACGACAATGGTGTGCTGGTGATACCCGGCGAACACCTGGAAGAGGTGATCCGGCGTGCGGAAAATGTCGAAAATACCGAGCGGCAGATCCTCAGTACCATTGATGCCGGCACACCGCTGGACGTTGCCCGTCAGCAACTGGGCTATGATGTTCCCTGGGAAAATAACGTATGACCCGTCAATTTTTCGCGTACTGGGCATCCCGGCTGCAGTTTCTGGACGTGCATTATCACGCGCGTCCGGATAGCTACCATCGGCGCTACTCGGCATTTGAAGCCGGGCAGCAGTATGCCCGGTATCAGGGCGGGGTCGTGTTGAAGAACCACCTGGGGAGCGTGAGTGCGCTGGCGGCAGCCATGCAGGAGATATCTCTGCCTGTGTTTGGCTCGGTGGTGCTCAATGCGGCTGCGGGAGGAGTGAACCTTAATACGGTACGCCAGGCGCTGAGCCAGTATCAGTTTGAGGGCGCTCCCCGGTTGCTGGTGCATTTGCCCACGGTGGTTTCCACCGTACACAAGAGCACACTTTCAAGAACCTTCAGTAACAAATATGCCCGCTATTTTGCCGGACAACCGCTCTCTGTGACCGATGAATACGGTAAGTTACACCCTGATGTTGAGGCACTAATCCATTTCGCACGACATCATGACATTGTGCTTTCTTCTGGGCATACCTCGAAAGATCAAACGCTGCGTCTGATTGAAGCCGTGGAGCGTGTTGGCGGCGTCCGGTTGATGTTGAACCAACCGGCAAATCCGATCACGGGGTTTTCGGCGGCAGAACTCTGCGCGCTGGGAGAATACGACTGGCTCTATGTCGAGCAGTGTGCGCTGACGCTGTATCTGGGCTACCAGACCCCGCAGGACATGTATGATGTTCTGACGCAGGTGAACAATGTGGTTTATAGCTCTGATCTGGGCCAACCCGCTCAGCCGGACATCGGCGAATGGCTGGAAGGCAGCCGACGCTGGTTCCAGACCGGCGGACTCAGTGCAGAGCGAATTGATGCTGTGACCCGGTTAAATCCGCTCAGGATGCTGGATCCAGAGCGGTCGCCAGATTGAGGGGACGAATAAAATCAATGAATGCCTGCTCTTTGGGGGATGGGCGCGGATTGATATGCACCACATACATTGGCAATGGCGGAGGCATAAATTCTTCCAGCACGGTAATAATTTCGCCTGACTCAATACCGGCTTTGATGGTGAAATCAGGGAGGTAACAAATCCCAAGCCCTTGATGGACCATGTTACAGAGGTCAAGGCTGTTGCTGACCCTGGAGATGTAATGAGGCCGAATTTCTGTACATTCGTTATCAATCATAAATTTCCAGGAGCGTCGGTGATTATCAAAGTGCAGCAGACAGGTATGCTTGTGCAGCTCGTCGGGATGTGACGGCATACCGTGCTGCTGCGCATAGCCGCGCGAGAGGCAGGTATGTTTACGCCAGTAACCAATGAGCGAGTAGTACAGGTTGCTGTCCGGGAGGGGGCCACACTGTAGCGCTAGATCAAAACCGTGGCTGAACAGTTCCATGCAGTGGTTTCCGGTGACAATATCCAGCTTAAGGTCAGGGTAGCGTTCAAGGAATGTTTTCAGACACGGGATTACATGCAGATGACTTATGGAATGGGGGAGCCCAACCTTGAGGTTGCCGCTAACCACATTACTGAGACTTTTCACGTCCCTGAGGCAGGATTCATACTCATCAATAATCAGCAGACAGCGCTGATAAAACTGTTCACCGGCGGCCGTAAGGGATATGCGACGCGAATTACGCTTGATAAGCTGTGTATTGACTTCAAACTCCAGCTTCTCAATTCTGCGACTTACCATTGCCGGTGAGAGTTTCATGGCAATCGCGGCGGCCCGGAATCCCTGACATTCCACCACCATCCTGAATGCTTTCATATTTTCCAGCATCGTGTCCTCCTGACATACTCAACATATCTATTCTTGCACTATTCCTTTCATCGGGGGAGTTTAGATATTGTAAGCAAGTCTAAACCTCTCGCTCACCACTATGTTATAAAATGTAGTTTTAGTAGCCATCAGGGATAGGTAGTGCGAGTGGGAATTTTCCCGCTACGATATTTTCTTCAGATTCCCGGCAATCTGATAAGGTGACACATACAGCTCAGTATTTGTATCAAGATAATCCGCCCACCACTGCATCATAGCGATCCGCTCCTCCAGATATTTTGCCTTATGAATATAGGCGGCACGCACGCTGTTCCTTTCCTGATGGCTCATTTGCTTTTCAATCGCTTCTTTGCTCCACCGTCCCGACTCACTCAGCGCACTGCACGCCATCGCCCGGAAGCCGTGACCGCAGATCTCTTTTCGGGTGTCGTAGCCCATCACGCGCAATGCCTTGTTGATGGTGTTGTCGCTCATGCACTTGTCCTGGTCGTATTCGCCGGGGAAAATAAACGCCAGATGCCCGGAGAGCGCTTCAGTTTGTTTCAGGATCGCCATTGCCTGATCAGACAGCGGGACGATGTGCTGTGTTTTCATCTTTGTGCCACGGTGAGAGAAGCGAACGTTTTCGATCTGCTCCCGTTCTACCGGGATTATCCAGAGCTTCTGCTGCCAGTCGATCTCACTCCAGCGGGCAAAGCGCAGTTCGCTGGAGCGCACAAAGAACAGCAGCGACAGCTTAAGCGCATACCGTGTCAGCAGCCTGCCGGAGTAGTTATCCGTCCGGGATAATAATTCTGGTAGTTTCTCAAGCGGCAGGGCCGGGTAATGCTGTGTTTCCGGCGGCGTAAATTCACCGTCCAGATCCAGCGCCGGGTTTGACCTGATTAACTGCTTTTTCACCGCATAACGCATGATCCCGGTGACGTAATTTTTCAGCCGTGCAGTGATCTCCAGAAAGCCTTTGTTCTCCACCTTACGCAGGGTAAACAGCAGATCTTCCGTGACGATTTGAACGATGTATCTGTCCCCGATATCCGGGGAAATATACATTTCCAGCCTGCGCCGGATGGTTGTCGCATAGTGTTCAGACCAGCGGCGGTGATCGGCATGCCAGTTCATGGCGATCTGGCGGAATGTCTGTCCGTTTTTCTTTTTCTGTTGCGCGATTTTTTTGTCAACGGAGGGATCGACCCCCGCACGCATTTTACTGCGTGCCGCATTGCGGAACTGGCGTGCCGTAAGCAGGGAAACATCCGGGTAAGGACCAAAGGCCAGCTTCTTCTCTTTCCCGTCAATGCGGTACTTCATATACCAGAGTTTTGAGCCGTTGGGTTTGATCAGCAGGTACAGTCCGGCACTGCCGCCGAGTTTGAAGGGGGTGTCTGTGGGTCTGGGCTTGCGGATAGCGGTATCAGTGAGTGCCATAGCGGGGGGCTCCATTCGTTCAACGAACCGAGAGGCCCCCGATGAATCCCCCCGAAAACTACAGATATCAAAAAACCCGGCAATCCTTTTCAGGACAACCGGGTCAATCTAACTGCTTGTTTTTATAACGCATTAAGACTCACTGAGGCGTCTTAATACTAAAATCTGGCTCCTCTGACTGGACTCGAACCAGTGACATACGGATTAACAGTCCGCCGTTCTACCGACTGAACTACAGAGGAATCGTGTGAACGAGGCGCATAGTAACGATGCGACTGCGGGTTGTCAAAGCCTGAATGCATAAAAAATTCTGTTTGCTGAAATATTCTTCATTTCGCTGAATATTCAGGCGTAGCAGCACTTTTCACCTTGTTTTTCGTTCAGGGCGTGGATATTTCCATAGCCAGCGTCCGCTGACCATTCTCCAGTAAAAGAGAACGGCGCGTACGGTCCAGTCGAAAAACATCCCCAGCCAGACACCAACCACGCCCCAGCCAAGTAATATTCCCAGTACATAGCCTGCGATAACGCGGCAACCCCACATTCCAAGCATCGAGACCCACATGGCGAAACGCGCGTCGCGTGCGCCTTTAAAACCGGCAGGCAGTACCCATGAGGCGGCCCAGATAGGCATAAATGCCGCATTCAGCCAGATAAGGATCACCACGACATCTTTGACGTCCGGGTCGTGGGTATAAAATGACGCCATAATACCGGCGAAAGGCGCGCTAAGCCACGCGATGGCCGTGAGGCCTATGGTAGAAAGCCAGAACACGTGGCGAAGCTGGATCTCGGCCTGGGCTATCTGCCCATTTCCCAACCGACGCCCCGTAATGATGGTGGATGCCGAACCTAAGGCATTGCCCGGAAGGTTAATTAACGCCGCAATGGAGAATGCAATAAAATTACCGGCGATGACGCTGGTGCCCATACCAGCAACAAACATCTGTGTAAGTAATTTCCCGCTATTAAATAAAACCGACTCAACGCTGGCAGGCACCCCTATGCCCATCACTTCCCAAATAATGGCAAAGTTTAAGGGTTTAAAATAACTTTTAAGGGGGATACGTAGCGCGGGGTTAAACCCAATCATTAAAACCCAGATAATTGCGATAGCGCCAATGTAACGCGAGATAGTCAACCCCAACCCTGCGCCAATAAAGCCGAGCCCCTGCCAGGAGAAAATCCCGTAGATAAGAATGCTGCTGATAATAATGTTCAGAATATTCATGCCGCCATTAATCAGCAGGGGGATTTTCGTATTTCCAGCGCCACGCAAGGCACCGCTGCCAATCAGAGCAATAGCGGCCGCCGGATAACTGAGCACCGTTAATTCCAGATAGATTAACGCCAGATCTTTTACATCTGCAGTAGCTTCTCCGGCGACGACATCAATAATCTGTTTGCCAAAATAGTGTATGAGAGCCGCCAGCAATACGGCAAACAGCGTCATGATCACCAGCGACTGCCTGGCGGCCGCCCTGGCGCGTCGACGGTCACGTTTACCCAGACTAAAGGCGACAACAACCGTCGTCCCCAGATCGATAGCGGCAAAAAAAGCCATAATCACCATGTTAAAACTGTCGGCAAGCCCCACTCCCGCCATTGCTTCCTTGCCCAGCCAGCTGACAAGAAAAGTGCTGAGCACGCCCATCAGCAGAACACAGGTATTCTCCAGAAAAATGGGGATAGCAAGTGGGGTGATTTCACGCCAGAACAACACCTTGTAACTCTTGCGTTTGGCATACCAGGGCGTACGGACGACAGCCTGGCGTAAGGCAGCGGAGACGTTCAAAATGGACCTTAAAGAAGAGAGTTGAAACCACATTTCAATAATGAGCGAGAAATCGTAAGGCTGCAAAGCTTTTCGCAGAAAAAATGTCTGCAAATGCAACAAAGTGATGAGAGAATCCGCAATCGAACCTGTAAGGGGTTAAATGGGGTTTGACAAAATTTTTTTCGCCGCTAACATACGACTCCACGCGATTCCTCTGTAGTTCAGTCGGTAGAACGGCGGACTGTTAATCCGTATGTCACTGGTTCGAGTCCAGTCAGAGGAGCCAGATTTTAGTATTAAGACATCTCAGTGAGTCTTAATGCGTTATAAAAACAAGCAGTTAGATTGACCCGGTTGTCCTGAAAAGGATTGCCGGGTTTTTTGATATCTGTAGTTTTCGGGGGGATTCATCGGGGGCCTCTCGGTTCATTAAACAAATAGCCTTTCACTATGGCACTCACTGATAGCGCTATCCGCAGGATCAAACCCACCGATAAACATCTCTACATCAGACAATAACAGATTGCATCCTGCGTCCGGAAACTATGCAGGGAATGCGAAACTGCTGCCCGATACATGGCGCCTGACCGTTCTCTTATTTATAATTACTTTAAGCTGGTTTACGGTAACGTTTTTCAGGTGCAACTCTAATGCTTCGGCAATTAACGTCTCTTCTTTGGGTGTGTTTCATACCGCCAATAGATGTAGGACAATATCATGTAAATAATAATAGAGAGATTATGTTTCCCGTCACTGGCTAATTTATTATCACTTGTTTTCTCTTTGATTCCACCATTATATTAATATCCATCAAAAAATTAAACTCAGCGGTATATATGTTATGATATTAAATCACCGCTTCTCATTTTATCGGCGATAGGCATGCGTTTTCATTTTTACTGGGTTATAACTAAAAATGCTTGAGCACTGAATTAATCTCATTGCAGAGAAGTTCAGCCGGGATGGCACTTAATATAAAAACGTTTGATTATGCATATTTCATGGAGAAAACAATGCAATTAGATTTTACCCTTAATTTCCATAACGACACCTGGTACCCCACTGTCGATATCAGTGGTTTTAAATCCACCACTGGCGCCAGCGCCGATATTCAGGAGAAAATGATCCTGACGTTTAGCGCGCCGGGTAAAATTACCGCCGGAGATATCACCATATCGACGAACCCGTGGTGTGAATTAAAAACCCATATTGAAACCAGTGAAATTTCCAGCGGCGTTTTTGATAGTAAACTGACGATTACCGCCGCCGATGGTTCCGCCCTGGGTAATGCCATTTCAACTATTCATATGGGCGTTAATGCCTCCTCCGATACCGCGCCAAAATGGGAAACCTTCAGCGACGCTTTCACCGCCGCCGCTGACGAAGAGGCGGACGTGGCAGGTGAGCTGGCGGTCACCTGCGCCGCCTTCCCGGCTGGACTGGAAAACACCGTTCTGGAACTGGTTTTAGTTCGCGGTGAAAAAAGCGAAACGCTCCAGCCAAAAGCGGGCATCACCTGGTTCGATATTGACGCTGGCGCGTACGCGGTTACCGCTGCGGAGCTGCGTACCGCTGAAGGTACTATTCGCGCAGCGGTGCAATTAAGCGCATCGGAGCTGATCATCACTAAAGGCCAGCGCACTCAGCTTGATATCACCTTTGCCCAGGCGGAGCGCAGTACTACTCTGGACCTGGCAGTGAATTTACCAGCCACTCACGCGCTGTATAATGAAGATCTCAGCGTAGTTTATATGGAAAATGGCGTTGCTAAACAGCGTCATACCATGCGCGTAGGTCAAAAGCAGCGCCTGGAACTTTTGCCGGTTACCGGAACCTATTCGGCGCGCATCGATGATGTCAAACTGAACAATATCCACTACACCTTTGATGTGGCGAGCGGCGCACTGGATAATCAGCTCCACGATATCGCCTTCACCAGCACTCACCAGAACGATGAATCTCAGTCAGCCTCAACGAAGCTGACCATCAGCATCGACGCGGAAAAAACGGTTGCTTCTACCTTCTCTCTACGTCTTGTGGATGGCAGCACAACTCCGCGCCAGTATCTCTTCACCGATCTGGCAATGAAAGCGGGCAGTCTCACGCCGTCGGTTGAACTGGCGCCGGGCCTTTATCAGGTTGAATCCGCGACCGTGATCCATAACGGCATCGTTTACTACATTGATGTCGCTCCACAGACACTGAGCGTTGAGAAAAATACCGCGCTGACCTTAGCGGTAACCCTTGCTGAAGGGGCGAATCTGCGTGTCAAAGGTTTTCCTGATTTCCTGAGCTTCGGCGGTTGCGCCAATATGTCGCCCAGCAACGTGGACGACCTGGCCGAAGCTCGTGTCTCCTCCCTGTTCAAATACTCCGGCGATGACGGTATGGGAGACGCTTCCGCTTATCTGGACCCGACGAAAGAACCGACGACAAAAATCATTCAGATGGCGCGCGATGTTGCTGCCAAAACCGGCGATAGCGTGCTGCCGGTAATGGTCTCTTACACCTGCAACCTGTCGCTGGGTGATGTAGAAAACATCATTGACGATCCGGAACGTCATCAGTTCAGCTTTGCTAATTTCATCCAGGCGCTGCAAATGGCGCAAGCCATGAAAGATGATGAACATCCGGTACCGGCTGGTTTTATCGTCAACCCGGATTACCTGGGCGAATGCCAGAAATACGGTTTCTCTCCAGACTATGCTATTCCGGTACGTCAACCGCTGGCGAAAGCGCTGGCGCATCACGGTGTGGATATCGCCGTTCCGGCCTCAATTACCGATACGCTGAAAGGCTATATAAAAGGCGTTAACTGGTTGGTGCGCGTTATTGCCCCTGACGTGGTGCTAGGCTGGCAGGTTAACTTGTGGAGCGTCGGCGGTTCACAGTGGGTTTATAACGATTTCACCTACGACGATGTGTTTGATGCCGTAGATGGAACCAAAAAGAAAATGACCATCAACCCGACGCTGGCGGGCAAGCTTACCGCCGAGTACGCGCTGCTGGTCGGCGTATTCGAGAATATCGAATACACCGACGCCAAAGGAGCCGTGATTATGGCTAAGGGCGCGGACTTTATGGCCGCAGACCGCTATGAAGCGGACGACTTCACCGCTCGCGCCTATAAAAACGGTTACTGCTATTCGCCGTTTGAGTGGGACCGTACCTTTGATTTCTGCGCCGCGCTGAGCCGCTATTTGCGCCAGCCGGTGCTGCCGTGGCAGGTTCCGGCCAGCCGTCTGGCTACCGTTTCCGAGTCGGTTGGCGCGTTAGAAGAGAAATTCTGGGGGACCGGCGGCAGCTATCTGATGGGCCACGCTGAAATTGGTAGCGCAGTGGAAGCAATTAATGCTGATCTGCTGAACATTGAGTTCCTTGATGTTCACGCCAGCATGATGGGCAAAACTCCACGCGAGCTATTCCAGCGTCACAAGTGGGATTTCACTGAGCCTAAGTACATCGATTTCCCGTCACGCGGAATATTCCACGTACAGGTTGGCGGCGGGGCAACCACAGGCGTAGTGAGCGCGGTCAATAACAACAGCAGCCGTTGGATGCGCGCGAAGCTGGCGGCCTATCGTGATAATCCGCTAAAATTTGAAGTGTGATCTATTAAGATAGTCCTCTTTTTGTGAAACAGGAAAGCCAACGCATAATGCGCCGGCTTTTCTTTTTAAATTGCTCATATTTACTGCCGACGCTCTTACGCTAATCCCTTTAGTTTCCCCCTTTGCTGTCATACTATCGAATGACGTGCCTCACCTGTGAACGCTAAGGAGAATAATATGGAAAATAAAGGCACAAACCTGACGCCCGAGCAGGCGCTGGATCGCCTGGAGGCGCTGTACGAGCAGTCGGTTAACGCGCTCCGTGAAGCCATCGCTGACTATATTGATAACGGTACGCTGCCCGATCCCCATGCAAGATTTAACGGACTGTTTGTTTATCCTTCGCTGTCTGTAAGCTGGGATGGCGCGACATCGAACCCACCTAAAACACGCGCTTTTGGACGCTTTACTCATCCCGGCTGTTATACCACTACCGTTACGCGGCCTGCGCTATTTCGCGCTTATCTCCTGGAGCAACTTAACCTCGTTTACCATGATTATGGCGCGCATATTGCGGTGGAAGCCTCGCACCATGAGATCCCGTATCCTTACGTGATCGACGGCTCAGCTCTGACGCTGGATCGTTCAATGAGCGCCGGGCTAACGCGCCATTTTCCCACCACAGAACTGGCGCAGATTGGCGATGAGACGGCAGACGGTCTTTTCCACCCCGGCGAGTTCTATCCGTTATCGCACTTCGACGCGCGTCGCGTTGACTTCTCGTTGGCCAGGTTACGACACTATACCGGTACGCCGGTCGAACACTTTCAGCCCTTCGTTCTGTTTACCAACTATACCCGCTATGTCGATGAGTTTGTGCGCTGGGGATGTAGCCAAATTCTTGATCCTGACAGTCCCTATATCGCGCTTTCCTGTGCCGGTGGAATTTGGATCACGGCGGAAACGGAAGCGCCGGAAGAGGCTATTTCCGATCTGGCCTGGAAGAAACATCAGATGCCCGCCTGGCACCTGGTAACGGCAGATGGACAGGGGATTACGCTGGTAAATATCGGTGTCGGCCCTTCAAATGCTAAAACGATTTGCGACCATTTGGCCGTGTTGCGGCCTGACGTCTGGCTTATGATTGGACACTGTGGAGGGTTACGAGAAAGTCAGGCGATTGGTGATTATGTGCTGGCCCATGCCTACTTACGTGATGATCACGTGCTGGATGCCGTTCTGCCGCCTGATATTCCTATTCCAAGCATTGCGGAAGTACAGCGGGCGCTGTATGACGCTACCAAAGTGGTTAGCGGAATGCCCGGCGAAGAGGTCAAACAGCGACTACGCACGGGAACGGTCGTCACCACGGATGATCGTAACTGGGAGCTCCGCTATTCCGCTTCTGCGCTGCGGTTCAACCTCAGCCGTGCTGTCGCGATTGATATGGAAAGCGCGACGATAGCAGCGCAGGGCTATCGCTTCCGCGTACCTTACGGCACGTTGCTTTGTGTCTCTGATAAACCTTTACACGGTGAAATTAAATTGCCCGGGCAGGCAAACCGGTTTTATGAGGGGGCTATTTCAGAACATTTGCAAATTGGTATTCGTGCTATTGATTTGCTACGCGCAGAAGGCGATCGTCTGCATTCACGTAAATTACGCACATTTAATGAACCACCGTTTCGCTAACAGAATGAGCCGTCGCCTGCCATTGGATAAGGGCAGAAGGCGCATTTATTTAATGTGGAAAGTGGCTGAATGAAGTCTTAGCGGGATGCGATTCTGCATCCCGCGGAGTCTTTATCGTGCTGCAAACTTCATCACTATCGCCGGATACCTGTAGCTAATAATAGCGTCAGGTGAGAAGGCGCTATCCAGCGTAAACTGTTCCTCATCCGTCAATGTGATATCAAACGCCTGAAGGTTTTCCGCCACGCGATCTGGCCGACTCATACCGACAACCGGCACGATATCATCCCCGCGAGACAGCAGCCAGGCGACGGCTAGCTGCGCGGGAGAGCATCTGCGGGCTGCGGCCAGAGCTTTTAGTACCCCTCGCGGCTCACGTCCAGATAGTCCGACCACCACTGCATCATGTCTTTACGGGCGTCAAGATGCTCGGCGCGATGGATATACGCCGCCCGCACGCTGTTGCGTTCCTGATGATTCATCTGCCGCTCCACGGCATCCCGCAACCAGAGTTCAGACTCCACCAGTGTGCTACAGGCCATTGCCTGGAAGCGCAAAAAATTATAGCGCAGGGCAGTACAGCATTGCGACGAAAGTATCCTGAGTAAGTCAGTCCGGCGTATCAGATATGCCGGTAACATCCTGAAATGAAAAATTGTACTGAATACAGGCTATTGCGCGGAAAATAAACGCACTTTTATCATGGTGTCAGGGAACAG
>NZ_JBDGON010000014.1:0-107577 GCF_057751355.1 Salmonella sp. FC25216 | reverse complement strand
CCGCCAAACCGCGCGGCCCCCCACCCCCCTTCGCGGGGGGGGGCCCCCCCTTTTCACCCCCCCCCGCGTTGTTCTTTTTTTTGTGCTGTGGTGGGGCGTTTATTGCCCCCCCCTAAAAACCCCCCCACGGCGCGTTATTTTACCGACCATCAATCGCTGACGGTGACGGCGCGAAAGGCGATTCCGGAGCAGGATGCTTTTGAAGCGATGGTCGCACGCGCGGCTATGCTGACCGCCACGCCAGATGTCGATAAAGTGGTGCTTTCCCGGCTGATAGATATCACCACTGACATGGCGGTGGATAGCGGAGCATTGCTGGAGCGGATGGTTGCGCAGAATCCAGTTAGTTACAACTTCCATGTGCCGCTGGCGGATGGCGGCGTTCTGCTGGGTGCCAGCCCCGAATTGCTGCTACGCAAAGAGGGCGATAGGTTTAGTTCGCTGCCGTTAGCAGGCTCAGCGCGCCGACAGCCGGATGACGTTCTGGATCGCGAGGCGGGAAACCGACTGCTGGCTTCACAAAAAGATCGCCATGAACATGAGCTGGTGACTCAGGCGATGAAGCAGATCCTGCGCGATCGCAGCACGGAACTGCAATTACCTTCCTCTCCGCAGTTGATCACCACGCCGACGCTATGGCATCTCGGTACGCCGTTTGAGGGCAAGGCCAACGCCGGAGAAAACGCGCTGACGCTGGCCTGTCTGCTGCATCCGACGCCTGCGCTAAGCGGTTTCCCCCATCAGGTCGCGAAAAAGCTGATCGCTGAACTGGAACCGTTCGATCGGGAACTGTTTGGCGGTATTGTCGGCTGGTGCGACGCCGAAGGAAACGGCGAGTGGGTAGTGACGATTCGTTGTGCGAAATTGCACGGTAATCAGGTGCGCCTGTTCGCCGGCGCCGGGATTGTCCCCGCCTCTTCGCCAGTCGGAGAGTGGCGGGAAACGGGCGTCAAACTCTCTACGATGTTGAACGTTTTTGGACTGCATTAAGGAACGATGATGCGTATACCTTTCACCCGTTGGCCGGATGAATTTGCCCGCCGTTATCGTGAAAAAGGCTACTGGCAAGACGTGCCGTTGACCGATATTCTGACCCGCCACGCTGACAGCGACAAGACGGCGGTCATTGAAGGCGAGCGCGCGTTCAGCTATCGCCAGCTCAACCAGGCTGCGGATAACCTGGCCTGCAGTTTACGCCGTCAGGGTATCAAACCTGGCGAAACCGCTCTGGTGCAACTGGGGAATGTGCCGGAACTGTATATCACCTTTTTCGCCCTGTTGAAGCTTGGCGTAGCGCCCGTTCTGGCGCTGTTTAGCCATCAACGCACCGAACTTAACGCCTATGCGACGCAGATCGCGCCGACGCTGGTAATTGCCGATCGCCAACATACGCTGTTCACCGGGGAGGACTTCCTCAACACGTTTGTGGCTGAGCACCGCTCTGTGCGGGTGGTATTATTGCGTAACGACGATGGCGATCACAGCCTGGACGCGGCGATGCGTCAGACGGAGGAAGATTTCACCGCCACGCCATCACCTGCTGACGAGGTGGCCTACTTTCAGCTTTCCGGCGGTACTACCGGCACGCCAAAGCTTATTCCCCGTACCCATAACGACTATTACTACAGCGTGCGCCGCAGCAATGAGATTTGCGGTTTCAACGAGGAGACGCGTTTTCTGTGCGCGATTCCCGCCGCGCATAACTACGCCATGAGTTCGCCGGGCGCCCTGGGCGTCTTTCTCGCCAAAGGAACGGTGGTGCTGGCGACCGATCCCAGCGCCACCCTCTGTTTTCCGTTGATCGAAAAACACCAGATTAATGCCACGGCGCTGGTGCCGCCAGCGGTCAGTCTATGGCTACAGGCTATCCAGGAGTGGGGCGGCAATGCGCCACTGGCGTCATTAAGGTTATTGCAGGTTGGCGGCGCACGGCTTTCCGCGACGCTGGCCGCCCGTATTCCGGCTGAAATTGGTTGTCAGTTGCAGCAGGTCTTCGGCATGGCGGAAGGGTTAGTGAACTATACCCGGCTGGACGATAGTCCGGAACGGATTATCAATACCCAGGGAAGACCCATGTGCCCGGACGACGAAGTGTGGGTGGCGGATGCCGAGGGAAATCCTCTGCCGCCGGGCGAGATTGGCCGTCTGATGACGCGCGGCCCCTATACTTTCCGCGGCTATTTCAACAGTCCGCAACACAATGCCAACGCTTTTGACGCCAACGGCTTTTACTGTTCCGGCGATCTGATCTCCATTGATCAAGACGGTTACATCACCGTCCACGGACGTGAAAAAGATCAGATCAATCGGGGCGGCGAGAAGATAGCCGCCGAAGAGATAGAAAACTTGTTACTGCGCCACCCGGCGGTGATCCATGCGGCGCTGGTCAGCATGGAAGATGAACTGCTGGGGGAAAAAAGTTGCGCATACCTGGTGGTAAAAGAGCCGCTGCGTGCGGTACAGGTACGCCGTTTCCTGCGAGAGCAGGGAGTGGCGGAATTTAAATTACCGGATCGTGTAGAGTGCGTTGCGTCACTGCCGCTGACGCCGGTTGGTAAAGTCGATAAAAAACAATTACGCCAGCGGTTGGCGTCACGTTCACCGCTCTGAAGGAGAAAGAGAGATGGCAATTCCGAAATTACAGTCTTACGCGCTGCCTACCGCACTGGATATCCCGACCAACAAAGTGAGCTGGACATTTGAACCGGAGCGCGCTGCGCTGCTCATCCACGATATGCAGGAGTACTTTGTCAGCTTTTGGGGCCGCAACTGTCCAATGATGGACCTGGTGATTGCCAATATCGCCGCCCTGCGCCAGTACTGTAAAGAGCATCATATTCCGGTCTATTACACCGCTCAGCCGAAAGAGCAAAGCGATGAAGACCGCGCGTTACTCAATGATATGTGGGGACCGGGACTGACGCGCTCTCCGGAACAGCAGAAGGTGGTAGAAGCCTTAACGCCGGATGAGGCGGATACGGTGCTGGTGAAGTGGCGTTATAGCGCGTTTCACCGCTCGCCGCTGGAACAGATGTTAAAAGATACCGGACGCAATCAACTCATCATTACCGGCGTATATGCGCATATTGGCTGTATGACCACCGCTACCGATGCGTTTATGCGCGACATTAAGCCGTTTATGGTGGCGGATGCGCTGGCGGATTTCAGCCGGGAAGAGCATCTGATGGCCCTGAACTATGTGGCGGGGCGTTCCGGTCGCGTCGTCATGACTGAATCGCTGTTGCCGGCGCCGGTTCCTGCCAGTAAAACGGCGCTGCGGGCGTTGATTCTGCCGTTGCTGGATGAGACCGACGAGCCGCTGGACGATGAAAATCTGATTGATTATGGCCTGGACTCTGTACGAATGATGGGACTTGCGGCGCGCTGGCGTAAAGTACACGGCGATATCGACTTCGTGATGCTGGCGAAAAATCCGACCATTGATGCCTGGTGGGCACTGCTTTCTCGCGAGGTGCAGTAATGCCTGGTATTGATTTTTCAGACCAAACGGTGTGGGTGACCGGTGCGGGGAAAGGGATTGGCTACGCGACGGCGCTGGCCTTTGTCGACGCCGGAGCCAGGGTAATCGGCTTCGATCGTGAATTTACGCCAGCGGATTACCCCTTTACTACCGAAGTTATGGACGTGGCGGATGCCGCGCAGGTCGCTCAGGTGTGCCAGCGCATATTGCAAAAAACACCACGGCTGGATGTGTTGGTCAACGCCGCCGGTATTTTGCGTATGGGAGCGACCGACGCGCTTAGTGTCGACGACTGGCAACAGACATTTGCGGTCAATGTGGGCGGGGCGTTTAACCTGTTTTCGCAAACGATGGCGCAGTTTCGCCGTCAGCGAGGTGGGGCGATTGTCACCGTTGCCTCAGATGCGGCGCATACACCGCGTATCGGTATGAGCGCCTACGGGGCCTCTAAAGCGGCGCTGAAAAGTCTGGCGCTGACCGTAGGGCTGGAACTGGCGGGCTGCGGGGTGCGCTGTAATGTGGTGTCGCCTGGCTCGACCGACACCGATATGCAGCGCGCATTGTGGGTGGGCGAGGATGCCGAACAGCAGCGCATTCGCGGTTTCGGTGAACAGTTTAAACTGGGTATTCCGCTCGGTAAAATCGCCCGTCCGCAGGAGATAGCCAATACCATTTTGTTCCTTGCCTCCGATCTGGCCAGCCACATTACCTTGCAGGATATCGTGGTGGACGGCGGTTCAACATTGGGAGCGTGATGATGATCTGGAAACGACATTTAACGCTGGATGAATTGAACGCCACCAGTCAGAACACGCTGGTGGCGCATCTGGGCATTGTTTACACCCGTCTGGGTGATGGAGTGCTGGAGGCGGAAATGCCCGTCGATACCCGCACTCATCAACCGTTTGGCCTGCTACACGGCGGCGCATCGGCAGCGCTGGCGGAGACGTTAGGATCAATGGCGGGTTATCTGATGACCCGCGACGGGCAGTGTGTGGTCGGGACCGAGTTAAACGCCACCCACCACCGCGTCGTCTCGCAGGGGAAAGTACGCGGCGTTTGCCAGCCGCTGCATCTGGGGCGGCAGAATCAAAGCTGGGAAATTACTCTCTTTGATGAGCAGGGAAGGCGCTGCTGCACCTGTCGCCTGGGAACGGCAGTAATGGGATAGTACTGGCAAAGCAAAATGTAATTGCAGCGTTAACGAAGAAAGGAAGTGATCTGGTTAACACTGTAATGTAAAAAATGAGTAACACTCCGGTTTTATCATGTTGTTGTGTTGTTAATTACGCTAAAGGTGTTATAGAAACAAAATGTAACATCTCTCTGGAACACACAAACGGACAACAACTATGAATAAGTCAGGGAAATACCTCGTCTGGACAGCGCTCTCAGTATTGGGTGCGTTTGCCCTGGGCTATATTGCGCTAAATCGTGGGGAGCAGATCAACGCGCTATGGATTGTGGTGGCGTCGGTCTGTGTCTATCTTATTGCGTATCGTTTTTATGGACTCTATATCGCCAAAAAAGTGCTGGCGGTTGACCCAACGCGTATGACGCCCGCGGTACGTCATAACGATGGTCTGGATTATGTCCCGACCGATAAGAAAGTGCTTTTTGGTCACCATTTTGCGGCCATTGCTGGCGCTGGTCCGCTGGTCGGGCCGGTACTGGCGGCGCAGATGGGCTATCTGCCGGGGATGATCTGGCTACTGGCGGGCGTCGTGCTGGCGGGAGCGGTACAGGACTTTATGGTGCTGTTCGTCTCGACCCGGCGCGATGGACGTTCGCTTGGCGAGCTGGTTAAAGAGGAGATGGGCGCGACGGCAGGGGTGATCGCGCTGGTAGCCTGCTTTATGATCATGGTGATCATTCTGGCCGTCCTGGCGATGATCGTGGTGAAGGCGCTGACCCATAGCCCGTGGGGAACGTACACTGTCGCATTCACCATTCCACTGGCGATTTTTATGGGCATCTACCTGCGTTATCTGCGTCCGGGGCGCATCGGCGAGGTGTCGGTCATTGGGCTGGTATTTCTCATTTTCGCTATTATTTCCGGCGGATGGGTGGCGGCAAGCCCAACCTGGGCGCCGTACTTTGACTTTACCGGCGTGCAGCTTACCTGGATGCTGGTGGGGTACGGTTTTGTCGCGGCGGTATTGCCGGTCTGGCTGCTGCTCGCGCCGCGTGATTACCTCTCTACCTTCCTGAAAATTGGTACGATTGTCGGTCTGGCGGTTGGGATTCTGATCATGCGTCCGACGCTGACTATGCCAGCGCTGACCAAATTTGTTGATGGTACAGGACCGGTCTGGACGGGTGACCTGTTCCCGTTCCTGTTTATCACCATCGCCTGCGGCGCGGTATCCGGTTTCCATGCGCTCATCTCCTCCGGCACGACGCCGAAGATGTTGGCCAACGAAGGCCAGGCCTGTTTTATCGGCTACGGCGGGATGTTAATGGAATCTTTCGTCGCTATTATGGCGCTGGTCTCCGCCTGTATTATCGATCCGGGCGTTTACTTTGCGATGAATAGCCCGATGGCGGTACTGGCGCCAGCGGGGACTGCGGATGTCGTGGCTTCTGCTGCGCAGGTGGTCAGCAGTTGGGGGTTCGCTATCACGCCGGATACGCTACACCAGATTGCCAATGAAGTCGGCGAACAATCCATTATCTCCCGCGCAGGCGGAGCGCCAACGCTGGCGGTAGGGATGGCCTACATTTTACATGGCGCGTTGGGCGGCATGATGGATGTGGCGTTCTGGTATCACTTCGCCATTCTGTTTGAAGCGCTGTTTATTCTGACGGCGGTGGATGCGGGTACCCGTGCGGCGCGCTTTATGTTGCAGGATCTGTTGGGCGTGGTGTCGCCAGGGCTGAAACGTACCGATTCGCTGCCAGCGAACCTGCTTGCTACGGCATTGTGCGTGCTGGCGTGGGGGTATTTCCTCCATCAGGGCGTGGTCGATCCGTTGGGCGGTATTAACACATTGTGGCCGCTGTTTGGCATCGCTAACCAGATGCTGGCGGGTATGGCGCTGATGCTTTGCGCCGTGGTACTGTTCAAAATGAAGCGTCAGCGTTATGCGTGGGTCGCGCTGGTGCCGACGGCCTGGCTGCTGATTTGCACGCTGACGGCGGGCTGGCAGAAAGCGTTTAGTCCGGATGCGAAAATCGGCTTCCTGGCCATTGCCAACAAGTTCCAGGCGATGATCGACAGCGGCAATATTCCGCTGCAGTACACCGAATCGCAGCTCGCGCAGTTGGTATTCAATAACCGTCTGGATGCCGGGCTAACAATCTTCTTTATGGTGGTGGTCGTGGTGCTGGCGGTATTCTCTATTAAGACGGCGCTGGCCGCTCTGAAGATTGATAAACCGACGGCGCATGAAACACCGTATGAGCCGATGCCGGAAAATGTGGATGAGATCGTGACGCAGGCGAAAGGCGCGCACTAATCTTTTTTCATCAATAGCCCTCTCCAGGACAAGGGGAGGGCGTTTGGATGACAGGTGACAACGATGTTCGATACGCTTTCGAAAGCCGGAAAATATCTGGGACAGGCAGCAAAAATGATGATTGGCGTGCCAGACTACGACAACTATGTTGAGCATATGCGCATAACGCATCCGGATCAGACGCCGATGACCTATGAAGAATTTTTCCGCGAGCGGCAGGATGCGCGCTATGGTGGAAAAGGCGGCGCGCGTTGCTGCTGATTGTTGCCAGGCCTGATAAGCGCAACGTCATCAGACTATATCCTGAAAAATTCAACTTTTTCAAACGCCGCACGCAGAGTTGCTGGCGTTAACGTAACCGGCAAATAGTGGATGGATTCGACCGGACGCAGGGTATGTGCGATCACTTTATCGATCTCTGCGGTGTTATGAATATCCACCTCCAGCTCGCTGAGCCGGGTCGGCAGATGAAAACGCCGGTACGCCGCAATCAATTGCGTTAGCACCTCATTTTGTCCCAGCAGCGCGCTTTGTACCAGAATGCCATAAGCCACTTTCGTTCCGTGCAGGAATTTTTCCGTTTGCGGCAGGACGGTCAGGCCGTTGTGTACCGCGTGGGCGGCGGCGACACGGGTATAGCGTTCCCCAAGGCCGCCGACCATACCGCCGCCAGCGATAATCGCGTCTACCACGTCACAAAATTCCTGTGTCAGTCGGTGTTGCTGTTTATCCGCTAATGCCTGTTCGCTGCTTGCCAGCAGGAGATCGCGAATGGCGCACGCGCTGTTAATGCCCAGTCGTACGGTTAATGGCAACGTTTCAGGCTGCGGTGCAAGCACAACGGCTTCATACCATTTCGCCAGCGTATCGCCAATGCCAGCTAACAGATAGTCATCGGGCGCCTGCAGAATAATGCGCGGTTCGACCAGCACCAGAAAATTGGCATCATCAAAAATTTCGAACTGTAACGCCTGTCCCGTGTCGTTATACCAGACGGAAAGCGGTGTCCAGGCAGCGCAGGTTGCCGCGATCGTCGGGATAGCGACAAACGGCAGCGTCAGACGGCGAGCGAGCGCTTTGGCAGTATCAAGCAGTGCGCCGCCGCCGACACCTATCACCACCTGACGATCGTCGCCGCAGGCGTGCGCCAGTTGGGCAACCTGGCGTTCGCTGCAATGACCGGTAAACCGCAGATGTTTTGCGCCAGCACATTCAAACGCTTCCGGCAGGTAAGGCCGGGCGGCGGCAATCGCGCGTTCGCCGTATACCCAAACGGCGTGGCAAAGCTGTTCCGGCGTGAAAAAATCCGTCAATCTTCCAGGGCTGCCGGCATGGGAAAAATAATTCGCCGGGCCGGTAGCGACGCGGATTTCAGTGTGGTTCATGTTGTGTTGTCCTTAGGGGCTTCTGACTAATGTTATTATATTTAGACATCTAAACGTCTTGATTGCCAAATACTAGCACCGTGTTATAGTGTGTCAACAACCACATCACTGGCGGGTATGAAGATAATGAGAAATAACCCACTGATCCCACAAAGCAAATTGCCCAGTCTTGGTACCACGATTTTTACGCAAATGAGCGCGCTGGCGCAGAAACATCAGGCAATAAATTTATCGCAAGGCTTCCCTGATTTTGATGGTCCTCGTTATTTGCACGAGCGGTTGGCTTACCATGTCGCGCAGGGGGCGAATCAATATGCGCCGATGACGGGCGTGCAGGCGCTGCGGGAGGCCATTGCCGATAAAACGGCGGAAATATATGGTTATCGACCAGATGACGTGAGTGATATCACCGTCACGGCGGGCGCGACAGAAGCGCTGTATGCGGCGATTACCGCGCTGGTGCGGGCAGAGGATGAGGTTATCTGTTTCGATCCCAGTTACGACAGCTATGCCCCAGCCGTGGCGCTTTCCGGCGGCGTGCTAAAACGCATAGCGCTTACGCCGCCGCATTTTAACGTCGACTGGCAGGCGTTTTCGGCATTGCTTAGCGAGCGCACGCGGCTGGTGATCCTCAATACGCCGCATAATCCCACCGCTACCGTCTGGCGCCAGGCGGATATCGAGGCGCAGTGGCAGGCTATCGGCGAGCGGGAAATTTATGTATTAAGCGATGAAGTGTACGAACATATTTGTTTTGCCGCCGAAGGTCATGCCAGCGTATTAGCGCACCCTCAGTTACGAGAGCGGGCGGTTGCCGTTTCATCGTTTGGTAAAACCTTTCATATGACGGGATGGAAGATTGGTTACTGCGTTGCGCCTGCGGCCATTAGCGCCGAAATACGCAAAGTTCACCAGTACCTGACGTTTTGCGTCAATACGCCGGCGCAACTGGCGCTGGCGGATATGCTGCGCGCCTCGCCGGAACACTATCGCGCGTTACCCGATTTTTACCGGAAAAAACGCGATGTGCTGGTTAACGCGCTGGCGCAAAGCCGATTAAAAGTGCTGCCCTGTGAAGGTACCTATTTTCTGTTAATCGATTACAGCGCAGTGTCGACGCTAAATGACGTTGAGTTTTGTCAGTGGCTAACCCAAGAAGTCGGTGTTGCCGCTATTCCACTCTCTGTCTTTTGCGCCGCCCCTTTCCCGCATCAGCTTATACGTTTATGTTTCGCTAAACAGGAATCAACGCTGCTGGCCGCGGCAGATCGCCTGTGTAAACTGTAGTTATTTAACCGTCCACGCTCTGGAGAATCGACGGTCTGCAAAAAGCTCCTGCAGACCGTTAATCTGTTTCAGGCGCAAGACTTCATCGGCGTCCATACCTAACTCCTGACTGATTTTGCTTTCGTCCCAGCCCAACTGAGAAAGTTCGCGCACGATTTCGGACATGGCGTGGATCTGGTGGCGCCCGCGTGCGCGATTATGCCGGATGGTTGCCGCCATCCGTTCGTGACGTTCTCTGTCCAGACACGTTACCGGCAGGTAGCCTTTCAGACGCCTGTTCAGGACGGCTTTTCCTTTGCCCAGTTCATGACGGTGAAAACCATCCACAATCTCGTATTCCTCCGCATCGGCCTTTACTACCACAATCGGCTGAGTAAACCCATCTTTTTCAATCGATTTAAGCAGCAGTTTTTTCTCTGGCGGCGCAACGTTATTCGGGTTGTAGTCATTAGGCAAAATATGGTCGTTTTTCACCCACAGAACACAATCGACAGGTTCATTGCGAAAGGGACTAACGCTATGTATCGCCATTCTAAATTCATTAATGGCGGCAATCCTTTCCTCTTCTGGCAACTCAGAGAGAAAGTGAGTTATTTCGGCTGTGAGTCGGTGTTGCATAAGATCCCCCATTGCTGGCGTTTAGCTTTCATGCGTTCGTTATAGCGCTGGTAGCCCTTTGGCTTTGTCGGACTGAATGATAGCGCCCGGCACCAGTAATCATTGTTCAGTAATACTTTGCAGATCCGTCGCCACGACGGCACATCCCGCGATCCGATATCGCCCTGCTGCGTCTGCGGGATCGTGTCCATGCCTTTTTTCTTATACCACTGCAAATAAACGGCGATTTTATTACGGTAATGTTCGGCAGTTACTTCGGGCATACTGTGTAGCAGGAGCAGCGCGTATTCCTCCCAGTTAAGGTGGGCGGGTTTTAAAATTTTCCGGTGGCCGTAAAAATGGCTGTCCTGTCCGGCGTATATTCCTCCGCTAAGTACACCGCTGACTCTGGCGCACATGGCTGCCCAACGCTCAGGTTCGATAACATGATACAGCCATAATCCCTGTCGTTGTTCCGGGCCGAACGGTTCGCAGATACGCATGTAGCGGGACGGTACGCCAGCCTGATACATCAAGTTATACAAAGGGTTACATGGTTTACCTGTTTTGGCGAATCAGGTCCAGATATCTGCGGTTTTCCAGTCATAGATGGGGTAGATATACCAGGTGTGCCCCATGGGGGCTAATGTGGTCCAGGGTTTATCATCAGCAAAACGCAGCTTATGCGAGTTAGCGATAGCGACAAACCGGTTATAGGATTCGTCGGAGCGAATACCAACCAGCATAGCGGCAGGGCGCTTTTCTGAAAACCAGTCGGCAAAATCGCGAACGAACTGTTCAAAGGTCATACCGTGTTGGTAAAACGAAAAAAAGGCAGGATCGGTAATCGCATCTTCTGGCGGTTGTCGTACCCAATCGGTTCCCGGTTGCCAGCATTGCCACTCTGGCTGGTATTGGGAAAGGGAATTTTGTGTGGTTAAGGGCAATGCAACCCAATAAAAACGCTCAATAACGTCCGCGTAGTGTTCACGTAAAGATTGTACATAGGCGATAGTACAGGAGAATTGCGCTTCCCAGTCAATGAAGAGTACGTGGATCTTTTTATTCATTTTGCGCGCCAGCGTTGCCGTCAGGTGCAGCATGAGTCCTGAATCCTTTCCACCAGAAAATGAGACGCAGACCCGGGGTAAGGCTTCCAGGGTCCACATTATACGTTCTTCAGCCGCTTCCAGAACATTTTGCTCAAGCGGAACTTTATAAACCGACATCTTTGGATATTCTCCGATGTGTTAATTATAGTATACTCTAAATAATTAACACAAAGGATAAGCTGATTAGATTAACTTGCAATGTTTTATTATATTTACCAAGCAAATAAATTACGTTGATACATACATTTGATTTATATTGATTCTTGTTCATCGACATTCTTAGTAATGTTTTTTGTGATGTTTTCAATTAATTCAGCAAATCCACTATTATTCATCGAAGCTCTATTGTACATAAGGTAGAGCGGATGGACAGGGATAGAAAAAGGTGTGGAAATCTTTCTAAGTTTAATCGTGGGTTGATAATAATTTACGATCATTTTTGGTAAACAACCAATAAGATCTGTAACGCTAATAGTATTGGCAATAGTGATAAGCGACTTACTTTTAAAGCCTATGGTTCTTTCTGCTAATACATGATCAAGGAATGTCTGATGCTTTTTTACCGCGACATTGTCGGTGGCGATGAGATGGGTAAAAGTCTCTTTCAGTAGATCTTCAACGCTTGCGCTCTCTCGCAATCTGGGATGGTTTTCACTGCAAACCAGAACGCAATCCACCATATAAAGTTGCGTACAAACAATGGAACGATTATTGATCGGCGACGTCGAGAGGACAATATCTGCTTTACGGTAAGCGAGAAGATCCTCAGGGGATTCATCCGTTGCCAGAATATCATTATGTTCAATTTCAACCTGTATATCTTTACGAAGATACTTAATCAGATCCAGTAATGGTTTATTGATCAACAATTGTGGGCTGTAGATAATAAACTTTTTTTTCAGGCTGGACTGATTCATTATATTAATAGTCTGTTCCAGGCTATTAAGGTTATTTTCTAAATGATAATGTAAATTAATGCCTGTGATGGTAGGCGTAATTCCTTTTCCTGAACGAATAAACAGGGGGTCATTGAATTGCATGCGCAGACGTTGTAATGACTGGCTTACGGCAGAAGGCGTAATATAGAGCGTTTCTGCCGCTTTGCTGATGCTTAAATGTTGATAAATACATTCAAATATGACCAATAGGTTAAGATCGAATTTCTTGAGGTCGTAAAGGTTAGCCATAATATCTTCCCGGCGTTATCATGGTATCTTCCATGATTATGACTTAATCTAAATAATTTACCAGATTTATGTTTATTAAACTTAACGGAGAGTTTATTTAAACTAAAATACCACAGTTATGAATATTTTAGCGAGTAAATAATTACAGTAAAGGCGAACGTAATTTACACACGTAACAATCATTCAGTTAGCCTAAAAAGGCTGTACCGGATGGCATTTTGGTCTGGCGTCGCGTGATGCCTGGACGTGGTGGGCCCGATAAGCGTAGCGCTATCGGGCGTGGTACGGTTAAGCTCCTGCCTTACTGAGTTCTGCGTTAAGGTTGTCCCATCATGGCGTCCAGTTGTGCCTTTTCTGGTAAACCGACGACCTGTTGCAGCGTGTTATCTTTATTCATGTAATAAATTGCCGGCGTCGCGTTAGCGCCAAGATCGTCCATTAACTGCTGATTCTGATTAATGATTTTCATCTGTGTTGGGGGGATGGACGCCGGAACCTCCAGTTTCATCTTTCCTGCGGAAGCCTCATAGTCATGCCAGGTTTTCGCCGGGTCTTTCGCGGCTAAAATCGCTGCGGCTGTGGCCGGGCTTTCCGGTTTAATCACGCCGACCAGTAGTGTGCGTAATTGTACTTTACCGGACTCGACCCACGGACGAGCTTGCTGCCAGAACTGCTTACAATAAGGACAGAAAGGGTCGGCGAAGACATACAGCACCACCGGCGCGTCTTTTTTACCGTCGAGTATCCATGACGCTTTATCCATTTTCTGCCACATTTCACGTCCGGCTGGAGCGTAAATTTCTTTTTCTATCAAGGTGTTGCTAAGATTTTCACCTTTTTCATTATACATATAGCCGGAAATCGCGTGTTTACCGTCCGGCGTCAGGTAAATCGTGACGCCCATATCCTGATACTTCCCAAGATAGCCCTTCATGCCGCCCGGCGCCTCGAAGGATTTCAGGATAGTTATACCCTGCTTTTCAATGGCCTTAACCGGCGCAGGCAGTTCTTCCGCGTGGGCGAGAATGGGTAGCATAGCAAGCAGCAGTGTACGTTTAATCATATTTTTTCCTTTTAAGATCAAAGCGAAAAGAGTATTAATGATGATACCTATTGCAGACATAGGTAAGAGCTGGCGTGGTAAGATTGCCCTTTCTGTGCTGGGGTGATGTAATCCTTTTCGCTGTTACAGCCTTTGTTAAGGTAATGTAGAGCGCAACACTTAGCCAGCATATACGCTATGGATTTCGAATTGCAGACAATGCGCCTGTAATTTGAAAGATGAGTTGTATTGGCTCTGAAGTTACCTACGGGTAGTTCAGGTAATGGGGCCGCCTGTCAGGCGGCCTTTTTACTTTAGATGGCTGACAGGGCGCAGTGTTCACAATGTCGCCCGAATCGGGTTGTTAGTTAACGCTTATTGATTTGATAATGGAAACGCATTAGCCGAATCAGCACAATTTCGTTAACTTACTCCTCAATGAAAACACGGAGGAAGTATAGATGTCCTTAATTAACACCAAAATCAAACCTTTCAAAAACCAGGCGTTCAAAAACGGTGAATTCATTGAAGTCACCGAGAAAGATACCGAAGGCCGCTGGAGCGTCTTCTTCTTCTATCCGGCCGATTTTACCTTTGTTTGCCCGACTGAGCTGGGCGACGTTGCCGACCATTACGAAGAACTGCAGAAGCTGGGCGTAGACGTTTATTCCGTCTCAACCGATACCCACTTCACGCACAAAGCATGGCACAGCAGCTCTGAAACTATCGCAAAAATCAAATATGCGATGATCGGCGACCCGACTGGCGCCCTGACCCGTAACTTCGACAACATGCGTGAAGATGAAGGTCTGGCAGACCGTGCGACTTTCGTTGTTGACCCGCAGGGTATCATCCAGGCGATCGAAGTTACCGCTGAAGGTATCGGCCGTGACGCGTCTGACCTGCTGCGTAAAATTAAAGCAGCACAGTATGTTGCCGCTCACCCAGGCGAAGTGTGCCCGGCGAAATGGAAAGAAGGCGAAGCGACGCTGGCTCCATCCCTGGACCTGGTCGGTAAAATCTAAATTTCCGTCGTCTTTCGCGCCATCACGGCGTTGGCGTCGCCTGTTCACCCCGGTCACTTACTTATGTAAGCTCCCGGGGATTCTCAGGCTGGCCGTCTTGCTCTGACACGAAATACTTAGGAAATAACCGCATCAATGGGTGCTTGTGCGCCCATTTTATTCAACACCATGATTCAAGATGCATTCAGGCACCGCAAATAAGGCAGCTTGCATGATGATGTTTTAAGCCCAGGAGATACCCATGCTCGACATGAATATGAAAACCCAGCTCAAGGCTTACCTTGAGAAACTGACCAAACCTGTTGAGCTGATTGCTACGCTGGATGACAGCGCAAAATCGGCGGAAATCAAAGAACTGCTGGCTGAAATCGCTGAACTGTCAGACAAAGTTACGTTTAAAGAAGACAATACTCTGCCGGTGCGCAAGCCGTCTTTCCTGATTACGAATCCAGGTTCTCAGCAGGGGCCGCGCTTTGCCGGTTCTCCGCTGGGTCACGAATTTACCTCGCTGGTTCTGGCACTGTTGTGGACTGGCGGTCATCCGTCAAAAGAAGCGCAGTCGCTGCTGGAGCAGATTCGCGATATTGACGGCGATTTTGAATTCGAAACTTATTATTCACTCTCCTGCCATAACTGCCCGGACGTGGTGCAGGCGCTGAACCTGATGGCGGTGCTGAACCCGCGTATTAAACATACGGCGATTGATGGCGGCACTTTCCAGAACGAAATCACCGAGCGTAACGTAATGGGCGTTCCGGCAGTGTTTGTCAACGGTAAAGAGTTCGGCCAGGGACGTATGACTCTGACCGAGATCGTCGCTAAAGTGGATACTGGCGCAGAAAAACGTGCGGCGGAAGCGCTGAACAAACGTGATGCGTATGACGTGCTGATTGTCGGCTCCGGCCCAGCGGGCGCGGCGGCGGCGGTCTACTCGGCGCGCAAAGGCATCCGTACCGGTCTGATGGGTGAGCGCTTCGGCGGTCAGGTGCTGGATACCGTGGATATCGAAAACTATATCTCGGTGCCGAAAACCGAAGGCCAGAAACTGGCGGGTGCGCTGAAAGCGCACGTCAGCGATTACGATGTTGACGTTATCGACAGCCAGAGCGCAAGCAAACTGGTTCCGGCAGCGGCAGAAGGTGGCCTGCATCAGATTGAAACGGCGTCCGGCGCAGTATTGAAAGCGCGCAGTATCATCATCGCCACCGGCGCGAAATGGCGTAATATGAATGTGCCGGGCGAAGATCAGTACCGCACCAAAGGCGTCACCTATTGTCCACACTGTGACGGTCCGCTGTTTAAAGGTAAGCGTGTGGCGGTTATTGGCGGCGGTAACTCTGGCGTCGAAGCGGCCATCGATCTGGCGGGTATTGTAGAACACGTTACGTTGCTGGAGTTCGCACCGGAAATGAAGGCGGATCAGGTGCTACAGGACAAAGTACGTAGCCTGAAAAATGTCGATATCATTTTGAATGCACAAACGACGGAAGTGAAGGGCGACGGTTCGAAAGTCGTGGGGCTGGAGTATCGCGACCGCGTCAGCGGCGATATTCATAGCGTCGCGCTGGCCGGGATTTTTGTGCAAATTGGCTTGTTGCCGAATACCAACTGGCTGGAAGGTGCGCTTGAGCGTAACCGCATGGGCGAGATCATTATTGACGCCAAATGTGAAACCAGCGTTAAGGGCGTCTTCGCCGCAGGCGACTGCACCACCGTTCCTTATAAACAGATTATCATCGCCACAGGCGAAGGGGCGAAAGCCTCGTTGAGCGCCTTTGATTATCTGATTCGCACCAAAATCGCATAAAAAGAAGTAGACACACCTGCAAGGTAAGAGGCTGCCCACTGGCAGCCTCTTTTTTTACCTGCTGGTCAGAAGCGAGTTAACGCACAACCAATACCGGCAGCGTCGCATGGCGTACCACGCTTGAGGCGTTAGACCCCAGCAGGTGTGTCGTGATGGACGGATTACGCGAACCGATTACCACGACATCCGCATCCAGCTCTTCGCCCATCTCATTGACGACATCGCGCACGCTACCAAAGCGAACATGCGTTTTAATCCGTGAAGGATCGATGCTGAAGTGTCCCACCATCGTTTGCAGACGCGTTTCCGCCTCATGCTGTAAATGTTCTTCAAAGCGGCGCACGTCGGCGGCAAAGCGGTGCAGGCTCATGCTTGCGGAGCCTGGCAGAACATGCAACAGATGAATGACGCCATCCTGTTGCGCCAGAAACTCAGCGTGGCGAATCGCTTTATCGCTCAGTTCCATTTCAAAAACATCAACCGGCATAATGATTGTCTTATACATACCCGTTACTCCCTGTTAATCAATACTGAACTTATTCAAACATATAATAATATTTCTTTCTGCTATTTGTCTGGCAATTTTAAATATTACGGCAACCTGGCGCTAAAAAAAGCCGTATATTTTCCAGGAAAAATCCTAAAGCCGCCTGTTTTTCCGGCAGTCACCCCGGGATAGCTACCCTTTTATAGACGAACGCGACATTCACCGTTACCCCGGAGGCTGCATGAAAGCATTGACGTATCACGGTCCACATCACGTAAAGGTTGAAAACGTACCCGATCCCGGCATTGAGCAGCCCGACGATATTATTTTGCGTATTACCGCCACCGCGATTTGCGGATCTGATTTGCACCTGTATCGCGGCAAGATCCCACAGGTAAAACATGGCGATATTTTTGGCCATGAATTTATGGGCGAAGTGGTCGAAACCGGGCGGGAAGTGAAGAACATTCAGAAAGGGGATCGGGTTGTGATCCCGTTCGTCATTGCTTGCGGCGACTGCTTTTTCTGTCGATTACAGCAATATTCGGCCTGTGAAAACACCAACGACGGACACGGCGCGGCGTTGAATAAAAAACAGATCCCGCCGCCAGCGGCGCTGTTTGGCTACAGCCACCTTTATGGCGGCGTTCCCGGCGGGCAGGCCGAATATGTTCGCGTGCCAAAAGGTAATGTCGGCCCATTTAAGGTGCCGCCGCTGTTATCTGACGATAAGGCGCTGTTTCTTTCTGATATTTTGCCTACCGCCTGGCAGGCGGCAAAAAACGCCCAGGTTCAGCAAGGTTCCAGCGTGGCGGTTTTTGGCGCAGGGCCGGTCGGATTGCTGACCATCGCCTGCGCGCGTTTGTTGGGCGCGGAGCAGATCTTTGTCGTGGATCATCATCCCTATCGCTTACGTTTCGCCGAAGAACGTTACGGCGCGATACCGATCAACTTTGATGATGAGAATGATCCGGCGGAAAAAATTATCGAACAGACGGCAGGACACCGCGGCGTGGACGCGGTGATTGATGCTGTAGGCTTTGAAGCGAAAGGCAGTATGACGGAGACAGTGCTGACGAACCTTAAACTGGAAGGCAGCAGCGGTAAAGCGCTGCGGCAATGTATCGCGGCGGTCAGGCGCGGCGGCGTAGTCAGCGTGCCCGGCGTTTATGCCGGTTTTATTCACGGTTTTTTGTTCGGCGACGCGTTTGATAAGGGGCTAAGTTTTAAAATGGGTCAAACCCATGTTCACGCGTGGCTGGGGGAATTATTGCCGCTTATTGAGAAGGGACTGCTGAAGCCGGAGGAGATTGTCACGCACTATATGCCATTTGAAGAGGCGGCGCGCGGCTACGAAATTTTCGAAAAACGCGAAGAAGAGTGCCGGAAGGTCATCTTAGTGCCGGGAGCATCGTCGGTGGAAGCGGCGCAGAAACAGGCGACGGGATTAATCAACCCGATGCCCGGCGGCGTCGTCTGACATAGGCAGCAATGAAAGGGATAACGGAAAGAGGATGCGCAGGCATCCTCTGTGTAAACGCGTTAACGCTTATGCAGATGGTTTAACGCAGGAAGTCGCCCGCGGCTTCAGGCTGATATTCGAGTTCCAGCACTTCGAGATGAGTGGAGGCGCCGCCCGGCAGTTCCCAGTGAATGGTGTCGCCGACGCGCAGTCCCAGCAACGCCGCGCCGACGGGAGCCATTACCGAAAGCTGGGTACTGCTGTCCGTCATATTGGCGGGATACACCAGTGTCCGTACGCGTGTTTCACCGTCGCTCAAATTGCGGAATTTAACGCGGCTGTTCATGGTGACGACATCGCTCGGCATCTCTTGTGGCGAACACATTTGCGCGCGATCCAGTTCGGCGTTGAGCGCGTCGGCAATCGGCAGATCCGCATACGCAGGCTGTTCCAGCAGACGATCAATACGTTCGGCGTCAAGGTCGTTAATGATAATAGTGGGTCTGGACATTTCTTACTCCATGTCATCGATACTGCGAGTAGTGCAGGTAAATGGTCCCAAAAGAAAACCCTCACCGTCTGGCGGCGAGGGTTTAACTCTCATGATGATACTGAGACTTACCCCGTCTTTGAAGTGATTTAGTTCACATTCGGGTAAATCCTCAAACGTCATAGCCTTGAGTGAATTTTAGTCTACATTCGGGCGTGTTCTCAAATTTGGCTACGGTTTTAAACCTCTGTTTCGTCAATAACCGGCTTTATCGATAATAAACTGTTTCCCGCAGTTGCCGGGATGCGGCTGCGGCAGGAATGAGGCGGAGGAGAGCGGAGCGTTAATCATCGACGCCTTTAATGAAAACTGAATCTCTGTTAAATAGGCGGGATTACCATGGCAGTTTACTTTAACGGCTTTGACATTATCCTTGCCCCACATTTGTTCGACTACGCTATCAAACGCGGCGCGGCTAACGGTTTTGCCGTAATTATCCGCCAGAAACTGCCCCAGCGTGCTGCCTTTTATCGCCTTATCCAGCCGTATCATGGTGCCGAAATAGGCATTTGGATCAAACCCGAAACAGGCGCCATGTTTGGCATATTCGTAGCGCTCCAGGCAGGAATTTCCTCCCGCGCCGGGCATTACTTCCCTAAGCGTTGCCGCGATGTCAGGCGAAAGTCCGGGGTCGGGGGCTGCGCATTTCCGGCTGGCCCTGACTTCAGGCAGATTCGGGATTGGCCGCGTCGCACAGCCAAAGCGTTGCCAGCGTCGCTGGTCAACGCCGCGTGCGGCGATAGATTTGGGTAATCCTGGCCACAGGCCGTGGACGGTCAGAAAGTCTGCTTTGCTGGCTGGCTCTTTTTGCAGACGGCACTCATCGGGCTCCCGATGATGGCGTTCATGCTGGCTTTGACAAAAACCGGTTTGCCAGGAAAGCGCCAGCACATAGCCAGTGAAATCACCGTACTGTTGCGCCTGAAGTTCGTCGGCGTTGGCGGCAAAAATCGGGGTTAAGAGGACAGCCAGCAGCGGACTGTAATGCCATATTGTGTTCATGATGAATTCGATAATTTATACACATTATGAATATCACTCATTTAATCATAAAAAATGCCGCTCAGGTGAATCTGACCGGCATCATTTTTAACCTACGTTGGCGAAATGTTTAATTCCACATTGCCAGAATCGGCCAGCCCACCAGCAACAGCATAGCGATATAGATAACGCCAAAGATTGCGCCAAGCCGCCAGTAATCTCTGGATTTCACGTAACCGCAGCCGTAGATAATCACGCCAGGACCGGTGGCATACGGCGTCAGACAGCCCATGATACCGATTGACAGCACCAGCAGAATACACAGTTGTTCCATCGGAACGCCCGGAATACCTTTACCCACCGCCAGAATGACCGGCAGCATGGTCGCGGTGTGAGCGGAAAGGCTGGCGAACAGATAGTGCGCGAAATAGAACACCAGTACCAGTACAATGACGGTCGCATCCGGTGAGAAACCTTCCAGATGAGTGCTCATGGTATTGGCGAACCAGTCAATAAAGCCGGAGCGGGTTAAGCCATTAGCCATGACCACCAGCGTAGCGAGGTTCACCAGGGTGTTCCAGGCGCTGTTGTAACGCGTAATGTCTTTCCACGGCACGACATGCAACGCCAACATCAGTGAGACGGCCAACAGACCCACGGCGGTAGCGTTGATGATTTTTCCGCCAAAAACCCATAATCCTAAGCTAAGCAGCACCAGGCCAATCAGCGTCCACTCTTTGCGGGACAGACGTCCCATGCTTTTTAACTCGTCGCCAGCCCAGGCCGCGACTTCCGCACTGTGGGTCACTTCGGGTTTATAAAGCACATAGGAGAGCCACGGCGCAACGATCAGTAAAATAATCCCTACCGGCAGAAAGCTGAGAAACCACTGCAGCCAGCTAATCTGGACGCCGGCGATCTTGCTGACAAACTCCAGACCTAACACGTTTGGTGCCGCGCCAGTGACAAACATAGAAGAGCTAAGGCTGGTACTGATCACCATCATCCACATCAAATAACCGCCGATGCGGCGTGCGGAAGGATCGTTTGGAAACGATTTAAACAGCGGCGGCAGGTTTTTGATGACCGGGAAGACAGTACCGCCGGTACGGGCGGTATTGGATGGGGTAAACGGCGCCAGTAAAATATCGATAATGACAATCGCATAGCCGAGCGTCAGCGTGCGTTTGCCCATGAATTTTACCAAAAACAGCGCAATGCGGCGCCCCAGCCCGGTCACTTCGTAGCCCAGCGCGAAAATAAATGCGCCAAAGACCAGCCAGACCGTGGTGCTGGAGAAACCGGCAAGCCCCCATTTCAGCGCCTGTTTACTGGCTTTAAACGCTGGATCGGCCAGTTCTGAAGCATCAAATAGCAGGTAATTGCTGCCGATAACGCAAATGGTTACGGCGATAAAACTGATCGCCGTCGCCGGGATTGGCTCGAGGATCATACCAACAATCATCGCGACGAAAACCGCAAAATAGTGCCAGGCCTGCGGCGGCATACCATCTGGAACAGGAATCAGCAACATGACGCCCATCACCACTAATGGGGCCAACAACTTCCATATATTATCTTTGGATAAAGACATAAATGACTCTCCGGAAAGGATATTTTCTATAATTGTGTTAATGATTAACTTGCGAAATTTGCGCTAAAAACCAGGTCACGATCAGCAGATCGGCGCTACCGCCGGGGCTGAGATTGCGTTCAATGCATTGCTGATCGAACCGGTGGAGATAAACGAGATCGTCAGGAGTCCGTATGCCGCCCTGATGTAATAAGCACGCCGCCTGCTGCTGTAACCAGCGCAGGCCGTCCGCCCCGCCGCGCGACGCGACGTTGGTATCATCGTTAAGCGACATCAGCAGCAGTAAGGTATCAAGCAGTGCCAGTTCCGGATCGCGCCCCTGCGCCAGCAATGCGCGGTAGTGCGGCAGAGCGTGGCGGATGACCAGCGGGTAGCCCGCTTCCGCCTCGCCGCGCGCGCCGGTTAATCCCAGTTGCTGATACAGCCGCTGACCTGCCGTAAGCTGGAGATTGTTCTGGCGCAGTTCGCGCGTGGTCAGGCCGCGGCAAAAGTCGGCGACGGTAGCGCAGAGCGTTTCTGCGGCGATCGGCTGGCGTTGCTGATACAGGCGGCCAATAGCGGCGCACAGTAGTCCCAGTGAGAAAATGCTGCCTTTATGGGTATTGACGCCTGCTGTTGCGCGAAACATCGCCGCTTCACAGGCCATCCCCAATGGACGCAAGCCCGCCAGAACCGACTCTGGTGGCAGGCGCGTGCAACTTGCGCCATATTCCATAAAGCGCGGCAGCCAGTCTCGAATCGCCTCCGCGCTGCGGTGAAAATCCACCAGCGCCATATCTTTGTGCGCGCCGCAGTTTAGCCGGTCTACCAGACCGGGTTTTGGCGATAAATTTACCTCGGTCAGCATGGCGCGCCAGGCCAAATCGGCCCAGGCGTGGTACAGCGACTGAGGCTGAATGGAGGCGTTAGTTGGGTTGGCGGGAATCGGCATCATGCAGCAGCGCCTCCATATGAATCAGTAAATCAGCCAGCGCGTGGGTTTTACCCCGCGCGCATTCAGCCGCGCTTTGCCCGCACAGCAGACAGCGGCGGGCGGGAAGCGCGAAATGGTGGCGGGAGAGTATTTCGCCTTCCGCCGTCAGGACATCGATATCCCACAGGCGCCCCAGTGGATAACGCTGTTCAAGCGTAATGGTCGCCTGTTTGAGCGCCTGAGCGGGCGCGTCAATCGCCAGCAACCCTTCCGGTCCGCTGGCGGAAGCCAGTGCAGCCTGCTCCCGGATGGTCCAGCCATACTCTTCTGCCAGCGTGTGCAGGGCAGTCACGCCGTGATTAAAGATCCGGCGGGTTAACGCGCTGTCTTTCATCGGGCCTGGCGCCACCACGGTAAAGGAGACCAGCGGAGTGGCGTGACGGGTAAGCCAGGCGCGCTGTCTTGCTTGTCTCTCATCCCGGCTGGCGAGCAGTTCAGGAATAGAAACGTCGTGACAGGCGGCGAGTTCCGGAAGCAGGCGCATGGCTTATTCCTTCACCTGATGCACCACATCGATCACTGAACCGTCGCGATAACGCACGACAGCAATCACGCGGTCGGTGAATTCGATAGGGCAGGGTTGACCGGTAAGCAGTTGCGCGCGTTCGCGCAGCCATTCAATCGATACCACTTTCATTCCCGCTGCTTTCAGGCGTTCAGCGAGCTCCGGACGCGCCGGGTTGACGGCGATACCGTGATCGGTGACCAGAATGTCGACGCTGGAACCCGGTGTGACGCAGGTGGTGACGTTATCAACCAGCGTTGGGATGCGACCGCGTACCAGCGGCGCGACGATGATGGATAGCGCCGCCGCGACGGCGGTATCGCAGTGACCGCCGGACGCGCCGCGCAGAACGCCGTCGGAGCCGGTCAGCACGTTAACGTTAAAGTGGGTGTCTACTTCCAGTGCGCTCAGCACCACCACGTCCAGACGGTCGACGGAAGCGCCTTTAGAACCCCAGTTGGCGTACTGGTTAGCGCTGATTTCGATATGGTTCGGGTTACGCGCCAGGGATTGTGCAGCGTTACGATCGAAGCTCTGAACGTCAAGCAGTTTGCGGATTAAGCCCTTTTCATGCAGGTCGACCATGGTGGCGGTGATACCGCCCAGCGCGAAATTAGCCACAATGTTGCGGCTACGCATTTTGTCTTCCAGGAAGCGGGTGACCGCCAGCGATGCGCCGCCGGTGCCGGTTTGCAGTGAGAAACCTTCGTTAAAGTAGCCGGAGTGAGCAATGACTTCCGCCGCGCTGCGGGCGATCAGCAGTTCACGCGGGTTAGTGGTCATGCGGGTCGCACCAGCGCCGATTTTGTTTGCATCACCGACTTCTTCGATTTGCACGATCAGATCAACCTGATCCTGGGCGATGCTGGCTGGGTTATGCGGGTATGGCAGCAGTTGCTCCGTCAGCATCACGACCTGCTTCGCGCTGTCGGCATCAACCATCGCATAGCCCAGTGAACCGCAACAGGCCTTGCCGGTATAACCGTTAGCATTACCGAATTCATCGCAGGAGGGCACGCCAAGAAACGCAACATCAATATTGAGTTCCCCGCTTTGTACCAGATGCACACGACCGCCGTGGGAGTGAATCTGAACCGGCTCAGCCAGCAGGCCACGAGAAATTTCTTCCGCCAGCGGGCCGCGCAGACCTGACGTGTAGATGCGGCTGACCACCCCGTTACGAATGTGTTCAACCAGCGGCGCATGGCAGTCGCTCAGCGAACTGGAGGCCAGCGTCAGGTTTTTGAAGCCCATCTTCGCGATGGTTTCCATCACCAGGTTAATCGTCAGATCGCCGCCGCGAAACGCGTGGTGAAAGGAGAGAGTCATACCGTCGCGTAAACCGGAACGGCGGATAGCCTCTTCCAGGCTGGCGCACAGTTTGTGGTTGCGCGGTTTTTGCGCTTGTAGATTCAATTTTGCCGCACTTTGGTAAGCGCTCAGTTCGCTTTCAGCGTGACGGCTCCAGGTTGCTACGCGATCCTGGCGTTGAGATTCGTTTTTCTGCGTCATTTTTTTGCCTTATTCTTCGCGAATACCGGAAAGTTCTGCACGGGAGAGCACCAGACGGGCGCGTTCAATCACCGGGCTGTCGACCATCTTGCCGTTAAGGGAAACGACGCCGAGACCTTCGCGGGCGGCGGCTTCTGCGGCTTCAACCACCAGACGCGCATGGGCGACCTCTTTACGCGTCGGCGCATAAAGGTTGTGCAGCAGTTCGATCTGGCGGGGGTTGATCAGTGACTTACCGTCAAAACCCAGTTGTTTAATGTGGGAGGCTTCTTGCAGGAAACCGGCTTCGTTGTTGGCGTCGGAATAGACGGTATCGAAGGCCTGAATACCGGCGGAACGCGCGGCCTGCAAAATGGCGCAGCGGGCGAACAGCAGTTCGGTGCCTTCCGGAGAACGTTCGGTGCGCAGGTTGCGAACATAGTCTTCCGCGCCCAGCGCAATCCCGATCAGCCGTTCAGAGGCGTGGGCGATTTCTACCGCGCGGGTAATACCCAGCGGCGATTCCACGGCGGCTAACAGGCCGGTACTGCCCGGTTCGCGACCGCAGGCGTTTTCAATGCGTAGAATTTCGTTTTCGATGTCAATGACATCCTGCGCGGTGTCGGTTTTCGGTAAACGCACCACGTCCGCGCCGCCGCGCACGACCGCTTCCAGATCGTTGACGCCCCATTCGGAGTCCAGCGCGTTCACGCGGACAATGGTTTCGACGTCACGGTAAAGAGGATGTTGCAGCGCGTGATAAACCAGACGGCGCGCCGCGTCTTTTTCGCGTAATGCAACGGAGTCTTCCAGGTCGAACATCAGCGCGTCGGCCGGATAGATAAACGAATTGCTCACCATCGCCGCGTTGGCGCCCGGTACGAATAACATGCTGCGGCGGGTGCGGGTTTTACGTTGTTGCAGAGAGGCGGAAATCATTGGCGATCCTCCCAGGGCAGAGCGGCAATACCGCTGGCGCGCGCCAGTAGCGTTTCCAGTCGGGCGCGCAAAATGCAGTCCAGAGCGCCTTTATCATCGACGTTCAGTTGCACACCGCGCACATCGTAGCGAGAAAGCACCTCCAGGATAGTGGCGCGAATGGCCTCGCCAAACTGTTTTTCAACGCTACTGTTGATTTGCAGGTCAATATCCTGCGTATCGAGCGGCGCAATGCGTATCATCACATCACCGGACTCAAGCGTGCCTGCGACGGCTAGCTGCTTTATTTTCATTTTTCACCTGTTGCTAATGCGGGGGACTTTTGACGGGCTGCCGCGCTGCCCGGATGGCGTTCGTCCATGCCCTGCAAATAGCGCAGGGTGGCGTCGGGAACCAGCGGCGCGATAGCCGTGAGATCGTGTTTAACCAGCAGCTTGCGTACCCAGGAGGCGGATATCGGCGTCTCCTGGAAGCAAAGCCGCTCTATTTCCACCAGCGCAATGGGTGGGGCAGGAAGCGTTGGCGTCTCTAGCCAGAAACACATATCACGGTTGTACTGGGCGGTAACGGTGCAAAACGGCTCCGTACCGACAAAACGGTGTGTGATGCCAAGCGCGGGCGCCAGATACTGGCGGAAAATCTTCAGGTCGATTTCGGTATAACAGTGATTAATGACGCTCTGCTCTTTAATGAAATAGCAGGGGAACGTCGCACGAGAAATAATGTATTCGGAGCCGCGGTGAACGGTTAAGCGTGGGATATCGGTTGTCCCTTTAAGTACCAGATTGAGTCGGTCTTCATAGGGAAAGCGTGACGTATCCTCTTTGACCAGGAACAGATGCAGCCAGTCGCACTGCGCAGCCGCCTGTTGGATCAGATAGCGATGACCGTGAGTGAAAGGATTGGCGTTCATCACGATACAGCCAATTTTCTTTCCCTCATGACGCAATGTCGCCAGCGATTCCGCATACCGTTTCAGCCGGGTCGCGCTATTTTCCATTAATACCATCACGCCAGGGACGCTGGCTATCGTCGAAAAGCTACACTGTTTAAACAGCGCTTCGTATTCCGTTTTTGTATAAATAAAAAGATGGGTGCAGTGCCGTTCCCAGGCGAGATTAATCAATTCCGTCGCCAGCGTTAACGCTAAACCTTCACCGCGTACTGATTCGCTAATGGCCACGCATTTAATGATATTTCCGGCGATACCGCCGCAGGCAATAAGACGATCATGACGGGTGACGGTAATAAACACCTCGACGGTGGTATCGACGCTTAAATCATTCTCTTTGAGAAAGTGAGCGATCTCCGCCATTTTTTTATTTTCAGAGCGTTTTACCCGGGTGAATACATTATTGCCAAACATAGTAAGAAATATCCTGGTGATATGCTTGTTGCCACTTTTCTGTATATGTTGCGCTGTGTTGCAACTTGATAACTTTTTCTTTTCAGTCAGAGTGGGAGGGTTTTTATTGCGAATTATTTATTTTTCTCTCTGACGTATACATCGTAAGGAGTATTTTGGAGGTAAATTTTGATTTATTTCACAAAGCGTTAGATGGTTTTTAAGTGTTTTATGGTTTTAAGTTTTTTAATTAATTTAATCGCCATTCCGGCGGTGGGTTTTAGTTGTTTAATTGATTTAATGTGGGGAATCTGTAACGATCGCTTTTTATATGCCTCAAGTTAATTAAAACATTTTTATTACATTTGCGGTAAGTCCGTAGTGAAATGCCCATAAGGAACCTTAATGCCATATCAGAAAAATAAAAAGCTGTTTCCTTTTTTTCGGCAACTCGCGTTTCCGTTACGTATTTTTCTGCTCATTCTGGTGGTTTCTGTTTTCATCGTGGCAGCGCTAGCACAATATTTTTCTGCCAGTTTCGAAGATTATCTGGCGTCCCATGTTCGTGACATGGCGATGAATCAGGCAAAAATTATTGCCTCTAACGACAGCATTATCGCCGCCGTAAAAACCCGGGACTATAAACGCCTGGCGACAATTGCGAATAAACTACAGCGCGGGACGGATTTTGACTATGTGGTGATAGGCGATCGCCACTCGATCCGGCTTTACCATCCGAATCCGAAAAAAATCGGTTATCCCATGCAGTTTACGAAACCCGGCGCGTTGGAAAGAGGAGAAAGTTATTTCATTACCGGCAAGGGCTCGATAGGGATGGCGATGCGCGCTAAAACGCCCATCTTTGACAACGAAGGCAACGTGATCGGCGTTGTTTCAATTGGCTATCTGGTCAGTAAAATCGACTCCTGGCGGCTGGACTTTTTATTGCCGATGGCGGGTGTTTTTGTACTGTTGCTGGTGGTATTAATGCTGCTTTCCTGGTTTTTCGCCGCGCATATCCGCCGACAAATGCTGGGCATGGAGCCGAAACAGATTGCGCGCGTGGTACGCCAGCAGGAGGCGCTGTTTAGTTCGGTCTATGAAGGATTGATCGCCGTTGATCCGGAGGGACATATCACCGCGATTAACCGCAATGCGAGAAAAATGCTGGGGCTGCCGTCGCCGGGGCGTCAGTGGCTGGGTAAGCCGGTAGCGGAAGTCGTCAATCCTGCAGACTTTTTTACCTGCCAGATCGCAGAAAGACGCCAGGATGTGATGGCCAACTTCAATGGCTTGAGCGTCATCGCCAATCGTGAAGCTATCCGTTCCGGCGAGGAACTGCTGGGCGCTATTATTAGTTTTCGCAGCAAGGATGAAATCGCGACGTTGAATGCGCAACTAACCCAGATTAAACAGTATGTTGAGAGTCTGCGCACGCTACGCCATGAGCACCTGAACTGGATGTCGACCCTGAGCGGCCTGCTGCAAATGAAAGAGTATGATCGGGTCAGAGAGATGGTGCAGGGCGAATCGCAGGCGCAGCAGCAACTTATTGATAGTTTACGTGGTGCTTTCGCCGATCGTCAGGTGGCCGGTTTGCTGTTTGGCAAAGTTCAGCGCGCGCGTGAACTGGGGCTCAAGATGGTGATTGTTCCCGGCAGCCAGCTACATCAACTGCCGGAGGGGCTGGATAGCACGGAGTTCGCCGCTATCGTCGGGAATCTGCTGGATAATGCGTTTGAAGCAAGTTTGCGTACACAGGAAGGCGACAAGACCGTCGAACTTTTCCTGAGCGACGAGGGCGACGAGGTGGTGATAGAGGTCGCCGACCAGGGCTGCGGCGTTCCTGAAGCGCTGCGGGAAAAAATTTTTGAACAGGGCGTAAGTACGCGAACCGACGAACCCGGTGAGCATGGTATCGGGTTATATCTGATTGCAAGTTATGTGGGGCGCTGTGGCGGGGTCATTACACTGGAAGATAATGATCCTTGTGGCACCTTATTTTCTTTATTCCTTCCGAAAGTGAAAAAAAACGATGACAGAACCATTAACCCTATTGATCGTTGAGGATGAAACGCTGCTGGCGGAGATGCACGCGGAATATATCCGCCATATTCCTGGCTTTAACCAGATATGGCTGGCGGGCAATCTGGCGCAGGCGAGAATGATGATTGACCGGTTCAAACCTGGATTAATTCTGTTGGATAATTATCTGCCGGATGGGAAGGGGATTACGCTGCTGCATGAATTAATGCAGTCGCGCTATCCTGGCGGCGTAGTGTTTACGACCGCTGCCAGTGACATGGAGACGGTAGCGGAAGCGGTACGTAGCGGCGCGTTTGATTATCTGGTCAAACCTATTGCTTATGAACGTTTGGGGCAGACGCTGACCCGTTATCAACAGCGCAGACGTATGCTGGCGAGCGCGGATAGCGCAAGCCAGAAGCAGATAGATGAAATGTTCAACGCCTATGCGCGCGGCGAACCGAAAGGGGATTTGCCGACGGGTATTGATGCCTTAACCCTTAATGCGGTGATGAAGCTGTTTGCCGATCCAACAGTACGCCATACGGCTGAAACGGTCGCGCAGGCCTTAACGATAAGCCGCACCACGTCCCGACGCTATCTGGAATATTGTGCGAGTCGGCACCTGATTGTCGCAGAGATTATTCATGGCAAAGTGGGTAGGCCGCAGCGTATTTATCACGGCGGCTAAGCCAGGCTTAAGATGCCGGGACGGTGTTTTACCTCGCCCCGGCGCTTACCGACTATCAGCCGCCAGTGACGGCGGAGGAGGCGCCTGGCACCATAATTTCCGTGGCGATAATGACTATCAACAGACCGACCATGACCGGAACGGACGTGCGTTTCACCACTTCAAACGGTGAAATTTTAGCCATCCCGGCGACAGCGACCACCACGCCGGAGACCGGCGAAATCGTGCGCCCCAGGTTTGAGGCTTGTAGCATTGGGATGGATAAATAGGCTGGGTTAATACCGGAGGAGTGCGCCAGTTTAGGAATCATCTCAACAAAAGCGTAAAAAGGCGCATTGCCTGAACCAGTGGTCATCGCGGCCAACATGGTTAAAATCACTAATACCAGCATCAGAATAATGCTGGCGGAGCCAAAAGAGGTGGCGATCGAGATCAGACTTTGGATAAAGCCAATGGTGCTCAGCCCCTGGGCGAAAACGCCCGCCGCGACCAGCAGCATCACGACGCCGGCAAACGCATCCGCCATGCCGCGATAAGCCACTTCCAGACCGGAAAACACATTTTGCGTATTGAAGCCGCGCACGAATTCCAGCACGGCGGCAAGCAGCATACAGATCACCAGGATGGTAATAATGTGTAGCTGAGGCCCCCATTTACCGTCAAAAATCAGTACGCCGATAATGGGCGTGAACGGCAAAAGGGCATAAAACGCAGGGGCAGTTGTGGTAATCTCCGCCACGTCCAGCATCTCATGTGAAATGTTCTCTTTTTTATCCAGATAGCGCTGCCAGAAAAAGTGCGCAATCGCCATACCGATAATTGCGGCGATGGAAATCGGTAGAGTGGTTTTGAACGCAAAGTCGATTAATGGCATTTCCGCCGCTTTTGCGGCTAAAACCACATCGCCAGACGTTGGCGAGAGGATGATGGCGGCCGGAGAGGCGCAAATAGCCGCCGCCGCGCCGCGGCTAATGCCGACGTTTACCATCACCGGGAAGAGTGTGGCCATGAGCAGTACGCCAAGTCCTGTCGCGGAAGAGACGGCCAGCGACATCAGACAGGCGACAAAGTAGGCGGCAATCATTAATAGATAGGGCGAATTGATGTATTGCAACGGCTTCGATGCCAGCTTCACGACCATATCATTCGCGCCGATATGCGTCATATAGGCGGCAAAACCGCACAGCATCATGATCATCATGCCAAGATCGCCGCCGCGACTCATGAGCAAAATTTTGATGTATTCAACAATATCGGTTGCGGTATAGCCAGTACTGGTTTCGCTGGCAGGTAATACGTTATGTCCCATCAGCGCGCTGATAATAAGCAGAACCAGACCGCCGACAAATAAAACGCCAGTGGCGGAATATCCCTTAATGATGTAGCGCGCTACGCCCACAATAACGACGACTCCGATAAGGAGCTCTATAACTGTTAGCATTGTTTCCCCTGTCTTATCGACATCCAGAGTAAAAAATAAGAGCCACAAAAGTGGTATAAAAATGTACCGAATAAAGGATGGCGCCTTACTGATTAAAATCACGGCGCTGTTATTTTTTCATGTCACCGCTAAAGATGAAATATGTTTATACGACATTTTCCGCAGTGCTATAAACATCAATTTATTGTTATTTTATTGTTTTGTTTTTGTGCTTTGTTTTGTGTTATTTGTGAAAACTTAGTAAGGAGCGCGCGACGGTTCTGAGTGCTAAATCAAACGCCGTTAACCCGATACTCTCTCAGGTTATTCTCTGTTTATAGTTTGTTAAGATTTTATTCAGGTTTATGTTGTTATTATCACGGTCGAATTTTTGAACGGTATGTATGTTGTGATGATCATCAGAAAGCATTTTTTTATTATCGCTCTCCTTGTTATGCCATGGCTGGCTATTCCTTCAGTCGCTGCGGCGGATAAAGGGTGGTTTAACACGTTTACCGATAACGTTGCAGAAACGTGGCGACAGCCTGAGCATTATGATTTGTATGTCCCCGCCATTACCTGGCATGCGCGCTTTGCCTACGATAAAGAGAAAACGGATCGCTATAACGAGCGGCCGTGGGGCGTTGGTTTTGGTCAGTCGCGTTGGGACGACAAAGGCAACTGGCATGGCCTTTATATGATGGCCTTTAAAGATTCATTTAACAAATGGGAACCCATAGGCGGTTATGGCTGGGAAAAGACCTGGCGACCGCTGGAAGACGATAATTTTCGCCTGGGATTGGGCTTTACTGCAGGCGTTACAGCGCGTGACAACTGGCATTATATTCCCATCCCTGTGCTGTTGCCTTTAGCATCGATAGGCTATGGTCCCGCCACCTTTCAGATGACCTACATTCCGGGTTCGTATAACAATGGAAACGTCTATTTTGCCTGGATGCGTTTCCAGTTTTGACGAGGAATGGCATTCTTCTGTTGTGAATTAAAAAGCCTTAAAAAACAATAAGTAGATAGGGTTAGCTAAAAATTAACGCGATATTTATCACTTTTTCGCAAAGTTCGACTGGACAAAATGCATCACAATTGTTGTACTGGTATCCGACACAGCATTTGTGTCTATTTTTCATGTAAAGGTAATTTTGATGTCTAAGATTAAAGGTAACGTTAAGTGGTTTAATGAATCCAAAGGATTCGGTTTCATTACTCCGGAAGATGGCAGCAAAGACGTGTTCGTACACTTCTCTGCAATCCAGACCAATGGTTTTAAAACTCTGGCTGAAGGTCAGCGCGTAGAGTTCGAAATCACTAACGGTGCCAAAGGCCCTTCCGCTGCAAACGTAACTGCTCTGTAAGCATACGTCCGACAGCAAGATTTCAAAACCCGCCCTTTCGGCGGGTTTTTTTGCGCTTAACGCGCCGCTGCGGCGGAAAATAGCCAGAATGCCAGCGCCGTCATGGCAAACGACCCCAGTAAGTTAATTAGCACATTCAGTAACGCCCAGCCAAAGCGCCCCTCTTGCAGCAAAAATACCACTTCGGCAGAAAAAGTAGAAAAGGTCGTCAGGCCGCCGCAAAAGCCGGTAGTGATGAGCACTTTCCACATCGGATCGATATGTGTCATGCGGTTAAACCAGGCGAACCCCATGCCGATAATAAACGCGCCAAGCAAATTTGCTGTTAGCGTACCGATGGGAATCGCCTGATGGAGCGGGTTAAAACGCATACTTAGCATCCACCGGGCTACGCTCCCCGTTCCACCGCCGATAAAAACTGCTAAAAGAAGCTGTAACACTGCCGAATCCTTTATTTAATTGCTATACAGGAGGAGTGTAACGCCGAACAAGCATAATTGGCGAGTCCTGACAGATGTGTGGGAGGTGATATGTTCGTTGCAGCCGGACAGTTTGTCGTAAGCCCTGTATGGGAAAATAATGCGCAAGTCTGCGTTTCGTTAATGTCTCAGGCGGCGGAGCGCGGCGTATCGCTTCTGGTGCTGCCTGAGGGGATATTAGCGCGAGATGACATCGACCTTGACCTGCCGATTCGCGCCGCGCAGCCGCTGGATGGCGCGTTTATGACGCGGCTTCAGGAAGAAAGCGCTCATAATAATATGACGACGATATTCACTGTCCCTGTCCCGTCAACGCCCGGACGGGCGGTTAATATGTTGGTGGCGTTGCGGGCGGGTAATATTGTCGCGCGTTACGCGAAGCTGCATCTCTATGATGCGTTTTCGATGCAAGAGTCTAAAAGTATTGATGCCGGAGCCCTTATCGCGCCGGTACTGGACGTCGAAGAGTTTAAGGTGGGGCTTATGACCTGTTATGACCTGCGCTTTCCTGACATGGCTCTGGCGCTGGCTTTACAGGGAGCCGACGTATTGGTGCTGCCGACGGGCTGGATTCGCGGCCCGTTGAAAGAGCAGCAGTGGTCGACGCTGCTGGCGGCGAGAGCGCTGGATACCACCTGCTATATGATTGCGGCCGGGGAGTGTGGTAATCGTAATATTGGTCAAAGTCGTATTATCGATCCGTTGGGCGTAACGATAGCGGCGGCTGCCGATCGCCCGGCGCTGATCGTCGCGGAAATATTCAGAGAACGAATAGACCAGGTGCGGGAGCAGCTTCCTCTTTTGCAGCAACGACGATTTGCGCCACCGCAATTATTATGATGTTTTTTTACGCAAGGCTTGATTCACCTTGTTACAGATTGCTATTGTGTGCGCGCGTCGAAAGACCGTTAATATTCTCAGGTTAATCCGGCGCGTTACGCAGCCTGTTTTTAGTGAAGAAGGTATCTATGGGTGAGATTAGTATTACCAAACTGCTGGTGGTTGCCGCACTGGTTGTTCTGCTGTTTGGTACCAAGAAGTTACGTACGCTGGGCGGAGACCTGGGCACGGCGATTAAAGGATTCAAGAAAGCGATGAACGATGAAGACGCGGGCGTGAAGAAAGACGTTGACGGCGGCGTTCAGGCTGAAAAGCTCTCGCATAAAGAGTAATGGCGCGATGCGCTTGCTCTGCAGAGTAAAAAACCGGCGAGTTGCCGGTTTTTTTCTGCCTGAAATGTAAGCGTGTATTACACGATCATTTCACTTCCATGCCTTTGGCCTGTAGATCAGCATGGTACGAAGAACGCACAAAGGGACCACAGGCAGCATGGGTAAAGCCCATCGCCAGGGCTTCCGCTTTCATCTCGTCAAACTCTTCCGGGCTGACATAACGCTGTACCGGCAGGTGATGGCGGCTTGGCTGTAGATACTGGCCAAGCGTCAGCATGGTGACGCCGTGACGGCGTAAGTCGCGCATAACCTCAATGATTTCTGCGTTGGTTTCGCCTAAGCCGACCATCAGACCCGATTTTGTCGGAATTTGCGGGTGCGCTTCTTTGAAGCGTTCCAGTAATTTCAGCGACCAGTTGTAATCGGCGCCCGGACGTACCTGACGGTAGATACGCGGCACGTTTTCAAGATTATGGTTAAACACATCCGGCGGCGTTGCGTTAAGGATATCCAGCGCACGATCCATACGTCCACGGAAGTCTGGCACCAGCGTCTCTATTTTTATCTCCGGGCTTTTGGCTCGGATGGCGGTGATGCAGTCAGCAAAATGCTGGGCACCGCCGTCACGCAGATCGTCACGGTCGACAGAGGTGATTACCACATAGCGTAGCGCCATGTCGGCGATCGTTTGCGCCAGTTTCTGCGGCTCTTCCGCATCCGGCGCAACAGGGCGGCCATGGGCGACATCACAGAACGGACAGCGGCGGGTGCAAATGGCGCCGAGGATCATAAACGTGGCGGTACCGTGGTTGAAACATTCAGCCAGGTTCGGGCAAGACGCTTCCTCGCAGACAGAATGCAGGCCATTTTTGCGCATTGCGGCTTTGATGCCCTGGATACGGGTAGAATCCGCCGGAAGTTTTATTTTCATCCATTCCGGTTTACGTAGCAGAGCGTCGCGCTCTGTGACCACATTTTTTACCGGGATAAGAGCCATCTTATCGGCATCGCGGTATTTTACACCGCGTTCCATCACAATGGGTTTACTCATAGCGTGCGTGTTCCAGTTGCGAATAACGAAGAAAGCGTTTCAATTCAAGGGAAAGTTGTATTTATCAACTATTTTTGAATTTGTGACACGCAGTATATCATTGATAAGGGCCATAAAGCAGCCTGACAGCCCGGCAAAATGTAAAATAGTTGTTGTTTTGTGCTGTTTGCCCATCTCTTCCGTGACCTGAATGCAACATTTTTGTCAGAACGCCTCACGAATAATATCAATGACGTTCTCCAGCACCGGATCGCGCAGACTCAGTTTATTGTAATGCAGCGAGAACTCGACCTGTTCACTATTCACCGGCACGTAGGGAAGGCGTTCAAGCGGCCAGCAGCGGCTAAATAAGGTGTAGAAGCGGGTGGGCATCAGACCCAGCAGATCGCTGCTGGCGATCAGCGAGGCAATGGTAAAAATATTGTAACTACTAAAACTGATTTGCTGATCGGGAAATGTCTCCTGCAGCCGCTGGCGCAGTAGGGAAAGATTTTGTCCCTCCAGCATCAGAAAGGTGTGATCCGCGCTGTTCAGTTTCTCTTCAGTAATGGCGTTCGCCAGACACGGGTGATGCTGGCGACAGACAATCTCAAGCGTATCGCTAAACAGGACGTGATGCTGAATGCTCCGGTTGTTATAGCTATGGGTATTGATAATGAGATCGGTCTGAAACTGGCTAAGCTGGCTTTCGGCATCGTCTACCGGAATATTGCGCAGCAAAAGCTGAGGATAACGCGTCCTGATGGCCTGATAAATCACCGGCATCACCAGCGCGCCGACCGAAGGCGTCGTGCCAATCGTAATGGTGCGTTGCTTATCATAGCTGCCCGTAAGATCCAGGGCACCAAGAATAGACTCCAGCCCCTGGCTGATGTATTCGTGCAGATGCGTAGCATACGTCGTGGGCGTTACGCCCTGGCCTTTGCGAATAAACAACGGATCGGGAAATATGGTCCGTAATTTTTGAATGGACTGGCTGATAGCTGACGGCGTCAAATTAAGAATTTTCGCTGCATTGACGATCCCTTTATGGACATACACGGCTTCGAAAATCGTCAATAGATTGAGGTCGATATTTCTCAGTGTTCTGAAAATTTGCGGTTTGTCTTGTAGGTGTTGATCGGCAGGCTGTCTTTCTGTCTGATTATTATCACTCACGCTCTGGCTCCGAATTTATTCGTATTATGAATAATAGATGAAATAACATATCTTGCATTTATAAGTTGCTTTAAAAATTGCTCTAATGAATATATCTTTAGTCATTTCAATAAGGTAAGTAACAGCAAGGTCGATATTTTGCTCACGGAAAATGCCTCATCGTGAGGACTGAAGAGACCATGCCGCCTGGCGGGTACAGCAGGGATATAACGAAAATATAGAAAGCGAGGGGAGAAGTAAAGTATTCAAATCATATATGATTAATGACCCATAAATTTCTTGGGCCATTATATTTTACTCATTAAGCGGCAATATATTCATGCGGTGGATTATTTAGCAGGGCTAAAATATTCGCCAGCAAGCGGGGCGCAATATTATCCGTGGTAGCGTCTTCCTTCCATTGCGTTATTTTGGCCATTTCCATTCCGGCATAACCACACGGGTTGATACGTAAGAAAGGGGAAAGATCCATGTTAACGTTTAGTGCTAAACCGTGGAAGGAGCAGCCGCGACGGATACGTAAACCCAGCGAGCAGATTTTCTTTTCACCCACGTAGACGCCCGGCGCATCGGCGCGCGGATGCGCCTCAATACCAATTTCAGCCAGCGTATTCACCACGGTCTGTTCGAGTAGGGTGACTAAATCACGCACGCCCAGTTTACGTCGCTTCAGGTTAAGTAAAACGTACATCACCTGTTGGCCCGGACCATGATAGGTCACCTGCCCCCCTCGATCGCTCTGCACAACGGGAATATCGCCAGGCATCAATATATGTTCCGCTTTACCGGCCTGGCCCTGGGTAAACACCGGGTAATGTTCAACCAACCAGATTTCATCATTGCTGTTTTCATCGCGCATATCGGTAAAGTCATGCATGGCCTGAGAGATAGCCTCATAGGGCCGAAGGCCGAGCTGGCGGACAAGGATTTTATCCTGATACAAAACGGCATCTCCGTAGAGAATGAAAAAAGAGAGGAAAGTATATCACAGCGGGGAAGGCGAGGAGTTACCCGGATAAGACCGGGTAACCGTCTGGATGTATTACAATACCATTCGTACGATATCAATATTGCCCAGTTCTTCGTACAGCGTTTCAACCTGTTCAATATGGGTGGCGTTAATGGTGATAGAGACCGAGTGGTAGTTGCCTTTGCTGCTCGGTTTTACCGTCGGAGAGTAATCACCAGGCGCATGGCGCTGTACCACTTCAACCACCTGATCAACCAGCTCAGGTAACGCCTGCCCCATTACTTTGTAAGTAAATGGCGTAGGGAATTCAAGCAGTTCGTTAAGTTTGGTTTTCATGTCAGCTCCGGCATTACGTAAAAAAATAATAACTCCCGCCACAGGACGGGAGTTTTACTGATGCATAGTATATGGGGACGAAAATCACACTTTCAAGCGTTCAATTTTTATCCAAACCAGTGATGGAACATTAATTTAATGTAATCAATGATTTTACCGAAGAAGTTCCCCTCCGGGATCTCTTGCAGTACGACTAGCGGACGCTGCTCGATGGTTTTGCCGTCCAACTGGAAGTTGATGGTGCCGACCACCTGGTTTTTCTGCAGCGGCGCGTGCAGTTCCGCAGTATTCAGTACATAGCTCGCTTTCAAATCTTTCATGCGGCCGCGAGGGATCGTCAGGTAAACGTCTTTATCGACGCCCAGCGAGGCGCGATCGGTATTACCAAACCAGGCGGGTTCAGAGGCGAACTCTTTACCAGCCTTCAGCGGATTAACGGTTTCAAAGAAACGGAAGCCCCACGTCAGCAGTTTTTTGCTTTCTGTTTCACGGCCTTTATAGGTCCGTCCGCCCATCACGGCGGAGATCAAGCGCATCTGGCCTTCGGTTGCGGAAGCGACCAGATTATAGCCCGCTTTGCTGGTATGCCCGGTTTTGATGCCGTCCACATTTAGGCTGTTATCCCACAGCAAACCGTTACGGTTTAACTGGCGAATGCCGTTAAAGGTGAACTCTTTTTCTTTATAAACGGCATATTCGTTAGGCACATCGCGAATTAACGCCTGGCCAATCAGCGCCATATCGCGAGCTGAACTGTATTGTCCGTCGGCGTCCAGGCCGTGTACGGTCTGGAAATGGGTATTTTTCAGTCCCAGCGCGTTCACATAGCTGTTCATCAGCCCGACGAAAGCATCCTGGCTACCGGCGGCGAAATCAGCCATCGCCACACAGGCGTCATTACCGGATTGCAGATTGATGCCGCGTATCAACTGGGAGACCGGTACCTGCATTCCCGGCTTGAGGAACATCAGCGAGGAGCCTTTAAATACCGGATTGCCGGTGGCCCAGGCGTCATTACCGACGGTAACCAGGTCGGTTTCTTTAAATTTACCCGCTTTCATTGCCTGTCCGATGACGTAACTGGTCATCATCTTCGTCAGACTCGCCGGGTCGCGACGTTCGTCGGCGTTTTGTTCCGCCAGAACTTTGCCGGAGTTGTAGTCGATCAGGATGTAGGATTCCGCATCGATCTGCGGAACACCCGGGATCATAGTTTTGATATTCAGGTCATCGGCATGTGCGGCTGAGATAAACGAGGCACAAAGCGCCGTGGTGAGCGCCATGCGCTGCATAAAACGAGCGGAAAAAGTGGTCTTCATGGTCTGAACTACGACGTCCGTGATGAAATTAAAAAAAGAGCCCTACTATAGCAAAAGCATAACTGGCAGGCATCTGACTTTCCGCGTGACTTTGTTAATGTCATTTACAGAAATTGACAGTACAGATGCCTGCAATATGTTACTGCGCGCTGGCGATAAAGGACTGTAATTGTGCTTCTGTTTGCAAACGTTGCTGTAACGCGCTGGCTTCCGTTTTACTGGCAAAAGGCCCCAGTTGAATACGCCAGACCGCGCCGTTTTGCATTACGCGGCCTGGTACACTGAACTGCTGGCTTAAACGCTGTTGGTACTGCTGCGCGCGCGTTTGATCGCTGACGGCACCGACCTGGACGACGAAACGACCGCTCGCCGCGGCGGCAGGCGCGCTAACCGTCGCCGTAGCCGCTGGAGCCGTCACCGGCGCGGAGACCGGCGCTGGCTGTGGAGCCGGCGTCGGTTCGTTACCCTCCAGCACGCCAGGCGCCAGCGTGGTCGGCGCGCCAAGGAAGCCGCTGCTGCTCACCGGCGCGCCGGTAGTATCGTCACTTTTCAATGTGGAATTGCTGACCGGAAGTACGTCGCCTTGCGGTTGCGCAGGCGCTGAGGAGACACTTCCCATGCCGCCGCTTAAATCAGGGCGAGGAGGCAGAGCGTAGGTCTGTTTCGCCACCGTCGTACAGGCCATCCCCGGGCCGGAAAGCGAACCGTCCGGCGCCACGATAATAGGGTCAATCCGTACTTTAGTATTATTCGAGGTATTCAGACGATCGGCTGCCGCGCGGGAAAGAGAGATGACCCGATCGGTGCCATAGGGGCCACGATCGTTAATACGTACGACGATCATGCGTCCGTTAGCCAGGTTGGTAATTCGCGCATAGCTGGGGATGGGCAGCGTCGGATGAGCGGCGGTAAGCTGCATCGGATCGAACATCTCCCCGGAGGCGGTTAAATTACTGCCGGGTTCCGCATCATAAATAGCGGCCAGGCCAGCCTGGCTAAAGCGGGACGGGTCCTGAACGATTTTATAACTTTTACCGTCACGCTGATAATCCTGGTTTGCAGTCGGATTCAGAGGTTCATAACGCGGTTCCGCTCCGCTGATTTCCACCGCCGGACCATTACATACCGCAGGCTGCGGCGCGACGGTGGGTTGCTGCTGACCGCCGTCATTAGTACATGCCGCGAGTAGTACTATCCCTGCCGCGACGCAGATTACAGGCAACTGCTTACGCATTGCGCACCCCTTATACGCTTTTCGACAACATTTTTCTGTGGGTGTGGATCGACATCACAATCCCGAACCCGGCCATCAGCACGATCAGTGCGGAGCCCCCGTAGCTGACCAGGGGTAAAGGTACTCCAACCACAGGCAGAATACCGCTCACCATACCAATATTTACGAAGACATAAACGAATAATATTAACATTAATCCGCCAGCCATCACGCGACCAAATGTAGTTTGCGCTCTGGCGGCAATCCACAGACCGCGCATTATCAGCAAAATATAGAGCGCGAGCAGAATCAGGATGCCCACCAGACCGAGTTCTTCCGCCAGTACCGCGAAGATAAAGTCGGTATGGCGTTCGGGTAAAAACTCCAGTTGCGACTGGGTGCCATGGAGCCAGCCTTTACCGCGCAGGCCGCCTGAGCCAATGGCGATTTTAGACTGAATAATATGATAGCCCGCGCCCAGCGGATCGGTCTCCGGATCAAGGAGCATCATGACACGCTGGCGTTGGTAATCGTGCATCAGGAAGAACCACAAAATAGGAATAAATGCAGCGATCAATACAATGGCGACCCCAATTAAGCGCCAGCTCAGACCAGACAAAAATAGGACAAAGAGACCTGAAAGGGCGACCAGAATAGACGTCCCCAGGTCCGGCTGGGCGGCGACCAGCAGGGTAGGCATAAAAATTAATACCAGGGCGATGGCGGTGTTTTTCAGCGAGGGTGGGCAGACGTCGCGATTAATAAAGCGGGCGACCATCAGCGGCACGGCGATTTTGGCTATTTCCGAAGGCTGAAAGCGAACGATTCCCAGATCGAGCCAGCGCTGCGCGCCTTTGGATATTGCGCCAAAGGCATCAACGGCGACCAGCAGAATGATACAAATGATATAGAGATAGGGTGCCCAGCCTTCATACACGCGCGGCGGGATCTGCGCCATCACCACCATGACCACCAGCCCCATCGCAATCTGGCCAATTTTACGCTCCATCATGCCGATGTCCTGGCCGCTGGCGCTCCAGATGACCAACGCGCTGTAAACCAGTAACGCCAGCAGAATCAGTAGCATCGTGGGATCGATATGAATTTTATCCCAGAAGGTTTTTTTGTTCGGATTATCCGTCATGATTATTGGTCCTCCGCCGCTGCAACCACCGGGTTTTCCGCAGGCAAATGGGTGTTGTTGTCGCCCAGCATGATGTGATCAAGAATTTGGCGCATGATTGTACCTACTGCCGGGCCTGCGCCGCCGTTTTCAAGGATGATCGCGACGGCGACCTGGGGATTGTTATACGGCGCAAAAGCGGTCATCAATTTATGGTCGCGCAGGCGCTCGGCGATTTTATGCGCATTGTACGTTTCGTTGGCCTTCAGGCCAAAGACCTGCGCGGTGCCCGATTTCGCCGCGATTTTATAGGGCGCGCTGGCAAAATATTTATGCGCCGTGCCGTTAGGGCGGTTGGCGACGCCATACATGCCATCTTTCGCAATTTCCCAATAGCCGGAGTGAATATCACCCACCGGCGGCTCATGCGGCTGTACCCACGGCACCTGTTTACCGTTTTCCGCGGTGCTCATTAACAGGTGCGGGACTTTAACTACGCCGTCGTTAATAAGGATCATCAGCGCCTTACTCATCTGAATTGGCGTCGCTGTCCAGTAGCCCTGGCCGATACCCACCGGAATCGTATCGCCCTGATACCACGGTTTTTTAAAGCGTTTCTGTTTCCACTCGCGGGTCGGCATATTACCAGAGCGCTCTTCTGCGAGATCAATTCCGGTATAGTGACCATAGCCGAATTTACCCATCCATTCTGACAGGCGGTCGATCCCCATGTCATAGGCCACCTGATAGAAGAAGGTATCCGCCGACTCTTCAAGGGATTTGGTGACGTTCAGATGCCCGTGGCCCCATTTTTTCCAGTCGCGGTAGCGTTTCTCCGACCCCGGCAACTGCCACCAGCCAGGGTCGAAAAGACTGGTGTTACGGGTGATGACGCCAGCGCTTAAGGCCGATACGGCGACGTAAGGCTTAACGGTAGAGGCCGGTGGGTAGACACCCTGGGTCGCGCGGTTCACTAATGGCGTGTTCGGATCGTTAAGCAGCCCGGAGTAATCTTTGCTGGAGATGCCGTCCACGAAAAGGTTAGGGTCGTAGCTTGGCATGGATACCAGCGATAGCACGCCGCCGGTACGCGGATCGGTGACAATTACCGCCGCGCGGCTGCCTGCCAGCAGCGTTTCAATATACTGCTGGAGTTTGAGATCCAGCGTCAGGTAGATATCGTGCCCTGCTTGCGGCGGCACCTCTTTGAGCTGGCGAATAACGCGACCGCGGTTGTTGACTTCAACCTCTTCATAACCGGTTTGCCCATGCAAAATATCTTCATAGTAGCGCTCAATGCCCAGCTTGCCGATGTCATGGGTGGCGGCGTAGTTCGCCAGTTTGTTTTCTCTGTCGAGGCGCTCGACGTCTTTATCATTGATTTTCGATACGTAGCCGATAACGTGAGTCAGCGCCGATCCGTATGGATAATAGCGGCGTTTATAGCCTTTGACTTCGACGCCTGGAAAACGGTATTGGTTAACGGCAAAGCGCGCGACCTGAACTTCCGTCAGGTTCGTTTTCACCGGAATAGAGGTAAAGCGATGCGAGCGGGCGCGCTCTTTTTTAAAGGCGGCGATATCGTCGTCGTTTAAATCGACCACACTGCGTAGCGCATCCAGCGTTTGCTGAACGTTATCCACCTTTTCCGGCATCATTTCAATCTGATAGATAGTGCGGTTCAGCGCAAGGGGAATGCCGTTACGGTCGTAGATTATTCCGCGGCTTGGCGCAATTGGCACCAGCTTGATACGGTTTTCGTTCGAGCGGGTCTGGTAATCGGTAAAACGGAGGATTTGCAGATTATACAAATTGGCGATCAGTACGCCGGTCAGCAGCAAAATACCCAAAAAGGCGACCAGCGCCCGACGCACAAACAGTGCGGACTCAGCCGTATAGTCACGAAAAGAATTTTGTCGTTTCATCCGCTGCTTAATCTTCTCAAGACTTCACGATCACTCACGGTGATAAGGGTGGTTGGTCGTGATGCTCCACGCCCGGTATAAACTCTCCGCGACCAGAACCCGAACAAGCGGGTGAGGGAGCGTTAACGCCGAGAGCGACCAACTCTGTTCCGCTGCCGCTTTGCAGGCGGGAGATAATCCTTCCGGCCCGCCAATCAGCAAACTGACGTCGCGCCCGTCCTGTTTCCAGCGCTCCAGCTCATTGGCTAACTGCGGCGTATCCCACGGCTTGCCTGGAATATCCAGGGTAACAATGCGATTCTTACCGGCGGCGGTCAGCATCTGCTCGCCCTCTTTGTCGAGAATGCGTTTGATATCCGCGTTCTTGCCGCGTTTGCCCGCAGGGATTTCGATCAGTTCAAAGGGCATGTCTTTCGGAAAACGACGCAGATATTCCATAAATCCCGTTTGAACCCAGTCGGGCATTTTCGTGCCGACAGCGACAAGTTGCAGCTTCACGCATTAACTCCAGAGTTTTTCCAGTTCATACAGGCGGCGACTTTCTTCCTGCATGACATGCACAATCACATCGCCCAGATCGACGACAATCCAGTCAGCCGCATTTTCGCCTTCGACGCCCAACGGCAGCATACCGGCCGCGCGCGACGACTGCACAACGTGGTCGGCAATAGACATAACGTGACGGCTGGAGGTGCCGGTACAAATAATCATACAGTCGGTGATACTGGATTTACCCTGAACATCTAAGGCGATGATGTCCTGACCTTTCAGGTCATCAATTTTGTCGATAACAAAATCCTGGAGTGCTTTACCCTGCAAGTTTTCCCCCTGGGTGAATAATTGCGTTATAACGATAGAAAAAAGGCCAACAGGCTGGACCGGTAAGGCGTTGCGAGGTTAACGCTAACCTTCCGGCGGGACGCCGTGTAGTATACCTGAATCAGCGGCGATACCGGGACTTATGTCGCCGGATCGGCGTTTAAAACCAGATTATCATCCCATCCCACGTCACAGAAAGCATCGCCATTTTTGTAAAACAATTTCTGCAAAGCTCTGAAAGGTGAAAATAGCCTGGCTGCGGAGAATAACAGCCTGTCGGGGGCTGTCAATGGGCGAAACCGCTGCGGCGAGAAAAAACGGAAAATTCATCACTCAGGCCGCCAGACGGCACGACTATTTAATACCTTCAGGGTGGCGAACCCTTCGCATATGTCGATTGCGCTCCAGCATCCCTGTTCTACCCGGAAATGCCATAGCGAGGCGGCGGGCATCGCAAGCAGGCGGGCAATCAACAGACTGAGTACGCCCTGATGGCTGACGATCAGCAGGCTCTGGCAATCGCTGAACGCGTCGAGTCGCGAGATAAAGCGCTCTACGCGCTGGGTAAAAGCCTGAAACCCCTCGCCATTGGTCGGAACCGCATTCTGCCAGTCCGTACACCAGGCGGCATAGCTTTCGGCATCTTCATGGGTGAGGTCGCGGTGATGGCGCATTTCCCAGTCGCCGAAATACATCTCATTAAGCTCAGGTAAGATGTGTTGCGGCGCATCCCGGCCCTCCAGTACGAGCCGGGCGGTATGGCGCGCGCGCTCCAGTTCGCTGCATAACACCCTGTCAAATGGCGCGTGGCGCAATAAGGTATGTAGCGTTTTCGCCTGGCCAATCCCTTTTTCCGTTAACGGCGTTGGAGCATGTCCGCTATACAACCCGGCGACATTGGCCTCGGTTTCGCCATGACGCACCAGCCACAATCGCATGGTATCCCTCATGATGGTTAAATGCGCAAAACATGATAATGGCCCTGATTGCGCAACGTTTTTTTCACTAAAATAGCCTTTTTTGGCCGGAGGCATAATGGCGTTATTCAACAGCGCGCATGGCGGTAACATTCGGGAAGCCGCGACGGTGTTGGGCATCTCGCCTGACCAGTTACTGGATTTTAGCGCAAACATTAATCCGCTGGGTATGCCTGTCAGCATGAAACGCGCGCTTATCGACAATCTGGATTGCATTGAGCGCTACCCGGATGTCGATTATTTTCATTTGCACCAGGCGCTGGCGCGTCATCATCAGGTGCCGGCATCGTGGATACTGGCGGGAAATGGCGAGACGGAGTCAATCTTTACCGTGGCGAGCGGCCTTAAACCGCGTCATGCGATGATTGTCACGCCAGGTTTCGCGGAGTATGGTCGGGCGCTGGCGCAAATTGGCTGTGAAATTCGTCGCTGGTCTCTACGCGAAGCGGATGGCTGGCAACTTACCGATGCCATTCTTGAGGCGTTGACGCCCGATCTGGACTGCCTGTTTCTGTGTACGCCCAATAATCCTACCGGCCTGCTGCCGGAGCGTCAGTTATTGCAGACCATTGCCGATCGCTGCAAATCACTGAATATTCATCTGATCCTGGATGAAGCGTTTATCGATTTTATTCCGCATGAGACGGGCTTTATTCCTGTTCTTAAAGATAATCCGCATATCTGGGTGCTGCGTTCGCTGACCAAGTTTTATGCCATTCCCGGCCTGCGGCTGGGATATCTCGTCAACAGTGATGACGCGGCGGTGGCGCGGATGCGTCGCCAACAAATGCCGTGGTCGGTTAACGCGCTGGCGGCGCTTGCCGGTGAGGTAGCGTTACAGGATAGCGCCTGGCAGCAGGCGACCTGGCGTTGGTTACGGGAGGAGGGCACCCGGTTTTATCAGGCGCTTTGTCAGATCCCGCTGTTGACGGTTTATCCCGGTCGGGCGAACTATCTGTTGTTACGCTGTGAGCGAGAGGATATTGATCTGCAGCGACGGTTGCTGACGCAGCGGATTTTAATCCGTAGCTGCGCTAACTATCCGGGGCTGGACAGCCGCTATTACCGCGTGGCGATACGCAGCGCTGCGCAAAACGAGCGTCTGCTGTCGGCGTTGCGCAATGTGCTTACCGGTATAGCCCCTGCTGATTGATGTAGTTCAGCACGTTTTCCGGCAACAGATCGTCGCAGGATTCGCCTTTTTCCAGCCGTTCGCGGATGAGGGTCGCGGAAATATTAAGCCAGGGCGTTTCCGCCAGGTAAATTTTACCGGCTGGCAACTGGTGCAGATCGTCCGGCGTATGGGTCAGATGCTGTTCCAGCCACTGTTGGTGTTGCGCCTGCGTCATTTCAAGCGGGTAGCCCGGACGACGACAAACGATCAGGTGAGTGTTATCGAGGATGGTGTCGTAATCATGCCAGGTGGGGAAGTTAAGCAGCGAGTCCTGGCCGATAATAAACGCCAGCGGCGCTTCGGGACCCTGTTCTTCGCGCCATTCTTTCAGCGTTTGCGCAGTGTAAGAGGGCGCGTTTCGCTGTAGCTCGCGTTCATCCAGCGTAAAAAGCGGCTTATCGGCGATAGCCAGCTCCAGCATATATTTACGCTGCGCGCTGGAGGCTTCCGGCTGGGGGCGATGCGGCGGCACATTGTTAGGCATAATAATCACCCGCGATAAGCCGATCAGATTCGCCAGCGTTTCAACAGGTTTAAGATGTCCATAATGCACCGGATCAAAGGTGCCGCCGAATAAAGCCTGTAACGATTTCATATCACCCATCAATAAATACGTCTGCCAGCGCCTTATGGCAAAGCAGGAGCGATAGCCCTTCAAGCTCTGCCCATACTGACTGACCATAATCCTGTTTGAGCGTAATTTCCGTACGCGTCAGTAACTGCACGGCCTGTCGAAGCTGTGTAGGATGGAGACGCTGCAACGCGTCGCCGATCATGGGGCGACGGTTTTGCCAGACCCGGTGTTTATCAAACAGCGTGCGTAACGGCGTATGGGCGGACTGACGTTTGAGATTTACGAGCAGCAGCAGCTCTCGCTGGAGCGTACGCAGTAGAATGACCGGCTCGCTGCCTTCAAGGCGTAGCTGTTGCAGGATATGCAGCGCGCGTTTGCTTTTCCCCATCAGTAACGCATCCACCCAGTGGAAAGGGGTAAAGTGGGCGGCGTCATTGACGGCCTGCTCCACGCGAGGAAGCGTTAACTTACCGTCAGGCCAAAGCAGCGACAGTCGTTCAAGCGCCTGTGCCAGCGCCAACAGATTGCCCTCATAGCAATAGCACAGCAGTTGGTTCGCGGCGTCATCCAGTTGCAAATTCTGCGCTTTCGCTCTGGCGGCAACCCAGCGGGGAAGTTGCGCCTGTTCCGGCGTCTGACAACTGACCTGAACGCTCCGGTCTGCCAGTGCGGTATACCAGGCGGCGTTTTCCTGCGCTTTGGTGAGCTTGTTTCCGCGCACTATTAACAACAGGTCGTCATGCAGTAGGCCGCTCAGCGTGGCGAGTTGCTCATTCATTGCCGCGTTAGGCCCGTTTTCCGGCAGTTGCAGCACCAGCGTTTGACGGCTGGCGAACAGGCTCATCGCCTGGCAGAGTGAGAAAAGCGATCCCCAGTCGGTACTGGGATCGAGAGTAAAAGCGTGGTGCTCTTCGAATCCTTGCGATGCAGCCGCCAGACGAATAGCGTCCTGGCTTTCCTGCAATAGCAGCGGATCGTTGCCCAATAGCAGATATGCCGCGCGCAGCCCTTCTTTGAGCTGCGCGCGGAGTTGTTCAGGATATAACCTGATCATTAGTTACTCAGCGTAGTGGAAACGCGTGCTGGCGTAGAGGCGGGTGCCGCCGTCTCATTGTCTGCGGTAGCCTCCTCTTTTGTCGCCTGAATATCCGCCGCGCGGACGCTGGTCAGCTTACGAATGAGCTGTTCAGCGGCTTTGTCGTACATCTCCTGAACAATCATGGCCTGCTCGTTATCCTTCGCCAACGCCATTTGCGGGTTATCGAAGAACGAACGGTACACTTTCGTGCTGATAGGATAGATGTCATGGCCCGGAATCAATACCGAGGCGTTGACGGTCATTACCATCTGATATTCCGCCGTCTGGCCGTCCTGGAACACTGACGCCGTATCCTGCGAAATAGTCACCGTTCCAAGTCGCAGAGACGGAACGTCTTTGCGCGTTGTGTTTTTATCAAGCAGGTTTACGTTATTCAGCCGTAACTGATTACGTACCGCACGACTTAGCGGACCGTTCGGATCGCCTGAATCGAGGATCATCGTTTTCATTGAAGCCGGGACCTGCGTAGTACTACGCAGATGCCAGCCGCATCCGGCGGTGACCAGCACCGCCAGAGATAACAACAGTGTTACCAGATATCGCACGCTTCCTCCCGCGCTTAGCCAACAACCAGATTGAGGAGTTTACCCGGAACGTAAATCACTTTACGCACGGTAACGCCATCAAGATATTTTGCCACCAGGTGTTCCTGGCCTGCGCGCTCGCGTACCTGTTCTTCGGTAGCATTTACCGGTACGGTGATTTTTCCGCGCACTTTACCGTTTACCTGTACCACAACCAGCGTGGACTCTTCGACCATCGCTTTATCGTCCGCCACCGGCCACGGCGCGTTATCAATATCGCCTTCGCCTTCCAGCGCCTGCCACAAGGTAAAGCAGACGTGTGGCGTGAACGGGTTAAGCATACGCACGACCGCCAGCAGCGCTTCCTGCATCAGCGCTCTGTCCTGCTCGCTGTCCTGCGGCGCTTTCGCCAGTTTATTCATCAGTTCCATAATCGCCGCAATGGCGGTGTTGAACGTCTGACGGCGGCCGATATCATCGGTCACTTTGGCAATGGTTTTATGCACATCGCGACGCAGCGCTTTTTGATCGTCGTTCAGCGTATCTATGTTCAGCGCCGCGACAGAACCTTTAGCGGTGTGTTCGTAAACCAGCTTCCAGACGCGTTTAATAAAGCGGTTTGCGCCTTCTACGCCGGACTCCTGCCATTCCAGAGTCATATCCGCCGGAGAAGCGAACATCATAAACAGGCGTACCGTGTCCGCGCCATAACGTTCAACCATTACCTGCGGGTCGATACCGTTATTTTTGGACTTGGACATTTTACTCATGCCAGTGTAGACCAGCTCATGACCCGCTGCGTCTTTTGCTTTTACGATGCGGCCTTTTTCATCGCGCTCGACGATAGCGTCAACTGGCGAAACCCAGTTACGTTCGCCGTTCTCGCCGACATAATAGAACGCATCCGCCAGTACCATGCCCTGACACAGCAACTGTTTAGCCGGCTCGTCAGAGGTGACCATGCCCGCATCGCGCATCAGCTTATGGAAGAAGCGGAAATAAAGCAGGTGCATGATGGCATGTTCAATACCGCCGATGTAGATGTCGACCGGCAGCCAGTAGTTTGCCGCTTTCGAATCCAGCATCCCTTCCTGATACTGCGGGCAGGTGTAACGCGCGTAGTACCATGACGATTCCATAAAGGTGTCGAAGGTGTCGGTTTCACGCAGCGCAGGCATACCGTTAACGGTGGTTTTCGCCCACTCGGGGTCGGCCTTGATTGGGCTGGTGATACCGTCCATGACTACGTCTTCCGGCAGGATCACCGGCAGTTGATCTTCTGGCGTCGGGATCACGGTGCCGTCTTCCAGGGTAACCATCGGGATCGGCGCGCCCCAGTAGCGCTGACGGGAAACGCCCCAGTCGCGTAGACGGTAGTTCACTTTACGTTCGCCAACGCCTTTTTCCGCCAGCTTATCGGCAATGGCGTTAAACGCCGCTTCAAAAGCCAGGCCGTCGAACTCGCCGGAGTTAAACAGCACGCCTTTTTCGGTCAGCGCCTGTTCGGAAAGATCCGGCTCGGAACCGTCGGCAGCCAGAATAACCGGCTTGATGGTCAAACCGTATTTGGAGGCAAATTCGTAGTCGCGCTGATCGTGACCCGGAACGGCCATCACCGCGCCGGTGCCGTACTCCATCAACACGAAGTTTGCCGCCCAGACCGGGATCTCTTCGCCGGTTAACGGATGAATCGCTTTAAAGCCGGTGTCGACGCCTTTTTTCTCCATGGTCGCCATTTCGGCTTCGGCCACTTTGGTGTTACGGCATTCGTCGATGAACGCCGCCAGCTCGGCGTTGTTCGCGGCGGCCTGTTGCGCCAGCGGGTGACCGGCGGCCACCGCCAGGTAAGTGGCGCCCATAAAGGTATCCGGACGGGTGGTATAGACGGTCAGCGTGTTATCGTAACCCTTCACGTCGAAGGTGATTTCCACGCCTTCAGAGCGGCCAATCCAGTTGCGCTGCATCGTTTTCACGGTATCAGGCCAGTGGTCCAGCTTATCCAGATCGCGCAACAGTTCGTCTGCGTAAGCGGTGATTTTGATAAACCACTGTGGGATCTCTTTACGCTCAACTTTGGTATCGCAGCGCCAGCAGCAGCCGTCGATCACCTGTTCGTTGGCGAGAACAGTCTGATCGTTCGGACACCAGTTAACGGCAGAGGTCTTCTTGTACACCAGGCCTTTTTTATACAGCTCGGTGAAGAATTTCTGTTCCCAGCGATAGTATTCCGGGGTGCAGGTCGCCAGTTCGCGGCTCCAGTCATAACCAAAGCCCAACATTTTGAGCTGGTTTTTCATGTACGCGATGTTGTCGTATGTCCACGGCGCCGGCGCAGTGTTGTTTTTCACCGCCGCGCCTTCCGCGGGCAGGCCAAACGCGTCCCAGCCAATAGGCTGCAACACGTTTTTACCTAACATACGTTGGTAGCGGGCGATCACGTCACCGATGGTGTAGTTACGTACGTGGCCCATGTGTAGTCGGCCAGAAGGATAGGGAAGCATCGACAGGCAGTAATACTTCTCTTTGCTCTCGTCTTCGGTCACTTCAAATGTGCGCTTCTCATCCCAGTGAAGCTGTACTTTGGATTCTATCTCTTCCGGGCGGTATTGCTCTTGCATGGCAGCCAGTAGTCCTGTTTTCAATACAGCTACAAATGTAGCTTTAGAGGTGGTGTTTAGATCCGCATAGCATAGCCCAAACGCCCGCGCCAAAACAGGGGTTAGCACATTTGTCGCGTCTGGCGCGCATGAAGCGATGATGCAAAATGTGGCACGACTGCAGCAAATTGCCGTATTTCCTTCCGCCATCTGGCAAATCACTCAAAATAAAATCATATAAAACAGCCTGTTAAAAAATAACATGCCTGTTGATTAGGGAAAGCAGGACTATAGCAAAGGAGTGACCCGTGAAAAAAAATACGGTAATGATTCACCCTTAAGATGGCGTTGTGACGACTATCATGGCGCTCAAGGCTGACGAAACCGCCACGATGTTTATTGATGAACGCGTGATAAGCGCTGTGTTACGTCAGGACGTGCCGTTTGGCCATAAATTCGCAATCTGCGATGTGCCTTTTCATGGCGAAGTTTATAAATAGGGCGAATCAGGCAGGTGGCAGGCGATGCGCGTCAGCCTGACAAGAATTTACAGACTCTGTGGGCAGTCTTGCAAAGCGTAACGTAAATAAGGTCTATTATTATAGGCAGTTAACGATCCGGGAGACGAAGTGATGAATAAAGTTGCTCAGTATTACCGTGAACTGGTGGCTTCATTAAGCGAGCGTTTACGCAATGGCGAGCGCGACATTGATGCGCTGGTGGAGCAGGCGCGCCAGCGTGTGATGCAAACAGGGGAGTTAACGCGAACCGAAGTAGACGAACTGACGCGCGCCGTCAGACGCGATCTGGAAGAGTTCGCTATGAGCTACGAAGAGAGTCAGGACGACAGCGTCTTTATGCGGGTCATTAAAGAGAGTCTGTGGCAGGAGCTGGCGGATATTACCGATAAAACCCAGTTGGAGTGGCGTGAGGTTTTTCAGGATCTCAATCACCATGGGGTTTATCACAGCGGAGAGGTAGTGGGGCTGGGCAATCTGGTATGCGAGAAGTGCCACTTCCATTTAGCGGTTTATACGCCGGATGTGCTGCCGCTGTGCCCGAAATGCGGTCATGACCAGTTTCAGAGAAGACCGTTTGAGCCGTGAGTGGAAGAGCGCCGGTGCGTCTTATCCGGCCTACCAAAAATCGTTCACGTAGGCCGGATATGGCGAAGCTGCCCTCCGGCAAATATTACGCGTAAAACTTCAGCCGCTCAGCCAGCAGATCGACAAATCCTTGCCGGTCGACATCGACCATCACCATGGCGTTAGGTTTATTCCCGGTCAGGAAATAATAATCCACCACCGTCATTCCCTGAGTATATTTTCCCTGCGTTTCGACGCCGACCCAGCGTTCAATCGTCGTGAAAAGCTCTGGTTTTAATAGCCAGGCTATCGTACACGGATCGTGTAGCGGCGCGCCGATAAATCCCCATTTTTCATCTTTGTGATATTCGAGGAAGAAATCGAGCAGTTCGGCGACAATGGTTGAGATGGGGTTACCAATCGCGCGGAAGCGTTCGATATCGGCGGCGTGAATCTGCGCGTTATGGGTGACATCCAATCCGGCCATCACCACCGGAATGCCTGACTGGAAGACGATTTCCGCTGCTTCCGGGTCGACATAAATATTAAATTCAGCGGCAGGCGTCCAGTTCCCCAACCCTATTGCGCCGCCCATGATCACAATACGCGCAATTTTCGCGTGCAGCTCCGGGTGGCTATTGAGCAGCAACGCCACGTTGGTCTGTGGGCCAGTGGCGACGAGGGTGACGGGCTGCGCGCTGTCGCGCAGGGTTTTTGCCATCAGCTCTACGGCAGTGCAGCTTTGCGGCGTGAAAGACGGCTCCGGCAACGCCGGGCCGTCGAGGCCGCTTTCGCCGTGAACGTTATCGGCGATAATCAGCTCGCGCATCAGCGGCTTGAGCGCGCCGCCCGCCACCGGGATATCCGGACGTTTGAGCAGCGTCAGCATCCGCAGCACGTTACGCAGGGTCTTCTCCGGCGTCTGGTTGCCGGCGGAAGAGGTGATCGCTTTCACTTCCAGTTCAGGGGAGGCGAGGGCGAGAACGAGGGCGATAGCGTCATCATGACCCGGATCGCAATCAATAATAATGGGCAGTGCCATTATGGCTCCTTGTAAGTGGTACTTTGTGACAAGGTTAACGCTCGGCTGGATACGTTTCGAGAAGCGAAGAGGTAAAGCGTGAGATAGCGCGCACTCTGACATGCGCGCCGGGAATATTAGTGCAGGATTTTCGCAAGGAAGTCTTTTGCGCGATCGGAACTGGGGTTAGCGAAGAACTCCTCTTTTGGCGAATCTTCGACGATTTTTCCTTCATCCATAAAGATTACCCGGTTAGCCACTTTACGGGCAAAACCCATTTCGTGCGTCACTACCATCATGGTCATGCCTTCATGGGCCAGTTCGACCATGACGTCCAGCACCTCGTTGATCATTTCCGGATCGAGCGCGGAAGTAGGTTCATCGAATAACATGGCAATGGGGTCCATACACAGCGCGCGGGCAATCGCCACGCGCTGCTGCTGACCGCCGGAAAGCTGGGCGGGATATTTATTGGCGTGCGCCGAGAGCCCAACGCGCTCCAGCAGCTTGAGCCCTTTATCGCGGGCGGCGGCCTTATCGCGTTTCAGCACTTTCACCTGCGCCAGCGTCAGGTTTTCGATGATCGACAGGTGGGGAAACAGCTCGAAGTGCTGGAATACCATGCCCACGCGGGAACGCAGTTTCGCCAGGTCGGTTTTTTTGTCGTTCACAATAATGCCGTTAACGGTAATTTCGCCTTTTTGCACCGGTTCCAGACCGTTGACGGTCTTAATCAGCGTGGATTTACCGGAACCCGATGGCCCGCAGACTACCACCACTTCGCCTTTTTTCACTTCTGTTGAACAATCGGTCAGCACCTGAAAGTGACCATACCATTTTGAAACATTTTTCAGGGTAATCATTAAACTGTCCTTTTCTTCAAATAGCTGACCAGCAACGACGCGCTCAGGCTGATAACAAAATAAACGGCGCCGGCGAACAGAATCATTTCGACCTGAGTACCGTCACGCTCGCCGATAGTAGACGCGGTGCGGAAGAAGTCCGCCAGGCTTAGTACATAAACTAAAGAGGTGTCCTGAAATAGCACAATGCCCTGCGTAAGCAACAGCGGCACCATCGCCCGAAACGCCTGCGGCAGAATAATTAGCTTCATCGACTGCCAGTGGGTCATCCCCAGCGCCAGCGCCGCGCTGGACTGCCCGCGGGAAATACTTTGAATACCGGCGCGAATAATCTCGGAATAGTAGGCCGCTTCAAACATGGAGAATGCCACCATCGCGGAGATCAGGCGGATATCGGTTTTCGGCGATAGCCCCAGCACGTTTTGCAGAAAGCCGGGTACAATCAGATAGAACCACAGTAAGACCATGACCAACGGGATGGAACGGAAAACGTTAACATACGCTTTAGCAAACCAGGCGATGGGGGCAAAGCTTGAGAGGCGCATGACGGCCAGAATGGTTCCCCAGACTATCCCCACGACAACGGCGGTGACGGTGATCTTCAGCGTGATGACCAACCCGGCCAGCAGGTAAGGCAGTGAGGGGATAATCGAACTCCAGTCAAATTCGTACATTATTTGCTCCCCACGTTGCCCGGCAGGCGGACTTTGCGTTCAACCAGGCTCATGACCAGCATGATAACGGCGTTAATCAGCACATAGGCCAGCGTAATGGCGGTGAAGGATTCCCAGGCGTGCGCCGAGTAATCCAACAGTTTGCCTGCCTGCGCCGCCATATCCACCAGACCGATGGTTGAGGCGATAGCTGAGTTTTTCACCAGATTCATCATCTCTGACGTCATTGGCGGCACAATAACGCGATAGGCATTCGGCAGCAGGACATAGCGATAAGCCTGCGGCAGCGTTAGCCCCATCGCCAGCGCCGCGTTCTTCTGTCCGCGAGGCAGAGACTGAATAGCGGCGCGCACCTGTTCGCAAACGCGGGCGGCGGTAAACAGTCCCAGACAGATCATTGAGGAGAGGAAAAACTGAATATTGGGATCGAGTTCCGCCTTAAACCACATGCCAAGATCTTCCGGCAACAGTTCAGGCACCACCAGGTACCAGGTGAAGAATTGCACGATCAGTGGCACGTTACGGAACAGTTCTACGTACAATGTGCCCAGTCCGGAGAGGAAACGGTTGGGAACGGTACGTAAAATGCCGAAAATAGATCCTACCAGGAAAGCGATAATCCAGGCGGTAATCGAAAGGGCTACGGTGACCTGAAAACCACTCCATAGCCAGCCAAGATAGGTGGTGTTGCCGAAGGGGGCTTCTTGTAAAAAAATACCCCAGTTCCAGTCTATTGACATACATCTACTCCGAAAAAAAAGGGTAGCAGCGCTACCCTCGAAGATTGTTGCCCGGCGATTTGCGGTTTCAGGCCCGATGGGGAACGACCATCAGGCTTATAGTCTGTCCGTGCTGAGCGACAATCGAGAGGACAGGAGGTCCCGCCCCATTTAGTTTTAGTTAGTTAAGCGCTTTATCATTCGGTGCTTTGAACAGGGCTTTCATCTCGTCAGACAACTCGAAATTCATGTTCAGATTTTTCGGGGGGATCGGATTTTTAAACCACTTATCAAACCACTTCGCCGCTTCGCCGGAGGTTTGCGCCTGGGCGATAGTGTCATCCATTAACTTTTTGAATTGCGGATCGTTTTTACGCAGCATACAGCCGTAGGCTTCCTGGGACTGCGGTTTACCGACAATCTCCCAGTTATCCGGTTTCTTCGCTTTGGCGCGCTCGCCGGCCAGCAACGCGTCATCCATCATAAAGGCGACAGCGCGACCGCTTTCCAGGGTGCGGAACGAGTCACCGTGGTCTTTCGCGCTAATAATGCGCATATCCATCTTTTGCTCTTCGTTAAGCTTATGCAGCAGAATTTCAGAGGTCGTCCCGGAGGTTACGACGACCGCTTTCCCTTTCAGGTCCGGGAAATCTTTAATATCGCCGCCTTTTTTAGTCAGCAGTCGCGTGCCGACGACGAAAATCGTATCGGAGAAGGCAGCCTGTTTCTGGCGTTCAAGGTTATTAGTCGTTGAACCGCATTCAAAATCGAACGTTCCGTTTTGCAACAGCGGAATACGGTTTTGCGAGGTGATCGGGATCAGCTTCACCTGCAGATCGGGCTTGTTAAGTTTCTTTTTTACCGCTTCCACAATGGCGTTGGAGTAGTCCTGGGAATAGCCGACCACTTTCTGCTGGTTGTCGTAATAAGAAAAGGGCACAGATGATTCGCGATGCCCGACGACGATCACGCCATTTTTAGCGATCTTATCCAGGGTGCTACCAGCGGCAGGGGCGCTATCTTCTGCGTGCGCAAGGCCCGCAGACAGTCCCATGACCAGCATTGCTGTGGTTAGCTTACGTAATTGCATATCCAACTCCTTTATCATCTGCGCCGTCGACGCATTGATAGCTATTGTGATGTTGTTATTGCCTGCAACTTGCGCGTGCAGTGTTATATGTGTTTGTTAACATTTAGTGTGGCTTGTTGTAAATATTTTGCTGCGATATTGTTTATTTTTGCGAAGTGCGCCGCACCGTTCAGAGGCAAAAATCCTACATTGCACCGTTCAGGTGCTACCGACGATCGATTTTGGTGCGACCCGGTTGCACAAGCAGCCAGAACAGGTTTGTCATGTATAACAAAGCAATAGACGTGCCAGAATAGGGTAAAAGGGGGATTTCCAGGCCGGATAAGCGAAGCGCCATCCGGCCTGGGGAGAGATTATTTCCGCCGTTGCCGCAGACTCATTACCACCGCGCCAAAAGCAAACAGCGCGGTCAGTATCCATAGCGGCCAGTTGCCGGTACGGGCATAGGGGGTTAAACCTGTGGTTGGCGTGACGTTGGTTGTCAGTACCTGGCGAGTGAACTGCGGGATCATCGCCTGGATTTCGCCCTGCGGGCCAATCACCGCCGTAATACCGTTATTAGTACTGCGCAGCAACGGACGCGCCAGCTCCAGCGAACGCATCCGCGCCATCTGGAAATGTTGCCACGGGCCAATGGACTTACCAAACCAGGCGTCGTTAGAAATAGTCAGCAGATAGTCGGTGTCCGGGCGGAAGTTATCCCGCACCTGTTCGCCAAGAATTATTTCATAACAGATTGCCGCCGTCAGCTTATAGTCGTGCGCATGTAACTGCGGCTGGATATAAGGGCCACGGCTAAAGGAGGACATGGGCAGATCGAAGAACGGTGCCAGCGGACGCAGGATAGACTCCAGCGGAACAAACTCGCCAAAGGGCACAAGGTGATTTTTATTGTAGCGATTGGGCGAGTCATAACTGTATGGATTATCCTTGCCCAGCGTGATAATCGTATTGTAGGTGTCGTATCGATTCTGTTTATTGAGACGCGCATCGACAATACCGGTGATCAGCGTGCTATTTTTTTCGCGTAACATCTCGTCCAGCGAACGAAGGAAGGGCTGCTGATTGATTTCGAGATCCGGAATCGCCGACTCCGGCCAGATAATAATTTGTGATTTGCCTAACTCTGGTCGGGTTTCGTTGAGATAGATTTTTAGCGTATTCAGTAGCTGGTTTTCGTCCCACTTCAGCGACTGCGGGATATCGCCCTGTACCAGCGATACCTGGGTCGTTTTGGCCGGTTCCAGCGTAAACCACTGGATATAGCGTAGCGGAAAGGGCAGAGCAAACAGAATCACGGCGACAGCCAGCGGACGCCAGTTCCGCGTCGCCAATGCCAGCGCTAACAGACCGCTGACCATCATCAGCAGGAAGTTGATCGCTTCGACGCCCATCACCGGCGCCAGACCTTTTAGCGGGCCGTCGACCTGACTATAGCCAAATTGCAGCCAGGGGAAGCCGGTCAGCACCCAGCCGCGTAAAAATTCGGTGATTTGCCATATTGCAGGCGCGGCGATAGCGACGCGCAGCCAGTTGGTTTTTGGCCACAGGCGCGACAAAATCCCGGCAAACAGTCCGGTATACAGCGAGAGATAAGCTGCAAGCAGCACCACCAGAAAAACGTTAACCGGACCCGGCATTCCGCCAAACTGCGCGATACTGACATAAACCCAGTTAATCCCGCTACCGAAAAGTCCGAGTCCCCAGCAATAGCCGATGGCGGCAGACTGGAGCGGGCGGCGATTGAACGTTAAGGCCTGCAGCCCGATAAGCGACACTATCGCTGCGGGCCAGACGTCATACGGAGAGAAAGCCAGTGTTCCGCAGGCGCCGAATAATAACGCCAGCAGCAGGCGAAGACGCTGGCGTTCAATTAACGAGGCAAATGCCATTTTTAGTCCACTATTGCTGTTATTCGTTCAGTTTTGGCTGGGGCGAGTCATCCGGGATTCTGACATGCACCTGAATGATACGGCGACTATCGGCCATCGCCACTTTGAACTGGTAACCATCAATGTCAATGGTTTCGCCGCGGGCCGGTAAATGACCGAACGCCTGCATCACCAGCCCGCCGATGGTATCGACTTCTTCATCGCTGAAGTGGGTGCCGAAAGCGTCATTGAAGTCTTCAATTGACGCCAGCGCGCGAATCGTCCAGGTATGGCGGCTAAGCTGACGGAAGTCGATATCGTCTTCTTCGTCATACTCATCTTCAATTTCACCGACAATCAGTTCGAGGATGTCTTCGATAGTCACGAGGCCGGAAACGCCGCCGAACTCATCAATCACGATCGCCATATGGTAACGCTGGGAGCGGAACTCCTTGAGCATACGATCGACGCGTTTGCTCTCCGGTACGACAACGGCGGGGCGTAACACTTTGTCCATGCTGAAGGCTTCGGCATCGCTGCGCATAAACGGCAGCAAATCTTTGGCCATCAGAATCCCTTCAATGTGATCTTTATCTTCGCTGATCACCGGAAAACGCGAGTGGGCGGACTCGATGATAACATCGAGACATTCGTCCAGCGTCTGGTTGCGTTTCAGGGTAATCATCTGGGAGCGTGGGATCATAATATCGCGAACGCGCTGGTCGGCGATGTCCATTACCCCTTCGAGCATATCGCGCGTATCTTCATCGATAAGCTCGTTCTGCCCGGAATCACGGATCAGCGCCAGCAACTCATCACGGTTTTTAGGTTCACCGTGGAAAAGCTGGCTGAGTAGTAGGGAAAAAAATCCCTTTTTACTGTTTACTGTGTCACTACTGTGTGAATTGTCGTCGCTCATGGCGTCGTATGGGTTCTCATGTTAGTTAATGTGTTGCACATGCGCGTAAATTCAGCACATGGCGGTGTGATACAAGTAGGCCGGAGCATCAGGCATTGTGCCGGATGCTCCGGCCTGCAAGATTTCGGCATCCTATTCCTTCTCGGCAATGTACGGATCCTCATAGCCCATAGCAAGCATAATCTCCGTTTCGAGAGACTCCATCTCTTCCGCCTCGTCATCGTCGATATGATCGTAACCCAGCAAATGCAGGCTACCGTGCACGACCATGTGCGCCCAGTGCGCCTCCAGCGGCTTGCGCTGCTCCTGCGCTTCCTGCTCCACGACCTGACGGCAAATAATCAGATCGCCCAGTAGCGGCATTTCAATGCCTGGGGGCGCTTCAAACGGGAAGGAGAGAACATTAGTGGGTTTATCTTTCCCGCGGTACGTCAAATTAAGGTCGTGGCTTTCGGCCTCATCCACCAGACGGATTGTGACTTCCGCCTCTTCCTGAAACTGCGGAATAACGCCGTCCAGCCAGCGTTGAAACTGAGCTTCATCCGGCAGGCCCGCGTGGTTTTCACAGGCCAACTGTAAATCGAGGATCACCTGGCTCATTTCTGTTCCTGCTCCTGGGCTTCACGCTTACGCTCCGCCGCCTGCGCCGCTTTGCGTTTTTGTTCGGCCTCTTCCCAGGCTTCATAGGCGTTAACAATGCGGGCAACGACCGGATGGCGCACCACGTCTTCGCTGTGGAAGAAGTTGAAACTGATTTCATCTACTTCCGCCAGCACTTCAATGGCATGACGCAAGCCGGATTTGGTATTACGCGGTAGGTCAATCTGCGTCACGTCGCCGGTGATCACCGCTTTCGAGTTAAAGCCGATACGCGTCAGGAACATCTTCATCTGTTCGATAGTGGTGTTCTGGCTTTCATCCAGAATGATAAAGGCGTCGTTTAACGTGCGTCCGCGCATATAGGCCAGCGGCGCGACTTCAATCACATTGCGCTCGATAAGCTTCTCGACTTTTTCAAAGCCGAGCATTTCGAACAGCGCGTCATACAGCGGACGCAGGTACGGGTCCACCTTCTGGCTTAAATCGCCCGGCAGAAAGCCCAGTTTTTCCCCGGCTTCCACCGCCGGACGAGTCAGAAGAATACGGCGAATCTCCTGGCGCTCCAGGGCGTCTACCGCAGCGGCGACCGCAAGATAAGTTTTACCGGTACCCGCCGGGCCGACGCCGAAGGTAATGTCATGATCGAGAATATTGGCGATGTACTGCGCCTGGTTCGGCGTACGCGGTTTAATTACGCCGCGCTTGGTTTTGATATTGATAGCTTTGCCATAGTCAGGCACGCTTTCCGCGCTCTGTTCCAGCACCCGCGCTTCTTTAATCGCCAGATGAATTTGTTCCGGTTCGATATCCTGAGTCTGGCCGCGCATCGGAGCGGTATCGACATACAGGCTTCGCAAAATATCTGTCGCCGCGGTCACGCAAATCGGACGACCGGTCAGTTTAAAGTGATTGTCACGGCGGTTGATTTCAATACCGAGACGACGTTCGAGCTGTTTAATATTGTCATCAAACGGCCCGCAAAGGCTCAATAGACGGGCGTTGTCTGCGGGCTCAAGGGTAATTTCGCGAGTGTCTATATTCAAACCGTTCCTCTTGTATCTGTATCGCCGGACAACGGATGGTTACCGGCCTGTAAGGAAATTATTCACGCCAGTGGGTAAAGGCGCAAGCATTGCAATGAAGATGGGGATGAAGAGGGAAAATTGCAAGGCCCGTCGGGCGACGGGCCATGATCACCAGGCCCGATAAGCGCAGCGTCATCGGGCCTTATTGTCTTTCCTGCAGGATTAAGGCTGGTAGAATCCTACGCCCAGCTCATTTTCTTTACGGGTACGGGCAATGACGGACTCCGGCGTTTCAGCGACGCGCAGCCCCATTTCATCTTCAGTGCGCACTACTTTCCCGCGCAGGGAGTTCGGATAGACGTCGGTAATTTCCACATCGACAAACTTACCAATCATCTCCGGCGTGCCTTCAAAGTTCACCACCCGGTTGTTTTCGGTACGGCCAGACAGCTCCATAATATTTTTACGCGACGTGCCTTCCACCAGAATGCGCTGTGTCGTGCCGAGCATACGGCGGCTCCACGCCATTGCCTGCTGATTGATACGCTCTTGCAGAATATACAGACGCTGCTTCTTCTCTTCTTCCGGTACGTCATCAACCATATCGGCAGCCGGCGTTCCCGGACGCGCAGAGAAGATGAAGCTGTAGCTCATATCAAAGTTAACGTCGGCGATAAGCTTCATAGTTTTTTCGAAATCATCGGTAGTTTCGCCAGGGAAACCGACGATAAAGTCAGAGCTTATCTGAATGTCCGACCGCGCCGCGCGCAGTTTACGGATGATTGCTTTATATTCCAGCGCAGTATGGGTGCGCCCCATCAGATTCAGCACGCGATCGGAACCGCTCTGTACCGGCAGATGCAGGAAACTGACCAGTTCCGGCGTATCGCGGTACACCTCGATAATATCGTCAGTGAACTCAATCGGATGGCTGGTGGTAAAGCGAATACGGTCAATGCCGTCGATGGCGGCAACCAGACGCAGCAAATCGGCAAAGGTGCCGGTGGTGCCGTCGTAGTTTTCTCCGCGCCAGGCGTTAACGTTCTGGCCAAGCAGGTTGACTTCACGCACGCCCTGCGCGGCTAACTGGGCGATTTCAAACAGGATATCGTCTGAGGGACGGCTGACTTCTTCACCGCGGGTATACGGCACTACGCAGTAAGTACAATATTTATTGCAGCCTTCCATGATGGAAACGAAAGCGGTCGGGCCTTCTGCGCGCGGTTCCGGCAGACGGTCGAACTTCTCGATTTCCGGGAAGCTGATATCTACCACCGGGCTGCGGTCGCCGCGCACGGAGTTAATCATCTCTGGCAGGCGGTGCAGGGTTTGCGGACCAAAAATAATGTCGACGTAATGGGCGCGTTGACGAATGTGCTCGCCTTCCTGGGAAGCCACGCAGCCGCCGACGCCGATAATCAGATCGGGATTCTTCTCTTTTAACAGTCTCCAGCGACCTAATTGATGGAAGACTTTTTCCTGAGCCTTCTCGCGGATTGAGCAGGTATTCAACAGCAGCACATCCGCCTCTTCCGCCACGTCGGTCAGTTGATACCCGTGGGTGGCGTCCAGCAGATCGGCCATCTTCGATGAATCGTACTCGTTCATCTGACAGCCCCAGGTTTTAATATGGAGTTTTTTAGTCATCGACTTGCTCTTGCGAAATAGTGGCTGAAAAGCAGGGCGCATAGTGTAATGCTTTGGCGCGGTTGTGACCAGTATGACTGACGTCAGCCCTAATGGGTAAAAAATCCTGTAAACTTGTCTAAAACGTAACAGGATGAATGACCATGACAAATCAACCAACGGAAATTGCCATTGTCGGCGGGGGAATGGTCGGCGGCGCGCTGGCGCTGGGTCTGGCGCAGCAAGGGTTTACGGTGATGGTAATAGAACATGCCGCGCCTGCGCCGTTTGTGGCTGACAGCCAGCCTGACGTGCGGATTTCGGCTATTAGCGCGGCATCCGTAGCGCTGCTCAAGGGGCTGGGCGTCTGGGAGGCGGTGCAGGGAATGCGTACCCATTCTTATCGGCGACTGGAAACCTGGGAGTGGGAAAACGCCCATGTGGTGTTTGACGCTGCCGAACTCAAGCTGCCACTGTTGGGCTATATGGTAGAGAACAACGTTCTGCAACAGGCGCTATGGCAGGCGCTGGAAGCGCACCCCGGTGTGACGTTGCACGTTCCGGCTTCACTAACGGCGTTGCATCGCCACAATGATGGTTATGCGCTGGAACTGGCCGACGGCGAACGTATTACGCCGAAGCTGGTGATTGGCGCCGACGGCGCGAATTCGCAGGTTCGGCAAATGGTGGGAATTGGCATCCACGCCTGGCAATATGCGCAGTCGTGTATGCTTATCACCGTCAAGTGTGAAAATGCGCCAGGCGACAGCACCTGGCAGCAGTTTACGCCGGATGGGCCGCGCGCCTTTTTGCCGCTGTTTGACGACTGGGCGTCGCTGGTGTGGTATGACGCTCCGGCACGTATTCGCCAGCTACAGGGGTTATCGATGACGCAATTGCAGGTGGAAATTAACCAGCACTTTCCGGCGCGTCTGGGGGCTGTGATGCCTGTCGCGGCGGGCGCGTTTCCGCTGACCCGTCGTCACGCGTTGCAGTATGTGCAACCGGGGCTGGCGCTGGTGGGCGACGCGGCGCATACCATTCATCCGCTGGCCGGACAGGGCGTCAACCTGGGGTATCGGGACGTTGATGCGTTGATTGATGTACTGGCGAATTCCCGTAGCTATGGCGAGTCCTGGGCCAGCTATTCGGTGTTGAAACGCTATCAGATGCGGCGCATGGCAGATAATTTTATGATGCAAAGTGGAATGGATCTGTTTTATGCCGGATTCAGCAATGAGCTGCCGCCGCTGCGTATTTTACGCAATATGGGGCTGATGGCGGCGCAGCGCGCAGGCGTGCTAAAACGTCAGGCGCTGAAGTATGCGCTGGGGTTGTAGTTTGTGTTATGCCGGGTGGCGGCAATACCTTACCCGGTCTGTATTCGCCCGCAGGCCTGATAAGCGTAGCGCCATCAGGCAGTCCGAGTCGCCAGAAAAGCAAAAAGCTCGCCGAAGCGAGCTTTTTAAATGTGGCTGGGGTACGAGGATTCGAACCTCGGAATGCCGGAATCAGAATCCGGTGCCTTACCGCTTGGCGATACCCCAGTGATATGTTGGTTTATCTCGCCATATGCGTCTGACTCAGCCCGACGCCTTACAGCCTGGAGATACCCCAACGGTGGCGCTCATCGAAATGAACGGCTTTTAAATGTGGCTGGGGTACGAGGATTCGAACCTCGGAATGCCGGAATCAGAATCCGGTGCCTTACCGCTTGGCGATACCCCAATTTAGTATCAGTAATCATACCGGAATCGAACCGGTGGCTAATACTTCAACAAATTGTTTTCGGATTAGCGGGCGAACCCGATGTTCCTCAATATGGTGGCTACGACGGGATTCGAACCTGTGACCCCATCATTATGAGTGATGTGCTCTAACCAACTGAGCTACGTAGCCAGATAATTTCTTCGATGGCTGGGGTACCTGGATTCGAACCAGGGAATGCCGGTATCAAAAACCGGTGCCTTACCGCTTGGCGATACCCCAATACCGTCGCGGTGAACCGCAAACTCGAAGAAATATGGCTGGGGTACCTGGATTCGAACCAGGGAATGCCGGTATCAAAAACCGGTGCCTTACCGCTTGGCGATACCCCATCCGTACAACGCTTATCGGTGAATGGTGCGGGAGGCGAGACTTGAACTCGCACACCTTGCGGCGCCAGAACCTAAATCTGGTGCGTCTACCAATTTCGCCACTCCCGCAAAAAAGATGGTGGCTACGACGGGATTCGAACCTGTGACCCCATCATTATGAGTGATGTGCTCTAACCAACTGAGCTACGTAGCCATCTTTTTCCGCGTTACCTTATCGGCGTTGCGGGGCGCATTATGCGTATTGAGCCTTGAAGCGTCAACCTCTTTTTCATCGAAAAACGTCGGAAAGTGTCTGTTTGGTTAGGTTGCGAACAGCGTGGCGCAATATTCGGCAATTATTGGTTATTAATCGTTTTTCTGAAAGTGGTTTGCCATAAAAAAAGAGCCCCTAAGGGCTCTTTCGTCATCGTTAATTTACTGGTACGCCGACTGATGCACGCCGACCGCGCGGCCTGACGGGTCATCCATCGTTTTGAATGCTTCATCCCACTCAATGGCTTTGGCGGAAGAACAGGCTACGGACGGGCCGCCGGGTACGCACTCCGCCGCGCTTGGCACCGGGAACAGCTCTTCAAAAATTTCCCGGTACAAGTACGCCTCTTTAGACGACGGCGTGTTGTATGGAAAGCGGAAGCGCGCGGTTTCCAGTTGTTGATCGGAAATCTGTTTCGCCGCCACCTCTTTTAGCGTATCGATCCAACTGTAGCCTACACCGTCAGAGAATTGCTCTTTCTGACGCCACGCGACGCTGGCCGGCAGATAAGACTCGAAGCACTCGCGCAGCACGTGTTTTTCCATCTTACCGTTGCCGCACATTTTATCCTGTGGGTTGATACGCATCGCCACGTCGAGGAATTTTTTATCCAGGAACGGTACGCGCGCTTCCACGCCCCAGGCGGACATCGCTTTGTTGGCGCGGGCGCAGTCATACATATGCAGCGCCTGTAGCTTACGGACCGTCTCTTCATGTAACTCTTTGGCGTTCGGCGCTTTATGGAAGTACAGGTAGCCGCCAAACACCTCATCGGAACCTTCGCCGGAGAGCACCATTTTGATGCCCATCGCTTTGATCTTACGCGACATCAGATACATTGGCGTTGAGGCGCGGATAGTGGTCACGTCATAGGTTTCGATGTGGTAAATTACGTCGCGAATCGCATCCAGACCCTCCTGGACGGTGAAATGAATTTCGTGATGTACGGTGCCGAGGTGGTTAGCCACCTCCTGTGCCGCCTTCAGGTCAGGCGAACCTTCCAGACCCACCGCAAAAGAGTGCAACTGCGGCCACCAGGCTTCGGAGCGCTCCTGATCTTCGACGCGACGGGCGGCGAATTTTTTGGTGATCGCCGAAATAATCGACGAGTCCAGGCCGCCGGAGAGCAGTACGCCGTAGGGCACGTCGGACATCAGGTGGCTTTTCACCGCCTCTTCCAGCGCCTGGCGCAGCTCGTTTTTGTCGGTGACGTTGTCTTTTACCGCGGCGAACTCAAACCAGTCGCGCTGATAGTACTGGCGGATCTCCCCATCTTTGCTCCACAGGTAGCTGCCCGCCGGGAACTCTTTAATAGTGCGGCAGACCGGCGTCAGCGCTTTCATTTCTGAAGCCACATAGAAGTTGCCGAATTCGTCATAGCCCATATAGAGCGGAATAATACCGATATGGTCACGACCAATCAGATAAGCGTCTTTTTCGCTGTCATACAGGGCGAAGGCGAACATCCCCTGTAAATCGTCAAGGAAATCCGGCCCTTTTTCCTGATATAGCGCGAGGATAACTTCGCAGTCGGAACCGGTCTGGAACGCGTAACGATCGCCATACTCCGCGCGTAACGCCTGATGGTTATAAATTTCACCATTCACCGCCAGCACGTGAGTTTTTTTGGCGTTATACAGGGGCTGGGCGCCAGCGTTGACGTCAACAATCGACAAACGTTCATGCGCGAGAATCGCGTTATCGCAAGCGTAGATGCCGGACCAGTCCGGGCCGCGATGGCGCATCAGGCGTGACAGTTCAAGGGCTTTTTTACGCAGTTCCACTGCATCTGTTTTGATATCGAATACGCCGAAAATAGAACACATAGCCTTCTCCGTTAATCTGTTGCGTCGTACTTTTTGTGTTTGCTTGATTAAAAAATGCCGCAAAGGCGTGGAAGGCGCAAGGGGTTTACCGTCTGAAAAAGAAAAAACGCAATAGTCATTGTTGATTAGTGAAAAATGATTACGTATTGCGCGAATTTATTGATGGATCTTCAGTTTTATCGTGATTTAATTGAATAATGTTTTTGCTGGTGGCGCCTCGCTATCAGGCCTACGGTTCGAACAACATTGTAGACCTGTAAGCTGCGCGCCATCAGGCAGGTGACCGTTTTAGATAACGTCGATCTCGGCGACGGAAGGGTAAATCCAACTCGGGCGGAACGGCATACTATCAATATCATTGATCGTTGATACGCCAGAAAGTACCAGAATGGTCTCCAGACCGGCCTGGAACCCCGCCAGAATGTCGGTGCGCAGGTTGTCGCCGACGATAACGGTCTCTTCCGAGTGCGCCTGCATTTTGTTTAACGCCGCGCGGATGATCCACGGGCTTGGTTTGCCGACATAAAACGGCTTCCGGCCGGAGATTTTTTCAATGCCTGCGCACAGCGCGCCGCAGGCCGGGTAAAAACCGCGACCGTGAGTATCCGGGTTGGTGGCGATAAAGCGCGCGCCGTTGGCGACGAAAAATGCCGCTTTATGCATCATGTCCCAGTTGTAGGAGCGGGTCTCTCCAACAATGACAAAATCAGGGTTCACATCGGTAATGGTAAAACCCGCTTTATAGAGCTCGTGAATGAGCGCGCCTTCGCCCACGACATACGCTTTCTTACCTTCCTGACGGCGCAGAAAATCGGCTGTCGCCATTGCTGAGGTATAAAACACGCTGTCCGGCACGTTAACGCCAGCGGTGGCAAAACGGTTCGCCAGATCCTGTCCGGTTTGCGACGGGTAATTGGTCAGCAGCACCAGCGGCAGACCTTTTTCCAGAATCCCCGTCAGAAATTCCGCCGCACCGGGTACGGCTACGTTGTCGTGCATCAGCACGCCGTCGATATCGCAGATTACATTCTTGATGGTCATGAACTACCCAGGGAATTTGTGAATAATCCGATACTATAAGAGCGCATCAACTTTCCAGCAAACGTTGCAGCAATGTTCCGTTGAGCATAGCGCGTTTAACTAAGGCAAATGCACCGATAGCGGAACGGTGATCGAGCGTGGAGCGTACCACCGGCAAATTTTTGCGAAATGCCTTCAACGCCTGCGTATTGATGCAGCTTTCAATAGCAGGCAACAGGACTTTATCGGCTTCAGTGATCTCGCCGGCAATGACGATTTTTTGCGGATTAAACAGGTTGATAGCAATGGCGATCGTTTTGCCCAAATGACGGCCGACATGCTCGATAACTTCCGAGGCCAGGCTGTCGCCCTTATTTGCCGCCTTACAGATAGTTTTAATCGTGCAGTCGTCAGGCGGAACACGGCTTTGATAGCCTTGTTTAAGCAAATTCAGCACCCGTTGTTCAATTGCCGCATTGGCGGCAATGGTTTCCAGGCAGCCAAAATTACCGCAGTGGCAGCGCTCGCCCAGCGGTTCCACCTGAATATGCCCAATTTCGCCGACGTTGCCGTTACGGCCAATGAAGATGCGCCCGTTGGAGATAATCCCGGCGCCTGTACCGCGATGGACGCGTACCAGAATGGAGTCCTCGCAATCCTGGCTGGCGCCAAAGTAGTGTTCCGCCAGCGCCAGGCTACGGATATCGTGCCCGACAAAACAGGTGACGTGAAACTGTTTTTCCAGCGCTTCGACCAGTCCCCAGTTTTCAACCTGAATGTGCGGCATGTAACGAATCACGCCGCTTTCCGGATCAACAAGCCCTGGCAGGATCACGGAAATAGCGATCAATTCGCGGATTTTACGCTGACAGCTATCAATAAAGACGGCGATAGTATTGAGCAGCGCGTGTTCCAGCGTCTGCTGGGTGCGCTCCGGCAGCGGATAATGCTCCTCAGCGACCACTTTACTGCTCAGATCGTAAAGCGTTAAGGTGGTATCATGACGCCCCAGGCGAACGCCAATGGCATGGAAGTTGCGGGTTTCCGTGACGATAGAGATAGCGCGGCGGCCTCCGGTGGAGGCCTGCTGATCGACTTCTTTGATCAGCCCGCGTTCAATGAGTTGACGCGTAATTTTCGTTACGCTGGCGGGAGCAAGCTGGCTTTGCTCGGCAATTTGTATGCGCGAGATAGGACCATGCTGGTCAATCAGGCGGTAAACGGCTGCGCTGTTAAGCTGTTTTACGAGATCAACATTACCTATCTGAGCTTGTCCGCCTGGTGTCATATTCTCACTTACTCAAGTCAAACGACCTCGTTACCATTAACGATGGTCTTGATAATTTTAAAATCGTGGGTGAACGCGGTCAGGTTCGCGACTTTACCGGGCGCAATGCTACCGAGATGCTTATCAACACCGATAGCGCGAGCCGGGTAGAGTGTTGCCATGCGCAGCACTTCATCCAAAGCGATGCCGCAATGCGCGACCAGGTTGCGTACGCCTTCAATCATGGTTAAGGAGGAACCGCTCAGCGTACCGTTTTCATCCACACACAGTCCATTGCGGTAGTATATTGTTTTACCTGCGAAAATGAACTGCTCAATGTTGGCCCCCGCCGGTGCGGTGGCGTCTGTCACCAGACAAAGTTTGTCGCCTTTCAGGCGCTTGGCATTGCGAATGTTGGCGTAGTCGACATGCAGACCATCGGCAATAACGCCGCAATAAATATCCGCTTCGTCCAGAATAGCGCCAGCAAGACCGGGCTCACGGCCTGTAATATATGGCATCGCGTTAAACAGGTGAGTCGCAAAGGTAATCCCGGCGCGGAAGCCCGCTTTTGCCTCTTTTAACGTCGCGTTGGAGTGGCCTGCGGAAACCACAATGCCTGCATTTGCCAGTTTAGCGATCACGTCAGCAGGAACCATTTCCGGCGCGAGTGTGACTTTGGTAATGACGTCGGCATTATCGCACAAGAAATCGACCAGCGCAGCGTCTGGTTTACGCACGAAATCAGGATTATGGGTGCCTTTTTTTACCAGATTAAGCCAGGGGCCTTCCAGGTGGAGCCCCAGCGCCTGGTGCGGATGTTTTTCCAGGTACTCGCGCATGACGCGAATGCCCTGTTTCATCAATTCGTCGCTGGTAGTGATAAGCGTTGGCAGAAAGTTAGTACAGCCCGATTTTTCATTGGCTTTCTGCATAATTTCCAGCGTTTCAACGCTGACAGCTTCTGCGGTATCGTTAAACTGCACGCCGCCGCAGCCGTTTAGCTGCACATCAATAAAACCGGGGGAGAGAATGGCCCCATTCAATGAGCGTTGTTCTATTCCCGGCGGCAGTTCGGCCATCGGACAAACGCGGTCAATCAGGCCATTAGCGACAACAAGCGCATGGTCATCAAGAATTTCGTGACCGGTATAGATCCGGCCCTGGGTTAAAGCATACATTCCGACCCCCGATATCAAAAATTTACCGCCCCGCGTTGACTGTTGGGGCGGAGACAACATTACAGACCTTTAATATTTTCTGCTTCTAATTCATTGAAGTATTTCAATGTTTTAACTTTAAGCTCCATTGTGGAGGGCTCATCGCATACCACAACCGCTTTCGGATGGAGTTGCAGGCAGCTAATGGTCCACATGTGGTTGACGTTGCCTTCAACCGCCGCTTGCAGCGCCTGGGCTTTCTGATGGCCCAGCACCAGAATCATGACTTCTTCCGCATCCAGCAGCGTGCCTACGCCTACCGTCAGCGCATATTTCGGCACCTGGTTTACGTCGCCGTCAAAGAAGCGGGAGTTCGCTACACGAGTATCATGGGTTAACGTTTTGATACGGGTACGGGAAGCCAACGAAGACGCCGGTTCGTTAAAGGCGATGTGACCGTCGTTGCCGACGCCGCCCATAAACAGATGGATTTTACCGTAAGAACGAATTTTTTCTTCATATTGACGGCATTCTGCATCAATATCCGGTGCATTACCGTTGAGAAGATTAATGTTTTCTGCTGGAATATCAACGTGATCGAAAAAATTACGATGCATAAAGCTGTGGTAGCTTTCCGGGTGCTCTTTCGGCAGACCGACATATTCGTCCATATTAAAGGTGACCACATGCTTAAAGCTGAGCTCGCCCGCTTTGTGCATCTCAACCAGCGCTTTATAGGCCGTCAGCGGCGTACCGCCGGTAGGCAGTCCCAGGACAAACGGACGATCGGCGGTCGGTTTGAACGCATTAATACGGTTAACGATATGGCGAGCGGCCCATTTGCCAACCTGTTCTGCGGTATTCAGGGGGATCAGTCTCATTCTTCACCTCAATAATCAATGTCAAAATTTGGCGGATCGTATTAAGCGTAACCTGGATATCCAGGGTTCGCGTTCAATCCGTCCTGATTTTTTGAATCATAAAATAAGTTTTCCGTGTTAGCCAGTGGATGGTAGGGGTGATTACGATATTTAGTGATTATAATCACAAAAAACACGCATTTAATTTGCGAGGCGAATTAATTTTTCACACACTCTGCAGGAGATGATCTCACCGTTCGATTACAGAACATCACGTTTTTAACGTTTGCAGCACAATAAAAAACGGCTTCAAAGAAGCCATATCGGCGTCTCGTAGGGGGAATAAGATGAATATTTTAGGTTTTTTCCAGCGGCTGGGTAGGGCGTTGCAGCTCCCTATCGCCGTGTTGCCGGTAGCAGCGTTGTTGCTGCGATTCGGCCAACCAGATTTGCTGAATATGCCGTTTATCGCACAAGCGGGCGGGTCTATTTTCGATAACCTGGCGCTGGTTTTCGCTATCGGCGTGGCATCCAGTTGGTCTAAAGATAGCGCGGGCGCGGCAGCGCTGGCGGGGGCCGTGGGTTACTTCGTCATGACCAAAGCGATGGTGACGATTAACCCGGAAATTAACATGGGCGTGCTGGCGGGGATTATTACCGGTCTGGTTGGCGGCGCGGTTTATAATCGCTGGTCTGGTATTAAACTGCCTGATTTTCTCAGTTTCTTCGGCGGAAAACGTTTTGTGCCGATCGCAACGGGCTTTTTCTGTCTGGTGCTGGCCGCTATTTTCGGTTACGTCTGGCCGCCGGTACAGCATGGCATCCATGCGGGCGGTGAATGGATTGTTTCTGCTGGCGCGCTGGGTTCCGGTATTTTTGGCTTCATCAACCGTCTGCTGATCCCAACCGGCTTACATCAGGTACTGAACACCATCGCCTGGTTCCAGATTGGCGAATTCACCAATGCCGCAGGCACCGTATTCCACGGTGACATCAACCGCTTCTATGCTGGCGACGGTACGGCGGGGATGTTTATGTCCGGCTTCTTCCCGATCATGATGTTTGGTCTGCCGGGTGCCGCTCTGGCGATGTATTTCGCCGCGCCGAAAGAACGTCGTCCGATGGTGGGCGGTATGCTGCTGTCTGTCGCGATCACCGCGTTTCTGACTGGCGTAACCGAGCCGCTGGAATTCCTGTTTATGTTCCTGGCGCCGCTGCTGTACCTCCTGCACGCCATTTTGACCGGTATCAGCCTGTTTGTCGCGACGCTGCTGGGTATCCATGCGGGCTTCTCTTTCTCGGCAGGTGCGATTGACTATGTACTGATGTATAACCTGCCAGCGGCCAGCAATAACGTCTGGATGTTGCTGGTGATGGGCGTTGTATTCTTTATCATCTACTTCCTGCTGTTCAGCGCGGTTATTCGTATGTTTAACCTGAAAACGCCGGGCCGCGAAGATAAAGTTGATGATATGGTAACGGAAGAAGCCAACAGCAACACTGAAGAAGGGTTAACGCAGTTGGCGACCAGCTATATCGCTGCGGTTGGCGGTACGGATAACCTGAAAGCGATCGATGCGTGTATTACCCGTCTGCGTCTGACCGTGAATGACTCTGCTCGCGTCAACGATGCGGCCTGCAAACGCCTCGGCGCTTCCGGTGTGGTGAAACTGAACAAACAGACCATTCAGGTTATTGTCGGCGCGAAAGCGGAATCGATTGGCGATGAAATGAAAAAAGTGGTGGCGCGGGGTCCGGTCGCGGCAGCGTCTGCTGATGCGGCTCACGTTGCAACACCTGCTCCGGCGCCCAAACCCCAGGCGGTGCCGAATGCGGTGACTATCGCTGAGCTGGTCTCTCCGATTACCGGTGAGGTAGTGTCGCTGGATCAGGTACCAGATGAAGCCTTCGCCAGTAAAGCGGTCGGTGACGGCGTGGCGGTGAAACCCACCGATAAAACTGTGGTTTCTCCGGCGGCGGGCACTATCGTGAAAATCTTCAACACTAACCACGCGTTCTGTCTGGAAACCGAAAAAGGCGCGGAGATCGTTGTCCATATGGGTATCGATACCGTCGCGCTGAACGGTCAGGGCTTCAAGCGTCTGGTAGAAGAGGGTGCAGAAGTAACGGCGGGTCAGCCGGTTCTGGAACTGGATCTGGACTTCCTGAATGCCAATGCGCGCTCCATGATAAGTCCGGTTGTTTGCAGCAATATCGATGACTTCAGCGGTCTGGTCATCAAAGCGGATGGTCACGTGGTGGCGGGTCAAACGCCACTGTACGAGATCAAGAGCAAATAATCGCTTCCTGGCCGGATAAGGCGTAAGACGCCATCCGGCGATATCACATAAAACATAAGCGGCAGAGGGAAACCTTCGCCGCTTTTTTTTACCGCAATTAGCCCCAATATTTTCTGCAAAGCCACTTTTTAAGTAACTAAAGGTTGTCAGTCTGTCCGGCTTATAAGATCATATGCCGTTATACGTTGTTTACGCTTTGAGGAATCCACGATGAGTGAGGCTGAAACCCGCCCGACTAACTTTATTCGTCAGATTATTGATGAAGATCTGGCGAGTGGTAAACATACCACTGTCCATACCCGTTTTCCGCCGGAGCCGAATGGCTATCTGCACATCGGCCACGCGAAATCTATCTGCCTGAACTTTGGCATCGCGCAAGATTATCAGGGCCAGTGCAACCTGCGTTTCGATGACACCAACCCGGTAAAAGAAGATATCGAGTACGTTGATTCGATCAAAAACGACGTCGAGTGGTTAGGCTTTCACTGGTCTGGCGATATTCGCTACTCCTCCGATTACTTTGACCAACTGCACGCCTATGCGGTCGAGCTCATCAATAAAGGCCTGGCCTACGTTGATGAGCTGACGCCGGAGCAGATCCGCGAATACCGCGGCACGCTGACCGCGCCGGGTAAAAACAGCCCGTTCCGCGATCGCAGCGTGGAAGAAAACCTTGCGCTATTTGAAAAAATGCGTACCGGCGGTTTTGAAGAGGGTAAAGCTTGTCTGCGTGCTAAAATCGACATGGCGTCGCCATTTATCGTGATGCGCGATCCGGTGCTGTATCGGATTAAATTCGCCGAGCACCATCAGACCGGCACGAAGTGGTGCATCTATCCGATGTATGACTTTACTCACTGCATCAGCGATGCGCTGGAAGGCATTACTCATTCTCTGTGTACGCTGGAGTTCCAGGACAACCGTCGTCTGTACGACTGGGTGCTGGACAACATCACCATTCCGGTTCACCCGCGCCAGTACGAATTCTCGCGTCTGAATCTGGAATACACCGTGATGTCCAAGCGTAAGCTGAACCTGCTGGTGACCGACAAACACGTAGAAGGCTGGGATGACCCGCGTATGCCGACCATCTCGGGTCTACGCCGTCGCGGCTATACGGCGGCCTCCATTCGGGAGTTCTGTAAACGCATTGGCGTCACCAAGCAGGACAACACCATTGAGATGGCGTCTCTTGAATCCTGCATTCGCGAAGATCTGAACGAAAACGCGCCGCGTGCGATGGCGGTGATCGATCCGGTAAAACTGGTTATCGAAAACTATCCGCAGGGTGAGAGCGAAATGGTTACCATGCCTAACCATCCGAATAAACCGGAGATGGGCAGTCGTGAAGTGCCGTTTAGCGGTGAGATCTGGATCGATCGCGCGGATTTCCGCGAAGAAGCTAACAAGCAGTACAAGCGTCTGGTGATGGGCAAAGAAGTGCGTCTGCGTAATGCCTACGTTATTAAAGCGGAGCGCGTAGAGAAGGATGGCGAAGGGAATATCACCACCATCTTCTGTACCTATGATGCCGATACGCTGAGTAAAGATCCGGCTGACGGACGTAAAGTGAAGGGCGTAATCCACTGGGTTAGCGCAGCTCATGCGCTGCCGATTGAAATTCGTCTCTACGATCGTCTGTTCAGCGTACCGAATCCGGGCGCCGCGGAGGACTTCCTGTCCGTTATCAACCCGGAATCATTAGTGATTAAGCAGGGTTATGGCGAGCCGTCGCTGAAAGAGGCGGTAGCAGGGAACGCTTTCCAGTTTGAGCGTGAAGGCTACTTCTGCCTCGACAGCCGCTATGCGACAGCCGATAAGCTGGTCTTTAATCGCACCGTGGGCCTGCGTGATACGTGGGCGAAAGCGGGCGAATAAGCGCAGCGCCATCAGGCAAACGCTGTAAAAAATACCTTGCCAACGCCGCATTCTGCGGCGTTTTTTCTCTGTATTTCTCAGTGGCTTCTCTTTTTTGTGAAGCGAATTAATTATTCTTCGAAAGTTATTATTCTGATAAATGCTTCTTAAGCTAAATGTTATTAGCATCAGGTCAACAGGAGACAATTATTTTCATTCGTATGGAAAATAAGTCAATTTTCTTTCTGACAGTCTGCTTTCCCCACCTGGAGTTGAATGTAACAGAAAGCGATAAAATATGTGCGGTTGCTCATATTATTACATACTGGTTACAGAAAGAGATTGATAATTCGCATCGCGAAAAATAGTCTGTTTAACGTAGTTAATGAGGTTTCTCAGCACTACTTTTTATTTTTATTTTTTCGCTGTTCGCTTTTGTCGACAGCAATTTATACGTCAAAGAGGATTAACTTATGCGTACGTTTAGTGGCAAACGTAGTACGCTGGCTCTGGCTATCGCCGGTATCACAGCAATGTCGGGGTGGATCGTTGTTCCGCAGGCGCAAGCCTCCGGCTTTTTCGACGATTCCACGTTAACGGGCGGCATCTATTATTGGCAGCGTGAACGCGATCGTAAAGATGTGACCGATGGCGATAAATATAAAACAAACCTTTCTCATGCGACCTGGAACGCTAACCTGGATTTTCAGTCTGGTTACGCCGCGGATATGTTCGGTCTGGATATCGCGGCGTTTACCGCGATTGAAATGGCGGAAAACGGCGACAGCGGTCATCCAAACGAAATTGCTTTCTCGAAAAAGAATAAAGGCTACGACGAAGACTATTCCGGCGATAAGAGCGGTATCAGTCTTTATAAAGCCGCCGCGAAATTTAAATATGGCCCGGTCTGGGCGCGCGCCGGTTATATTCAGCCTACCGGACAGACGCTGTTAGCGCCGCACTGGAGTTTTATGCCGGGTACCTATCAGGGAGCGGAGGCCGGCGCAAGTTTTGACTATGGCGATGCGGGCGCGTTAAGTTTCTCCTACATGTGGACTAACGAATATAAAGCGCCGTGGCATACCGAAATGGATAAGTTTTATCAGGCGGATAAAAAAACTAATGTGGATTATCTCCACTCTATCGGCGCGAAGTACGACTTCAAAAATGACCTGGTGCTGGAAGCGGCGTTTGGTCAGTCCGAAGGCTATGTTGATCAATATTTCGCGAAGGCCAGTTATAAATTTGATTTAGGCGGCAATCCGTTCACTACCAGTTACCAGTTCTACGGCGCGCGCGACAAAGTAGATGATCGCAGCGCGAATGATATTTACGACGGTACGGCCTGGCTGCAGGCGCTAACCTTCGGCTACAAAGTCGCGGAAGTGGTTGACCTGCGTCTGGAAGGCACCTGGGTGAAAGCGGACGGTCAGCAGGGCTATTTCCTGCAACGTATGACGCCAACCTACGCTTCTTCAAACGGTCGTTTGGATATCTGGTGGGATAACCGTTCCGACTTTAACGCTAATGGCGAAAAGGCGGTTTTCTTCGGTGCGATGTATGACCTGAAAAACTGGGACCTGCCAGGATGGGCTGTGGGCGCGTCTTACGTTTACGCCTGGGATGCCAAACCGGCAACCTGGCAAAGTAATCCGGATGCTTACTACGACAAAAACCGCACTATCGAAGAGTCCTCATACAGTCTGGATGCGGTCTATACCCTGCAGGAGGGGCGCGCCAAAGGCACCATGTTCAAACTGCACTTCACTGAATACGACAACCACTCCAATATTCCAAGCTGGGGCGGTGGTTACGGCAACATCTTTCAGGATGAGCGTGACGTGAAATTTATCGTTATTGCGCCATTCACTATTTTCTGATGTCAGATGTGGCAGGCTGCAGGTCTGCCGCGCTGTTGAGGAACGACCTATGAAAAAAATTTTACTCATCGCCAGCATGACCGCCGGTTTGACGGCCTGTGCGTCATCAACCACGCCGGAAGAAGATAGCCGCCTGAAAGAGGCGTACAGCGCCTGTATCAATACCGCACAGGGCTCGCCTGAGAAGGTAGAGGCCTGCCAAAACGTGCTGAATGTGCTTAAAAAAGACCGCAAACACCAGCAATTTGCTAATGAAGAAAGCGTACGGGTTCTGGACTATCAGCAGTGCATTCAGGCGACGCGTATGGGTAACGATCAGGTGATTACGGCTGACTGCGATAAGGTCTGGCAGGAAATTCGCAGCCATAATAGCGCGCGATAAAGCTTTTTATTGCTGCCCCCGGACGGGGCATTTCCCGTCCGGGGCTTTTTCAGGCTTTATTTTCTGCCGCGATATAGCCGCGACTCAGACGCACAAACAGCATCGCCGTCGCGGCAAGTCCACATAACGCCGCGCACATCAGCCACCAGCCGGGCGAGCTTTTATCGCCGGTTAATTTTACCAGCGCGGTAGAAATGGCCGGCGTCAGGCCGCCAAAAATCGCCGTCGCCAGGCTAAAGGCCAGCGAGAAACCGACGGTACGCACATAGACTGGCATCACTTCGGTTAACGCCGCGACCATTGCGCCGTTATACATGCCAAAAAAGAAAGAGAACCACAGCAGTACCAGCGTCATGCGGGTAAAGTCGGGCGCGGCGGTCAGCCATTGCATGACAGGCCAGGTGGTGATCAGCGCCAGTAAAGTAATGCCCATTAACACGGCGCGACGGCCAATCCGGTCGGAAATCGCGCCACCAATGGGTAACCAGATAAAATTGGACACGCCCACCAGCATGGTGACGATCAAACTGTCCCGCGCGCTGAGATTAAGCACGGTTCTGCCATAGGTCGGCGTATAAACGGTGATAAAATAAAACGTTGTGGTGGTCATCGCTACCAGCAGCGTTCCGGCCGTAATAATGCGCCAGTTTTTGGCGATAGTAGCAAAGATTTCCCTGGTGTCGGGGCGATGCTTGCGTTGTAAAAACGCCTCTGTTTCTTGTAATGAACGACGTAAAACAAAAATCAGCGGAATGATCATACAGCCGATAAAGAACGGAATTCGCCAGCCCCATTCCGATATCGCGTCGTGTCCCAGCGTGAGATTCAGGCTATAACCAATCAACGCGGCAACAACGATCGCGACCTGCTGACTGGCGGATTGCCAACTGGTATAAAATCCTTTATTGCCTGGCGTTGCGATTTCGGACAGATAGACCGAAACGCCGCCTAACTCAACGCCTGCAGAAAATCCTTGTAATAACCGGCCCAGCAGCACCAACGCAGGTGCCGCCAGGCCGATCGTTTGGTAGCCGGGGACGAGGGCGATGAGCAACGTACCGCAGCCCATAATCGCCAGTGTCACCATCAGCCCTTTACGACGTCCGATTCTGTCAATATAGGCGCCAAGCACAATCGCGCCGATGGGGCGCATTAAAAAACCGGAGCCAAAGACGGCAAAGGTCAACATTAATGAGGCAAATTCGCTTTCCGCCGGAAAAAACGTTCTGGCGATATAGGTGGCGTAAAATCCGAACAAGAAAAAATCAAACTGTTCAAGAAAATTGCCGCTTGTCACGCGCAGTATTGCGCCGAACGTGCCGGCGCGCGATGTTGCAGGTGTGTGTTGTGCCATAGGGTTTGCTCTCCACTGTCTTTATTGTTTTATGGGTAAGATGCTGCGGGTCAGTTGCCTGTATCCCCCGCATGTTTTCCGCGTCGCCTCTCAACTGCCCATTTGAGTAAGGCCGCGCAGCGGAAAAATCCGTGGGCGAATTTTCCGTAGGGAAGGGTGAGAAAGAGTGCCATCACCACGCCTAAATGGAGCGCCAGCAGTATGCCCATTCCGCTGGTGTCTCTGCCTGCCAGCAGCGCCAGCCCGGTAAGACTGGTTAAGAACAGAAGCAGAATAAAGCCGCGATCCATTGGTTTCTGGCGCGCATCGCCATGTAACGGCGACCGCCGCAGATTGAGCCATAGTAGCCCCGCTGGGCCGATAAGCAGACCGATACCGCCCAGCGTGCCAAGCATGACCGGCAGGCTAAAGAACGGGTAGGGCGCTTCCCAACCGGCGACGTAGTGATAGCCCGTCGCCACGACTGTGGCGGCAAAACAGAGCATAAAACCGTAAAAGGTAAAGTGATGAAAGCGACGGCGTAGCAGCGTGAACGCATCATCCGCTTCGTTACAGCCTTTGCCGTGTCCACCATCGAGATATTTCAGCGTTAACGCATTGTGCGAAGCTTCCGCAATCTCCGCCGAACGCGGTACGCCCGGCGAGATCTCACGCCAGAAGCGGATTAGGCCCACCATAAGCAAACCGATTGCCAGCACAAAAACTGAGCCAAACATCCATGCCAGCAGGCTATGCGGAAAAATTTGATAGAAGTCACCGGCCAACGGCGGATGAATTAGCGACCCTTTCAGCGCCATCGCCAGTAATAAAAAGAGCGTCAGACCGACTATCAGCGCCAGCGCGACGGTGATCCCCGCCCGACGGTATAACGCGCCAAAAGCGGCAGGCTGGGCATACTGTTGATATGTTTCCAGGCGGACTTGCGCCATCGCTTTCGGCACGTTAATGGCAAATTCATGGGGCGGTGCGTACTGGCACGCGTGCAGGCAGGCGCCGCAGTTATGACATAAATTCGCCAGATAATGAACATCGGCTTTACCGAATTCGAGTCGCTGGGTCATCGCCGGAAATACCGCGCAAAATCCTTCGCAGTAGCGACACGCGTTACACACTTGCATGACGCGTTCGACCTCAGCTTCCGGTTCGGTAAGTACGGTGGTCTCAATGATTAATTTTTCAAGCTGTTTCATGATGCGCCTCCTTGTGCGCCGCGCGGGCGGCTTCTATCCCCGCAATGCGGCCAAAGGTTGTGCCGATAGACATGCCTACGCCTGCGGTATACCCCTTGCCCAGTACATTTCCTGCCATCATCTCGCCGGCAACAAACAGGTTGCGGCTTGGATGACCGGCAAAATGTACGGCGGCACGTTCATTGACTTTCAGGCCCAGGTAGGTAAAAGTGATTCCGGGTCGCAGCGCATAACCGTAGTAGGGCGGTGCATCAAGCGGGCGCGCCCAGTGGGTTTTCGCCGGCGTCAGGTTTTTGGTGGCGCAGTTATCAAGCAAGGTATGATCAAAATGACCGGGTTGGCAGGCCTGGTTATACTGCGTGACGGTGCGGGTAAATTTTTCCGCGTCCAGCCCCAACTGGCAGGCCAATTCAGCCAGCGTATTGGCCTGCGCGCCAGGAAAAACCGGCGGCATAAAGTGGCCGATGGCTTTGCTGTCAATAATCGAATAGCCAATTTGTCCTGGCTGTTGAGCAACCAGACGCCCCCAAATGGCGTAACGCTTCGGCCAGAAATCTTCGCCTTCATCATAAAAACGTTCGGCGTCGCGATTCACGACAATACCCAGCGATACGCAATCAACGCGAGTACAAATACCGCCGTCGTACAGCGGCGCCCTGGCATCAATCGCTACGCAGTGCGACTGGGACGGATCGCCAATGATATCCGCGCCGGCATCCATCATAAATTTGAGCAATACGCCCTGGTTAAAACGCGTGCCACGAATCAGAAAATTATCCGCGGGCCATTCGCCGCGCGCGTTTTCTCCCCAGGCCTTCCGCAGCCATTCACGATTTGATTCGAAACCGCCAGCCGCCAGTACGCAGGCTTTGGCAGTAATACGTTCGTTGCCCGCCAGCGCTGCTACGAATTCGCCGTCATGAAGTTCAAGCGCATGAACCGGCGTGTTATAACGAATCTGCACGCCCAGCCGTTCGGCGCTACGGTAATAGGCATTGACGAGCGCTTTCCCACCGCCCATAAAAAATGCATTAGTGCGCGCGACGTGGAGCGCCCCCGATAGCGGCGGTTGAAAGTTAACGCCATGTTTGCGCATCCAGTCGCGGCATTGCGAAGAGGTGCGAATGACCAACCGCGCCAGCGCTTCTTTGGTGTTGCCGTCGGTGACGCGCCACAGATCCTGCCAGAACTCCTCTTCAGGATAGCGTTCCACCAGCACATCCTGCGGCGCATCATGCATACAACGCAGGTTTCGTGTATGCTGAGAGTTTCCGCCGCGCCATTCCCGCGGGGCAGCCTCCAGCAGCAGAACCGATGCGCCCGCTTCCCGTGCGGTCAGGGCGGCGCATAATGCGGCATTGCCTCCGCCTATCACCAGTACATCAACCATCTTATGCTCCCGTACCATTTAACTATTTGTTAAATTTGTAATTAAAATGTATACGGATAAATAAGCGGCGCGCTATCAGGTAGCGCTAAACAGGGGTTTAGTAAGCGTAAAGGGTAGCACCTGGCCATTCGCCAGCGTCGACTAACTGACGCATGACTTTGGTGAGTACCACTCTGGCGGCAAGACCGGCGGGCGTCAGCTCATCATCCGACAGGCTGACTAAAAAGTTGGGGCGGCTGAGTATCGGATTATGGACGCCGATCACGCGTAGCGCGTCGTTATCCAGATGAGAAATCGCCGCGCCGGGCTGTAACGTGGCGCCAAGGCCGTCGCGCACGGCGCGCATCAACAACGCCAGGCCGTCAATTTCCGCAACGATATCAACGTTAAGCGCATGTTCCTGGCATACAGCGTCCAGCCTGCCGCGCAGTCCGTGTCCCTGGCTCGGCATAATGAGCGGAATGTCTGCCAGTTGTTCAGGCGTGATCGGGTTATCAGGAAGCGCCGCCAGCAGGGCATGGGAGCCAATCAGAAAAAGCTGTTCTTCAAGGATCGGTCTGGCGCTCCAGCGCAGGATTTTATCTTTTTGAAAGACAACGGCTAAATCAATCTGGCGGGTATTAATCATTCTTTCCAGATTACCGGACAAGCTTTCCACCACATGCAGTCGGACATCGGCATAGTTTTCCTGCATGGCATGGATAAAAGGTATACCCAGTATGGAGGCGGTACTGGGGGCCATTCCTACGCTCACATGACCGGAAAGACGTGCTTCTCTTGCGGCGAGAATCGCGTCGTCGGCATGACGCAGGGCGAGTTGTGCCTGTGAATAAAAGGCCAGCCCGGCGTTGGTCGGCGTTACGCCGCGCGAGGTGCGCTGCAACAGACGGATGGCAAGCTCGTTTTCCAGACGGGACATCTGCTGGCTTAAGGCTGAAACGCCAATATCAAGATCCTGCGCGGCGCTACCCATACTGCCGGTTTCAATAATACGCACGAAATAGCGTAACTGGCGAAGCTCCATTCCTGCTCTCCTGAGATGCGATAGCGGTTTTTTTACATTAAATCAACATCAAGCAGCAGGAAAGAGGAGGATATAAAAAAGCCAACCGGGCGGTTGGCTCTTCGAAAGATTTATACTTATTTGGTCGCGTCATCGTGCGCGTGCTCGTCTTCGCGGCAGTCGCCTTCAGCGCAGTGGCCGTAAAGATAGAGGCTGTGATTAGTTAAACGAATACCGTGTCTCGCCGCAATTTCACGCTGGCGCGCTTCAATAGAATCATCACTAAATTCAATCACTTTTCCACAGTCAAGGCAGATAAGATGATCGTGATGATGCTGTTGCGTCAGTTCAAAAACGGATTTACCGCCTTCAAAATTATGGCGGGTCACGATACCGGCATCGTCAAACTGGTTCAGCACACGGTACACGGTTGCCAGACCGATTTCTTCACCCATGTCGATCAGGCGTTTGTATAAATCTTCCGCACTGACGTGATGGTTATCTGGTTCCTGAAGAACTTCCAGAATTTTTAAACGAGGAAGCGTTACTTTCAGGCCAGCCTTCTTTAATGCGGTATTGTTGTCAGTCATGCGGAATCTGTCCTGTTGCTAAACGATTCACTTCATTAGAGAAGTGACAGAAATTGCACTCAAGATAATGCGTATCATTATAGGACTGCCATGCCGAAATGAAAACCGCAAGTCTCTCGCAGATGTTAATAAAACTGTGGTTTTGCCTGCAAATTCTGGCGCCACCTGATTACACCCGGACATTGTACAGGGATGGGTGTGAAAGTTACAAATTTGTAGCAATTATTTTGATTGGTCTTGTCTATTGATGCGGCGCAGACGTAATGCTGCGCCGCATAAGATTAGGCGTTGAGGATGTCGTCGAGGTGCAATTCAGCCGAAATTTGCTTGACCCATTTTTCAACACGCTCGGCGGTCAGTTCAGGCTGACGGTCTTCGTCAATCGCCAGGCCGACAAAATGATCGTCATCAGCCAGACCCTTAGAGGCTTCAAAATGATAGCCTGCGGTTGGCCAGTGACCCACAATCGTGGCGCCGCGCGGCTCAATAATGTCGCGAATAGTGCCCAGCGCATCACAGAAGTATTCCGCGTAGTCTTCCTGATCGCCACAGCCAAACAGCGCCACCAGCTTACCGTTAAAGTCAATCTCTTCGAGAGTCGGGAAGAAGTCATCCCAGTCACATTGTGCTTCGCCATAGTACCAGGTTGGGATGCCCAGCAGCAGAATGTCATACCCTTCCAGGTCTTCTTTACTGCTTTTTGCAATGTCATGCACATCGGCAACGTCTTTACCAAGCTGTTTTTGAATCATTTTTGCGATATTTTCGGTATTACCGGTGTCGCTGCCGAAAAAGATGCCAGTGATTGCCATGAGTAAAATAACCTCTTGAAACTTATTGAAATGGTGGTGGCGAATTGCCCACGGATAAGGGCAATCATAGCAGAACAGGCAGATATGCGGAAACAGCAATCACGCGGGACTGCACGCTCTGCTACACGAAATATGAAACAAAACTTGTTTTCAGACTAAACCCTGGCCGCGCAGCGCCATAAGCTGCTTCATTAACATTTCTTCAATGAGCTCGCTGCGGCTAATGTTGCGCGCTTCGGCCAGTTCATTCAGCGCGTCAACAGCTTGTGCGTTGAGTTTTAATTCGACACGCTTGAGGCCACGAACTTTGTCGCGTTTTAACTGGTTACGCTTATTGATGCGTAACTGTTCATCGCGCGAAAGCGGATTCGTTTTAGGTCGTCCCGGGCGACGCTCGTGCGCGAACAGATCTAATGTCGTACGGTCCGTTTGTTCTTTGGCCATGATTTTGGTGACTTCGGGGGAAACAATCAGCCAGGCTTATGCCCGGATGGATAGCGCGCCATCATACATCAGCGAGGAAGCGACGCCAACGCCCGCGCGCGTAATCGCGCACAGGCGATGAGTTTTTAATCAGTTAGCGCTTATCGTGCAGATAACGGCGGATGGCGCGCAGAACCGCCTCTGGTTTTTCGGCATGTACCCAGTGGCCCGCGCCGGCTATCACATGCGCGCGCGCCAAAGGGAATTGCGCCAGCAGCGCGTCGCGGTACGCTTCGGTCACGTACGGCGAGTTACCGCCTGGAATAAACAGCGCCGGATGTTCCCAGGCCGGAATGGTTTCCCAGCCGACGATATACGGATACTGCTCCCATAATACCGGAACATTAAAACGCCATTCGCCTTCAGCCCAGGATTTTAACAGAAACTGGATCACGCCTTCTTCGTTAAGATGCTGGCGCATAATACCTGCCGCCTGTTGGCGGGATGTAGCGTCGGATTCGCTTACGGCGTTAATGGCCGCGAAAATGCGATCGTGGCGGCGAACGTGATAATCCACGGGGGCGATATCAATCGCGACCAGACGATCGATGCGATCGGGCGCCAGCGCCGTCAGCGCCATTACCGCTTTTCCGCCCATGGAATGACCAATAAAAGTCGCTTTCTCGATCTGCTGCGCGTCAAGCGTATCCAGCAGATCCTGGGCCATTGCCGGATAATCCATGACCGGATCGCGCGGCGATAAACCATGATTGCGCATATCGACCTGAATAATGTCGTGATCGGTCACCAGATCGCGCGCCAGTACGCCGAGGTTGTCCAGGCTGCCAAACAGGCCATGAACGAGAACGATGGGGGAATTATTGTGCAGGTTTTGTGCAGATTGCGCTCGGATATTTAATTTCATGGCAAAGTTCTTTTTTTCGCTCTGTCGGGTTAGGGTATTATGTTGACCATTCTGCCACTGGGCTGCAACCTCTAAGGTTTACTCCGAGTTTTTTTGTCAGCCGGGCTTAACGCTATCCGCTGTTGGGATTTGTTCCTATAATCCCAATGACTTGTATTCAGCAAAGACATCGCACTGGATTAAGATGAAAACGATTGAAGTTGATGATGAACTCTATAGCTATATTGCCAGCCACACCAAGCATATCGGCGAGAGCGCATCCGACATTTTACGGCGTATGTTGAAGTTTTCCGCCTCTACACAGCCAACTGCTTCGGCACCGAAAGGGACGCCTGCGGCGCAACCCGTCGCAGAAGCGAAACCGGTCAATCCGGTAAAAGACAAAGTTCGCGCGATGCGTGAGTTGCTGCTGTCTGACGAATATGCCGAGCAGAAAAAAGCGGTCAATCGCTTTATGCTGATTCTGACTACACTCTATTCACTGGATCACCACGCGTTTGCGGAGGCGACGGAGTCGTTGCATGGCCGCACGCGCGTCTATTTTGCGGCGGATGAACAAACGCTGCTGAAAAATGGGAATCAAACTAAACCTAAGCACGTTCCCGGCACGCCGTATTGGGTGATCACCAACACCAACACCGGCCGTAAATGCAGCATGATCGAACATATCATGCAGTCAATGCAATTCCCGGCGGAATTGATTGAAAAGGTTTGCGGAACAATTTAATCCTTGCATTAGAAGGACCAGGCAATGGCAATCCACAACCGCGCAGGACAACCCGCGCAACAAAGTGATTTGATTAACGTCGCCCAACTGACGGCGCAGTATTATGTACTGAAACCGGAGGCAGGGAATGCAGAACATGCCGTGAAATTTGGCACCTCCGGCCATCGCGGCAGCGCAGGTCGTCACAGTTTCAACGAACCGCATATTCTGGCAATCGCCCAGGCGATTGCTGAGGAGCGGACGAAGAACGGCATTACCGGCCCCTGCTATGTGGGGAAAGACACCCATGCGCTCTCGGAACCGGCCTTCATTTCCGTGCTGGAAGTGCTGGCGGCAAACGGCGTAGACGTTATCGTGCAGGAAAATAATGGCTTCACGCCAACGCCTGCCGTGTCAAATGCTATCCTGGTCCATAACAAAAAAGGCGGCCCGCTGGCAGACGGTATTGTGATTACGCCGTCGCATAACCCGCCGGAAGATGGCGGTATTAAATATAATCCGCCTAACGGCGGCCCGGCGGATACCAACGTCACTAAAGTGGTAGAAGATCGCGCCAATGCGCTGCTGGCGGACGGTCTGCAAGGCGTTAAGCGCATCTCTCTGGATGCGGCAATGGCTTCGGGCCACGTTAAAGCGGTAGATCTGGTACAGCCATTTGTCGAAGGGCTGGCGGATATCGTTGATATGGCGGCGATTCAGAAAGCCGGTCTGACGTTGGGCGTTGATCCACTGGGCGGCTCCGGTATCGAATACTGGAAACGTATCGCTGAGCATTACAAACTTAACCTGACGTTAGTTAACGATCAGGTTGATCAAACTTTCCGCTTTATGCACCTTGATAAAGATGGCGCGATCCGCATGGATTGCTCCTCCGAATGCGCGATGGCGGGTCTGCTGGCGCTGCGTGACAAGTTTGACCTGGCCTTCGCCAACGACCCGGACTACGACCGTCATGGCATCGTGACGCCTGCGGGGCTGATGAACCCGAACCATTATCTGGCGGTCGCCATCAACTATCTGTTCCAGCATCGTCCGCAGTGGGGCAAAGACGTGGCCGTCGGTAAAACGCTGGTCTCTTCCGCGATGATTGACCGCGTGGTGAATGATTTGGGACGCAAGCTGGTGGAAGTGCCGGTAGGCTTCAAATGGTTTGTTGACGGTTTGTTCGACGGCAGCTTCGGTTTCGGCGGGGAAGAAAGCGCGGGCGCTTCGTTCCTGCGTTTCGACGGTACGCCGTGGTCTACCGATAAAGACGGTATCATTATGTGCCTGCTGGCGGCGGAAATCACCGCTGTTACCGGGAAAAACCCGCAAGAGCATTACAATGAACTGGCAGCGCGTTTTGGCGCGCCGAGCTATAACCGTCTGCAGGCGGCAGCGACATCGGCCCAGAAAGCGGCATTGTCTAAACTGTCTCCGGAAATGGTGAGCGCCAGCACGCTGGCAGGCGACCCGATCACCGCGCGTCTTACCGCAGCGCCGGGTAATGGCGCATCGATTGGCGGCCTGAAGGTAATGACCGACAACGGCTGGTTCGCCGCGCGTCCATCCGGTACGGAAGACGCTTACAAGATCTATTGCGAAAGCTTCCTGGGGGAAGAACACCGCAAGCAAATTGAGAAAGAAGCCGTTGAAATCGTTAGCGAAGTATTGAAAAACGCCTGATGGGTGATACTGAAGAAAAAGGAGCCGTAAGGCTCCTTTTTTGTATTAACGTCTATTTGCCTGATAGCGCTGTGCTTATCAGGCCTATAAATCGCCCCCAGGCCGGATAAAGCGCTTGTGATGTCTGGCTTATTCGCTCTGAGTCGCCAGATGTCGGCGGCAGGTGAGGGCGTCGCATTCAATACGCACCACGCAAACCGCTTTCATCATATCTTCCCGATAACTGAAGGTTTTTCCCGGATCGGTCTGGCGCATAATGACGTCCAGGCCGTAGCGCATCTCCTCGCGCGTTTGCAATATCGATGCCAGCCCGGTGGCGAAAACGCTGGTGTAGGCGTAGCTATAATCACAGGGGTCATCGGCGCGCAGTAATGCGTGGTCGCCGTCCATTTCAATGCATACTGCCGGGTTTTTGCGTAACAGACGCATCTTTTTCCCGGTGCGTGCGCCGTGAAAATAAAATATCCAGCGCCCGTTCTGATACTCATAGCCAAAATTTACGGGGACAACATACGGGCAGAGATTGTCGTTAAATCCTATCCGACACACTTCGTGTTTACCGAGAATAGCCAGTATTTCTGCTATGTCAGTGACTTCCCGTTCTGGATTACTCATTTCTATTATCTTATTCAAAGAGTGAAAATACCCGGACTGCCGTTACCGCAGTCCGGGCACGCCATCAGCCGTGTTTATTTTTCAATTCAAAACGCGGTGAGACCAGGCCATATAACGTCCAGCCGAGGAAGGTCACAATTGAGCCGTACAGCATGGCTTCTTCACCGGAGGAATATAGCGCGTAGAAGCTATACATGGCGCCTACGAAGGCCACGAAGTTAGCGACTTTCGCTTTTGATGACGGCACATTCGCCATTTTCTGAATGATAACCAGCGCGGCCATCGACAGAATATACGGAATAATGTTCGTCACCACCGCCAGGTTAACCAGGACGTTAAACTGACTATTCAGCGACGGGCTAATAGTCATCAGCGACAGGCCAGTCTGAATAATCACAATAATCAACATCCCCTGTACCGGCGCGTCGACTTTCGTTACGCGAGAGAAGACTTTCGGGAAATAGCCTTCGTCAGCGGAGGATTTAAAGACCTGGGCGATAGTGAACTGCCAGCCCAGCAATGAGCCGCAGCAGGACATCACCATCAGCGCCATGATCACTTTACCTACCGCAGGCGTGAACATCTGTGCAAACGCCAGACCAAACGGTGCCGTGGAGTTCGCCAGATCCATGTTTGGCACAATCCCGGCAATCACGTTAGTCGAAACGATATAGATGACCGCCGCGCCCAGCGTACCGCCCAGTACCGCGATGGGGACGTTCTTTTCCGGATTCTCGACCACGTCTGCGTTGGCGCAGGCGGATTCCAGTCCAAGAAATGCCCACAACGTCATCGCGATGGAAGAGCCGACCGCGCTAAAGAACGGAACATGGTGCGGGTTCCATGACGCCACGTACATGCTGGGGCTAAACCAGAACCAGCCGATGATGCACAGGCCGACAACCGGAATGATGACGCCCCAGACGGTAACGCTACTGATCTGTCCGGTGATACGCGCGCCGCCAAAGTTTGCGATGGTACAAATCCATAATACGGCGATAGTCGCTAGCCCGATCTGGATCGGCGTCAGCGCGGCGCCGAACAACTCGGTGCCATAACCGACAGCGGAGATGGCGATAGCAACGTTGGCGATCAGCAGCGAGACGCCGTAGGTATAGTTCGCCATAAAGTTGCCGGATTTACCGAAGGCATATTCGGCGTAGCCGCCCATGCCGCCGGATTTACGGCTAAACATACCGCATTTCGCAAACGCCCATGCCAGCGCCATCGAGCCGACGGCGGTGACCAGCCAGGAGATAATGGATATCGTGCCGACTTCAGACAGTTTGGTCGGTAGCATGATGATCCCGGAACCCATCATGTTGACCATGGTCAGAATTGTGAGCTGCACGACACCCATTTTATTGGATTTAGGTTTACTCATAATTTTTCCTCCTTCAGCAGGGAGCGCTGCGCGTCGCGAGGCTTAATCACGTAGCACCAGACCTGCTTACGGCCGTCGTGTTCTTCGATATAAACGCCCTGCAGTTCAGGCGCAAAGCCCGGCAGCAGGTTGATCCCTTCTTCCAGGGCGCTGAAGTAACGCAGGACAGAACCGCCCCAGATTTCACCCGGAACTACACACAGTACTCCCGGCGGGTAAGGCAGAGCGCCTTCAGCCGCGATACGACCTTCCGCTTCCGGCAGGCGAACCAGTTCGACCTCGCCGCGCAGATAGGCATAGTTGGCCTCTTGCGGATTCATACTGACTTTCGGGAAATGCGATTTACGGAACATCTCTTTTTGCAGTTGTTTCACATTATGCCGCGCATAGAGATCGTGCATCTCCTGGCAAAGCTGACGCAGGGTATAGCCGGCATAACGCGCTTCATGCTGTTTGTAGATGGACGGTAATACTTCCGCTAACGGCGCATCGGCTTCCAGCAGTTTTTCGAAACGAGCCAGCAGAGCGACAAGCTGTTGCAATTTCGCCATGTCTTCTGCCGGCGTCAGCAGGAACAGAATGGAGTTGAGATCGCATTTTTCCGGCACAACGCCGTTCTCGCGCAGGAAGTTGGCGAGGATCGTGGCAGGAACGCCAAAGTCTTCATATTCGCCGCTCGCTGCATTAATGCCCGGCGTGGTGAGCAGCAGTTTGCAAGGGTCGACAAAATACTGATGTTCGGCATAGCCTTCAAACGCATGCCAGTGTTCGCCCGGGACGAAGTGGAAGAAACGCAGATCGCTGGCGATTTCCGACGTCGGGTATGACTGCCACGGCTTGCCGTCAATCAGTTCCGGTACGAACGGACGGATGTGATGACAGTTTTCGAGGATTAATTTACGGGCATCGATGCCGTTGACCACGCAATCCATCCACATATTGCGACCGCTGACGCCTTCGTGCATTTTGGCGTTAACGTCCAGCGCGGCGAACAGCGGATAGAACGGGCTGGTGGAGGCGTGCATCATAAAGGCGTTGTTCATGCGCTTATGCGGAACGTAGCGCGGTTGCCCTTTGATATGGCTATCTTTTTTATGGATCTGCGAGGTCTGGGAGAACCCGGCTTGTTGTTTGTGAACGGACTGCGTCACCAGAATACCCGGATCGTTTTCGTTCAGTTCCAGCAGCAGCGGCGAACAATCGGCCATCATCGGAATAAATTGTTCATAGCCGACCCAGGCGGAGTCAAACAGGATGTAGTCGCACAGATGACCAATTTTATCGACGACCTGACGGGCGTTATAGATGGTACCGTCGTAGGTGCCTAACTGGATGACGGCCAGACGGAACGGACGAGCCTCGCGGGCGCGCTGCGGTGCGACTTCGTTAATCAGCTCGCGCAGGTAATCTTCTTCGAAGCAGTGAGCGTCGATGCCGCCGATAAAACCATACGGGTTACGCGCGGTTTCCAGATAAACTGGCGTTGCGCCCGCCTGCAATAATGCGCCGTGGTGGTTAGATTTGTGGTTGTTACGGTCAAACAGTACCAGATCGCCCGGCGTTAACAGCGCGTTTAGTACGACTTTGTTAGAGGAGGAGGTCCCGTTCAGCACAAAGTAGGTCTTATCGGCGTTAAAGACTTTCGCCGCATGTTGCTGCGCAATGCAAGGTGCGCCTTCGTGAATCAGCAGATCGCCCATAGCCACATCCGCGTTGCATAGGTCGGAGCGGAAGAGCGTTTCGCCAAAGTATTCCACGAACTGATTACCGGCAGGATGACGGCGGAAGAATTCGCCGCCCTGGTGCCCCGGGCAGTCAAATGCGCTGTTGCCCTGGTTGACATAATCCACCAGCGCGCGGAAAAACGGCGGACGTAACTGCGTTTCGTAATGGCTTGCCGCGGTTTCCAACTGGCGGCCATAGAAAGCAGTACGGGATTCATTATATTCGAATACACCAGAGATACGCGGCAGATACTCAGGCGGTACGCGCCCTTCGTCATGTGTCGCGACAAAGACGGGAATACCGTAACCCGTTGCGTCTATTTCATCGAGTTTTCCTCGTTCAATATCGTCGATGGATAACACGATGGCAGCCACGTCGATGAAACGACTCTCATCAACATTTACAATATTACGCTGTGTAGAAAAACAATCCGGGCAATGACGGCTAACGGCAATTTTTAATTCTGACATTTTTTCATCTCTTTATTTCAGGTAATAGCAGGCCCTCAATTTCTCGAATGAGAAACTGATTCTTCCGGAAAAAATAAAAGCTATCCCGCTGATAAAAAATCAGTAAATTAGCTTTATTTTAGATGTAATAAACCCTAACCCGTCCGGTCGCAGGAAATACAGGATTTAAGAGGTTGAGTACTACGATATACAGGCGGAAACCGTGATAACTAAAACTGCGCTGAGTCGGGATTTCTTCTGTCAGACCAGGTGGTTACCGGGATTGGCGTAAAGAAATTACCGTACTGCTGCTTTTAACAATTCGAGTTATTTAGGCAATAGACCTGAATGACATAAGGGTCGGAAAGACCTGTATGCTGAAGTACCCGTAGCAGAAAAACTACCGGGCATTAAAGAAATGAAAGTCGAAACTATTACGGTGGGCAAACATCATAATATGCGTTGTCCGCCTTATATGGGGCATAAAACGATTATTATTTTCCATTTTGAGATCCTTTCATTGATTTATTGAAAGCATGGATATTTTATCCAGGAAGCGCCAGCGATCTGTGAACCAGATCAACAAAAAACGATCATTTGAAAAATAATTAGTCGGCGATTATGCATATCGTGCTGTGAGATAATAAGTTGTTTATTCAATGTTAATTAAATGTTTTTTATATTCTCCATAAAATATAATATCGCCGCGAAAATAATTATTCGCGGTACCGAAAATAAATGACATAAAAGTTATAATTTATTTAAAAATAATGAATAGCTATTCATGGCATAAAGCGATAGCCAATTCCTGTTTCGGTAATAAAATGGCGTGGACGGGTGGGATCTTGTTCCAGTTTCTGGCGTAAATGTCCCATATAGATGCGCAAATAGTGGCTATGCTCCACGGCGTTAGGGCCCCAGACCTGGTTTAATAACTGCCGTTGGGTTAATACTTTGCCGGCATTATTGAGTAATACCGCCAGCAGGCGGAACTCAATCGGCGTCAGATGGATTTCTTCGTCGCCACGGTGGATCAACCGTGCGGCGAGATCGACCGTCACGCTGGAAAAGCGGACGATCGGATCGGCGCAAGGGCTGGCGGCGTGCCGTCGCAGCGCGACACGCAAACGCGCCTGCAACTCGCCAATGCCGAATGGCTTGCTCAGGTAATCGTCAGCTCCGGCGTCAAGCGCGGCAATCTTATCGCTTTCTTCGCTGCGGGCGGAAAGGACAATCACCGGTATTGCGCTCCACTGACGCAGGTCGCGAATGAAATCGATTCCGTCGCCGTCCGGCAGGCCGAGATCGAGAATAATCAGGTCGGGCTTTCGCGTGGCGGCTTCCAGTAAACCACGTTGTAATGTTTCAGCTTCATACACGCGCAGGCCGTCGCCTTCCAGCGCGGCGCGCAGAAAGCGGCGGATGGCCTGTTCATCTTCAACAATCAGAACGTTTGTCACATATCCTCATGAAAATCATCAAGTTCAGGTGGCTTTCCTTGCGGCAGCGTAACACGGAAACAGGCGCCGCCCTGCGGTCGATTATAGGCGGTAAGCGTGCCGCCGTGTACCTCTACGATAGCATGGCAAATCGCCAGCCCCAGCCCCACGCCGGGAACGGCGGACTCTTTGTTGCCGCGGGCGAACTTATCGAAAATCATCTGTTCCTGCCCCGCAGGAATACCCGGACCGTTATCCCAGACATCCAGTTGTAAACGATTGTCCTTAACCGCAGCATCAATGCCGATACTGGCCTGCGGTCCGGCGTACTTAACCGCGTTTTCCAACAAGTTGATCAGGACACGCTCAAATAAGGGGCCATCGACATGGATAAGCGTTAACTGTTGCGGCAGCGACAGGGTAATCGGATGCAATAAACCCGGTTCTAACATCTGTAACGCGCTCCCGACGACCTCTTCCAGCGTGAGCCACTCTTTTTTAAGATTAAACCCGCCGGACTGAATACGCGCCATATCCAGCAAATTATTCACCAGTCGGGTAGTATTGAGAATATGCTGGCGGATTTCACTGGCCTGACGCGCGTGGGGCGATCCTGCGCTGGCTAAATCCAGCGTCAGAATTTCCGCCTGGCCGAACAATACCGTCAGCGGCGTGCGTAAATCATGCGACAGCGCCGCCAGCAGCGCATTGCGAATACTTTCGCGCTCGCTGGCGAGACGCGCCTGTTCTTCGCTGGCGGTCAGCGCCAGTCGTTCCAGCGCGTTGGCGACAAGCAGAGTGAATGTTTCCAGCAGGCGTTGCTGCTCCGGCACCATTAACTGACGCAAATTACCTGGTTCGACGATAGCCAGACCGTGCGTTTTATCGGCGCTTTTCAGCGGCAGGATTTGATAAGGCACGCCAGGGAGGGTATCGGTGCCTGCGCCGGCAGGCTGGCCTTTATCAAAACTCCAGCGTGCAATCGCGTCGTCCCACGGCGTTATGCCTTGCTGGTGGGTGAGAGGCAGCAACTTACCGTTAGCATCAGGTAATAAAATTTGGCTGCGCGCCTGAAACGTCGAGGCGATAAACCGCTCGCTGGTAGCGGCGATATCATGTTCGCTACGCCCGACGGCCAGCGCTTTAGACATTTCATATAAATGGCGGGTACGCTGTTCCCGATAACGGGCGACGCGCGCCTGATAGCGCACCCCAGCAGTAAGATTGCCAATTACCAGACCTACCGTCAGCATCACGGCAAAGGTCAGTAAATACTGCACGTCCGAAACGGCGAGCGTACCGCGTGGCGCGATAAAAAAGAGATCGAAACTCGCCACGTTAATCACCGTCGCCACCACCGACGGCCAGCGTCCGTAAAGCAGCGCAATCACCACTACGCCCAGCAAATAGAGCATCACCAGATTGGCGGCGTCGAAAGTGACAAGCCACTGCATAGCGATAAGCGTGGTGATGGCGCAAAGCGCCACGGCGACCAGACAGCCCTGAATCTGTCCACGCCATTTCTCTTTGAAAGTTCGGTTATCAGGTGCTTGCGTCAACGCGCGGGCAGGGGGGTCTTCCAGCGCGACGATCACCTGATCGAGATCCGGCGCGCGCCTGGCAAGACGGTCGGCGAAAGCGTCGCGTCGCCACCAGCGTCGCGACGCCGGACGGCCCATGACGATTTTCCCCAGATTATGCTCGCGGGCATAGCGCACGACCGCTTTCTCTTCGGCGGGATCGGACAGGGTGGCGGTTTCCGCGCCAAGTTCCTGCGCCAGGCGCAGCGCGCTTAAAATAGCCCGCCGTTGCTTTTCCGGTAAGCGGTGTAACGTCGGCGTTTCGACATAGACGGCGTGCCAGACGCTGCCGAGCCGGGAGGCCAGACGCGCCGCGGTACGCACCAGTTTTTCGCTGCCGGTGTTATGCCCGATACACAGTAAAATCGCATCGCGGGTATGCCATACTTTTTCTTCGCCCGGATGCGCGCGCCAGGCGCGCATCTGATCGTCCACGCGATCGGCTGTCCGGCGCAGCGCCAGCTCGCGTAGGGCGATCAGATTGCCCTTGCGGAAAAAATGTTCAATAGCGCGTTCCGCCTGACCGGCGATATACACTTTACCTTCGTTGAGCCGTTGGCGCAGATCGTCGGGCGGCAGATCGACCAGTACGATTTCATCGGCGGCATCGAAAAAGGGATCGGGGACGGTTTCGCGCACCTGAATCCCCGTGACGCCGCTTACCACATCGTTCAGACTTTCCAGATGTTGTACGTTCACGGTGGTAAAAACGTCGATTCCCGCTTCCAGCAACTCTTCAATATCCTGCCAGCGCTTAGGATGGCGTGAGCCAGGCGCGTTACTGTGCGCCAGCTCATCCATTAAGATCAGCGCTGGACGCCGGGCGAGGGCGGCATCCAGGTCAAATTCGCGAATTTGCCGCCCCCGGTGCGTGTGACGTTTTGGCGGCAGGACGGTCAGCCCGTCAAGCAGTGCGGCGGTCTCTTTACGGCCGTGTGTCTCTACCACGCCGATCACCACATCCAGCCCCTGCGCTCGCAGCCGCTGCGCTTGTGCCAGCATCGCCCAGGTCTTTCCGACGCCTGCGCAGGCGCCGAAGAAAATTTTCAACTTCCCCCGGTGGGGCGGGGGCGTTTGTTCCAACAAGCGATCCGGGTCAGGACGCAAGGGTTCGTCGTTCATTTCGCTTTGTGTCCCTGTAGCGCATCCAGCGCCAGATTAAGCTCAACAATATTTACCACCGGTTGCCCAAGAAAGCGCGTCAGCGGCCTGTGCGTATATTCTGCAACCAGTTGCGCCACCTGTTCAACGGGAAGCTGGCGAGCCGCCGCCACGCGGGGGATTTGCCATGCCGCGGCACCGGGCGTCAGGTTATTATCCAGCCCGCTTGCCGACGCCGTCGCCAGCTCAACCGGAACCGCGGAGCCTGCCTGGGGGTTAGCGGCGCGTAGCGCGGCGACGCGGGCCTGTATTTGCGCATCCAGTTCGGGATTGCTGGTGGCCAGGTTGCTCCCGCCCGACGCCAGTGGATTATAAGGCATATCGGCGGTGGCGGAGGGCCGGCCATGAAAATATCCCGCGGCGGTAAACGATTGTCCGATAAGCGCTGAGCCGCGTATCACATTGCCTTTATGAATCAGCGATCCATTAGCCTGCCAGGGAAACCACCACTGCCCCAGCGCCGTGGTCAGAAGCGGATACACGCCGCCGGTCAATAACAGCAGAAATAACATTGTCGAAAAAGCAGGACGTAAACCGATCATCATACACCTCACGCCAGACCCAGCAGGGTCAGCAGCACATCAATTACTTTGATGCCAATAAACGGCACCACCAGACCACCCAGACCATAGATCCATAAATTACGGCGCAGCATGGCCGACGCGGAGAGCGGTTTATAACTCACGCCTTTTAATGCCAGTGGGATCAGAAAAATAATAATCAGGGCGTTAAAGATCACCGCGCTCAGAATGGCGGAGTTCGGCGAATGCAGACCCATCACGTTGAGCGCGTTTAGCTGCGGGTAGGTAGCGGCAAACGCGGCGGGAATAATGGCGAAATATTTCGCTACATCATTCGCGATACTAAAAGTGGTGAGCGAGCCGCGCGTCATCAGCATCTGCTTACCAATATGCACCACTTCAATCAACTTGGTCGGGTTAGAGTCCAGATCCACCATATTACCGGCTTCTTTTGCTGCCTGGGTACCGGAGTTCATCGCCACCGCGACGTCGGCCTGCGCCAGCGCCGGGGCATCGTTAGTGCCGTCGCCGGTCATGGCGACCAGCCGTCCTTCCGCCTGATATTGACGGATCAGCGCCAGCTTGGCTTCCGGCGTGGCTTCGGCAAGAAAATCGTCCACACCGGCTTCGGCGGCAATCGCTGCCGCCGTCAGGCGGTTATCGCCAGTGATCATCACCGTTTTAATGCCCATCTTTCGTAGCTGGGCGAAGCGTTCTTTAATGCCGCCTTTAACGATATCCTTGAGGGCGATAACACCCAGTACGCGCGAGCCTTCCACTACCACCAGCGGCGTCGCGCCAAGACGTGCCACGTTCTCGACGTTTTGCTCGACATCGGCGGGAAAATGGCCGCCATTGCTCTCGACATGACGACGAATCGCGTCCACCGAGCCTTTACGGATCATTCGGTTATCGATATTAATTCCACTCATGCGGCTTTGCGCGGTAAACGGAACAAAGGTGGCATGAAGCGACTGCACATCGCGTTCACGCAGGTTAAAGCGCTGTTTGGCGAGGATCACAATGCTGCGGCCTTCCGGTGTTTCGTCGGCCAGCGAAGCGAGTTGCGCGGCGTCAGCCAGCGTGCGTTCGTCCACCCCCCGGGCGGGAATAAAATCGGACGCCTGGCGGTTGCCGAGCGTGATAGTGCCGGTTTTATCCAGCAGCAGCACATCGACATCACCCGCGGCTTCTACGGCGCGGCCGCTGGTGGCAATTACGTTCGCGCCCAACATTCGGCTCATTCCGGCAACGCCAATGGCGGAGAGTAGCCCGCCGATGGTGGTGGGGATCAGGCACACCAGCAACGCCACCAACACGGTGACGCTGACCGCGTTTTCGCCCCAGGCAGAGAAGGGCCACAGGGTGGCGGTCGCCAGTAAAAAGACAATGGTCAGGGCGATGAGTAAAATCGTCAGGGCAATTTCGTTAGGCGTTTTCCGCCGCTGCGCGCCTTCCACCATCGCGATCATCCGGTCAAGAAAGGTTTCACCAGGATTGACGCTACAGGCAATCACCAGCCAGTCGGAAAGAATTCGCGTGCCGCCGGTGACAGAGGCGAAATCGCCGCCGGACTCGCGGATCACGGGCGCAGATTCGCCGGTAATCGCACTTTCATCCACCGAGGCGCCGCCTTCGATTACCTCGCCGTCACAGGGAATAATATCGCCCGCTTTGACCAGTACAATGTCGCCTTTACGCAGTTCAGCGGCGGGAACGTTATCCGCCTGCGCATCATGGCGCGGGGCGCGCAGGCGGCGAGCGAATGCGGTCTTTTTCACCCCTTTCAGACTGTTTGCCTGGGCTTTGCTGCGGCCTTCCGCCAGCGCTTCGGCAAAATTGGCGAACAGTACGGTGAACCATAGCCACAGGCTGATCACCCCTGTGAACAAGGCGCTTCCCGCTGTTTGTCCTGTTACCATAGCGAGCGTTAACAGGGTGGTTAGTACGCTGCCTGCCCAGACCACAAACATCACCGGGTTACGCCACTGGGCGCGTGGGCTTAATTTTTTTACGGCATCCGTTAGTGCCTGTACGAATAAAACAGGTTCAAACAGCGCCAGTTGCTTGCGACTCATATCAATGTACTCCGCATCGCTCAAGGTAAAGAGAAATGTTCCGCTACCGGACCAAGCGCCAGGGCAGGAATAAACGTCAGCGCGCCGACCAGCAGTACCGTGCCGATGAGCAGTCCAATAAATAGCGCGCCGTGGGTCGCCAGCGTTCCCGGACTAGCCGGCTGGGCTTTTTTACTGACCAGCGATCCGGCGATGGCCATGACAGGAATAATCACGCCGAAACGTCCGACGAACATGCAGAACGCCAACAGACAGTTCCAGAAAGGCGAGTTAGTGCTCAGACCCGCAAAGGCACTACCGTTGTTATTGGCCGCAGAGGAGACGGCATACAGCACTTCGCTAAAACCGTGCGGGCCAGGGTTTAGCATTGCGCTGCGCCCGGCATCCGTCATCATTGCCAGCGCCGAACCCAACAAGACCAGCATCGGCGTGACCAGAATCGCCAGCGCGGTCATCTTCATTTCGCGCACGTCGATTTTTTTCCCCAGATACTCCGGCGTGCGGCCGATCATCAGCCCAGCGATGAACACCGCCAGCAGGACAAACAGCAACATGCCGTACAGACCTGAACCGACGCCGCCGAAGACCACTTCGCCAATTTGCATCAGCCACATCGGCACCATACCGCCCAGTGCGGTAAACGAGTCGTGCATGGCATTTACCGCCCCGCAGGATGCCGCGGTAGTGACGACGGCAAACATGCTGCTGGCCAGCACGCCAAAGCGGGTTTCTTTACCTTCCATGTTGACGCTACTGTCCGCGCCTGCCGCCAACAGATGTGGATTTCCCTGAACTTCCGCCCACATCACTACCGCTACGCAGACAACAAAAATGAATGACATTGCCCACAGTAGTGCGCGTCCCTGACGGCGATCGCCCGCCGCTTCGCCAAAGGCGAAACAGAGCGCGGCTGGAATCAAAAATATCGCCAGCATCTGCGCCAGATTAGTAAGCGCGGTGGGGTTTTCGAACGGATGCGAAGAGTTGGCGTTAAAGAAACCGCCGCCGTTGGTGCCAAGCATTTTGATCGCCTCCTGCGAAGCAACCGGCCCCATCGGCAAGAGCTGTTTAGCGCCTTCAAGGGTGGTAATGGGCTGATAAGCCGACAGGTTTTGCAGTACGCCTTGTTGAATAAAAAACAGCGCGATAATTAACGCGACAGGAAATAATATCCATAGCGTAATACGTACCAGATCTTGCCAGGCATTACCCAGCGTGTGCATATTCTGGCGCGTAAAGGCGCGGATAAGCGCAAAAACCACCGCAATCCCGGTCGCCGCCGACAGGAAGTTTTGCACCGTTAGCCCCGCCATCTGGCTAAAGTAGCTCAGCGTGCTTTCGCCGCTGTAGGCTTGCCAGTTGGTATTGGTGACAAAGCTGACGGCGGTATTCAGCGCCAGATCCCAGGGCAGCCCCGGTAGCCGCTGCGGATTTAAGGGTAGCCACTCCTGCCAGAATAGCAGGCAAAACAGGATGCCCAGTCCCAGCAGATTGAGCGTCAGTAACGCCAGTAAATACTGACGCCAGTTCATTTCGTGGTCGGTAATGCCAAGAGTCCGCCAGAGGACACGCTCAACGCCAGCCACGCCCGGCAACGGAACGGCGGCGATGAGCCTTGCCAGGCCCGAACCCAACGGTTTCGCCAGTACAAATAAAATCAGTAAAAAACTGGCGATCAGTAAAAATCCTTGCGCGGCCATCAGAACGCCTCCGCATTAATCAGGGCATAGACCAGATAACCCAAAAGTAAGAAAACCAGCACGATGCCGGTTATCACGCCTGCACTCACAGAGCACCTCCAGTGGCATTGTTTTACTCCTGAGAAAGGTAATTTTTTGGCTGCAAAGATTTCGCAAAAATTGGCGGGCGGAGTGTAAAAAAAATATAAAAATGGCAAAGACCATTATTTAACTAATGATTAGTATTAATTTAACTTTTTTGTAACTAATTTACGCTTTAAATGTAAATCTGCTGGAAAAGCGAGAAAATAAGTGGTCGGATGAGTAGTAAAATTACACCGAAAGCGGTACTATTTTAATCAGGTAACGAGGTTCAATTTTTCGGTGCTATTCACCGATTCAATCTATACCGAGGCGGGTAGCGTCGGTATAAAGGGGGAAACGTATGGAACACTATAAAGACTATCCGGCGCATGTCATTTTTGTCCGTCGTGCTTTCGCGGTGACCGCAGGCGTGCTGGCGCTGCCGGTGATGCTCTTCTGGAAAGACCGCGCGCGTTTTTATAGTTATCTGCACCGTGTCTGGTCGAAAACCAGTGATAAACCGGTGTGGATGGCGCAGGCTGAAAAAGCCACCTGCGACTTTTATTAATCGCGACCAGCCTGAAAAACCGTCAGCCGCTACGCTGGCGGTTTTTTTATGCGCCAGGGTCTACACTGTTTAACGCTATTCTGCCGTGACGTTTCATCTTTCAGGAGTTGTATGCCCACCCATTTAGTCTGGTTCAGGCGCGATCTGCGTTTACAGGATAACCTTGCGCTGGCCGCCGCCTGCCGCGATGCATCCGCGCGGGTGCTGGCGCTTTATATTTCCACCCCCGCGCAGTGGCAGGCCCATGATATGGCGCCGCGGCAGGCGGCATTCATCAGCGCGCAGCTCAGTGCGCTACAGACGGCCCTTGCAGAGAAAGGGATTCCGCTGCTGTTTCATGAAGTGGCGGATTTTAACGCCAGTATTGAGACGGTCGAAAACGTTTGCCGACAGCATGACGTCAGCCATCTGTTTTATAACTATCAGTATGAGATTAACGAGCGTCAGCGTGATGCGGCGGTGGAAAAAACGCTGCAATCTGTCATCTGCGAAGGCTTTGACGATAGTGTGATTCTGGCGCCTGGCGCGGTGATGACCGGCAATCATGAAATGTATAAAGTTTTTACGCCGTTTAAAAACGCCTGGTTGAAACGGCTAAAAGAGGATATCCCGCCGTGCGTTCCGGCCCCGAAGAGCCGGGCAAGTGGCGCACTTTCTACACCCTTAACGCCAGTCTCGCTTAACTACCCGCAACAGGCGTTTGACGCCGCGCTTTTCCCGGTTGAAGAAAACGCGGCCATCGCGCAGTTACGTCAGTTTTGTGCGCAGGGCGCAGACGGGTATGAGTCACGGCGCGATTTCCCTGCGGTTGAAGGCACCAGTCGGCTTTCCGCCAGCCTGGCGACTGGTGGCCTGTCGCCGCGACAGTGCCTGCACCGATTATTGGCGGAGCAGCCGCAGGCGCTGGATGGCGGACCGGGAAGCATCTGGTTGAATGAACTCATCTGGCGGGAATTTTACCGTCATTTAATGACCTGGTATCCGGCATTATGCAAACACCAGCCGTTTATCCGCTGGACAAAACGCGTCACGTGGCAGGAGAACTCACACTATTTTCAGGCATGGCAGAAAGGCGAAACCGGTTATCCCATTGTCGATGCGGCGATGCGCCAGCTTAACGCGACGGGCTGGATGCATAACCGTTTACGCATGATTACCGCCAGCTTTCTGGTGAAAGATCTGCTGATTGACTGGCGGTTGGGGGAGCGCTATTTCATGTCGCAGCTCATTGACGGCGATCTTGCCGCCAATAATGGCGGCTGGCAGTGGGCCGCCTCAACCGGTACTGATGCCGCGCCTTATTTTCGTATTTTTAATCCCACGACCCAGGGGGAAAGGTTCGATCGCGACGGCGAATTTATCCGTCGGTGGCTACCGGCGTTACGCGATATCCCCGGAAAAGCAATTCACGAGCCGTGGCGGTGGGCAGAAAAATCGGGAGTCGCACTTGATTATCCTCGGCCCATTGTGGATCACAAACAGGCGAGAATCGCGACGCTTTCCGCCTATGAAGCAGCGAGAAAAGGGGCGTAATGCAGGCCCGGTAGTGCAGACTACCGGGCATTTTGATGTCAGGGTTCGACGGCTAGCGAGCGTTTTTTGAATTTGAAGGACTGATACAGCCAAATCAGCAGGACAACGCCTACGCAGGCTAAAGCGCCCCAGGTGATCTGTTCAAAAACATCGATATAGGCGTTGATGGTGTAATTAACCGCGCCGCTGGCGTCGAAGGCGCTTTGCGAGGTCTGATCAGCGATGACGCCTGCCAGATAGTTAGCTATCGCGCCGGACAGCAGCATATAAATTCCGGTTAATACGCCAGTGACGCCGGGGATGTCAATGCGCGTAATTTGCGACATGGCGACCGGGTCGATAAACAGCTCGGCAAAGCCCATCACCGCCAGCCCCAGCACCATTAGCGGCATTGAAGAGTGCCCATAAGCGGCGGACCAGCGCGCGCTCAGGGTCAGAATGCAGAATCCGGCGCTCATCAGACCGAGACCCAGCGCGAATTTTCCCCAGATACGCACGGTGCGATTACCGCTTACGCTCTCTTTAACCAGCCAGGCCAATACGACCCCACACAGCATCACGGCAAAGGCGTTCACCGACTGGAACATGGCGGTGGGAACGGAATAGCCCAGAATATCGCGGTTCACAAAGCGGTCGATATACAGGCTGATAGAACTGCCGCCCTGCTGAGCAAACGCCCAGAACAGCATACTGAACAGGGTCAGGGTGACAATCAGCCCCAGCTCTTTGCGCTGTTTTGCCGTTTGCGCCTGGCGATAAATTTTTGTCAGCACGCCCAGGCCGATCGCGGTCGCCACGATTAAGGCATAGACCGACCATTCTTTCCAGAATAGAACGGTAATCAGCAATGGCGCCGCTACCAGCAGAATTAACAGCCAGCCCCAGTTCGGCAACAGGTAGTTTCTGGCACACAACACGGCTTTATTAACGCCGGTGGTGTGGGTGAAATGACGATTCCCACACAAGAAGATCACCAGTCCCGCCAGCATACCAATGGCGGCGAGCGCAAAGCCCATTGCCCAACTGTATTCCTCTTGCACATAGCCGCAGGCGATAGGGGCCACGATCGAACCAATATTGCCCGCCGCGTAAAGCAGCGAGAACCCGCCGTCGCGGCGCGGATCTTCCGGCTGGTACAGTTCGCCCAGCAGGCAGCTAATATTCGATTTAAACAGGCCGTAGCCGCAGACAATGATCGCCAGCGACAGATAAAGAAATGTCGGCGCGATCTCACTGGCGCCCAGCACTAAATGACCGACCGCCATTAAAAATGCGCCCAGCATGACTGCCATTCGGTTGCCAAGCACCTTATCCGCCAGATAGCCGCCAAGAATCGGCGTTACGTAGACCAGCGAACAATAAGCGCTGAATAACTCATAGGCGTGGTTATCGTCGTATTTTAGCTGATTGGTGAGATAAAGAATCAACAGGGCGCGCATACCATAAAAGCTGAAGTACTCCCAAATTTGCAGGGCGACAACGTAGTAAATGGCGCGGGGTTGAGATGCTTGTTTATTCATCGTATTTCCGGGATAGAGGCGCTGTGGCAAGAAATAGACATTCTCAGATAATGCCTTTCTTTGTGGACTTATTAAGCCTGCCGTATCGCCGTGTTTCCTTAAAGTTACCAACTTGATACAGAACTGATTTCTTCTGCAATATGCGTTCTGATTGCATAAATATACATGAAACCGATCGTGTTTTGCTAAGTAATTTGCACCAAACCAGGGGGTGATTGTTTCTTGATGTGTCAAACAAATGTTTATCGACGAACTGCTAACGGGAGGCTATGTTAACGGAGGCTGAACCCGTAATGGGAAAGCAGAACGTGGGTTAAAGGAAGCGATGATGAAAAACACCGAGCTGGAACAACTGATTAACGACAAGCTGAACAGTGCGGCGATAAGTGATTATGCGCCGAATGGTTTACAGGTCGAAGGAAAAGAGACGGTACAGAAAATCGTTACCGGCGTGACCGCAAGTCAGGCGCTGCTCGATGAGGCGGTGCGTTTGCAGGCCGATGCGGTCATTGTTCATCATGGTTACTTCTGGAAAGGCGAGTCTCCGGTTATTCGCGGCATGAAACGCCGTCGCTTAAAAACGTTACTGGCAAATGATATTAACCTTTACGGTTGGCATCTGCCGCTGGATGCGCACCCTGAACTGGGCAACAATGCGCAGTTGGCGACGCTATTGGGTATTACCGTGAAAGGAGAGATTGAGCCGCTGGTGCCGTGGGGGGAGCTCTCAATGCCGGTGCCGGGGCTGGAACTGGCCTCATGGATTGAAGCGCGTTTGGGGCGTAAACCGCTATGGTGCGGCGATACCGGGCCAGGGAATGTCCAGCGTGTCGCCTGGTGTACCGGCGGCGGACAAAGTTTTATTGATAGCGCCGCCCGCTTCGGCGTTGACGCCTTTATTACCGGCGAGGTGTCTGAACAGACCATTCATTCCGCGCGCGAACAGGGGCTGCATTTTTATGCCGCCGGGCACCATGCCACTGAACGCGGCGGTATTCGCGCCCTGAGCGAATGGCTGAACGAAAACACGGAGTTGGATGTGACGTTTATTGATATCCCTAACCCGGCATAACTGAGAGGCAATAAAGTGCAGCGAGCGCGTTGTTATCTGTTAGGCGAAACGGCGGTCGTCCTGGAACTTGAACCGCCAATTACGCTGGCGAGCCAGAAACGCATCTGGCGTCTGACGCAGCGTCTGGTCGATATGCCGAACGTGGTGGAAGCGATTCCTGGGATGAACAATATCACCGTGATCTTGCGGGAACCGCAAACTCTGGCGCTGGATGCGATTGAGCGTCTGCAGCGCTGGTGGGAAGAGAGCGAGGCGCTGGAGCCGGACTCGCGTTCGGTTGAGATCCCGGTGATCTATGGCGGCGCAGGCGGGCCGGATCTGGCGGCGGTGGCGCGGCACAGCGGTTTGAGTGAAAAGCAGGTCGTGGAGCTACATGCGTCCGTTGAGTATGTCGTCTGGTTTTTAGGCTTTCAGCCTGGCTTTCCCTATCTTGGGAATTTACCAGAACCGCTCCATATGCCCAGACGCGCGGAGCCGCGCCTGCAGGTTCCGGCAGGTTCTGTCGGCATCGGCGGCGCACAGACGGGTATTTATCCATTATCCACGCCGGGCGGCTGGCAACTGATCGGCCTCACGCCGTTGAAGTTATTCGATCCGATGCGGGAGCCTCCGGTTCTGCTACGCCCTGGCGATAGCGTACGCTTTGTGCCGCAAAAGGAGGGAATATGCTGAATATTATTCGCGCGGGGATTTACACCTCCGTGCAGGACAGCGGGCGTCACGGTTTTCGTCAGTCGGGACTGAGCCACTGCGGCGCGCTGGATAAACCCGCCTTTCAGACCGCTAATCTCCTGGTCGGGAACGATGCGAATGCCCCGGCGCTGGAAATCACTCTCGGTCAACTGGTCGTCGAGTTTGAAAATGAGACCTGGTTCGCTCTTACCGGCGCGGGCTGCGAGGCGCAGTTGGATAATCAACCGGTCTGGACAGGCTGGCGATTGCCGGTAAAAGCGGGCCAGCGTCTCACTCTGCATCGACCGCTTCACGGGATGCGTAGCTATCTGGCGGTGGCGGGCGGTATTGCTGTGCCGGAGGTGATGGGCTCTTGCAGTACCGATCTGAAGTCCGGTCTCGGTGGGCTGGAAGGGCGGCTGCTAAAAGATGGCGATCGGCTGGCGACGGGCAAACCATCGCGGCAGTTTAGCGGGCCGCAGGGCGTGAAACAGTTACTGTGGGGTAATCGCATTCGTGCGCTGCCGGGGCCGGAATACCGTGAGTTCGATCGCGCATCGCAAGAAGCGTTCTGGCGTTCGCCGTGGCAACTCAGTCCGCAAAGTAATCGCATGGGCTATCGTTTGCAGGGACAATCGTTAACGCGGACAACGGATCGCGAACTGCTGTCGCACGGTTTGCTGCCCGGTGTCGTGCAGGTGCCTTACAACGGTCAACCTATTGTGCTGATGAATGATGCCCAGACTACCGGCGGCTATCCGCGTATTGCCTGCATCATCGAGGCGGATATGTACCATCTGGCGCAAATCCCGCTAGGGCAACCGATCCATTTTGTGCAATGTTCGCTGGAAGAGGCGCTCAACGCGCGTCGCGAGCGTCAGCGCTATCTGGAACAGCTTACCTGGCGACTTCAGCATGAAAATTGATTTAAATGCGGACGTGGGCGAAGGTTGCGCCAGCGACGGCGAATTATTAACGCTGGTCTCCTCCGCCAATATCGCCTGTGGTTTTCACGCCGGCGATGCGCAAACCATGCTGACCTGCGTGCGCGAGGCGCTGAAAAACGGCGTGGCGATCGGCGCGCATCCCAGCTTTCCGGATCGGGATAATTTTGGGCGGACGGCGATGGTTTTGCCGCCGGAAATGGTATACGCCCAGACGCTGTACCAAATCGGCGCGCTGGGGGCGATTGCTCAGGCGCAAGGCGGCGTGATGCGCCATGTCAAACCGCACGGTATGCTCTATAACCAGGCGGCGAAAGATCCCCGTCTGGCACAGGCGATTGCGAAAGCGGTACACGACTATGATCCGTCATTGATTCTGGTTGGACTGGCGGGCAGTGAGTTGATCCGAGCCGGTGAGCGCTATAGTCTGACGACGCGGCAGGAGGTGTTTGCCGATCGCGGCTATCAGGCCGACGGTAGCCTGGTGCCGCGCACGCAGCCTGGCGCGCTGATTCACGACGAAGGGCAGGCGCTGGCGCAAACGCTGGATATGGTGCAAACCGGGAGAGTGAAAAGCGTTACTGGCGTGTGGACGACTGTCACGGCGCAAACGGTGTGCATTCATGGCGACGGCGAGTATGCGCTTGCGTTCGCACGCAGGCTACGCGCCGCGTTTAATGCGTGTAATATACACGTTATTGCCGGAGAGCCAGACGATTGAAGCTATTATATTCCGTCTGCTAAAGTTTATCGTATACCGCTCACTTAATGTTAAGAAGGGGGATTTATTCAATATTACATAAATCCCCTCTTAATATATTATTTTAAAAATAACTCAGTGATGCTGTAATAGTCAGTATGACGAGTTTATTGTTGTCAGCAGCAGAATTTTTGAAAATCTTTATGAGATTGTTAGCTATCGCCATCTAATTAAATGTCCGGGGCGGGTAAGTTACTTGACTCTTTATAAACACTTTCTGATTGATTTACCTCACGATAGCCTCATTTTTAGCATTTATATTCCTCGTCATGATGACTTATCAGGAGACTGAAGCCAGATTGATTCGCTGTTTTACTATCACGTCATGGATAGCGTGCCAGATTGCCAGGTATATGGATTTTAAGCTGTTTACGCGTAACAACTTTTTTTAGCGAAAATTAAACTCATCTGATCAGTGATTTTTTAGTATATTACTCATTTTGTTATGATGGATTTGTTTTGTGAAAAGAAAATATCTTACTCAAGAAGAGATCGAAAAACTGCTGTCAGCGACTGACAGAATGCCCTTCCCGGAAAGAAACCGCTGCTTAATCCTGATGGCGTTTATTCATGGCTTCCGGGCCAGTGAGTTG